>JAZUHP010000071.1:0-12557 GCA_045641785.1 Bacteroidaceae bacterium
GAATCACTCAACTCAAAGATGAAAGGCTTTAGATCCGAACTTCGAGGAGTTCGTGACCTACCTTTCTTCTTGTACCGTTGCACGATGATATTTGGCTAGCAGTTTTGTGTGGGGCTATCCACGGACAAAATCTGTAGAGCCAATAATCTACCTATTAGAGAGAAAGCAGGCAACTCCTCATAGCCACTAACTGTAGCTATGAGGAGTTGCCTGTTGAGCTAAACACTTATTCAAACTATGCCATACAAGGTTCTTGTGCTTCAGGATACACCATCAAAATCCGAGCATCCAGAACTTCTTCTATACTTAATATGGTATCAATCGTGAAATTGTGTGTACCACGCATCCATTTACTTATCTCAGCCTCAGATTTGCCAAGCATATTGGCAAGATCTTTCTGCCGATACCCCTTTGCTTCAAGAATCCCATGAATTCTATCCACGATCTGGAAAGACAGGTTCACTCTGCTACGAATTTTAGGACTTACCTTCTTCCTGCGAGATTCCAATATACTATTTCTTTTCATCTCTTGTAAAGTTTAGATTACCTATTATTTCTTTATCCACCAAAACTATTGTTCCGTTCAATGCTGTAGAAGTTGATTTCACCATACTCTTCCAATAATTCACATGCAATCATCAAACAACCTGTTAAAACATTAGAAGATAATAAGAGAATTTCAGAATTGCACAAAAAAAGCAGGAAAGGACAGCCTTACCTTTCCTGCCAATTATTTGATGCTTAATCCAAAAGGATTAGAGAACCTTCTTGTAGAGTTCTACGATCTCTGCCTCTGTAACATCACGTGGGTTACCTGGAGTACATACATCAGCGATAGCCTGCTCTGCAAGAGCTGGGATATCAGCCTCTGTGATGTTAAGGTCTGAGAGATGCTGTGGAATACCGACACGGATACTGAGAGCCTTAACTGCATCTACTGCTGCCTGTGCTGCCTGCTCTGGAGTCATGCCAGTAGTGTCAACACCCATTGTCTTTGCGATAACGCCATACTTCTCAATACACTTAGGCATATTGAACTCCATGATTGTAGGGAGAAGGAGTGCATTTGCCACACCATGTGGAATGTCATGGAGTGAACCCATTGGGTGAGCCATACCGTGAACAAGACCAAGACCAACATTAGAGAATGCCTGAGCAGCAATGTACTGAGCAAGAGCCATTCCCTCACGACCTACAGGGTTTGTTGGTTCCTCAACTGCGATTGGGAGGTTCTCTGCAATCATCTTGATAGCCTGAAGCTCGTACATGTCACTCATTACCCATGCACCCTTAGTGATGTAACCCTCGATAGCGTGAGTAAGAGCATCCATACCTGTTGCTGCAGTAAGTCCCTTTGGAAGAGTGTACATGAGTTCAGGGTCAACGATTGCAACTGCAGGGATATCGTTAGGGTCAACACATACCATCTTTGCCTGACGCTTCTCGTCGATGATGACATAGTTGATTGTTACCTCAGCACCTGTACCAGCTGTTGTTGGAAGTGCGATGATAGGAACAGACTTGTGCTTTGTTGGAGCGCATCCCTCAAGACTTACGACATCAGCAAACTCAGGGTTGTTGCTCACGATACCGATACCCTTTGCTGTATCCATGCTTGAACCACCACCGATAGCGATAAGGCAGTCAGCACCGCTCTTCTTGAATGCCTCAACACCCTGCTGTACATTAGTAACAGTTGGGTTTGGCTTAATCTCACTATATATCTCATATGGGAAACCAGCCTCATCAAGAACATCAGTTACCATCTTTGCAGTTCCAACCTTCAAGAGTCCCTTATCAGTTGCAACGAGAGCCTTCTTAAGACCCATGCGGTTAAGTACTTCTGGTAATTCCTTGCGAGCACCAGCTCCGAAGTATGATACTTCATTTAGAATAAATCTCTGTGCCATGTTTATTTGTTTAATAAGTTAGTAAACTTGTATTAGATATCAGCAAAGATAACTTAATTTAGTCAATACGCCAAATAAAACAGGCTTTATTTGCCACAATAGAAAGAATGCATTACTTTTGTAACAGCAAATAGTGCATAACCGTCATTTTTTAATTAATATAGAATCCTTATAATGAAGAATGAGGATTCTTCCAAATGAAGAGCTTTGAGTTCTAAGCCAGATACTTCAAAGCATTAACCGTTAAACATTACAAACATGCATTACTTAGATAAATTCAAATTCTGTCCCGCATGCGGCTCAGACAAGTTTCTTGAGAACGACTTCAAGTCAAAGCGCTGCGGCAACTGCGGTTTCACATACTATTTCAATGCTTCGGCAGCATGTGTCGCAATCATTGAGAACGAGAAGGGTGAACTCCTTGTGTGTCGTCGTGGATGCGAACCTGCCAAGGGTACACTCGACCTTATTGGCGGTTTTGTGGATCCTGGAGAGACATCAGAAGGCGCTATTTGTCGTGAGATTCTTGAGGAGACAGGGGTTGACATCAAGGCTCTTAATCTTCAAGGAGAGAATGCCCTCACCTATCTTTTCTCAGGTCCAAACACATACAACTTCAGTAATTTTCTCGTTCACACAACGGATGCATTCTTTCACATCCTCATACCATCAACCACGACAATCACTCCTCATGACGATGTGGCTGAGACATTCTGGGTACGACGTAAGGACATAAGACTTGAAGAATTTGGACTTGACTCAGTCAGAGAAGGATTCAGGAAATGGCTCAACCAATAACATAAATTGCTTCATCGAAACAGCAACAAAATATCTCAACAATCTAAAGCAAAATGTACTAATTTATTATTAGTCATCATTAACTGTATTCTTGCATAAAAAAATCTCGGTATTAAGAACGATGTGTCCTAATACCGAGATTCTATTTTAGTCGTACTATTCCTTATCGGATGTCGATAACAGGAATGTTGTCCTTGTCATTGTAGTAGAGGTTCTCACCAGCCATACCCCAGATGAAAGTATAGAAGTAAGTACCAGCTGCAGCATGCATTGACCACTCTGGTGACATGATTGCCTGCTCATTGTGGAGCCATACATTGCGACTCTCCTGTGGCTGTCCCATTACGTGAGAGATTGTCTGCTCTGCAGGGAGGTTGAAGTAGTAGTAAGCCTCGATACGACGACCGTGAGTGTGAGGTGGCATAGTGTTCCATACAGCACCTGGGTTGAGCTGTGTAAGACCAAGCTGGAGCTGACATGGACCTTCCTCAAGAACATCATTAACGATGAGCTTGTAGACAGTACGGTTGTTTGCCTCCTCTGTTGTTCCTACAGGACCCCATACAGCAGCCTTGAGTGAACCCTTGCGACCATCGAGTGTGATCCACTGTGTCTTATAGTGCTGGTGAGCTGTAGCTGAGTTGAGGTAGAACTTTGCTGGGTTCTTTGGATCCTTTGAACGGAACTCAACGCTCTTGTTCACATCCTTGTCCTTGCCGCAGTGTCCACGACCAACATAGAGCGCCTCCTTTGGTGAGAGTGCATACTCCTTACCATCAACGATTACGTATCCCTCTCCAAGACCACAGTTTACGATACCAATCTCACGGTTGTAGAGGAAGTACTTCTCCTTGATTGTCTTGTCTACATCAAGACCAAGCTCAAAGAAGTTCTCAAGCTTGAGAGTCTTTGTTACAGGCATTGCACCACCAAAGATGAAACGGTCATAGTGAGAATAAGTGAGTAGGATAGAATCTGCCTCCATAACCTTCTCCATTACGAAACGCTCACGGAGAGTCTTTGTATCATAATGCTTTACATCCTCAGGATGACAAGCTGTCTGGAAACGAACATGCTGGTTGCCGACTACGCGGTCAGCTTCCTGTGCATTAGCTGTTAGTGTTGTAGCAGCGAGTGCTACAAGGAAAAATAATTTCTTCATATTTTATTTATTGTTGTTATTTGTTAATCATTTTTCTGTTCCAAATAAGCATTGCAACTGCAATGGCAGCAAGGATGCCTGCTCCAATATAACGGAGGTAGTTCATGCATCCGTAGATAAGGAATGCGATAGGTGATGACGCGAAGTCAAGTGAACCTGCGCTGAATCCTTCTGGTACCTTCACTGCTGCATCGTCTGGGTGAGCAGCTGATACCTGCTGTGCGGCACTTGTGAAATCTGCTGACATGAGAGTTACGAAGATAAGTCCTATGGCAATGACAACAAGTCCTACGATGAAACTCTTTACCACGTTACCCTTTGTGTAAGGGAGTACCATTACGAACACGTAGAACATTCCTGCAAGTGATGCAAGTGGAAGGAACTGGTTGCCTGGGAGCACTACTGCAAGTACAAGTGTCACAGGGATAAGGAGAAGTGACACGATGAGTGTAGTAGGGTGTCCAATTACAAGGGCAGGAGACATTCCGATGTAGAACTCCTTCTTGTCACCAAACTTCTTTGCGATAAGTTCGCGTGTCGCTTCTGATATTGGCTTGAGACCTTCAATGAACAATCCTGTGATACGTGGGATAAGTTCCATTACAGCACCCATCTTGATACCAAGTCCAAGAATGCCTGGTGTACCATCGTAAAGTATTGTTCCGAAGTTGTGCGCCCATTCTGCAGGACTTGCAGCAGCGAGGATGCCAATCACGATACCGATGATGATACCAAGGAAAAGAGGTTCTCCGAAGAGACCGAACTTCTTCTTCATGCCCTCAGCATCGATGTTGAGCTTGTCGAATCCTGGAATCTTGTCAAGAGCTGCTCCAATGGCAATGGCGAAAGGAGTGAATCCCTGGCAGAATGGTTGTGGAATAGATATTCCTTCCATGCCTGGATAGAACTCCTGGAACTTCTTTGCTGTACGGTCAGCCAGCACAAGTGTGATGATGTAGCAGATGATTGCTGCAAAGAATCCCCATACTACAGGCATCTCCCATCCAAGTCCTTGTGCGAGGAAGTAAGTTACTGCGCCGATGAAGGCAAAGTGCCAGTAGTTCCAGAGGTCAATGTTTACTGTACGTGTGCAACCTAATAGAATGAGTACAAGGTTGATGCCAAGGCATACAGGAATGATGAAAGCTCCAACGGTAGTGTTGTACGCAACAGATGCTGCTGCTGGCCAACCCATGTCGAACACGTTCAGTTCAAGACCATAGATCTCTACCACTTTATTAAGAGCAGGGCCAAGACTGCTTGTGAGCAATCCTGTGATGACTCCAAGTCCTACGAATCCGACTCCTACATAGAGTCCACTCTTAAGCGCTTTTGAAAATTTAATACCGATACATACGCCGAGGATGGTGAAGATGATAGGCATCATCACAGCAGCTCCAAGACCGATAATGTACGAGAAAACTTGTTCCATGATAATTTATAGTTTTTGTTAAGTTGAAAATTCTACTTTGTGAATACTAAACCGACATACACGCCGTCCATGCTGTTGATAAGTCCTACAACGGTGGAAAGGTTTGTCGTTGCCTGAACAGCAGATGCTGCTTGAACGAGTGCAAGAACTTGACTGGCAGAGAGTGCCAGCTGGAGTTTACCTTGCTCGATGCGTACATTCGTTGTCAATGACTTTTTTGCACCTTTTATTATAATGTTGCTGCCCTCTATGGTGTATGTGGCATTGAATGTCTTTTGCCCAATGGTCATAGAGAACGCTCCGTCGCTTGTTATTGTTATAGAGGTTGTTTCTTTTGAGAACCCTGCCTTTGTGAGTCCCTTCTGAAGATACGTCTTGCCTTTCACAACAGGAGCAGATGAATCTAAAGACTTCTCCATCTCCTTGTTCTTGTATACAAGTTCTGCATTATCAAAGTGCCATGTGCCTTCAATAGAGTCAGTAGCAACGGCAGCTGTTCCTATGATGGTTGGATTAGGTTCGCAGATAGTTGCTAAAGCCTTTGCCTGTGTGATGCAGAAGGCTATTATTAATGGTGTTAGTAATTTGTAATTCATATTTCTTGATTCATATTTAATGTGAAGAGCAATATGCTATTTTATTCTCACCCGTATTCCGCTAACCATTAGGTATACCTCGTCTGCCTTTGAGGCAATGTGCTGATTCATCCAGCCTTGCAGGTCGGAAAACTTGCGCTGTAATGCATTGTCACTTACTCCTCCAAGTCCTATCTCGTTGGTAACGAAGATGAATGTTGCATCCTGTGATGTGAACTTGTCAAACTCATCCTTCATCTGGGCAAGTACGTTTTCAACAGCTGTAGCGTCATGCTCAATGTCTTGAGAATAGTCGAAGAGAAAGTTTGTTGCCCATAATGTTACACAGTCAATCAGTACTACACGTCCTCCGATATCATGGTGACTGAGCCATTTCTCCTCTTCTATATTAGTCCATTGAGGTCCTCTGCGTTGCTTGTGAAGTTCCACACGGTGGCGAAAATCCTCGTCCCAGATACGTGATGTTGCCATGTATACAGGGTTGGCAGAGAGGGAAAGAGCCATTCGCTCTGCTTCCTCACTCTTACCTGAGCGTTGTCCTCCAGTGATAAGAATTGTTTTCATTGTTTCTAACTTTCTGCAAATATGAGGATAATTTTTCAAAGATAAGAAATTCTTTAATTATTTTCTTAAAATGTTTGTCTGTTTCCGTATAAAGTGCTACTTTTGTCCCGCATTTGGTTCTCCCGCCGTGAAGAAAAAGAGCGGCAAGAGGAGCTAAGATGGGAACGCAGTGAGATTCTGCGACATTACCCGATGCTGTGAGTCCTTATTCTAGGGCGGCGTTTGTTTAGGAGCCACTGACCTAAATATGATGGTTGGGAAGGTTGCGTCGTCAAGGATGAAGTCAGAAGACCTGCCAATGCCTTTGATGTGAATTGTCTGCGGGAGTACGGACAACGGAATCTGACATAAATATAACATGATTAGAAAAATTTTAGTAGCTAATCGTGGCGAGATTGCAATACGTGTTATGCGTAGTTGCTATGAGATGGGCATACGTTCTGTTGCCGTCTATAGTACTGCTGACCGTCTGTCTCGTCATGTGCTCTTTGCGAATGAAGCAGAGTGCATTGGTGGAGTAGCAAGTAGTGACAGCTACCTCAATATTGATCATATTATTGAGGCAGCCAAGAAACACAAGGTCGATGCTATTCACCCTGGTTATGGTTTTCTTAGTGAAAATGCAGAGTTCGCTCGTCGTTGCGAAGCGGAAGGTTTCATCTTTATCGGTCCACGTCCAGAAACAATGGAGGACATGGGAGATAAGATCAGTGCCCGTGTTAAGATGATTGAGGCAGGTGTGCCAGTTGTGCCTGGTACTCAGGAACAGCTTAACTCAGGCGAGGAAGCAGTTGAGGTATGCCGTCAGATTGGTTTCCCTGTAATGCTTAAGGCATCACAAGGTGGTGGCGGTAAAGGTATGCGTCTTATTGAACGTGAAGAAGATGTAATTGAGATGTATAACGCTGCCAAGAGCGAGGCAATGGCTGGCTTTGGCGATGATACTGTTTACATCGAGAAGTTCGTGGAAGAACCACATCACATCGAGTTCCAGATTCTTGGTGACAAGCATGGCAATGTCATTCACCTTTATGATCGTGAATGTTCTGTGCAGCGTCGTCACCAGAAGGTTGTGGAGGAGAGTCCTTCACCATTCATTGACCAGGAACTGCGTGAGGAGATGGGACGTAAGGCTGTTGCAGCAGCAAAGGCTGTCGGATATGTTGGAGCAGGAACCATCGAGTTCCTCGTAGACAAGCATCATAATTTTTATTTCCTTGAGATGAACACTCGTCTCCAGGTTGAGCACCCAATAACAGAAGAGGTAGTGGGTATGGATCTCGTGAAGGAGCAGATTCGTATAGCTGACGGACAGCCATTGTCTCGTAAGCAGGAAGACATCATGCAGCGTGGCCATGCTATCGAGTGCCGTATCTGTGCTGAGGATACAGAGAATAACTTTATGCCTTCTCCTGGTGTCATCAAGCAGTTGACTGAGCCACACGGAATTGGTACACGTATCGACTCTTATGTGTATGAGGGCTATGAAATTCCTGTACATTATGACCCAATGATTGGAAAACTCATCGTTTGGGCAACAACTCGTGAGTATGCTATTGAACGTATGCGTCGTGTACTCTATGAGTATAAGATTACAGGTCTCACTACAAACATCCGTTACTTGCGTCGTATCATTGATGTTCCTGATTTCAAGAATGGTAACTACAACACTTACTTTATTGAACGTAATCAGGATCGCTTGCGTCCACGTCCAGGATTCAAGAATGATAGTGAACCAATGGCTGTTATTGCCGCTTATATTGACTATCTGATGAATCTTGAGGAGAACACTCCAAATCCTCCTGCTGATGGTTCCGCAATCAACCGCTGGAGAGCATTCGGACTTCAAAAGGGTGTACTGAGAGTGTAAAATGAAGAATGTAGAATGAAGAATGAAGGTTACTCATGATGTGGTAATACCTGCAATACTCTCTTCATGTTCTGCTCTTATCTTGAGATTACACTTTGACTTTTAATTTTAATTTTTTTAGAAGTGGAAATACAGGTTGGAAATAAAATATGCGAGGTTACTCTACTTAATAAGGAAGGTAACAACGTAAAGATAGACATAGACGGTAAGGTGTATGATGTTGATGTGGCTATGCTGCAGAATGGCACTTGCTCGCTTATATATGATGGGAACTCCTATAATGCTGAGATGGTGAAGAATAACGTGGGTAAGCACTACCAGGTGAACCTTAATTATTCTACCTATCAGATTGATATGCTTGACTCTCAAGCAAAGTACATGAGGATGCGTAAGGGTGGTGCGCAGGACAGCGCTCAGGCAGATGTCATCGCAGCTCCTATGCCATGTAAGATTGTGAAGATCTATGTAAAGCCAGGTGATGAACTAAAGGCTGGCGACACAGTTCTTACTATGGAGGCAATGAAGATGCAGTCAAACTATAAGGTTAGTGCTGACTGCAAGGTCAAGGATGTACTTGTTGCCGAGGGTGATAGTGTACGTGTTGAACAAACATTAATTAAATTGGAGGTTAAGTAAGTGAGCATAATTATTTTTATAATGGATGTGCTCTATTTGGAAGTAGATTTTCGTGTTCATTTGATGGAGTGATGCGGGCATCATGACTGAAAAGGAATCGGAAAGATACGACAAAGAGAGTGCAGATATTATGAAAATCACTTACTAAGACTTTAATAATTTTGATTACTTACTTAACAATGGCTAATAAACTTACTGCAAGAGAAAGAATAGAAACACTCCTCGACCGTGGTACATTCGTGGAGATGGATAAGCATGTGATGCACCGTTGCAATGACTTCGGAATGGAGAATAAGCGTTTCGAGGGTGACGGTGTCATCTCAGGATATGGAAAGATTGATGGACGCATCGTGTTTGTCTATGCTTTCGACTTTAGTGTACTTGGCGGATCGCTATCTGCTGCAAATGCTCAGAAGATTGCTAAGGTTCAGGACCTTGCACTCAAGAATGGCGCTCCTATCATTGGACTTAATGACTCTGGTGGCGCTCGTATTCAGGAAGGTGTTGAGTCACTTACAGGTTTCGCTCATATCTTCCGTCGTAATGTGATGGCAAGTGGTGTCATACCACAGATCAGCGCAATCCTCGGTCCTTGTGCCGGCGGTTCATGCTACTCTCCTGCACTTACTGACTTCATCCTTATGGTTAAGGAGCAGAGTCAGATGTTCGTGACAGGTCCTAATGTGGTTAAGGCTGTTACCAATGAGGATGTGGACAAGGAAACTCTTGGTGGTGCAATGACTCACAACTCGGTAAGTGGTGTAAGCCACTTCATCTGCAAGGATGACGAGGAGACACTCATGACTATCCGTGAACTTATAGGTTTCATACCTTCTAATAATATGGAGGACGCACCTGTTCACCCTGTGACAGACGAGGTTACTCGTGTTTGTCATGAGCTTGACGGCGTTGTCCCAACTGATCCAAATGTTCCATACGATATCCGTAACATCATTGAACCAATCTGTGACCAGCAGTACTTCTTCGAGGTTCAGCCAGAGTTTGCAAAGAACATCGTGGTTGGTTTCGGTCGTATGGCAGGTCGTACAGTAGGTTTCGTGGCAAACCAACCAAACTTCCTTGCAGGTGCTCTTGATATTGATGCAAGTGACAAGGCTGCACGCTTCATCCGTTTCTGTGACTGCTTCAACATCCCTCTCGTAGCACTTGAGGATGTGCCAGGATTCCTTCCTGGTGTACAGCAGGAGCATAATGGTATCATCCGTCATGGAGCAAAGATTGTCTATGCATTTGCAGAGGCAACAGTTCCAAAGATCACCCTCATCACTCGCAAGGCATACGGTGGTGCTTACATCGTGATGAACAGCAAGTGTATCGGTGCTGATGTCAACCTTGCATACCCAACAGCAGAAATCGCAGTTATGGGTGCAGAAGGTGCTTGCAACATCCTCTACCGTAAGGCTACTCCAGAGGAGCGTGCTCAGAAGATTGAGGAATACCGTGAGAAGTTCGCTAATCCGCTTCCTGCTGCTCAACTTGGTTATATTGATGAGATCATCGAGCCAAAGGATACTCGTATCCGTATCATCCAGGCACTCGAGATGACTCGTAACAAGAACCAGAGCAACCCACCAAAGAAGCACGGTAATATGCCATTGTAACACAATTTGACTATTTGACAATGTACAATTTGGCAATTAGGTCATTTGACTATTTGACAATGCATAATTTGACAATTGCAGGTACAACCATATCATTGTTCAAAGTTAATTGTAAAATAGTCAATAGAAAATGGCCAAGTGTCTCAAGTCAAATGTCAAATCGTCATTAGTGAAATTGTCAATTGTAAAATAGTAAAATAAAATTATGTTTAAGATCTTTAAGGGAAATGAACTTGTGGAAGAACACCACAAGAAAAAGATGGAACTGCGCTCTCTGAAGAGAAATACGCGTTCTATTAAACTTACTATTGCTACGCTTATTGGACTTATCTTGTGGAACCTTCCATCAAGCGTGTTTGGCATCGAGGGAATGACTGTAGTGGAACAAAGAGTTGTTTCAGTGTTCTGTTTTGCAACTCTTATGTGGATAATGGAGGCTATTCCTTCGTGGACAACGTCTGTTGCGATTATCGTCATACTTCTATTTGCATGTAGTGATAGCTCCCTTGCTTGGCTTGTTGATTATGAGCCTGAACAGATGGGAACATTGATTTCTTACAAGAGAATCATGGCATGTTTTGCTGACCCTATCATCATGCTCTTTATCGGTGGATTTATCCTTGCTATTGCAGCAACAAAGACAGGACTTGACACGATGCTTGCCAAGGTAATGCTTAAACCATTTGGAACAAAATCGGAGAATGTGCTTCTTGGATTCATCCTTGTTACAGGTTTCTTCTCTATGTTCCTCTCAAATACAGCCACAGCAGCGATGATGCTTACATTCCTTGCACCTGTACTCAAGACTCTCCCTGCAGATGGTAAAGGTAAGATTGGACTTGCACTTGCTATTCCTATCGGTGCTAATATAGGTGGTATTGGTACACCTATTGGTACACCTCCAAATGCAATCGCTCTTAAGTTCCTTAATGACCCAGAGGGACTTAATATGAATATAGGTTTCGGTCAGTGGATGGAGTTCATGTTCCCTCTCGCTATCGTGCTTCTATTGATATCTTGGTTCTTGCTTAAGACTCTCTTCCCATTCAAGCAGAAGACTATTGTTCTTGAGATTGAGGGTGAGGCAAAGAAGGATTGGCGCTCTATCGTTGTGTATGTTACTTTCGCAATAACAATCCTTCTATGGATGTTTGATAAGTTGACAGGCGTTAACTCAAATGTTGTCGCTATGCTTCCTGTAGGAGTGTTCTGTATGTGTGGCGTGATTACACGTACAGATCTTGAGGAAATCAACTGGTCTGTACTTTGGATGGTCGCTGGTGGTTTTGCCCTTGGTGTTGCTCTTCAGGACACAGGTCTTGCAGAACACCTTATCGCAACAATACCATTTGCTACTTGGAGTCCTGTACTCATGATCATTGGTTCTGGTGTCCTCTGCTACGCTATGGCTAACTTTATCAGTCATACTGCTACAGCAAACCTCCTCATCCCAATTCTTGCACTTGCAGGAATGTCTGCTGCAACTACTCTTGCACCATTCGGTGGAGTAAGCACATTGCTAATCGGTGTGGCACTTGGATCATCACTTGCTATGATTCTCCCAATATCTACACCTCCAAATGCTCTTGCTCACGCTACAGGTCTCATTGAGCAGAAGTACATGATGCGAGTAGGTATCATTATGGGTATTGTAGGTCTTGTACTTGGTTACACATTGCTAATGTTTGTAGGTAAGTCAGGATTTATCGGGTAACACCGAATTTACTTAGATTCGTGAAATCATTATAATAATCATTTAAAGTTTGTAAATGCCGAGGCACCCCAACTGTGAAGTCAGGGTGCCTCTTTTTTGTGAGTATTAAATTAACCTGAGTTCGACGAAAACTTATCGCCGAGTCGGCGGACGAAAAAAAACATATAAAAACCTTGAAAAACATATAAAAACCTATAGTGTTTTTTATTATGCACAGAATAAAGTATGTTTTTATTTGTTTTTATCGGTTTTT
>JAZUHP010000072.1:0-26885 GCA_045641785.1 Bacteroidaceae bacterium
CGACGCTTATCAGAAAGTATGAGAATGCAAAAAGCGTAACTATCGATGTTGTGGACATTAATCCCAACAGCATTGCTACACTTAGAGCCCTCCTTGACAAACTCACAATTCCTGAAAACATCCACATCAATTTTATCAACGATGATTTCCTTTTGCATGATTTCACTGATTGTAAGTATGATGTCGTGATAGGAAATCCTCCCTACATGAAGATAACTGGCGAGAAGGATTTGCTAGCAAAGTATAAGGAAGATATGGCGAATAAGGAAACGAACAACATCTTCTCGTTCTTCATAGAGAAATGCATTCGTCTCGGACGATTCGTTTCGCTGATTGTACCGAAGAGCCTTATCAATGCACCTGAGTTTAACCTTACTCGTGCTTTTATGGAGCGATACAGAATGGAACGCATCATTGACTTTGGAGAGAAAGGGTTTAAGGGGGTGAAGATAGAAACAATCAACTTCTTATTGCGTACCGATAAAAAACCAGCCAATACGATTGTTGAGTCATACATTTCTGAGAAGATTACGACAAGTGCGCAATCGTACATCACTGATAGAACATATCCATATTGGCTGATTTACAGAAACGAAGCATTCGACCTTGTGGCAGAAAAGATGCAGTTTGGAATTTTCAAGGCATATCGCGACAGAGCTATTACAAAGACTGTAACAAAGGATGCTGGCAGCATTCGTGTGTTGAAATCAAGGAATATCGGGAGCAACTGTATTGAGGACATCGAGGGGTACGATTGCTTCATGGATGATGCATCGGCTTATGACGTAAGCAAATACCTGAATCAGCCGAATTGCGTGCTTCTGCCTAACCTGACATACAATCCTCGTGCATGTTTCCTCCCTAAGAATTGTATTGCGGACGGCTCTGTGGCAATTCTCACACTCATTGACGAGAATGAGAGCGTGACCGAAGCTGACCTTGCCTATTATGCAACAGATGAGTATCGGCAATTTTACGCCATTGCTCGCAATAAGGCAACTCGCTCAATGAACATCGACAATAATTCAGTTTTCTTCTTTGGTAAACTTAAACAAAAATAAGATATGGTGGTAGATATTGATAGTTTCCTGAACAAGTATGACGGCTTCGATATTCGTCAGAACCATGACGCGCGTTACGTTGACCAGAAGTGTACACCTGACATCGTGTGCTTTATTGCAGATTGCATCATCAGCACTTCGTGCGCCACAAAGCATTTCTCTGTGAACGACCTTTGGGAAGAGCGTTATTTCATAGACAACTGCAGAGTGATTTTCGGCAAGCCTTCGCCTTCTGACCCAAGCGCACGCAACGAATATAATAAGGTGCTGTGCCAACCGCTGAAATTGCTTGCGTATGCCCATGTGCTACAGGTGACTTACGTTGGCAAGCAACTTGATTTCTGCGTGAACGATGAAACGATGTTGGAATACATTGCTACGAAAGAACGCAATGCCTACAACTTTATGCTCAAGTTCTTCATGAGAGTGGCTGACGCAAGTGGAATTACCCGATTCTTTGAGGAATACAAGGCAACATGCGAGGCAAATCCTCGTGCTGCGAAAGCCACGATCTATGAGAAGTATCATCGATTCATTTCTGCCAATACGCCTTCGCACTCTAAAACAGATGTTGACCGAATCTTCCATAAGGTGTTCAATCTTTATGCTTACAGCAATATGCTTCCTGGCAGTCACGGCAAGTTGCTTGATTGGTACGATTTGATGTACAATCGGGTAAATTGGCGTGATAAGGACAAGAAGAAAAAGTCGTTGACTCGTGAGCAAGCTGTGAAGGCTGAGATTGAGGAAATGAATCAGAACTTCTACATTGATTATCAAGTCAACAAAGCCATTCGCAAGGTTCGCCAACGCCAAGGAGAGGTCAGCGAAGTCAATGACGAATTGGCATCTGGTATTGCAACCGAAGTGCATCATATTTTCCCGAAGTCACAATTTCCAGAACTTGCTTCGTACTTTGAGAATCTCATCATGCTTACCAGTAGTCAGCATCGTCAGAAAGCCCATCCTCGCAGCAATTTCCAACTTGTTGACAAAGAGTATCAATTGGTTTGTCTGATGGCGAAGTCGCGTACTGTAGAGAATTACATTGAAGAGAATGGCGAGTCATTCTACTCCAAGAAATCGTTTGTCTATGTGGTGAATACGGGTACTGACACAGACGAGTTGAACGAAACGGCAACGTTTGACAAGATTCGTCGCTTTATCCATGAATACTATAATCTTGGTATGCACGCCACGGTTCGTATTTACACCGAAGTTGAGCCATCGGAAGAATACTCTCGTTTCCTGCCTTTGTATTCTTTGCGTGCTGCATGTGGCAAGTTCCTGCATAATGAAACGACAGAGATAATTGGTTGGATTGATGTCAAGGAGATTGACCCAAGCATTCCTGTTGGTGAGGATTGTTTCGTGGTGAAAGCCGTTGGCAATTCAATGTTGCCTGCTATTCACGATGGCGAGTATTGTGTATTCCGGCACAAGAATAGTGGTTTCCACAATACTGATACGATGCTGTTTGAAATTCCGAATGAGGATCCTGATACAGGTGGCGGTTACACTATCAAGGAGTACATTCGCACAAAGGTGTATGACGAGGAAATCGGACGTGAGCGCATAGAGTCAATCAAGCTTATGCCAAGGAACAACGACTATGAACCATACGAATTCTCTGAGGATGATTGTAGCGGTATTCAGCCAGTCGGCACACTCGTAGGTCAATTCAATGCTAAACTCAAAATCGTATAATCACAATGTACAAATCTTATTTCGGTCGTAACGGACAGGTTCGTTTCTCCTCTCCGAACGAATACTACCAACTTCTTGGTTATCTGGCAAAATCAGACGGTTCAACTGCTATCACATGGGGGAAAAACGAAGATTCTGGTGCATGGGGAAGCGAAGGACGAATCCATTTTAATCGTCGCAATATTCCTCATCTTGGCACCCTCAAATTCACCGCAGGAACGGGTTCTACTATCTACAGAGTCAACTGCAATCCATTCGTTGAACACCTTTCCAAGTATCATGGCTTTGTGCAAGGTAAATACCAGAATATCTCTCTCATCCGTGCCACAATCCCATCAGCATACTTGAAGGATTTTGAGTTGGGGTTGAAGCTGTAATTGAATCAAAAACTGATAACTGATAAACTGATCGCTCGGCGACAACGGATACGCTTTCATAGCGATAGCGGAGAAAGAATTTTTTAACAACAAAGGGGGTCTGTAAAATGCAGATCCCTTTTCGTTTTCAATAACTGTTTATCTGTTATCTGTTCCTATAAGGAGGAGACAGGGATGCCATTAGTGCTGACTCGCCAACTTAAGCAGATTACCTTGTTTTATTGAAGTGGAGTTTGCATTATTTACCACACTCCCATCCGATAAAAGTATGTTTTTGGGCATTTGCTCATTTTTTTATCCATACTTTGCGTGTGTTTTTGTGAAAAATGATTAGTTTTACAGTCATAAAGACATCAATGTGACACCGTAAATATATAGAATTATGCCACAATCAGCAATGACAGTACGTCTTGACTCGCAGATGAAGAGTCGCTTTGACGAATTATGTGCAACATTTGGAATGAGTGCTAATACTGCCATAAATGTGTTTGTGAATGCCGTAGTGCGCACTCAGAGCATTCCGTTCACAATCTCAACAACGGAGGATACACCTGCGATAAGAGCAATGAACGCATTTCAACATGCACGCCAGTCAATAAATCTCGATGAACCTGAGATAACTCTTGATGAAATCAATGAAGAGATTCGTCTCGCAAGGGAAGAACGCAAAGCAAGGTTAACAAAATGATTTATGCCGTAATTGACACCAATGTATGGGTTTCTGCTCTTCTTACTCATAATGAATAGTCTCCCACACAACGTATATTCAATCTTCTGTTTAATGGAGAAATTATAGCTTTGTACAACGACGAGATTATGGCTGAGTATGAAGACGTTCTCTCTCGAAAGAAATTCAAGTTTCCTCCAAAAGACATCGATGAACTGTTGGATTTTATCAAAAGGTATGGCATTCATGAGGAAAGGACACCATTTGCAGAATCCATGCCAGATGAAGATGACAGAGTGTTTCTTGAGATATCTCTTTCGCGAGAGGATTCATTCTTGGTTACTGGTAATCTGAAGCATTATCCGAAACTACCAGAAGTGGTTACCCCCGCTGAATTTATTGCCCGTTTTTTCTTGGATTCAGAAAAATAGTTCTAAGGCATTTGAGTTATGATATAGAATCCTTTGTTTAGGGAATGCCTTGGTATTTTCTGGTAACATTTGTAGAAATGACACGAAATATGCTTCCCGTTCGGGAAAATATGTGTACATTTGCGCTGTATTTAATAAGTCCTTAACATTAGGCTCGTTCTATTAGTCGAAATTATAGAGCATGCCATTATAGACAACTTTCAAATAATTATGAAACGAAAATTTGCATGCCTAATGCTTTTAGTAGCATTCGGATTGAGTTCTACTTACTCTTATGCGTCCCAGTCACCAATCCTGAAAAACGACGTTCAAGAAAGTGCTGCTGCTCGTACAGGTAATCAGTTTTTCATGAAAGGCGACACACTCGTGTATAATCTTAGTTCTTTCAGCATTAGGGAAGATGCTACTATCCTTGATATGATAGGCAAGTTTCCTGGCGTATCCTTTGATGGTAATGGCTACTTCTCGGTAAATGGTAAGACTGTGTCCTGTATCTTGGTTGATGGCAAGGAAGTGTTTTATGACGCTGCTCTTGGAAAGATTCCTGCCTATATGGTTGCATCAGCACAGGTCTATGAGCGTGTGCCAGAGAGTGTGAGAGGAACAACGCAGGGCAGAAGTGTGGTTAAGGAGACAGTCATGAATGTCCAGTTGAAGAAGTCACATCAGAACGTATGGACAGGTGAACTTGAAGGTGGCGTCGGTGTCTCTTTCGTTGACGATATAGATGACAAGAAGGTCAACCCTTATGAGGGAAGGGCTTTGGGATTGCGTTCAGGCGAAAAGTCACGAATACTGGTTACTGCTGATGGAAATAAGTCTTTTGGTTGCGGTTCTTCTTATGATTCTCCAGACTTCACGACTTGCATCCCTACTTCTCGTGCCAATGTAGAGATGAATGGATTGTACCAGATAAACAAGGACAGTCGTTATCAGGGAAGCCTTTCGGTAGGCTATGCTGAAGGTGCAGAACAAGAACATGCCCTGACTTCAAGTTTTAGCGATTATAGTCCGTTTGACACCGCTCTCTCTTTAGACAAGGCAGGTACCTATGTTCATTCGCTTAGTACAACACATGAGTTCAAGTATAGCAAGAATGATGAAGTGCTTGGTTTGCTTCAGAACCCAAATGTGTATGTTAGTGCATCACTTGGTCTGAATAAGAACATAGATAGAAGCGAGAATAGAGAGTTCAGTTACAAAACTATCGGTTTCATTTCTCCTTTCATCCAGGATTCACTTTACTCTGATAACGCATCTCTAAATCTGTATAAGTATAAAAGAAAAAGGAATAGTGTTTCTGTATCAGGATATGCCATGGCGTCTCCTATAAACAACGATAAGATTGACATTTCCTTGTCTTTTGGATATTTTTATAATAATCAAAGTAACGACAGGCATTATTATTACAAGTATGCCCTTGGTCGTGGAGACAGAAGTTATTCCCCTTATGATATCTATACAAATTATGGGCATGTTGGTCTTGACCTGTCTTTTGCTCTTGACGACAGCAAGAAGAATATAATTATGGTTGGAGATAATCTTGATTTTAGCTCTTACGATTATAACGATAGCTATTATTCTTTAAGTTATAGTAGATATGATGATTTGAATAATCTCTATTTGTATCCGCTTGAATATACTGAGGGCATTGTTTTTCGCGAAAAAGATTGTACAAAGAGAAATGCTATGACTCATAATCTGTCATTAACTTATTCTTATAATAATTACAATCAGCAGACAGGTGGTGATGTCCTATTCAAGGTGGGAATAGAAATGCCTGTTATAAACGAGACGCTTAAACGCACTACGGAAGTTCCTATGCAGGACAAGGAAGTGTCTTCTTACGATGACATACAGACAGACTTCTCGCCTTTTGTTTGTTATCTCTATAAGAACAATAAGAAGGCAATGGAGTATTATCTTTATGCTAACTTTAGCTCTGACGAGGTATCTCTTGGCACAATAGGAAAAAAAGATGGGTTTAAGAACCAATTGACATACAGTTTACACATGTATGGGAAAAAGCGTTTTAACCGTACATTCGCAAACGCCTATATTGATTACATGAGGTATGATAATCGAATTTGTTCTTACTATTATTATTATCCTGGTTCCTATTTGGGTGAAACACGCTATGCGCAGAAGAGTGGAAGCTATGCATTAAGGTTTAATGTGGATGTGGATGTTCCTCTTGCCTCTACGGATGTTCTTCGCTTGAAGAATACCGTTACTGCTGTTAAGCGGAAAAGTGTTGAGTATGAATACAATGACTATAATAAAACTGTGACTGAGGCCCTCAGACTTGTCTTCCAACCAAGTTCTTCTTTTGAACTTAGCGCTGTAGGTACTTTGAACTATATTGGTATAGAACGAACACTTGTAAATGATGATACAGACATCTATGACTTTGATTATGGTTTGGCAGCGAACGTAGAATTGCCATTCGGTATTCAGTTCGGAACTGATTGTTTTATGCGTTCAACACGAGGTTACGTTAAAGAACAGGATAACAGGAATGCGTTCGTGTTGAATGCACGTCTGACAAAGCGTTTCGTAAAAAACAGATTGCTTGTCCAGTTCACAGGGCATGATCTCTTTAATAATTTAAGTGTTCCTGTTGTAACTACAATGTCTGCTGGTCGTTATGACATGACTCATATAGGTAGAAATATCCTATCTTATGGTATGATGAACGTGACATGGCGATTTTAAGGATGTAAGAGGTTAAAGGGTTAAAAGGTTAAAAGGTTAAAGGGTTAACAGGTTAATCCGACAACAAATTGCAATGGCTGATCAGAGTTCGTACTTTGGTCAGCCATTTTTTTTGTAAGTAAGTGATCATAAGTAAGTGATCATAATTATTTTGATTACTTAACCTGAGTTCGACGAAAATTATCGCGCAAGCGCGGACGAAAAAAAACCTTTAAAAACAGATAAAAACCCTTAAAAACAATCTTTATTCCGCTGCAGGATAAAAAATACTATAGGTTTTTATATGTTTTTAAAGGTTTTTATATGTTTTTTCTTCGTCCGCGCCATGCGCGATTAAATTCATCGAGTTCACGTTAATTATTAATTGTTAGGGTGTTCAGTTGGTTGTTCCAAAAAAAACTTTACCGCAAGCACGATTAACTGGACACCCTAATTGTATTTGCAAATCCACATTTCCCTCTGTGTCGGATGAAATTATTTCCCTTTTCTCGTTTGGATATTAGAATTATTATGTATTTTTGCATTTGGTAATTCTTTCTGCGAAAGCGCAAGCTTCACTTGGAAGGAGTTAAAGGGAGTTAAGAGAAGTGAAAAGAAGTAAAAAGACGAATGTTCAGTTAACAGTTAACAATTAACAGTTAATAACGAATTTCATCCAAGAGTATCGTCTTTTAACTCCCTAAGCGACGAAGAAGCGATAACTTCTTTTAACTCCATTTACTCCTTAAAGTTAATCAACATCTCAAGTTTCGCAGAAAGATGCTTGAGTCAATAACCATAACGGCACAAAAAGAAAAAGAGTAGTATGAGCAAAATTAGCATAAAGATCGAGTACCTGAAAGCGGCCAATTATTCACTTATTCATAACAGAATTCCTGTGTGCCAGTCATTGGAGGTAACCAATGGCTCGGACGAACCAATATACAACTTGTTGCTGACTTGTAGCGGCGAGATGATGAGGGAGTGCTCAGCTCCTGTCATTGCCTGTGTTCCTGCTCACGAATCGGTGAGAGTGACACAGCTTGACATCGTACCTGATGTCGAGAAACTTGTTGCGCTGAATGAACGTACAGCGACATCGTTCAAGTTGACTGCCAAGTCGGGTGATGAATGTCTCTTTGAAAAGGATTATGACATTGACCTCATGGCGTATGACCAATGGCTTGGTAGTACCATCTTGCCACAGACAATAGCTTCGTTTGTCACTCCTAATAGCCCTTGCATTAGTGGCATAGTGACAAGGGCTGCGCAGATACTGAAGGAGATGACTGGATCTTCGTCATTTGTAGGGTATCAGTCGGGCAACACTAATGATGTGCGTGCTCAGGTAGGTGCTATTTTTGCTGCAATACACGAGATTGGTATTGTGTATCGTACTCTTCCTGCTGGTTTTGAGGAAGTAGGTCAGAGAGTCACATTGCCAGAAAAGGTTATTGATGGCAAGTTGGCAAACTGTTTGGAGATGACCAATCTGTTTGCATCTGTCCTTGAAAGTGTGGGAATCAATTCCGGTATTGTGTTCCAGGAAGGACATGCTTATTTGGCGGCATGGCTTGTAGACGACAGCTATCCTTACAGCATCTGCGATGATGCTTCCTTCCTTGAGAAGAAGTGTTCGCGTGGCATCGATGAGATGATGGTGCTTGAGTGTACCGTCTCTACCAATGAGAAGGCATCGTTCGATTCTGCCATTCAGGTGGGTGAGAAGAATCTTGCATCTGGCAAGTTCCAAATGTTTATAGACATACGTCGTTGCCGTCTTGAGAGAATCTTCCCATTGCCGGGTCGTGTTGAGGATAAAGGCAAGTGGGTTATTGTCAATGAAGGCGTGGAGCATGACCAGTGTGTCGTTGAGGTTAAGGAGCATGACAGGTATGACTTGAGTAACATAGGCGAGTCAAAGCGTGAACTTACAAAGCTTGATATCTGGGAACGTAAGTTGCTGGATTTCTCTCTCCGCAACTCATTGCTCAACCTGTCTCTACGTCGTAGGGCTGTTCAGCTTGTCTCCTTTGAGGTTGGCGAGATAGAGGATCATCTGTCGGACGGTGACGAGTTCTGCATCCTTCCAAAGCCAAGTGTGGAGTTCAAACTCGATACAGACGATAAACTGGTAAGGTCAAAGCTTGCAGAGTCTCTACGCGATCTTGCCGTAGAGGACATGAAGCATCATAATCTCCATACCTACCAGACAGAGGGTGAGACAAAGACTGTTCTGAAGAACATCTATCGTGCTGCCCGTAATGCTATAGAGGAAACGGGTGCTAACTCTCTATTCCTGTCTATTGGCGCTCTCCGATGGTATGAGACAGAGGTAAGCGATTCGCCTCGCTATGCTCCTATTATCCTTCTCCCTGTGGAGATGGTGTATAAGAAAGGAAACTACTATGTCCGTGCTCGTGATGAGGAGGCTATGCTTAATGTCACTCTCATCGAGTTCTTGCGACAGAATTTTGACATAAAGATTAATGGCATTGACCCATTGCCTAAGGATGAGCATGGAATAGATGTGCCTCTCGTCTTTGCACTTCTTCGTGATGCGCTGAAGGATCAGAAGAGATGGGATGTCGAGGAGGAGTGCCTGCTTGGTACATTCTCTTTCAGCAAGTTCCTTATGTGGAATGATGTGCATAACCATAGGAAGGAACTCCTCTCCAATAAGATTGTAGAGAGTCTTGTGGAGAACCGTCTCACTTATACTCCTGACCCTGTGGTGCGTGAACTCAAGGACTTTGACAGTACCGTGCCACCATCTGATGTGGCATTGCCTGTGGCTGTGGATTCCTCACAGATGTCTGCTGTGCTGGAGGGTGGTAAGGGACATTCGTTCATCCTCTATGGTCCTCCTGGAACTGGTAAGTCACAGACGATTACGAACCTTATTGCCAATGCCTTGTTCCAAGGTAAGCGTGTGTTGTTCGTGGCAGAGAAGATGGCTGCCCTCAGCGTGGTTGAGAGCCGTCTTGCCAAGATAGGACTTGAACCGTTCTGCCTTGAGATGCACTCCAACAAGGTGGCAAAGCGCCACATACTCGAACAGCTTGGCAAGGCTCTTAATGTGGCGCATATCAAGTCGCCTGCTGAGTATGCAGATATTGCTAAGAAGTTGTTTGCTCAGCGCAAGGAACTGATAGAGTACATGAAGGCGCTTCATAAGAAGGAGGAGGTAGACGGATTGTCACTCTATGACTGTGTGGTGAAGTATGAGGCTGTTGATGCCCTGCCACTTGAGGGATTTGAATCTAACGATCGTCTTGATGCTACTCTTAAGAAGGAGGGCATGAGAGCTGTGGAAGAGGTGCTTGGCAATAAACTTGACACGATTATCAAACTTGTCGGCCAACCTTCGGAGAGCGAATTGCGTGGTCTTATCATTGACGAGAACTATGCAAAGGACAATGTCGTCGAGAAGTTGCAGAAGGCAAAGGATATCATCATCAATACACAGAAGCAGTTGGATAAGCTTTGTGAGTTGCCATCTCTCCGTGAGGCTTTATTAAAGGATAATAAGGAAACTATCCTTGAGCAGGATGGTAAGGTGCTCTATGATGAGTGGAGAAGTATCAAGGCAAAGTGGTTCCTTACTCGTTTCTTTGCCAAGAGAAAGTACATGGACAAGTTGCGTGCCTTCAATCAGTACATAACTGATAATGATGTGGACGCTATGCTCGATAAACTTGTGAAGTATACTGCTCTTCATAAGTCTAATGATATGCTCAGAAATGCCGTTTTGGTTGCGTTGCATAAGAAACTTCCTGTTGACGAGGTGCCAAGTGAAGAAATGCTTTCTCTGGCTGTAGAAAACCTCACTCGCTGGATAGAACATAAGGACTTGATGCGCGACTGGTTGCATTGGTGTAACTATATGAAAGAGTTGAAGTCGCTCGGTCTTGACTCTGTTGTGAAGGCTCTTGAGAAGAGGGCATACACACCAGAGGAGATGAGTGCAGCGTTCCTCAAGGCATTGTGTAAGGATAAGGCTGTGCGCAAGATGACAAAGGTACCGATGCTTACTACGTTTGAGGGTATGCTGTTTGACGATAAGGTCAAGGCTTACAGAAGCATGGCTGACGAGTTCCAGATTCTCACTCAGAAGGAACTGTATGCTCGTCTTGCCTCACGCATCCCTCGTGTGGTGGATAATGTGGATGGAAGTAGCGAGATTGGTCTCCTGAACCGTAACATCTCCAATGGTGGACGAGGCATGTCGCTTCGTGACCTTATGGATTCTATTCCTACACTCCTCCCACGCTTGTGTCCATGTATGCTCATGAGCCCTATGAGTGTGGCTCAGTATCTCACATTGACACAGGAGAAGTTTGATGTGGTAATCTTTGACGAGGCTTCACAGATGCCAACGAGTGAGGCTGTAGGTGCCATTGCACGTGGTAAGTCGCTTATCGTCGTTGGTGACCCTAAACAGATGCCTCCAACAAGTTTCTTCTCTTCAACAAATGTGGATGAGGAGGAAGCTGCCATTGATGATATGGAGAGCATCCTTGAGGATTGCCGTACACTTGAGATTCCTTCTCTGCAACTCAACTGGCACTATCGTTCTCGCCATGAGAGTCTTATTGCATTCTCAAATAACGAGTACTATGATGGTTCGCTCATCACCTTCCCATCTGTGGATGACCAGCAGACAAAGGTTACCTATGTCCCTGTCAATGGTTTCTATGACAAGGGCGGTAAGCGCTCTAACAAGGCAGAGGCAGAGGCTATCGTGGCAGAGATTGTACGTCGCTTGAAGGATCCTGAGTTGAGGAAGAAGAGTATTGGTGTCATCTCATTCAGCGTTGTGCAGCAAAGTCTTATTGAGGATATTCTTCAGGATACATTTGATGCAGACAAGACTTTGCGTGAGTATGCAGAGGAGATGTATGAACCAATCTTCATAAAGAACCTTGAGAATGTACAGGGTGATGAACGTGATGTCATCTTGTTCTCTATCGGTTATGGTCCTAATAAGGATGGTGTGGTGTCAATGAACTTCGGTCCTTTGAACAATGCTGGTGGTGAGCGCCGACTCAATGTGGCGGTCAGCCGTTCACGTTGCGAGATGATGGTGTTCTCTACTCTTAAGTCTTCACAGGTGGATCTCCGTCGTAGTAAGGCAAAGGGTGTTGAGGGCTTGAAGCACTTCCTTGAGTATGCCGAGAGTCAGATTCTTGTTAAGGCTACTGGTGCAACGGTTCATCGCTCTGATTCTGTTGTGGCAGAGAGTATAGCCAATGAACTCCGTGCAAGAGGTTATAGTGCAAAGACCAACATCGGTCGCTCACAGTTTAAGGTTGATGTGGCTATTAGTGATATTGATAATCCGGATGTATATCAGGTTGGTATACTCCTTGACGGTAAGAACTACCGTGACACCCAGACAACTCGTGACCGTGAGATTGTACAGCCTTCTGTCCTCTCAGGTCTCAAGTGGACGGTATTTAGAGTGTGGAGCGTTGACTGGTTCAATAATAAGGAGCGTGTCATAGAGCGTGTTATCGAGACAATAGAATCGGCAAGGAATGATGCTCCTGCTCCTGAAAAGAAAGCTATGAAGTTTGACCTTTCAAATGAAGTGCTTGAAACGGTTAAGACTAATGCAAAGGAGTATGTGGAGTACACAGCTCGTAAGGAGGATCGTGGTACAGGTCCTATTGGCAAACTCGTCAAGAAGATTGTGGATGTGGAGCAACCAATATCCATGATGCAGGTTTGTCGCAGGATATGCGCCATCCGTGAGATGACACGTGTAACTCCAAGTCTCCAGCGTGAGGTTGAGGATTATTCATTGAGATGCCTCTATTCTGAACCTGACCGTAAGGGTGATGTGCTGTGGTCGGACAAGGCTGCAAGCGAGTCTTACCCTTGGTATCGTCCAGGTACTGATCGCGACATCCTTGACATTCCGATGATTGAGATTGAGAACGTGGTTATGGAGGCTATTGAGGAACAGTTCTCTATTGCGACTGACAGTTTGACTCTCATCGCTGCAAAGAAACTTGGTTTCACTCGACGTGGTGCCAATGTGGATCAGGCATTCAACCTTGCCGTTGAGAACCTTGTTGGCAAGGGACTTGTGGTTGTAAATGATGGTCGATTGACGATGAACAAGTAACCTCTGCTAAGTGACGGAGAGGGAACTTGAAAAATGGAGTTAGGAGGAGTAAAAAAAATGGAGTAAAAAGGAGTTAGGAGAAGTAAAAAGGAGTAAAAAGACGAGTCCTGAAGGGTTCAGCGAAGCTAATGATTGTTCGCGGTATTCGGTATCAATTAACATGTATCCAGAACATGTAAACGAATATTACCGCGAATAGAGAAACTTGGTCCCCTCCCTGCAGGGAGGGTTAGGGTGGGTCTTTTTAGTCTTTAACTCCCTATTGGAAACTTAATAGTATTTAATCATAAAAACCTGAAAACATGAACCTGAAAACATGTACTTTATCTGCCTTGATGGCAGTTGCTGGTGCTTCGAATGCACAAGTTGTTATAAATGTCGATGCACAACAGAAAGGACCAGAAATAAGTCCTATTCATTATGGTATATTCTATGAGGACATCAATCATGCTGCTGATGGTGGTCTTTATGCAGAATTGATTCGTAACCGTTCTTTCGAAGATGATTCCATGCCGCAGTATGGTAGGCGTAGAAACAGAGAAAAGGATAATACAAGGATAAGTAATTGGTTTGCTGTAGGCAACGCTCAACTATCCCTAACAAAGAATAATCTTCTTAATAGTGTGCAGCACAATGCTCTTGACCTTCGTGTGACAGCTCCTGGCGATGGAGTGCGTAATGAAGGTTTCTGGGGCATGAATGTGGTTGCTGGTAATCAGTATAAGTTATCTTTCTTTGCCAAGAGTGACCAACGCTATAAGGGTACTCTTAAGGCTCAGCTCTTGTCTTCTCAGGGCAAGGAACTGGGTAGCGCAAATATCAAGGTAAACGTGTCAGGAAAGTGGACAAAATACACGGCTACCATCATTGCTAATGGGGATGATCCAAAGGCAGAGTTTGCTCTCGTTGCAAACAAGGCAGGACAGTTGCAGCTTGATGTGGTAAGTCTCTTCCCTCCTACTTACAAGAACCGTCCTAACGGTATGCGACAGGACTTGGCGCAGATGCTTGAGGATATGCATCCTCGTTTCATGCGTTTCCCTGGTGGATGTTTCGTGGAGGGACAGCATAGCCCTGACAATGCATTCAGGTGGAAGCGTACAATAGGTCCTATTGAGGAGCGTGAAGGACATGACAATGTGAACTGGGGGTATCGCACGTCAGACGGCATAGGTTTCCATGAGTATCTGCAATTCAGCGAGGATATTGGTGCCAAACCTCTCTTTGTTGTTAATGTCGGAATATGGCATGGTGGTTGTGATCCTTATGATAAGATTGACTCTTGGATTCAGGAGTGCCTTGATGCCTTGGAATATGCTAATGGTGACGTAAGTACTCCTTATGGACAGTTGCGTGCCAAGAATGGACATCCTGAACCATTTGGATTGGAATACATAGAGATTGGTAATGAGAACTACAATTTCAGTATGGATAATAACTCGGATCAGTCAGATCATTATCCAGAGCGATACATACAGTTCTATAAGGCAATAAAGGCGAAGTATCCTTATGTGAAATGCATCGGTAATGTAGAGGCGTGGAGTACAGATCATCCGTCATGGCGTAATGAACATCCTGTGGATATGGTTGATGAACATTACTATCGCAATCCTCGTTGGTTTGCAAGTCGCTTTAATATGTATGACAGTTATCCTCGTGACCAGCATAAGGTTTATGTGGGAGAATATGCGGTGACAAGCCAGTTTGGTGATATTGGTAATCTCAATGCTGCACTCGGAGAGGCTGTGTATATGATGGGTATGGAGAACAACTCTGACGTTGTGGCAATGAACTCTTATGCTCCTATCTTTGTGAATGAGAATGATGCTCGTTGGCGTCCTGACATGATTCGCTTCAACTCGTATCAGAGCATGGGTACTCCGTCTTATTATGTACAGAAACTTTTCCCTAATAATATAGGAACTCGTGTGCTCAAGACAGATTGCACTTGGCAGTTGACTAAACCGCAGCCACAGGAAGCAAAGGAAAAACCTGTAAATGTGGGTTTGGCTACATGGAATACGGCTGTTCACTATCGTAATCCTCAACTCATTGTTGATGGCAAGGAGGTGTCAATAAGCGATTTCAGCAAGTGGGAGTCAGTAAGTGGTAAATGGACAGTGGAGGATGGACAGTATGTTCAGCGTTCATCGGAAAGCCCTTCAATAAGCGTGTCTCCACAACGTATTGATGCAAAGAAGTACACTTACAAGGTGCAGGCAATGAAGGAATCGGGTGACGAAGGTTTCATTGCTGTTGTGGGGTATACGGACAATGAGAACTTCCAATGGTACAATGTGGGTGGCTGGAACAATACCCTTAATGCCGTGGAGCAATCCATCGAAGGTGGCAAGGCGCAGATTTCAAGTGATAAGCGCTTTAAGGTTGAGAATAATCGTTGGTATGATGTTCAGATTGACGTGGACGGCGACAGCATACATAGTTACCTTGATGGAAAACTTGACTTTGCCTGTAAGCGTAATAAGGATGGTATGATGGAAGGTGTGTATGCTTCTACTACTATTGACGAGGAAAACAGGGTCATGTATGTCAAGGTTGTTAATGTTGGTGCTGGTTATGCACCTGGTACTCTCAATCTGAAGAATTGCGTGATTGATTCTTCTGCTAATGGTGCTGTTACATTGACTCGATTGGCATCTGCAAAAGGTAAAGATGAGAATACTCTTGACAATCCAAGGAATGTTTATCCTCGTACCACAGAGATTAAGACTTCTGGCACAGGTAATGTTGTTAAGTTTGACGTTGTTCCATTCTCTGTGAATATTCTCAAGATAAGATTGAAGTAGTCGTCTAATTCGAGATTTACATAAATCGTTTGAGCGCATCACTCAATGCGTAGAATAACAAAGAAAGGAGTAAAGGTTCGTGTCCTTTACTCCTTTTTTTATTGTGAGGCTTGTTCTCGAAACATGTTGTTAATCGCTAACCTTTCTTGCCCCTTAGTGATGATTAAATAATTAGGGTGTCCAGTTGCTTGTGCCAAAAAGAAATATCTTTACCGCAAGCGGTCTATAATTAAAACCAAAGAAAACAAAAGAAAACCGAGGAAAACAGTTTTCTGCATTTCCAAGAATAGGTTTTCTTTTGTTTTGAAAGGTTTTACTTCCCGTTGGTCAGTGAGATCGCTTCGCTAAGTTCAAAGGTTTTAATTACAGACCGCTTGCGGTAATAACAAGCACGATTAATTGGACACCCTATTAAATAATGAATTGGTAGAATTGTGAATTATGCATTATGCATTATGCATTATGCATTATGAATTAAAAGAGTATCGTCTTTTTACTCCTCTTTAACTCCTTCTAACTCCTTTTTAATCATCACTTACTTCTTGTATATTAACTGTAAAGCGTAGTACAGGTACTCATTGATGTCACCGTAGAAGTGCTGTCCACCTTCCTTCATGGAGAAACGGAGATTAGCATCTGGTGTGGCATAGCGGAAGAGTGGGGCGTACTTGTGGAGTGCCTCTACGAGTCCTTTCTGTGGTGCTCCTGCCATGTCCTTTGTACCTGAGTAACCGTACACCTCGAAGTCGTGTGCAAATGGAGTCTTTGCAAGTTGAGCGTTAATCCATTCTGCTGCAACCTTTGGCTCCTGCTTCTTTCCGTTCTCATCGTAAACCCAGAGGTCGCCACTTAGAGGAATGAAGTGCTTTACTGCATTAACGCCATAGGCAAGCTGGAACCATGTAGAGAGGGCGCCCATAGAGAAACCTCCGTAAGCACGATGGTCGCGTGACTTGGTTACTGCAATGCTGTCCTTGCCTTCAAGGTGTGTGTTGTATGCTCTCTCAACAGTTGGGATAAGGTCATTCTGAAGTTCTGTATGGAAACTGCGTGTGAGATTGATGGCGTCGTTCATGTTGTTGGCACCGATGTTCTCGTCATCATCATAGAATGTAGGTGTTACAACGATGATAGGACGCATCTTACCTTCTGCAATAAGGTTGTCGAGAATGTCGCGAAGGCGTAACCAATCCTGTGGAGGAGTGAGGAATGATGTTGTCTTGTCGCCACCGCCATGCATGAGGTAGAGCACATCATACTTTGTCTTCTTGTCCTTTGCCTTGTAGCCATAAGGGAGATAAACGCGGGCGTGCTTCTGGATTGTCTTGCCATTCTTGTGAGCTGTGTACTTGAACTCCTCAATCTTACCCTGCTGTGCCGCAGGTTTGCGTACTGCGTCAGGGATAGGCATGATTGGCTGGATTGTCTTATCGAAATTGAAGGCATCACGAACCTTCCATACCTTGAGGGCAATACCTCCGTCCATGAATCCAGATGGCTTGCATACATAGATAGCATTGTTGAGCCAAGCGTACTTACTGTCGAGTGGTGCCTCAAACTTTGGTGAGCAGTAGAAGTAGTTGCCGGCAATGATACCATTGTTGCGAACATGAATGCTTACACCGTCATCGGTACGGATGCAATAGATTGCCTCAAGGTCAGTACGACCTTTGTCCATGTTCTGCATCTGGTAGTCAGCACCGCCAGGGAGAACTTCACCCTTAATGTTTGGACCTTCAAATGTTCCGCCAGTAATAGGAATAACAAATCGGTTACCTTGAGTCACCTTTCCTACACCGAAAGCCTGACCAAGTTTTACTTTTAGTTCCAGAACAAACTCGAGTTCTGGATCTGCCTGTTGTGCAAAACATGCACATGAAGCAATAACAATCGAAATGATTGTGCAAAGGATTCTTTTCATGTAATAAAAATGTTTAAGAGTTGTTTCCAAATGTTTTCTCTTCTTCTGTTTTTCAGTATATGTTGCGAAGGTACGAATAATTATTGAATAATCTGAAAAAACATATCACTTACTATCGTATTATTAAAATAATTTGTTCACTTACTTATGTAACGATTGCCCGAGGAGCGCAAGAGGAGTCCTCACAAAATCGTGTACGCTCCTCAAGTAATGCTCGTGTAATGCTCGTACAATGATTGTGGTCTTGTTGTATGGTGATAGTGAGGTTGTCGTTTTGTGTGTTTTTGCTTTTAATGTTTTGTAGACTTCGTCCAAGATGCTATCGCTCAACAGAATTCAAAATGTCTTTTGATTCAGTATTCACTTAACCGTATCTTTCGTCCGCGCTTTGCGCGATAATTTTAGTCAAACTCACGTTAAACACATACATTTTGCATTGAGTCTGCATTGAGACTGCAACGAGTCTGCAACGAGACTATCAAGTGAAATGGTCAACAAATTTACGAGAAACCTCCAAGGAGCGCACGAGCAGTACTCGAGCATCGCACGTAATTCTCCAAGCAATCTCGTGCGCTGCTCGAGTGCTGCTCGAGTGCTGCTCGTGTAATGACTGGAGAAAAGTGGTTGATTGAACAATTTTCTAAGGGGCAGTTTCTTGCCCTATATTTTGTGTCATAAGTGGCAATGAAAAAAGAAGAGTGATAGGCGGTTTGCTAAATGAAGCATACTGTCTATCACTCTTATTTGTAAGTATGAGTGGAAATGTTATCTCCTTCGTATAGGACTTGCACATACGGTTTGTAAGTGCTCGGTTGATGAGGTCGCTTACACTAAGTTATCAGTGACTGTCATTTGAACCTTATAACCTCGCAACCTCACCAGCATGGTGACCTAATAGTCAAATAATCTCCACCCTTAAAGCCTTACTTTGTGAACAGGAATCCTGTCTTCATTCCTGTATATGAACTTGCGAGCTGTGAGATGGCAGATGTCTGGGCTGTAGAACCAGAACCACCAAGTACAGATGTCAAGGCAAGAAGTTTAGATGAATCAAATGTGAGAGCCAACTGGTTTGCTGATATTGTTACGAATGCAGACACGTTGATTAGACCGAACTGACCTTTCATGTTAAGTACATGTGTAGCAGGATCGTATGTGTATGTTCCTGTGATGTTCTTTGAACCGTACACGATAGAGCAAGTTTTGTCAGCGGCAAATGTCATCTTCATAGAGCCACTCTTGAAACCGAACTTCTCATAGTAAGGTTTAAGTTTGCTTACAATTGTCTGTGCTGCATAGATACCTCCTGCCTGTGCAAGAAGATTCTCGCTCTGGAACTGAACAGTAGGTTCTGTGTATGTCCATGTACCAACTATTGAAGTCGATGTGTTTGCTGTACCGCCAGCAAGGAGACCTACGATACCGGAGATGAGAGAACCGCTATTAACTGCTGAGAGTATCTGACTTGCTGCTGCGGCAGTTGAGTTTGTCTGTCCTTGCTGTGCAAGGAGTGCAGAGGCGATAGCTGTGCCTGTCTGAGCTGTTGTTGTACTATTTTGTTTTGCACTAGAACCAATAGGAATTGTTGTGGTGCCTGATGTCATACATGATGAGAGAAGAACGCATCCTGCCATGAGCATAGCTACTAATGAATAATGTGCCTTTTTCATACGTCTATTCGATATTGTTGATTAGAAAATAAGACGACCGAACATGATACTCGTCGATTATCTTCGATGATTATCAATGTTCGGTCGTTTGTTTTTTATGTCATTGTTAATGATTACTTGAGGAGCTCGTCAAGAGCGCTCTTGAAGTCATCATTAGGCTGAGACTCGCCTTCTGCCTTTGGAGCATCATTGCGCTGTGGACGGTCACCACGATCACGACGGTCGCGACGATCACCACGGTCACGGCGCTCTCCACCTTCTGGACGTGGACGACGCTCGCGAGCTGGACGCTCTACATAATCTGCTGGCTTCTCGATGAGAGCACGACGAGAAAGCTTGAACTTACCAGTCTTTGGATCAACCTCAATAAGTTTAACTTCAATCTCATCACCTTCCTTGATACCAGCCTCTTCAACTGTCTCAAGACGCTTCCAGTCAATCTCAGAGATGTGGAGGAGTCCATCCTTACCTGGGAGGAACTCTACGAAGCATCCGTAAGGCATGATTGAACGAATCTTACCCTTGTAAACCTCGCCAACCTCAGGGATAGCAACGATAGCCTTGATCTTTGCCATAGCGGCATCGATAGCATCCTTACCTGGAGCAGAGATCTGAACCTTACCAACACCATCAACCTCCTCGATTGTGATTGTTGTCTGAGTATCCTCCTGCATCTGCTGGATGATCTTTCCACCAGGACCGATGATAGCACCGATGAACTCCTTAGGTACGATAATCTGTTCAATACGTGGTACGTGTGGCTTGAGTTCAGCACGTGGCTCAGAGATAGTCTTCATCATCTCACCCATGATGTGCTCACGGCCAGCCTTTGCCTGCATAAGAGCCTTCTCAAGGATCTCGTAAGAAAGACCGTCACACTTGATATCCATCTGAGTAGCAGTAAGACCATTCTTTGTACCTGTAGTCTTGAAGTCCATATCACCGAGGTGGTCCTCATCACCAAGGATATCTGAGAGTACAGCATACTTCTCTTCACCTGGGTTCTTGATAAGTCCCATTGCGATACCAGCTACAGGGTTCTTGATTGGCACACCTGCATCCATAAGAGCGAGACAGCCACCACAAGTAGTAGCCATAGAAGATGAACCATTTGACTCAAGTACGTCAGAAACGACGCGTACAGTATAAGGATAATCCTCTGGAATCTGTCCCTTAAGACCACGCCATGCAAGGTGACCGTGACCAATCTCACGACGACCTACACCACGCTGTGCCTTTGCCTCACCTGTTGAGAATGGAGGGAAGTTATAGTGGAGGAGGAAACGCATGTTGTAGCGCTCAAGAGCACCATCAACAAGTTTCTCGTCAAGTTTAGTTCCGAGTGTACAAGTAGCGAGAGCCTGAGTCTCACCACGAGTGAAGATTGCAGATCCATGAGGTCCAGGAAGTGGAGAAGCCTCACACCAGATTGGACGGATATCTGTAGTCTTACGACCATCAAGACGGATACCCTCGTCGAGGATACAGCGACGCATTGCATCACGTTCTACATCATGATAGTAACGGTCGATAAGAGCATACTTCTCTGCGAGCTCGTCCTCAGAAAGGTCTGTGTGAGCTGCAGCGTAAGCCTCCTTATAGTCTTCACGAATCTTCTCGAAAGCTTCTGCACGAGCATGCTTCTCGAGAGCCTGCTTAGTTACATCGTATGCTGGCTGATAGCACTTAGCATTGAGGTCTGCCTTGAGTTCATCATCATTTACCTCATGGCAATACTCACGCTTAACATCTGTGCCAAGTTCCTTCATGAGTTCCTTCTGTACGCGGCACTGTGGCTTGATTGCCTCATGTGCTGCCTTAAGAGCCTCAAGAAGATCCTGCTCTGATACCTCCTTCATCTCACCCTCAACCATCATGATGTTCTCCTCTGTAGCACCAACCATAAGGTCCATGTCTGCAGACTTGAGCTGTTCAAATGTTGGGTTGATTACGAACTCGCCATTGATACGAGCCACGCGAACCTCAGAGATTGGTCCTTCGAATGGAATATCAGAAGCTGCAAGTGCTGCAGAAGCTGCGAAACCTGCAAGTGCATCTGGCATATCAACGCCATCAGCTGAGAAAAGAATGACATTCACATAAACCTCTGCGTGATAGTTTGATGGGAACAGAGGACGAAGAGCGCGGTCAACGAGACGGCAAGTAAGGATTTCTTCATCAGAAGCCTTTCCTTCACGCTTTGTAAAACCGCCTGGGAAACGACCTGCAGCGGCGTACTTCTCACGGTATTCTACCTGAAGTGGCATAAAGTCTGTTCCAGGTACTGCATCTTTGGCTGCACAAACAGTGGCGAGGAGCATTGTGTTGCCCATACGGAGCATAACTGCACCATCCGCTTGTTTTGCAAGTTTTCCTGTCTCAATGCTGATTTGGCGTCCGTCAGGCAAAGAGACTGTCTTTTTAATTACATTCATCTTTAATATATATATAAAACATCAAAAAAATCGCCGAGGCGTATAAAATCGTGCAAATATACGTTTTTCTATATTATTTTTTATTACTTTTGCACGAAAATTAAGATACTTATGAAGAAAATAACTTTATTTATCGTTGCAGGTGCTATTTTGTCAGCTTGTGATAGCACCACACCCAAGTTTCATGTGGAAGGAAATATTGAAGGCGCACAGGACTCTATGTTATACCTTGAAGTAAACGCCCTTGACGGAACTCACAAGATTGACTCTGTTCGTTTGAAGGCTGATGGTAGCTTTTCATTCTCTGCTAATGCTCCTATATACACATCTGACGATTCTGTCCAGACAAGTGCTGTGACTTATTGCCCTGAGTTCTATTCGCTTCGTATTGGCAATAAATCAATACCTTTTAGCGTTGACTCTACAGAGACAATCACCTTTAAGGCTAAGTTTGAGACCATGAATACAGATTATACTGTAGAGGGCTCTGAGAGTAGTAAAAAGATAAAGGAGATATATAACTTGCAGCAGAATGTGCAGCAAAGGATTATTGCATTGGAGAAGGATGACAACCTCCTTCCTGGTGACATGATTGATAGTGTGCGCAATTGTCTTCAGACATACAAGGAGACAATGAAGCAGAAATATATATTCCCAGATCCATCAAGGGCGTGTGCTTACTATGCCGTCTGCCAATGCATTACAGATTATTACAGTAATACATTCCAGCTTTTCAATCCTATTACAGATAGAAACGATGTGAAGTGCTATGCAGCAGTTGCAACAAGTTGGGATTATAACTACCATGATGCTCCACGCACTCAGCAGTTGTGTAACATGGCAATAAAGGGAATGGATAACACCGCTGTACCTCAGCAGAAACTTTTACAGCTCGACACGTCAAAGATTGCAGAAACAGGTATCATTGATGTTAACCTTCCTGATATCAATAGCAAGGTGCGTAAGATTACAGATCTCAAGGGTAAGGTTGTTATGCTTGATTTTACTATGTATGGAGCTGAGGCTTCTGCAGAACGTACACGTATTCTCCGTGACATTTATAATAAGTATCATTCACAGGGATTTGAGATCTATCAGGTAAGTCTTGATGAGGATATCCACTTCTGGAAATCATCTGTTGAGTATCTTCCTTGGGTATGTGTACACGAGACTAACGGTTCTGCCACAAAGGCATACGGTGTGGTAGACCTCCCAACATACTTCCTCATCGACCGAAACAATGAAGTGTTTGGACGTAGCGGATTGATGGAAGGTACTTTGGAAGAGCAGGTTAAGAAACTTCTTTGATTTTTATTGTTCGCACGTTGTCCTAATGGATAATAATGCGGGTTTGAATAACTCAGTTTTACCAAAACTGATTGGTTATAAGGTTCAAATGACTGCACGCTTGAAAATTCCACCAGTAGGGTAATGGAGATTGTGAAAAAAGTCCGAATGGCAAGTAAAAAGCCATTCGGACTTTTTGTTTCCGAATGGCTTGTGCTAGCTATGTGTAGAAAACTGTGAATTACACGAACTCTTCACCAAGTTTCATCTGTGCATCGTTGACAAATTTGCGTATGGACTTCTGGTCTTCCTTCTTGCATACGACGAGTACATCGCCATCCTCAACAATCATATAGTCCTCAAGTCCCTGCAGTACAGCAACCTTGCCGCTTGGCAGTTTCACGACGCAGTTCTTGCAGTCGTAGAGAAGAGATTGAGCGCCCATGACAACATTTGCACTCTCGTCTTTGTCGCAGAGGTCATGTACGGCATTCCATGTACCAACATCCTTCCAGCCAAAATGGCATTGGAGCACATCTACATTGTCCACCTTCTCCAGCACACCCTGCTCAAGGTTCATGTTTGATACTTTAGAATACAGGTCGTTGACGTGGCGGGATGTGATGCCTGTGTCCTGGAAGTTTCTTACGACGTTGTCAAACACCTCTGTTAAATTAGGGTCTTTGCCGTGGACAGCGTGAATGAATGTGGAAGCCCCCCAGATAAATAGACCTGTGTTCCACAGGAATTCTCCACTCTCAAAGAACATGTCTGCAAAAGACTTCTCAGGCTTCTCCGTGAAACTTTGTACCTTATAGATGTCTGTTTCAACTTCGTCTGCCATCTGTATGTAACCAAATGCTGTTTCTGCATGTGTTGGTTCCACACCAAGGGTTAGCAGCTTATCTTTGTCATAAGCATAGCTAAGACCGTGCATTATGTCATTCGCGAAATTATCCTCATCCGTGATGACCTGATCGGCAGGACTTACCACCATCACACCACCATTGTTCCTTCTGTAAATCTCAAGAGCGGCCCATGTGACTGATGCCACAGTGTTACGGCGCATCGGTTCAAGAAGTAGGTTCACCGGATCCAGATCCGGCAACTGCTCTCGTACATGTTCCTTGCACACAGCATTTGTTACCACCAGGATGTTATCCTTATCTATGAATTTCAGGAAGCGACGGTATGTAGCCTGCAACATTGTCTCTCCACATCCAAGGATATCAAGGAATTGCTTAGGCTTCTTTTCGCGACTAACTGGCCACAATCGAGTCCCGATGCCACCAGCGAGTATCACACAATAGAAATCTCTGTTCATAGTACAATTTATTTAGGCTTTATAGACCTTTAGTGTGTTATTAGGGCATGTCTCATAATGATCCTTGCCCGTCAATCGTTTTCCGAAGATTATTCAAGCTTTAGTTGCTAAAGTCGAATATAATATCTCTACTGCAAATATAATAATGTTTGCAATTATATACAACAAAATACACAATTTTTATATTTATTTAATAAAATCAAGGCAAAACGACTTTTTTCGACGGGAATAACCTATCTTTGCATAAAATACCTTGAAGAAAATGATACAAGAAACCGATAAAGAATTTATCCCAGCACTTGAGGATAAAATAAACAATCTAAATAAACCTAAGGGGTCACTTGGACGACTTGAGAGTCTTGCGCTTCAGGTTGGTCTTATTCAGCATTCTCTAACTCCAAAACTCAATCATCCATGTCATATTCTCTTCGGTGCCGACCATGGAATAGAGCGTGAGAATGTAAGCGTAAGTCCTCGCGAGGTGACATGGCAACAGATGATAAACTTCGGAAAGGGTGGTGGAGGCGTTAATATGTTCTGCCGTCAACATGGTTTCAAATTGCGTGTGGTGGATGTTGGCGTCGACTACGACTTTGACCTAGGCAAGTACCCTCACATAATCAATCGTAAGATTGCTTATGGTACTCGCAACTTCCTTCATGAGGCTGCAATGACTCAGGAGGAGTATGAACGCGCCCTTGCCATTGGAGCTGAGATTGTGGACGAGTGTCACGCAGAAGGCTGCAATGTCATCAGTTTTGGCGAAATGGGTATTGCCAACACATCGCCATCAAGTGTCTGGATGCACCTTTTCCTCAACATCCCTCTCGACAAATGTGTAGGTGCTGGAGCAGGACTCAACAATGATGGTATTCTCCACAAGTATGAGGTTCTTAAGGAATCTGTAGAAAGATATAAGCAGAAACATGCTTCGGAAAATGCCATTGCCTATTTCGGAGGATACGAGATGGTTGCTGCCATGGGTGGAATGCTCCGAGCTGCAGAGCATAGGATGATTGTACTTGTTGATGGTTTTATAATGACAGCATGTATGCTTGCCGCCTCACAAATAGACAAGGCCGTACTTGAGTATGCGGTGTTCGGTCATTGCGGTGATGAATCCGGTCACAAGTTGATGCTTGACGGAATGGGAGCACAACCGCTTCTTTCTCTTGGCTTACGTCTTGGTGAAGGCACAGGAGCTATTTGTGCTTATCCTATCATTCAGTCAGCAGTCAACATGATCAACGAGATGGACAACTTTGCTCATGCTGAAATAACAAAATACTTTTAACCACTTATGTTACGTATAATTGCAACATTATCATTCTTTACTCGCCTACCATTCTGGCGACTTGCAAATGTGCCAAAGGAATACTATGAAAGGGTTGTTCCTTTGTGGCCTATTGCCGGATGGGTGACAGGACTATGTATGGGAATATCATTTTTCATATTCAACATACTACTTGACAATCCATTCATAGGTGTGGTTGCTGCCATGCTTACCCGAGTGCTTATCACCGGAGCTCTACATGAGGATGGATTTGCAGATTTCTGCGACGGATTCGGTGGTGGCACAACAAGGGAACGTACACTTGAAATAATGAAGGATTCTCACATTGGCACATACGGTGTACTTGGTCTCTTGTTTTATATGGTCATAATGCCAAATATCATCTGCAATGCATACTACAGTACGATGTCTTCCCATTTTCTCTCTACAGATTTTTCGGCTTTGAATCCTGATGTGTTTGAGAAGTTCACTCCTTCAAATATAAAGTGGACAACATTCTCCAGCATGACTGCACTCTTTATCATTGCCGATGTGATGAGCAAGGCAGTAAGTTCGACAATAATAAATGCCTTGCCATACGCACGAAAAGAGTCGGAAGCAAAGAACAAACTCGTTTATGCTGAGACACCATTTGATGATAAAATTATCACATTACTTGCAAGTTTTGTTCCATGTGCCATACTTACCGGGATATTTTTATCAAATGTAGCAATGAGTCTCTGTATAGGATTGATAGCTGCAATCTTTATGCGCTTCGTCCTTGTATGGTTCATGAACAAGAAGATACAAGGCTATACAGGCGACTGCTGTGGAGCCATGTTCATTCTTTGCGAAGCCTCATTCTATCTTGGATTCCTGTTTCATCTGAAATAAGGGACTTTCTGCATAACACAACCTGAGTTCGACGAAAACATATCGCGCATGGCGCGGACGAACAAAAACCGATAAAAACAAATAAAAACATACTTTATTCTGTGCATAATAAAAAACACTATAGGTTTTTATATGTTTTTCAAGGTTTTTATATGTTTTTTTTCGTCCGCCGACTCGGCGATAAGTTTTCGTCGAACTCAGGTT
>JAZUHP010000073.1:0-17969 GCA_045641785.1 Bacteroidaceae bacterium
AAAACCTTGAAAAACATATAAAAACCTATAGTGTTTTTTATTATGCACAGAATAAAGTATGTTTTTATCGGTTTTTATTTGTTTTTATCGGTTTTTGTTCGTCCGCGCCATGCGCGATTAAATTCATCGAGTTCGCGTTAATTATCATCCACGAAATTTTCAAGTGAATTGGTTTTCTTTTGTTTTACTTGGTTTTACTTACCTTTGGTCAGTGAGATCGCTGCGCTAAGTTCAAAAGGTTTTAATTACAGGCCGCTTGCGGCAAAATCAAGTACGATAAATTGTACATACTTTGTTTTACATTCAAGTTTCAACTAAAGTGAAAAAGAGCCAAGAAAACATATAAAAACCGTTTCTTGAAGTACTATTTGACAATTTACAATTTGTCGATTTCCATACGGTCGGTATGATACGCATAGCAATTGTAAAATAGCAATTTGTGAAATTGTAAAATAGTTGGATTGATCATTCAAAGAGACGTTCAATCAACAGCAAGGTCATGAAACCGAGAAGAAGAGCGTATGTGGCTTGTTTCTGATAACCATGTGCATGGGTTTCAGGAATCATCTCGTCACTAGTAACATAAAGCATCGCACCACCTGCAAATCCCAGCATAAGAGGAAGGAAGGTTGCAGATGCTGTGCCTAACGCGAATCCTAACCATACTCCAATCACTTCAAGAAGTCCGATGGCAACAGATATTGCAAGTGTTCGCATACGTGTTACCCCTGCCACGAGCAACGGAGCAATGATGACCATGCCCTCGGGAACATTCTGTAGAGCAATTCCTAATGAGACAGCCCATGATGCTTCTCCAGAAGAAATGTCACTCATACTGACACCAGCCGCCATGCCTTCAGGAAGTTTGTGAAGTGCAATAGCCATAACAAAGAGAAGAATGTGATTGAGCGAGGCATTGTTTCGATGTTCTTCTTCATCAAGACCTGTGATATGGTGAAGGTGAGGCGTAATCAGGTCGAGGACATTAAGAAACAATGCTCCTGCCATCACTCCCATTACAACCATCCACCAATTTGAGTTGCCAGCTTCATCGAAAGCCGGAACAATAAGTCCCAATGTGGAAGCGGCAAGCATTATTCCGGCACAGTAACCAAGTACCGTGTCATTCCATTTGTGAGGCAGTTCCTTGATAGCAAAACCAAGCACCGCTCCTATCAATGTTGCGCCACAAAGACCAATGGCGCTGATCCATATACTGTTCATATAAAATAGTGGTTATTGTTCTTTTGCAAACGAACATTTACCTTTGCATCATATATCTTGTCAAACGTAACAAGACACCATGTCGGAAAGGCGTTGCTTCACCTTGTCACAGGCATTCCTTTTGCCACCCAACCATTATAGCCTTCATCGAGTTCTATGACCTTGAAGCCATTCTTCACAAGGATTCTTGCAGCGTTCTTACTTCGCTTACCACTACGACAGTTTACGGCAATAGTCCTGTCATTTGGAAGTGTTGCAACAGCATTCTGCTCGAAGTCATCTTTCAGGACATCGATATTGAGAGTGTTGGCAATGTGGCCTTCTGCGTATTCTTCTGCTGTACGTACATCGAGACGCACAATAGCCGTGTCCTCTATGGCTTTTGCATATTCATCAACAGAAAGACTCCTGAAACCCTCTGACTGGGCATTACAGCCAATCAGGCTACATAGCATAGTTAATATTCCCATAAGTTTTCTCATCATTATTAGATATTTATTGTGAATACAAGTCTTATTTATGAAGTTTTATGGTTCTTCTTCACTTTAGTGGATAATTTATGGGCATTCATGTAGCGCCACAGGCAAAATCAAATCCGTTTACTCAAAAAAAACGCTTAATCTACTATATTATAGCTTTTTTAGAGACTAATTTGAGAATTTTAATGGAGCATTCATGATCTGTACTGAATTGTTCTGCTCTTTACAGAATCTGTAATGCAATAGCAGCACAAGCTTCTGCGTCTGCGAGAGCATGGTGATGATTTTCCAGATCATAACCGCATCGAGCGGCAATTATGTCAAGGTTATGGCGTCCTCCTGGCCACACCTTACGTGATGCGATGCAGGTGCAATGAAACTCATAGTCAGGATAATCCATCTGATAGACACGAAACACGGCTTTCAGGCAACTCTCGTCAAAAGCCTTATTATGAGCAACCAATGGCAACCCCTCAATCATAGGCTCAATCTGAGCCCATACATCAGGAAAGATAGGTGCCTCCATCGTATCGTCCATAGACAAGCCATGCACTTGGGAGCACCAGTAATTATAGTATTCCGGTTCTGGCTTGATAAGGGAATAGAACCTATCCACTATCTCACCATCACGGACTATTACAATACCAACTGAACAAACGGAACAGCGTTCGTTGTTCGCCGTTTCAAAATCTATGGCTGCAAAGTTGAGCATATACTACTAATTTCGTTAAGAATGTTGTCAACAAAACCTCGTTGGTGACAAAGATATTTTAGAGTCGTCGATTATTAACCTAAAAGGATTCTGTTTTTCTGCCCCAAACGAGTGACGCGTTGTAAGCTACTCAATCACCAGACTATCTTCAGTAAAGATCTGAAATCCCAGGAATGGTTATGGTGGGGCTCTAACAACTCTTTTACCTCCATCTACTCCTTAAAGAGAGCAGGTTAAGGACATTACTCACATACCTACCGCTTCGGGTGTCCAGCACCTGAAGAATCGCAGTACCTTGTCCTTGTTGTATCCATCACCCTCCTCAAGGAAACTGCTGTCCTGAATATGCATCACAGAACCGTCCTGTCGTAGCACCACGATTGCAGGGTATCCAAATCTGCCTGCATTGCCCAGCCTCCTCATCAGTTGCGCCGCGGCACCCTTGCGAGGATAGTTCACATGGATATACACGAAGTTATCATCTACAACCTTCTTTATCTCAGAATCATCGTTGATGAACTTAGCGAACATCAAGCACCATCGGCACCAGTTGCCACCAACCTGGCACACCACGAACTTACCTTCCTCCTTTGCCTTTGCCACAGCCTCATCAATCTGTTTCATGGGATCAATAGACTCGTCATAAATCTTTGTTGACTGTGCCGAAACAATCAGGGCAAATGTCAAAAATAATGTAGTAATTACTGTTCTCATATTTATTTGATAGTCGAATTATTTACTCAGCTTTAGCATTTGCTTTCAGCTGTTCGGTTATGGCGGTTAAACGGTCGCTTCGTTTTCAGGTTTTACGGTTTTTTATGTCCTTGCATTGGGATTTTCCCTACTACCACAAGCCTACCGTATAACCTTACAACCGTATAACCCTTGTAACCGAAAGACTTAGCTAAAAGCTAAAGTCGAACTATTCATATTCCAAATTCCTTACAAATTTAGCAAAAAAAATTGAACAATCAAAACATACAACAAATTTCGCCACATTTAAGATGCCAGAAAAAGAGTAGCAGAAGAGCTGTCACTCTTTATTCCGCGACAAAAAAGCAACGCGCATTTGAGCATCAACGAGAGGGTTGACGATATTCGTGTTCTTTATATGAAATAGAAAATGTTTTGAATGTTGCCTATTCGTATATCATGTTCAAAACATAAAATCTTGCGTTAGCAAGGTAGAAATGCCAATACAGAAAAATTAAATATTTGAAAAAAAAGTGGATGGAGACGTAAGGTAGTGTGTGCTTTTACACCGAAGGTGATTTTGATTTTCTACCTTTGGTCGTTTTGTATTGTTTTTCCCGTTATTCCATAACATTTTATATTTACCCTCATTTTGGGTGGCACGAATTATCACGAATTATTCACGAATTATTCATTAATTATTTTTAACCGTCGTTTTTTTGACCACGAATGACACGAACTTTTCTCACCGTAGGTAATTATGCATTATGAATTTCAAGTAGCCCCGATTCACGCCCCCCTTCCAAGAGGCAGGACTCAATGCATTCACAATGTCATCCAAGATGGATTCTACCCTTTTGTGCATTTATGCCACATACGCGTCATCGCTATCCAATTTGCTAAATTCTGTGTTTAATGCAAGTTTTTTGCACGTAATCGAACGTTTTTTCTTATATTTGCATGCTAAATTTGTATAACACGTGACTTGCCAACTGCAGGGTGTGTTGACGGATAAAGATTAATAGTCGCTCGTCGCTGTGACGTGAAACCACAGCGTGAAACAAAATGTGACTACACATGTGTGGGAAAGATAAACAAATAGGACTATATTCAATTATGCACAAGACTCGTATGATAAACCTCAAATAATCATGGCTAACAAAGTTACTAACATAGAGGTAAATAATACAACAGTACGTACAATCAAACACGAAGGTGAAGATTTTGTATGTATAACAGACATTGCACGGCAGAAGAATGGTAGTGATCCAAATGGTGTAATAGCCAACTGGATGCGCAATCGTAATACCATTGAATTTCTGGGTATATGGGAGCAACTATTCAATCCGAATTTTAATCCCCTCGAATTCGAGGGGTTTAGAAAAGAGGCAGGACTCAATGCTTTTACAATGTCGCCATCAAGATGGATTGAGGCAACCAATGCAAAGGGGCTTGTTGCAATGGCAGGACGATATGGAGGAACTTATGCTCGTACAGATATTGCTTTTGAGTTTGCATCATGGATTTCTGTGGAATTCAAACTGTATCTTGTCAGGGAATTCCAACGTCTCAAGGAAGAGGAACAGAAGCAAATTGGTTGGTCGGTAAAGCGCGAGCTCTCTAAACTCAACTACCGTATTCATACGGATGCTATCAAACAGAACATCGTGCCAGAAGAGATTGATGCATATCATAAATCGCTCATATATGCAGAAGAAGCTGATGTGTTGAATGTGGCTATGTTTGGCATTACGGCAAAAGAATGGCGAGATGCAAATCCTGACAAGAAAGGCAACATCCGCGACTATGCTACAATCAACGAACTCATCTGTCTCTCTAATATGGAGAACCTCAATGCAGTTTTCATCAACGATGGGATGCCCCAGATGGAGAGACTTGTCAAATTAAATCAAGTAGCAATACAGCAGATGAAAGTGCTTGAAGAATCCGAAAACCGAAAATATTTGAAATAAGAGATGAAATTGAAACTCAACACATCATTGGCAGAGGATTTCATTTAATCTAAACACTGTGACTTGAAACCACAGCGTGAAATAAAGCATATGTTGCTTATTGTGGTAGAATTAAGACGAGAAGTCGAACATCCGATTATACAAAATACAGTATTAAAGGAAACGCTTCGTGAATACTTAAATGAGAATTACTCAGTCTTCCAAATTTAAGGTTCTTGCAACCTATAGTCGTCCTATGTGAAAATACGAGAGTCTAACTATACAAATAATCCAGAGTTGTTACTCGTACTTGAAAAAACTCACTATGCTTTTGGTTTGTAATTTTTTTTTCCATATTTTTGCGTTCGCAATGCTATGGTAATATCAAAAAAGGTAAAATAGCATGGCTAAATATATAAAAAATGATATTCAAACCTGTGGTTGGAAACGTTTATGTGGTTTGTGCAAAGATATGATGACGGTTTAAAAGACGATGATTTATAGTTTGTACTATTTGACAAGAGAAATCACATGCTAAATTTTCGACTTCAAGAGTATAAGGTAAATACTGTATGCATTTATGCCTACACTTGCAATAATGAACTACGAGTCAGCAAAGATAGAGCTGATTGATTTGTCTTCTGCTACAGTTCGACAATATGCCGAAGATTATGATAAACTTGTTTTCGACAAAATGGGGTATAAGCAAACAAATGTGTATTACATGATTGCTGATAGTATTGATGTGATAAAAAAAACAGAACAAAGATAAAATATGCCCAATGGCTCCTCATGGCATAAAACTGATGGAACACGACATATTGGAAAAGCGTCATTGATGCTCGTTTTTTGACCGGTTGAAACTTCCACATTCAAATTGGCAGTCAAGAATACAGCATAAGATGATGCCTATAAGGTATGCAGTACAAGCATCCTTTGTGTGCTGAGGACTAGCAATGGTCTTCAAGCACACTTTGGGTGTATCTACATACTCTACGTAGGTGTCACTTTGTGTTCTCTGCCAAAGGCTGTGGAAGGCCTCAATCGGGGAATAGCAAAGATGTACACCTACGTTTTTTGTATGTTGAAAAACCTGAGGATATTTGTTTGTCAATAAGGTGGTTGACAGTAAAATTGTTTATATTTAACAGACGATACAAAAGCTTACATAAAAGATTTTTGAACATCATTGACGTAACTGATTTTATTCAGAACTACCACTTTCCAAAGAATATGTGTCAGTAAAGTCACGACAACGATGTTCACGCTTCATTTAGGGCGTGGACAGGATGATTGTTGTCTGCCACAGGCTGTGGTAGGCCTTGAATAAATGCAAGAATTCTTCCACGCCCTCTTTCCTCGCAAGTAATGGAAAGAGGGCTTTTTACGTTTGTTCATAGCTACAAACTATGGCAAAAGCAAAACCTTTTATCAAGTGGGTGGGCGGTAAGACGCAGCTCATCGAACAACTGGATGCACAGTTACCAGCTGACTTTGGTAATTGGGAGAACGTCACCTACATCGAGCCTTTCGTAGGCGGTGGTGCGATGCTCTTCTACATGCTGCAACGGTATCCAAACATCCAGCACGCAGTTATCAACGACATCAATACGGATTTGACAACCTGCTATCGTACCGTCCGAGACAATCCTGATGAACTGATAGCATCCCTTCAGGACATTCAAAATGCCTACAACGCCCTGCAGACTGAGGAGGCACGCAAGGAGTTCTTTCTTGCTGTTCGCGACCGCTACAACGAGAAGAACCTTGACCCAATAGAGAACACCACAAAGTTCTTCTTCCTCAATCGCACATGCTTCAATGGGCTTTATCGCGTGAACAAGAAAGGACTCTTCAACGTTCCTTTCGGCAAATACACTAATCCTCAGATTTGTGACCCTGTGACCATCTGCAAGGATAGCGAACTTCTGCAACGAGTGGAGATTATGACTGGCGATTTTGAGGAAACATTCCAACATGCCAATGGCAACACACTCTTCTATTTCGACCCTCCTTATCGTCCTCTGAGCGACACGTCCAGCTTCAACGACTACACCAAAGAAGCCTTTAACGATGATGCTCAGATTCGCTTGAAAGAATACTGCGACCGCATCCATGTAGCTGACTTCAAGTTCATGCTCAGCAATTCTGATTGCAAAGGCAAGAATGAGGCCGACAACTTCTTTGATGTGCTGTATGGGGAGTATCAGATAGAACGTGTATGGGCATCAAGAAATATCAACGCTAATGCTTCAAAGCGTGGTAAGTTGACAGAGATTCTTGTACATAATTATGAGGAAACTAAAGCTAACATTGAATAATAAATTCCAATCTTAAAATAGTCAAGGCTATTGCAACGTGTTCGATTTATACAAATAATAAAAGTGGGTCGAAATCGACTCCATTTAAAGAAGAAATTCACTATGCAAAAAGACTTCAATAATTTCATGTCTCAACTTTCAGAGACAAATGCAACTCTTGATTTCTACTCAGATTTCAATAAAATTAGGAATAATGTAAGTGATATCGCAATCAGTCTAAATATGTTAAATTTCTTGTTAGGCAAACCGAACTTAAGAGAGGCTGTTACAGCATTGTGGACAAGAGATAGGAAAGCGTTTGATGTGCTTGACATCTTAATTGCTACAAGGCGCAAAGATAAAAAGAAATTTATAGACAATGATGGTAAACCTTATCTCATTAGTTCTTTGTTTAAGTCTGTTGACGGTGTTATGAAGTTCCTTGAGGGAACTGGTTTAGCAGAGGTGTTTATGCAAAAAGATGTAAAGGATTTAGTTGACTATGTTTTCGGGGTAGAAACCGGACTTGACACAAACGCTCGTAAAAACAGAAGTGGTGATATCACAGAAACATTGCTGCATAGAATCCTTGACGCCAATGGCATTACTCATAGAATGGAGGTTTATTCAAGAGAATTTCCCAATATAGAATCTGTTCTGGGTGAAGATGAGAAGCGATTTGATTTTGTTGTTGAAACAAAGAAACGCACCTTCCTCATAGAAATTAACTTCTATAGTGGTGGAGGGTCTAAACTGAATGAAGTAGCTCGTGCTTATCGTGAACTAGCTCCTATCGTTAATGGTGTTGCTGGTTACGAATTTGTGTGGATTACTGATGGCGAGGGATGGAATAGTGCAAGAAACAAACTTGCAGAAGCATACAACGATATTCCTCGTATGTATAACCTTACAACATTGCCAGAATTTCTTGAGGAAATTAAAAGGGAAATGTAATGGTTGAAACATTTTATAAATCACAGAATAACGATTTTCTTCTTGCTCATGGAGATACGTTTCAGTTGTTAAAAGACTTTAGCTTCAAGTTCGACATGATATTTGCCGATCCTCCATACTTCCTCTCCAATGGTGGTATAAGCCTACAGAGCGGAAAGGTGGTTTGTGTGGATAAAGGCGAATGGGACAAGGGTAAGACTCCTGATGAGATGAAGGAGTTTAACATGGAATGGCTCAGATTGTGTCGCGACAAACTGAAGGACAATGGCACTATCTGGATTTCGGGAACGTATCACAACATCTTCTCTGTGGCAAATTGCCTCACGGAACTTGGTTACAAGATACTGAACGTGATAACATGGCAGAAAACGAATCCGCCTGTCAACATTTCGTGCCGTTTCTTTACCTACTCCACTGAGTTCATCATCTGGGCGAGGAAGTGCGAGAAGGTCGCTCACAAGTACAACTACGAGTTAATGAAGAAGCTGAACGATGGCAAGCAGATGACGGACGTGTGGCGACTGCCAGCCATCGGACGCTGGGAGAAGTCGTGTGGTAAGCATCCTACGCAGAAGCCCTTGTCGGTGCTGACGCGCATCATCCTCTCTTGTACGGACAAAGGCGACTGGATTCTTGACCCATTCAGCGGAAGTTCAACAACAGGTATTGCTGCCAATCTGTGTGACCGCAGGTTTGCCGGTATAGAGCAATCGGAAGAGTTCTGCCAGATGAGCAAGGCAAGGCGCGAGGAACTTGAAACGGCAGGTGTAAGAGCTGACTTGAAACGACACATAGTTGACTTCAAGACTCTGGCATCATCGGAACTTTTGAGTCTTTTAGATGATGGTGATACAACAAAAATGTGTGATGAAGCTTTTGCAGACTATTGTTTGCCATTCAACACAAAGCCTTTGGAAAATTAAAGTATCACGGGAACGTTTCTTCTTCTCCCCTAAATCTCGATAGTTAATTGCATAAACAAAGTTACGATCATGAGAACATTCACTCATGGTCGTATATTATATAGTGGCTTACTGCATACTTCAACATTCAAGAATTCTTCCATAATCTCCTACAGGATAACAAGAAATGCTTTATCGACGCTGGCTACGACGAAGATACTCACGCTCAAAAATGCCTAAATAACCTGAGTTCAACGAAAACATATCGCGCATGGCGCGATTAAATTCATCGAGTTCGCGTTAAATAAATTTGGCATTTTATTCGCTTAATCGTAGCGACGTTGGCTGCAAAAAAACCTGTTTAACTGAATACCTGTTACTTTGTGAAGTCTTTTCAATAAATTATTTGTCACAGAATAAGGGACCGTCAGAACCGTCCCTGCGGTACCCATTCAAGCTTCGCGAGTTTGGAACTCACGAAACCTGAATAAGTTATCAAAAAAGTATTTGCACGGGAAACGTCATTCATGAGATGCACACGTGTCATCATTTGAGATGCTTCTGCTGAAGCTCTTGCAACTGCAGACCAACCTGAGCTGCATTAGAAACCAAATCAATAGAAGCCTCCTTCATGTGCTGACCAGCCTCAGATGACATCACTTCAATATAGTAATCAAGATCTGCCTCTGTAAGTACGCTTTCAGACACATCACACATATAAGCCATGACATCCTTTAAGAGATAATTAATCACTCCATTCAAGGCTTTATCAAGTTCTGCCTTTTTTCCCTCAGTAACCTCCATATTAGCGAACATGCCCTTAATCTGTCCAATCATAGCATCTATAATGCTATCCACGCCAGTAGACTTGCAATACATGTCCCACTTTGCCTTATAGTTATCGCTGCATGTAGCCTTTCTTGGTTCGATCACCTCGCCCTTCATAATACGTGGAAGTTTTGAGGCAAAATCCTGAGCAAAGTACACCTGCAAGTTCTCAACGAACTTACCGACAACATCAACGCTGTGTTTGCTTGCGAGCTTGCCTTCCTCAGAGGTATATTTAGCCATGAGGTACTCATAGTCCTTTACTGTGATATGCTTCGAATAGTACTCATAAGAACATTCTGCCATATCGTCGAAAAAATCGCCATCAAAATAGTAGGAAATACGCTGAGCATCTTCGCTTTTTATCTGCCCATCCGCCTGTGTCACCAGCTTCTGCAAAGACTGCTTAAAAGATGAGACATCAATAGTTCCTGCCTTCATAAGGTCTTTGAGTTGCTCCTTAGATATTTGCTGAGCAAACATAGATGTTGTTGAAACGATGACCATAACGAGCATCATTGAGATGCGAACAATTGTTTTTTTCATAAGAATTTGTTTTTTTAAGAGTAATTATTTTTTGTACGTTGCAAAGGTATTAACATCAAATGAGAATGCAAGCAAAACGCAACAAAAATGATTATTTTGCATTTTCTCGCACATTTTTTGTCACATGGTTTCAATTAGGGTTCCGAGTTAATGATAATGTTTTAGATCACGGGAACGGTTCTACAGGTCCCCTAAATCTCGATATAGTTATATAGTGGCTTACTGCAGACTTCAATATCTAAGAATTCTGCCATAATCTCTTACAGGATAACAAGAAATGCTTTATCGACGCTGGCTACGACGAATTTAATCGCGCAAGCGCGATATGTTTTCGTCGAACTCTGGTTAACACATTTTGCATTGAGTCTGCATTGAGACTGCAACGAGTGTGCAACGGGACCATCAGGCAAAATGGTTAACAAATCTACGAGAAACCTCCAAGGAGCGCACGAGCCGTACTCGAGCAGCGCACACGATTCTCCAAGCAATTACGTGCGCTGCTCGAGCGCTGCTCGAGTAATCCACGTGTAATAACCGAGAAATACTCGAGAAAAAGAAGCTTGTGAGTTCTCTGTGTTAAGGCACGAAAAATATCGGTTAGATGAATTTCTTTTTGAACACGAATATCACGAATTACACGAATGTGATGAATATGCTTGTACATGAATATCGTTGCATTCGAGAGATTCGTGTTCTATTGTTCCGCTGCGCTAGGCTACACGAACTATTCTCACCGAAGGTAATTATCACGAATTGAGCCACGAACCTTTAGCTCGGCGTAGCCAATTATTTCATGAATTAACGCGAACTCGATGAATTTAATCGCGCCATGCGCGATATGTTTTCGTCGTACTCGAGTTAATTATTATGTTAACCGCTGATATGATATTACATGTCCTCCATTGACAAACCACTTTTTGAAACTTCTTTACCTCGGAACAAACGTCGCTTCATCTCTGTCACTTTCTCATCCAGTCGGGCAGGGGAATACTTCTGTGGATTGCGCTTCACCTCGTATGCTTCAACATCACCCTCAAGTGTTTCGGCTACTATGTCAATCTCAAAGTCATCGATGTTACCTTTGGAGTTTACACCATTTGGTTGCCACCAACCGCCAATCTGCTTGTACCTGCAACTTTCTATCATCTTCTGACGGAACCAACGTTCAAGGGCAATGCCTGAGAATGTTGTGTAGTCATTGGTTATGATATTCTCCAGCGCTGGCATGTTCTGTAGCTCTATAAGTGCAGAGTACCTATGTATGTAGCGGAACCAGAAGCGGAAGAAGTTGTCCTGTATCTCATAACGTACTGTCTGGCTACCTTCCTTGGCACCTATTGGACGCTTCTTCTTGATGATGCCATATTTCTCTTCGAGTATCTTCATCTGACCACCAAGACTCTTCATTCCGAGAGCACCCTCTATCTCACTCTGGGTAACATCACCGTGAGCTATCTGGTCAAGGATACTGAAATACGTGCCATACTGTTTGCCGAACTCCTGAATAAGGATCTTCTTGCCTTCATCTACAAAGTAGCTGTCACCACTTGAACAGACGTAGTGAATCATCTTCTTTACGTTGGTACATCCGTTATTCATCAGAAGTTCAATGTAACGAGCCACACCACCTGTTATTGTCCAGAGTGCCAGAAGGTCTTCCGATGTGTAATCAGGCTTGTGATCGCCAAGTATCTCTTTTATGGTCTCTGTACAGAATGGCTTCAACTTGATTGTACTGTCATCCCTGCCAAAGAGTGGCTGCTCTTCGTCCTTGAAGATCTTTTCCATCATGCGGAATATTGACCCTGACACAATCAGGCAAACATTTGTCTGCTTCTTGTATCCGTCCCACAGTTCCTGCATGTCGCTGAATATACCAGGATTTATGTTGTCAAACTCTTGAAACTCATCAATGAAGAGCGTGAACTTCTTGCGCTTGCCAATCTCCAGAATCATCTGGAGGAGTTCACGGAACGAGGTCATTCCGTCAGGAACAAACTCGCCAAGTTTTTCGCGTACCTCCTGCACGAAGGTACTCACCAGTACGGTTTCTGTCTTTCTGCCAACAAAGAAATACAGGCCAGGAGCTTCGTCTTGCATCTCATTCATAAGCTTATACACAAGACTTGTCTTGCCTACACGCCTTCTGCCTGTAAGTACAACAAATCGTGAGTAGTCATTGTAAGACTGACGCTGCAACTCCCGAAGCTCGCTCATCTCGCGTGTTCTATCGTAAAACTTCTTCATGGAATTTTATGACTGTAAAATTTATGGCTGTAAAATTTGATGGCAAAAATACTATGTTATTTCCGTTCCCCCAAGAATTAGCATAGATTTTAGTGAGTTTTATAAATATTTGTCTACATATTCGCATATTTGGCGACTTTGAAGACATAAAAGTTCTGCGTCAGTTAATTTTTTTTTTTGAACACGAATATCACGAATGACACGAATGTGATGAATATGCTTGTACATGAATATCTTTGCATTCGAGAGATTACCTACGGTGAAAAAAGTTCGTGTCATTCGTGTTCTTTTGTTCCGCTGCGCTAGGCTACACGAACCTTTAGCTCGGCGCAGCCAATTACCATAAATTATCCACGAATTTTTCATAAATTAGCAGGTGTATGAACGACTTTATTTTGAACACGAATATCACGAATTACACGAATGTGATGAATATGCTTGTACACAAATATCTTTGCATTCGATAGTTTCGTGTTCTTTTTTCCGCTGCGCTAGGCTACACGAATTACCATAAATTATCTACGAATTTTTCATAAATTAGCAGGTGTATGAACGACTTTTTTTTGAACACGAATATCACGAATTACACGAATGTGATGAATATGCTTGTACATGAATATCGTTGCATTCGAGAGATTCGTGTCATTCGTGTTCTTTTGTTCCGCTACGCTTGGCTACACGAATTACCATAAATTATCCACGAATTTTTCATAAATTAGAGGTGTATGAACGACTTTATTTTGAACACGAATATCACGAATTACACGAATGTGATGAATATGCTTGTACATGAATATCGTTGCATTCGAGAGATTCGTGTCATTCGTGTTCTTTTGTTCCGCTGCGCTTGGCTACACGAACCTTTAGCTCGGCGCAGCCAATTACCATAAATTATCCACGAATTTTTCATAAATTAGCAGGTGTATGAACGACTTTATTTTGAACACGAATATTACGAATGACACGAATGTGATGAATATGCTTGTACATGAATATCGTTGCATTCGAGAGATTACCTACGGTGAGAAAAGTTCGTGTCATTCGTGTTCTTTTGTTCCGCTGCGCTTGGCTACACGAACCTTTAGCTCGGCGCAGCCAATTACCATAAATTATCCACGAATTTTTCATAAATTAACCTGAGTTCGACGAAAACATATCGCGCAAGCGCGGACGAAAAAAAACCTTTAAAAACATATAAAAACCCTTAAAAACATACTTTGTTCTGTTACAGAATTAAAACGCTATAGGTTTTTATATGTTTTTTAAGGTTTTTATATGTTTTTTTTCGTCCGCGCCATGCGCGATTAAATTCATCGAGTTCGCGTTAATATATGTACCTACACAAGTCCTTTTGACAGAAAACGTTGCACATCTCACAAATGTTAACTAAATTTGCATTTCAACGAGACAATAGCAGAATCATGTGGCTTCACACACAGTCATCTTCATGCCAAGTTAAAGAAATCAGCAGGTCGCACAACAAACAATTGGAGAGACTGAGTTAGGAACCCACGAAAGGGGGACCAGGGACCCACCCTAACCCCTCCGGACCCACCCTAACCCTCCCTACAGGGAGGGAACTGAGTTACTCCATCGCGGTATTGTTTGTTTTATCTGTTAATTGTTAATTGTTAATTATGAACTTTTCTCGCCGAATGGCAATTATGCATTATGCATTATGCATTACACATTATGCATTATGCATTAAATAAAGCTCCCATAATATGGAATACATGTCACAAGAATGCTACGATAAGCTCGTAGCAGAACTTAAAGAACTGATGGAGGTTGACCTTCCAAGAGTCAAGAACGAGATAGCTGAGGCACGCGAAAAAGGCGACCTCAGCGAAAACTTTGAGTACCATGCCGCAAAGCGTTCGCAGGGCATACTACTAAGTCGAATACGATTCAAACAGCGCGTTCTTCACTATGCCAGGGTTATTGACACGTCATACCTCAACAATGATGTCGTCGGCCTGTTTCGCAAGGTGGAGATGACAAACATGGGTACCAACAAAAAGATGACCTACACGATAGTGAACCCTCACGAGGCAGACCTGAAAGAGGCTAAAATATCTATCAAGTCACCTATTGCAGAGGCTCTTGTTGGCAAGAAAGTGGGCGACATAGTAGAAGTACACGTTCCTGCGGGTGTCCTAAAACTCAGAATCGACAGCATAAATGTATAATCTATACACGAACTCGATGATTTTAATCGCGCACAGCGTGGACAAAATAAACAAACAGCACGCAAAAAACACCATTTTTGGCTTATTTGTATTGTGATTCCGTAGCGAAACAACACAATTTCAGTACATTTTAGCCAATTATTCTACTATTACAGATATTTTTCGCCTATTTCCTTTGTTAAGTTAAAAAATATTATCACCTTTGCAATGTCACCGAGACGACATATACGCACCTATGTACGAAACAGACCAAATGTCTCTCAAGAAAAAGGATCAAACGGATTTAAGTTTCTTTCTGCGAAAGCGCAAGCGATAACGCAAGTTTCACTTGGAAGGAGTTAAAAGGAGTTAAGAGAAGTAAAAAGACGTATGCTTATACGCGGAAATAATTATCAATCAACAATTATCAATTAACATGTCTCCAGAACAAGCGAACGAATAATACCGCGAAAGAGTAACTCAGTTCCCTCCCTGTAGGGAGGGCTAGGGTGGGTCCCTAATACCGCGAAAGAGTAACTCAGTTCCCTCCCTCTCTAGGACAATCGCTTAAAAAAGATTGAGTATCTTTTTTGCGATTGGGGCGAACAAGGGCTCTGAAGAGAGACTAAATGCCTCTCTGTCCCGTAGTGAGGGGAGAACAGTACCCTGTTCGACGGAGGGGAGCGCCCGACTGAAACAAGAGCAACGAAGGAAGCTCGTAGTTGAGGGCGCTAAGCGCAAGGGTGAACAAGGGGTTAGGGTGGGTCCCTTGGGTGGGTCCCTAATGATGTTTTTGTAATTACATATCGTGATTTGTTTTTTCATGTAAACTATTTTAGTTTTTGAAAGAGAGATAAGATCTTTTCAGGATAACAAGTTGTTAAACTTTAATTGCATGATGAGATTTTCTTTGACTCAACAATGAGTTATGGTAATCATCAAAAAACAAAAAAAAGTTATTAAGAGGATGCTGTGAAGCATCCTCTTGATGATTTTATGGTACTGCCATTTTCGCTTGAATTCTCATTAGGAATGATAAAAGTCAATAGGGAAACGACCACCAATTACACGAGCAGCGCTCGAGGAGCGCTCGAGGAGTCCCAACAAATCGTTTGCGCTCCTCGGGTAATTCTCGAGTAATCTTCGAGTAATGCTTGTACTTTACACGAGGATTTCTTGAATTAATCGAGTTCGCGTTGATTATGATTTATTTGAGACACGAACCTTTAGTTCGGCGTAGCCAATTATCACGAATTTGGTCACGAACCTTTAGCTCGGCGTAGCCAATTATCACGAAGCTTTTACCTTCACATACAGCCTGAAAGGCCAATGTTGTTCATAGCCCTTTCATGGCGTTCATTAGTTAGACGAATGTTTTTTGAACACGAATAGCACGAATTTCTCGAATGTAATGAATATCATGTACATATTTATCACATTCGTGTTATTCGTGCTATTCGTGTTCAAAAAAGATAATGTGAAGAAAGAGCTTCGTGATAATTGGCTACGCCGAGCTAAAGGTTCGTGTCCCCAATTTTGCACGAACTCGATGAATTTAATCGCGCAAGCGCGATATGTTTTCTTCAAGCTCAGAGTAAAATATATTTTTCACTTTTCACTATTCACTTTTCACTAAAAAAAAATGCCTCAAACTCTTGACAAAGGCCTTTTGATGTATTATCTTTGCACCGAATTTCAATTTCTCTTATGACTATGTTAAATGATTTATTACGAAACAACCTCCATGAATGTAACCTGCTTGTTATTAACTCGTTCAGTACACTTTTCAGATCATTTTCTCGATTGGCTTCACCTCGTCGCGAGTCTGTCTTTGTCAGTTATGACTACGCTCCATGAACAAGATGAAGCTAAGCGCAAGGGTGTCATATGAAACGGCTAAAGTGAGCAAGTTAAGAACTTGCGTTATCGCTTGCGCTTTCGCAGAAAGAAACTTGAATTAAAATAATTTTGATTACTTACTTAATCCATCAAATATACGTAAAGGAGATCCCATACGGCAACAATATGGCATACCGAGCCAAGAAGTACAAAGCTATGGAAGACGGTATGCATATACGGTTTCTTGTACAATGAATAGAACACGGCACCAGTTATATACATCACACCCTCAGCAATAATCCATGATGTTGCGATAGGTCCAGCAGAGTTCCATAAAGGTCCGAAGGCAACAACAACACTCAATCCCATAAGTACGAAACAAACGGTCTCGAAGTAACTATGTTCCTGCAACTTGATGAAACTGGCAATAGAACCAACAAGGGCTGCACTCCATATGAAGATGAAAAGTCCTATGCCCCACCAACTTTCTCCACGAAGGGTCATGAGGGTAATAGGAGAATAGCTGCCAGCGATATGCCAGTAGATGGCGGCATGATCCCACTTACGTAGATGAGCCTTACTCTTTGAACCTGCAGGCAAGGCATGATAAACAGTTGATGCTACATAAGAGCATAGCATTCCGGCAAGATAAAGTCCTACAGACCATCCTGACCAGGCGTCTCCCCATTGCACATTCATCACAATGAATATGACTCCAATGACTATGCCCATAATAATACCTGCGGCATGTGTCCAGGTATTTGCAATCTCTTCATTCTTTGATAGTTCTCGTTTCATAAGATAATTATTTTGTGCAAATATATAGAAACGATTCCACATTTACCGAATAACAACGTGCATTTCTATCCTTACACGCACAAATCCGATAACACAGTCCTATATTGGGGCAACATTATCCTATAAAAAAGAGACCAAGACCCACCCTAACCCCTTGTTCACCCTTGCGCTTTGCGCCTTCAACTACGAGCTTCCTTCGTTGCTCTTGTTTCAGTCGAGCGCTGCGCCCCAATCGTTCAGAAAAGATATTCAATCTTTTCTTCCGATTGTCCTACAGGGAGGGGACTGAGTTACTCCATCGCGGTAATACTCGTTCAATGTCCCGGA
>JAZUHP010000074.1:0-4572 GCA_045641785.1 Bacteroidaceae bacterium
AGTAGATTTTCGTATTCATTTGAAGGAGTGATGCGGGCATCATGACTGAAAATGAAACGGAAAGATACGACAAAGAGAGTGCAGATATTATGAAAATCACTTACTGTAATATTATAAAATAATTTTGATTACTTACTTATAGCTAATGTTTTTATATGTTTTTTTCCTAAGTCCGCATTTGTGCGATTAAATTCATCGAACTCAAGTTTAATAACGTTGATTAGGTGTTATAGCGTCAAAACTCATAATATCTCAAAAAAAATGGCAATTTGTTAAAATAAAAGTGGTTCTTGATTGTCATTATGAATACAAACATACTAAACATCAAAACAATTATGAGCAAAATTACAATTATTACAGCAAGTCCACGTAAGGACAGTAATTCAAACCAGATGGCACAGTGGTTCAAAGAGGAAGCTGAGAATCTTGGTGCAGAAGTCGTAACATTCGATGCAATCAAAATGAGTCTTGACGGATGTCATGCTTGCAACACTTGTTTCAATAATGGTCACGCATGTTCCTTCGAGCATGGTTTTGACCCAATAGCAGAAGCAGTATTGGCGAGTGACACTATTGTATTTACTCTTCCTGTGTATTTCTTCTCTATGCCAGGACAGTCAAAGAATATCCTCGATCACTTCTATTCATTCCTTGTTGGCGGAAAGTTAGGTGGAAAGAAGACGATTATCGCTCTTGGTACATCAGGACAGCCAGTAGAGGCAAATGTATTCGAGGGCGTTGACGTTATCCTTAAAAAGAGTACAGGACTTTTAGGATGGGATTATGAAAGCATCTCTTACGGCAACATGAACGAGCCAGGTGCAATAAAGAACACAGACGCAGAACAGAAAGTAAAATCTCTGGCACAGAAATACGTGAAATAATTGAACACGTGATAATGTACGAAGAGTTCTCTCTGCCTTATGATTGCAAGGAGAACTCTTTTTTTGTTGTTGGATTTCTATGTTCTATGCTATACTTCACGAAAATAGCTTTATCTGTGTCTGTAATCTTTTGGAAGTCGTACGTGGAATATAATGACTGTTATATAGCTGGTGAAGTTCGCTCCAACAAGGAAGTGTAAAAAATATGGGGTGTACAGTTCACTATACATAACGTATATGCATTACCTCTTGCAGTAAAAACATGCACGATAGACAGGACAGCTTAAAAAAATTATAAAACACATGCGATTATGATTATTATTACAGGTAAATTTGTAATTTTGCAATAAAAAGTAGGGTGGCCAATTGCTTGTTCCTAACGCAAAGGCATTACAGCTTGTGGCAAATATAGCCGACAAACTGGACTCTCTAAGCCAATAACCAGATTTAATGATATTGTATAATAATGATAAAGAACTTGATTTTTGACTTCGGCAAGGTGCTTGTGGATTATGATTTTGAGGCATTCTTCCGTAAATATATACCAGATACGGAACGCTGTCAGGCATTCACTCCTGTGCTCTATAACGTGGAGTTACAGCAGTTGCTTGACCGTGAGGAACGCCCCTTCGAGGTAATCATGGAAGAGTGGATTGAGCAAAACAGGGAGTTTGAATTAGAGATTAGATACTTCAATGAACATTATCCCGAGATTGTGACTAATGAAGTGTCAGGAATGTATGACCTTCTCACACAACTCAAAACTGAGGGGTATAAGCTCTATGGTTTGACAAACTGGTGTAGCAAGGTTCATCTGACAATGGATCAGTTTCCAATCTTCAAGCTACTTGACGGTCAGATTATCTCATCTGAAGAGAAGGTTATAAAACCAGAACCAGAGATTTACCTCCGTCTCTTTACCAAGTTCAACTTGAAACCGGAGGAGTGTATCTTTACAGACGACAGGGCAGAGAACATCGAAGGTGGCAGACGTGTCGGCATGGATGGCATTGTGTTCAAGGATGCGAAGCAGTATGAAAAGGAACTGCGCCAGATGATCTACAGAAAAGAAGAACTGGATAAATGTGTGAATAGCTAACTTTATGATTGCCATGCTCCAATCTTCATTGAACGAAAAGTAAAGGCGGTGGAATGAGACGTCTTTTTACTTCATTACAACCTATCAGTTTTAGTATGCTAAAGCTGAGTTGAATAACTAATAGGGTGTCCAGTTGCTTGTACCAAAAAAGCTTTACCGCAAGCGGTCTATAATAAAAACCAAAGAAAACAGTTTTTCTGATTTCCAAGAATAGGTTTTCTTTTGTTTTGAAAGGTTTTCAAAGGTTTTAACTACAGACCGCTTGCGGTAATAACAAACACGATTAACTGGACACACTAACTAATAAATGACCATATGAAACAAAATAGGAACAACCAAATTACGAAGGTAAGCATCGTAGGAATTGGCGCAAATGCAGTGATTGCAGCTTTCAAAGTTGTAGTCGGTATTCTTTCCAATTCCGTTGCAGTATTGCTCGATGCCATCAATAATGTGTCAGATGCTTTGTCATCTGCTATTACGATAATAGGTGTCAAACTGGCGGGAAGAAAACCTGACAGCAAACATCCTTTCGGTTATGGTAGGGTGGAGTATTTCAGTGCCATCCTGGTAGCAGGAATCATCTTTGCCGCTGGTGTTTCTTCAATGATAGAATCGGTGAAGGCTATCATTCATCCAGAACCCACTTCTTTCACTTGGGGTTCGGTGATGGTTATTGTTGTTGCTATTGTTGGAAAACTTATACTGGGAAGATTCTTCAAGATTCGTGGTAAGGCTCTCAACTCCGATGCGCTTGTTGCAAGTGGTCTTGAAGCATCATACGATGCTGTGCTTTCTGCAGCCACACTTCTGGGTGCTGCTGTATCAATGATGTGGAACATCAACATAGATGGTTTCATAGGTGTGGTAATTTCTGCTTTTATAATCAAGACTGGAATAGAAACACTTCTTGATCCGCTTGGTAAGGTTGTGGGCAATAGAGTACAAGGAGAACTCGCATCAGCCATCAAGAACAAGGTAACGGAAGTGCCTGGTGTACTTGGTGCATATGACCTTATTCTTCATGACTATGGTCCTGACACAGCAATAGGCTCCATTCACATTGAAGTGTCGGATACACTGTCTTCACATCAGATACAGAAGATTTGCCGTAGTGTCTCTGCCATTGTGTATTCGGAATTCAAGGCGGTGGTGACGGTTGGCATCTATGTCTTGAACGATACTGACACAGAAGTGGTTGCAATGCGTGAGGACGTACGTCTGATGGCAATGTCGCAAGAGGGTGTACAGCAGATGCATGGTTTCTTTGTGGACGATAATGAGATTGCCTTTGACATTGTCGTTTCCTTCGATCATGATGCCCCAACCATCTGTCAATGGATTGAGAAGCAGATAACAATGAAGTATCCTGGCAGGAAAGTTCACATTACTACAGATACCAATTATTCAGGATAATTATTCATTATAGTGTACTGTCTTAACTTCTTAAACTTCAATACTTGTAAACATCTACAAAGCTAAAATTGAATAACATAACCACTAATTAAAATGAATATGCGTAAACATTTGTATCTCATACTTACAGCTCTGCTTTTTATATGTACTTTTACAATAACCATCCTTGGATGTAATAGAAACAACGATACAGAATGTCAACCAACTATCGAACGTATTAGGCAGAATGGAGTTCTTCTGGTAGGAACGACAGGAGACTATCATCCACTCACTTTCTTGGAGTCAGACGGCAGTTACACGGGATTTTGTATAGAAGTAGCAGAGGCCATAGCAAAGGAACTTGGTGTTGGCATAAGATTCGTTCCTACCTCTTGGCCTACGCTTACAACGGACGTGTTGGAACAGCCTCAGAAGTTCGACCTTGCCATTGGTGGTATTACGATAACAGATAAACGCCTGGAGACCATGCTTATGAGTGAAGGCTATCTTGCTAACGGAAAAACTATTCTTTGTCGACGTGCTGATGTTGACAGGTTCAAGTCTTTGGAGGACATAGACAAGCCAGAAGTCAAGGTGATGGTGAACCCGGGCGGAACCAACGAACTGCTCGCAAAGGAGAAACTGACTCACGCCCAGGTCATAGTCCACGAGAGCAACCTTGAGATTCCCCGTCTCATTGCCGAAGGTGTGGCTGACATCATGATAACGGAAATAACAGAGGCTCCATATTATACCAGCATTGACGAACGACTTGCAGCACCGCTCATTGACAAACCATTTACCCAAGCTTTTATCGGAGTACTGATGCGCAAGGGGCAGGATGATTTGCTGAAAACAGTCAACAAAGTCATTGAGCGTATGAAAACAGACGGATCATTGAAGAAACTGCATGATAAATATGGATTGCGAATACAAATTTAACACTAAACGACTTGCATTTCAATATAACTGATTGTTTATGAAATCAAAACCAACTTAAAAACCATTCAAATATATAACTCTCTCTGATCCCGAGGAAGATGGCCAGAGACCATGTACCTCACTGGCCCCAAAACATACGCCGGCAAGGTGCCAAGTGAAGATGCACTGAAAGTTCTTTATGGGCATTTTTCTTGGCGAAGAACTCCGGAAGGCAAGGAATGGACTAAATAAACATATGTATGTTATACGATT
>JAZUHP010000075.1:0-26283 GCA_045641785.1 Bacteroidaceae bacterium
GGCTCTTGTTCTTTTTCAAGTGAATACCGCCAAACATTCATCCGTAAGAACAAGCAGAACGAGAAGTTCACGTCATAGGGCGTGGACTCATTCTTGCTTGTTACGGATAAGGCCACTTGGCGGTAGCCTACTTGAAAGACAAGACATAGAAGGGTTTATGCCCTTTTTGTCTGTCTATTTTTTTATAAGATTATTGAACTCACATTAATCTCATTATAGAAACATGATTTCGATACAAAATCACATTTTTCTAAAACTTGAACGAAATATGTATAGGTTTACATATTATAAAAAAGAGTATATATTATCACTCCTTCTTCTTTTTATTGGAGGAATGATTTATGTGCTATACCGACCTCAGAATATATTGCTATTCCGTATAACAGACGTGTTAGGAATAGGTACGTTCATATCATCTATACGCGAAAGTTCTTCTTTTGTGATACTTCCATCAATATGTATAAATAGTGTTCCTGCTGGTCTTTGGACAGCATCCTATTTAATATTAATGTATTGTAATACAAAATTCTATAGTAAAAAAACAAGGATGATGCTCTCTTTGCCATTGCCAGTTTCGATGATTGTATTAGAATTCATGCAACTTTTTGGGTGGTGTCCAGGAACATTTGATTTTAATGATTTAATCTGTTATGTAATTCCATTAATAATTTTTATAAAATCTATCTAGTATGAAGAGACAAGATGATTTAGGGGTCGGAGGTTCAATCTTCATGACCGTAATTTTTGCCATAATGGCATTTGTGACATTGCAAGCGAATGATTTTGATTCGTTTGCGTGGTCTGTTGCTATTATACCTGGCGCTGGCGTTATTGTTGGTATAATCATGACAATAATTGCAGTAAACAAAGCTTCTAATGAAAGTGCAAGAAAGAATCAACAAGAGAGTTTTGGCAAGTCGATCACTCACGACAGCAGTTTCGGAAATGGTGACCTGAAGATATATTTCGATTCTTCAGCAAAAAAAGTAACGGTATGTGCTACAACAACTAACGGAACCAATCAGAAGGTCATTGATGAATTTGTTAAGGCAAAAATTGTTCGAACAGATAATCACATAGTTGCACTTGATTCAACTAGTAATAAAGTTATTAGAGTTAAAAGTAATGACGGGAATATAGTTTTAGATCAAGTCAATATTAATGAAAAACTTGCAGAGTTAGGTGAAACTGTGAACGAGTCAAATCCAACACTTATGCATTTTAATGATTATGCTTTTATAACTGATGACAAAAATGAATTTGTTGCAATTGTTGCTCCTTCCAAAATCCATGTTCTTAAATATAGTGACATTGTAAGTATTTCTTATGAAGAAAATGGTAGCGATGTATATAACAAGTCGTTGGGGGGTGCTGTTGTTGGTGGATTGTTGTTTGGAGGTGTTGGTGCTATCGTTGGTGGCAACACAGCTAAAGCAACTCAGAACAAGGAAATCAAAATCATGTCAGTCAAGATTCTGCTGAAGAGCACATCAGATTCAACTATCATTCTTAAAATATACAAAGCAGGTTCTGATGGTGACATATTAAAGACTAAAAATGAAGTAGACAGAAAGCTTTATGAAGGTTTAATGAAAGAGGTTGCAGGAATCAAAGATATCTTCTCAATAATCATTGATATGGCTGACAAGAAAATAGCTCAGCAAAAGTTTACTCCTGTGATGCAACCAGTTGCATCAACTAGTGTTGCTGATGAACTTGTTAAGTTGGCAAAGCTTAAGGAATCTGGGATTTTGTCAGAAGAAGAATTTAATGCTCAGAAAGCAAGGTTGCTAAGTTTGTAATATAGGTGCGGATCACAGGGACTGCAGATCCCCTATTTTTTTTGACAATTATTAGAGGATGATTCGCTTGTATCGACTACAAGTGTTGATTTCCGAAAGTGTCCTTCAGGGGATATTCGGAAACCTCACTTGTGGTCGGTTGATTGACATTCGTGACAACTGCGTAAGTTTTATAACTGATGGTGAATGGGCAAATTTCAAGGAAGGTTCTTTTGTCCATATGGTAAGTAAGGTTATTGGAATGTATTCGTTCGCATAATAATATAGTTGTTGCAGAGTTCAGACTTAGAAGTCAAAGAAATCAACCATAATCTTTTACTGGATAACAAGAGAAAGCTTTATTTTTGTGAAAGTAAAAGTCCTGCTTAAATAACTTGAGCTCGACGAAAACATATCGCCGAATCGGCGGACGAAGAAAAAACATTTAAAAACCATGAAAAACAAATAAAAACCTATAGTGTTTTTTATTCTGATGCGGAATAAAGTATGTTTTAATCGGTTTTTATTTGTTTTTATCTTTTTTTTAAGTTGAATACGTCCAAGATGCTAGCACTCAACAGAATTAAAATACTTTTTCATTCTGTATTCGTTTAACCGCATCTTTCGTCCGCGCCATGCGTGATTAAATTCATCGAGTTCGCGTTCTAATAGGTTCTGGTTACTTGTGAAATATAGTGTGTTATAGTTGCTGTTGTTAATATAATTTGTACCTTTGCTGAATAATTCAAATTGTAAAAATACTATTATGCAAAACAAATCGCTTTTTGTTTGTGCTCTTCTTGCAGGAAGTGTCTCTGCAACTGCACAGAACAAAGCACCTAAGAATGATGATTCAAAGATTATCAATGAAGTAGTAGTGACAGGAACAGGAACGTTCCGTCGTGAAAATAATGCTCCTGTAGCAGTTAAGGTCATTAGCGCAAAGGACTTGAAGGATGCTAATGTGACTAATCTTCAGGATGCTCTCGTCAAGTTGACAACAAATGTGAGCAGTAACACAAATGGTATGGGTACGTTCATCAACTTCAATGGTGTGAGTGATGACTATATCCTTATTCTTGAAAATGGTAAGAAGGTCATGGGCGATGACCGATGGAGTCGTATTAGTATTGCCAACATCAAGCGTATCGAGGTTCTCTCTGGTGCAGCAAGTGCTCTCTACGGAAGTGATGCCATTGCAGGTGTCATCAATATCATAACAGATGATAGCAAGAATAGCGTTGATGTGTCTAACTATTCACATGTTACAAGCAAGGGAAGATATACAGAGGACATCAACCTTGATGTGAATGTGGGCAAGTTGTCTTCACAGACATCTTACGGATATAAGCACGCCAATAACTGGCAGGTAAGCAACTATGACAGATTTGAGGAAACAACTGCCGCAGGCGAGACAACAGAGGTGCTAAAACTCACAGGCAGACCTATGAGTGCCGGATTTACAAGTCACAACCTGAGTGAAAACCTCCAGTGGAAGTTTAATGACAAACTGTCTGTGTATGTTCGTGGTAACTTCTATGATCATACTACTCTCCGCCCACGTAGCTCTGTCCATTTCACACAGAGCAAGAAAACTGACAAGACAACAGGTCAGACAACATATTCCTATGCTCAGAAGACATCATATACTTATGATCTCCATCACCGTTCATATAATTATGGAGGTGGTGCAAGATATGAGTTCAACAAGAATGCACACCTTTATCTTGACGTGTATTCAGATAACTTCGCTTCTAAGTACGACTATTGGCAGACTGCAGATAAAGAGGAATATGAGGTAACTCGCAAACGTACTCATTATACAAACGAAACCTTGAAAGGTATCTTCCGTCTGTCTTCATGGAACAAGTTGTCTGCTGGTACAGAGTTCGTACAGGAGACACTCAATAGCGAGAGCGATAACATTGATTTTGAGATAACAAACACTTATAACGTCTTTGCCCAGGATGAGATAAACATTGTCAAGGGACTTGAAGCTGTTGTTGGTGTACGTTATACATATAACGATAATTTCAACTCTTATGCAACAGCAAATACAGCTCTTTTCTATCAAATAGGTGGTTTCCGTGCTCGTGCAAGTTATGCAGGAGGTTACCGCACTCCTACACTCTCGCAGCTCTATGCAACAGACCAGGCAAAGACAAACTCACGCTATACTCTCAATAATGTGAACCTTAAACCAGAGAAGAATAACTTCTTCAATCTCAATCTTGAGTACAGCAATGACTGGATGAGTGTTAGCGCAACAGGATTCATGAACAAGATACGTGACATGATTAACTATCGTGTTCTTTCTCAGAACGAGATAGATGGTGATGCAAACCTTACCTCTATATATAATGAGGGATGGACAACAATACGTCAGCGTGACAATATAGACAAGGCTACAGTCAAGGGCGTAAGTATCAATGCCAAGTTTATCCTTCCACTCGGCATTAGTGTTGGTGGTGGATATACTTATACAGATTCCAAGGCAGAGACAATGGCGTTTGATGCAAAAGCACAGTCATACTATATGACCACAACTCCAACAGACAAGAGTGTGAAGAACCTTGCCCGTGTTAATGTGGCTTGGGACCGTTCATGGGGAGACTATCATATCAATGCCTCACTTAATGGTCACATACAGGGAGAACGTTACAGCAGTACCTATGGCTATGCTCCTAAATATCAGCAATGGGACTTCTCCACTCGTCACTCATTCTATGTGAATGACCTTGTCCTTGAACCAGGTATAGGTGTAGAGAACATCTTCGATAAACGAGATACATCATATTGGAATAGTAACTTCTCGACTATCAATCCAGGTCGTGCTGTCTTCGTAAGTTTCGCTGTGAAGTTTAGGAACTAAGTTTACTAAAGTTTCTCATCCTTTGGGATGATGAAACATAGGGAGTTAAAATGGAGTTAAAGAGGAGTAAAAAGGAGTAAAAAGACGAGTGACTGCTCGCGGTTTTTAATTACCAATTAGGGTGTCCAGTTAATCGTGCTTGCGGCACAAAATATAGGACAAGCAACTGGACACCCTATTAATTTTCTACATTTTCGTTCTTTCTTTTCAACGAAATCGAAGAAGAACCGTTTTCTTTGGTTTAATTATAGACCGCTTGCGGTAAAACCAAACAGAACGCCATACATCTCCTTTAACCCTTTAACCTATTAACCTTTTAACCCTTTAACCCTTTATTCAATTTGCATTGTAGGGATTTCCCTACCCATTATAGGGAATAATACTGCATCACGTGTTACTTTATTATTACTTTTGCGCTATAATTCTTAATAAATCAAGATATGAAGGCATCACTATTCATAACATTAGCAGCAATGTTGCTGTCTACTCCTAAGTCCCAGGCACAGGTAAACCTTAATGACTCTGTGAAGTATGTGACTACATCGAATGAAGAATATGCAAGTGTACTTAAGTACATGAAGCATGCCATGCGTTTCAATGTACAGGTTCCTCAGGAGAAGGTTTATCTCCATTTTGACAATACAGGATATTTTAAGGGCGAGACAATGTGGTTCAAGGCTTATGTTGTCAATGCAGGTGACTTGAATCCAACCACCATGAGTACTGTACTTTATGTGGAGCTTGTCACTCCTGGTGGTGATGTCATCAAAACTAAGAAGTTTTATATAAAGGATGGAGAGGTTGAAGGAGACATCCAGCTTGACAAGCTTCTGGAACCTGGATACTATGAGGTTAGGGCATATACTCGTTATATGACAAACTGGGGTAATGCTGCAATCTTCTCACGTGTATTCCCTATTTATGAGAAGGGGGCTATGGATGGCGACTATTCTAAGACGGTCATCAGAACACGTACCTATAAGTATCGTATGCCAAGCTATCGTGAGATTCCTCAGGAGATGCTTGACGAGACTAAAGGTAATAAAGACAAGAATAAAAATATAGTGACTGCCAAGTCGCTTCCTAAGGGTAATATTAATGTGAACTTCTATCCTGAGGGTGGAAATATTGTTGAAAACATACCTTGTCGTGTGGCTTTCAATGTGGTAGATGCTGAAGGACGACACTTTGATACGGAAGGCGTAATTCTTAATTCTAAGAAAGAAGTTGTTAGTGCTGCAATAACATTTGATAAAGGTCGTGGCTTTGTTGATGTTAAAAGTGATGGCGAACCAATGTATCTTCGTCTTGTGACTGCTGATGGTAAGGCACAGGAATTTAAGTTGCCTGATGCAGAACAGGAAGGTGTTGGACTTGTTATGAACACTCTTCGTGATAAGGAGATAACTGCACAGATGAATGTGTCACGTTCTTTGGCTGGTAGACTCTTGGGTTGTGTGATCTTGAGTAAAGGTCAAATCCATTTTGCCGATACCTTGACTTGTAAGTCACAGGTGGCAATAAATATAGAACGCAGTTCAGTACCGGCAGGCGTAAATCAGTTTGTGGTCTTTGACTCTGATGGTAAGGTGTTGGCAGACCGCCTATTCTTCATCTGTCCTCCTATAGATAAGTCTGATAGCATCTATGTTACAACAAAGCAGAAGGTTGTACAGCCTTGTGGAAAGGTGAAACTGGATATTCAGAGTCAGCCTAATGCATCAATATCTCTTTCGGCAATAGATCTTGCAACAATGACAGAAGGAACAGTTGGTAATGCAAGGACTTGGATGCTTCTCTCAAGTGAGGTGAAGGGATATATTGATAATCCAGACTATTACTTTGAGTCTGATGATGTAACTCATCGTCGTGCTGCTGATATGCTCATGATGGTACAGGGCTGGCGTCGTCACAGGTGGCAACTGATGGAAGGTGAGGAGCGATTCCGCACAGCACAACATATTGAGGACAGTCTCTATATAACAGGTATGGTACTTAGCAATAATGGTAAGAGGGCTAAGGCTGGCGTGGAACTTGATGTCGTTCTATATAATAAGCTAGGTGACTGGTTGCGTGGTAAGACTGTGACTGATGCTGACGGCTGTTATGCTTTTGCCACTCCTAATATGAGCGGTGACTGGAATGTACAGTTTATCACAAAAGAGAATGGCGAGAAGAAAAATATGCGTGTGACAGTTGACCGTAACTTCTCTCCAATGCGTCGCTGGTTGTCTCCTTATGAGACAGATGAGAAAGTACTGTTTACTGAGAATATCATGCAGAACACTCCTGACTCACTTTTCGATAACTTTGATGATATTCCTATCAGAAAACGTGAGAACATGCTGCCTAATATCAAGGTTAAGGCAAAGCGCAGGATCTTTGAAGGTGCACGTGCTGCATGGGAAAGTGAGGCGAGAGGTGAGTATGGTGCTCAGATATATTATGATATGATTGCTGAGACTCAGAAGATTATTGATGAGGGTGAAACTGTTCCAGGCATCTTTGATTGGTTGTACAGTCGTAATCCACTTTTCACAGGTACAGGACATGGACAGGTGTTCCCAACTCAGGAAGAAAACAATTTCATGAAGGTGGAAGACTATGATGTATCTTCTGCTTACAGCGATTCTGATAGTGATGATGATGAGCATGAGGCAACAGCTGTGTCTGAAGATGATGGCATCAAGATGGAAGAACTTGACAAGTATACTTCTGGTGCTCGTGGCGCTAACTCGAATTTCGCTTTTGGACATTCTGAAAAGCTTGCCGCTAAGAAAAAAAAGGGAGAGACTCGATTCTATGGAATGTATATGGGGTATAAGAACCGTCCTATACTCTGGGTGCTCAATAATGAGTGTTATATGGTGACAAACTCTACGGCAATGTCTTCCTTCCTTTTCGGTCGATCTATTCAACCATTCCCAACATTCATTGATGAGGTAAATGCTATCTATATCTCCGAAGGCTATAATTCGCTTATGCAGTATAGATCAAATTTACCAGATAATTACTCCGGTAATCAACGACCTGTAGTAATTCATATCTATACTCACGTTGACAATCATGTGAAGGTCAAAGGTCATGTATCTACAAAGTTCCATGCTTTCGATACAGTTGACACATTTGAGATGGATGATTATAGTGTTCTTCCTCCTATGGAGGATTATCGTAGAACCTTATACTGGGCACCTACGGTAAAGACTGACAATAATGGTAGGGCAACTGTTGAATTCTTCAACAACTCTTCAGCTCGCAAGTTCTATATTAGTGCAGAAGGTTTGACTAAGGACGGTAGAATCTTGGTGAACGAGTAGGGGAGGTAAAGGGTTAAAAGGTTAAGAGGTTAAAGGGTTAAAAGGTTAAAGGGTTAAGAGTCCCTAACTTTGTTCTCCCTTGCCTGCCACCTACCCCGGAGGCATGTTAATTGTTAATTATTAATTGTTAATTGCAAATTGCAAACGGAATGAGAATAGCGCTATGCATGATTCTTTGTCTCACCCTGTGTATTCAGGGTGAGGCTCAGAGTTTTGATTCGTTCATAAATAATCTGAGAGAGCATAATAGGAAAAGTCCTCAGGAGAGAGTGTTCCTCGACTATGACTGTAAAGATGGATGTGTTGTGGGTGACACGATACACTTTACGGCTAAGGTTGTGAGGATGGACTCTTTGTGTGTTTCTGACAAGAGTGGTGTAGTGTATGTGGAGCTTGTTAATCCAGGTAAAACGGTAGTCGATTTCCGCAAACTAAGTCTTGATAACCGAGGAATGGCATCGGGAATGGTTGTGGTTGATTCACTCTTTGACTCAGGTTTTTATCTTCTCAGGGCATATACGCGTTATCAGACAAACTGGAACATGGGTAATGTGTTTAGTCGAGTCGTACCTGTGTACTATCCTGATGACAAGATAAGTGTAAAGGAGAAAAGAAAGAATGCGAAGGCAGGGTTCATTAACCTTGCAAACTCTGTTTATAATGCTGAGTCAAACAAAAAGGATTTCCGTACTTTCTTGTATATTGAAGGCGGTTCCTTTATGGAAGGAACACCAACGAATGTTGGTGTTCATTGTTATGACGCTAAGGGAATGCCTGTGTCTGCACAACTTAGGTTGGCTGACCTTGTGAGGGGTAACTGTGAGGTAAGGGGCGAACTTGATAGGTTTGGCAATAGTGTGTTGAACTTCTCGACGCAGCATATTTCAGACATGAAACTACAGGCTAAAAGTAAGAAGGGAAACTTTGAGTATGACATAAGGGTAAGACCAAAAGGTGTTTCTTTGAGCGTGGATGCCTGTCGTAAGAATGATGTACAGATGAGAATGTACATTCATCCTGATTCTGTTGGCTCCAGATTCTGTACAGTCATCTTGAATAGAGGCAATCTGTTATATTGTGATACTTCTGTTGTTGACACAGTTTTCCGTAATGTCAAGTTTGACAAGTCTATGCTTGGACGAGGTGTGCATGAGATTGTAGTGTTCTCTGTAGGTGGGGCACAGGTGGCTCGAAGACGTTTCTTTGTCGGAAAGATACAAGATGAAGAGGAACAATGGCTGCTGCTTGATTCTGAGTTGGCAGAAAGGAACAGACTGCCTCGTGATGCTTATAAGACTTTGACCGATAAGGAGATTGATAATCTGCTTTTGGTCGACGAGACTTATGTCTATCCGTGGTTTGATATGGCATCTCAGTCACGAGTTACCATGTATCAGCCCGAGGAAAAACGTCTTATGGTGTTTGGTAGGATAATGCCTATGTCTAAGCATCCGAGCAAGGAAGACATGCAACTTGATGGACGTCGTTTCCGTCTCACGTTGAATCAAGGAGAACTGATCTACAAGAGTGATATTGTTTGTGATGGAAATGGCTATTTCGGATCTTACTTTGATGGGCTAAAGGGGGAGTGGATGCTGATGGCGCATCACAGCAAGGATATGGATAGGCAGAGGGTGCTCATACTTGATGATTTCTCTCCTAAGGTAACATCTCCTCTTTATAAGAACATTCAACCAGAGCTGTTTGGCAAGAAAAAGTGGTACACTCCAAAGGTGAAAAGATATAATGATGTGTACTATAACTGTGACCTTTATACAAAGGACCGTTTGTCAAAGGGACTTATATCTCAGAGCTTCTATGGATGGCTTGGAATGTATAACAGGAACATGAATAAGATGAAGGGTGCTGTGTCTCCAGTTATTGTCAATATCCTTCGTGATTCAACATACAACAAGCACCTTGACTTTAACTTCTTTGGTACATCGTCAGACGATCCACGTACAGTAGCATTAGATGGACCAACATATAATGGTCGTCCTATTGTGTGGATCATAGATGGACAATATCGTTTGGTCACAGGACTACAGAAGAAGATTACCGACTTTGAGGTGCTGCGTCCTTGTCGTCGACACATGCCAAACTTCTTAGATGAGGTAAGGAGTGTATACATTACTGAGGATCCAACAGCCTTTTATCCTTACATGCGATGCTCTGTACTTGAGTCTAAGAAACCTGTGACTGTGTTCATCACACTTCATAAGAACTATATCTGGAATGACTCTGGACTTGTGACAGCTCCATTTCAGGGTGTGGAGTAGTTTTTTGAGTCTCACAGACTCAAAAAGATTCCATTCAATATTCTTCCACTCTTTGTTCCGTGTCGTCTTGCAGAGAAGAACTCGTCGGGATTATTGAAGGTGCAGATACCAGACATTACAATGTTGTCTTCCTTTAATCCACAGGACATGAGTTGCTGTTTGTTGCATAGTGGCAGATCTATATGCCATTTCGTTTCACCTGACGTGTTGGTGTATTTTCGGGCAAGACTATCCATGTTGAATCCTTCGGCAGCAAATGTGTCGTACACCTCATCACCCACTTCAAAGGCATCAAGTGAAATACCTGGGCCGATAATTGCCTTGCAGTCGGCAGGGGTAGTTCCGTATGTCTGTTGAAGTACCTTGATGTTCTTCTCGACAATTCGTGCAACAGTTCCTCTCCAACCGGCATGGATGGCAGATACAGCCTTGTGAACAGGATCATGAACAAGTACAGGGATGCAGTCGGCTGTTGATACACATACACAGACCTTTGGTAAGTTTGTGCATACAGCATCCACACCATCAAGAAGTGCCTGCCTGATACCTTTGTCTAATTTGAGGAAGTTGTCATTGATGACAACTGTGCGAGTGCCATGATTCTGGTGTGGCACTATAAGGTTGTCTTTGTCTATACCTATCTTGTCGCATAGTAGCTGACGGTTCTGTTCTACATCTTGAGGATCATCACCACAATAATGGTTTGCATTGAATGAGGCGTATGGACCTTTTGACACTCCATTATGTCTTGTTGTGGAGAATGCGAATGCAGGTTCTAAATTGTAATATCTATATAGCATTTTGCGTCTTTTTGTGTTTTTTTTGCTTCTCTGAGTGCAAAGTTATGATATTTTTATCTTTTTTTAAGGTTTATGAGTATTTTGACTTTCTTTTTTTGTTCTTTATTGTAAATCTCTTTATTTTTGCAGTGAATAATTGTACAACTTAACCATATCAATCAAAACTTTTAGAACGTTTTTAGAGTGGAGGCCACAATTTATATAATATGTGAAACGTAAGTGAAATTAAAACGGGTGCTTCTTGTTCTGAAACTATACTTATGCAAAATAAATCTATCAAAATAATGAAAGGGAAAAGAGTATTTTCAAGAGCATTGCTTCAAATGGCAGTGGTCTCTTCTTCTTTAACTCTTCAACCATTCCTTGCTCATCAGTCTGCTTTCGCTCAGAGCAATTCTCAGCAGTCTGAATCGGTTATTTCTGGTACTGTAGTTGACAGCCATGGAGAAACCGTGATAGGTGCGTCTGTACTTATCGTTGGTAAGGGTGTTGAAGGAGGTGTCTCAACAGACATTAATGGACAGTTTAGGGTAAAGGCTAAACCTGGAACTAAGTTGAAGATTTCATACATAGGTATGGAGTCAAAGGTTGTTGTCGCTAAGAATGGCATGAAGGTTGTGCTTGCAGATGATGACAAGCTTCTCGAGGATGTTCAGGTTGTTGCCTATGGTGTACAGAAGAAGGTTACCGTTACAGGTGCCATCTCTACAGTTAAGGCAGAGGACTTGACTCGTACTTCTGTAGGTTCTATTAATAATGTGCTCGGAGGACAGCTTTCCGGTGTAACAACCGTACAGTTCTCTGGTGAGCCAGGTAGTGATGCTGCGGATATCTTTGTTCGTGGTAAGGCTACATTTAATAATGACAATGCAAAACCTCTCATTCAGGTGGATGGTGTGGAACGTGATATGTATGACATCGATCCTAATGAAATTGAGTCTGTGACAGTTCTCAAGGATGCATCTGCTACCGCTGTGTTTGGTGTACGTGGTGCAAACGGTGTTATCCTTATCACAACAAAGCGTGGTCAGGAAGGTAAGGCTAAGATCAGTCTTAGTGCAAGTTTCTCAGCTCTCACTCCTACAAAGATGGTAGAGCAGACTAACTCTTATGATTATGCAATGTTCTATAATCAGATGTGTAGTAACGATGGTCGTGTACCTGTATTCTCTGATGCTGTAATCCAGAAATTCAAGGATGGTAGTGACCCTATCCGTTTCCCAAATACAAGATGGGCAGACTATATCATGAAGGACGTGACTCTTCAGCAGCAGCATAACCTCAGTATCTCTGGTGGTACAAAGAAGGTACAGTACTTCATCTCTGCTGGATTCTATTCACAGGATGGTCTCTTTAAGGAGTTCGATGCAGGATACGATTATGGATACCAGTACCATCGTTTCAATTATCGTGCTAATGTTGACCTCCATCCAACAAACACAACAAAGTTGTCTATTGGTATGTCTGGTAACATGAATAATGCTGATAAGCCATACACGGGTCAGGGATCTGGTGGTATGATTAAGAACATCTATCATGCTACTCCATTCTCAAGCCCTGGTATTGTTGATGGCAGAATGGTCTATACAACAACAGACTATACTGATGGTCTTCAACTTCCATTCACAGGTCAGTCAGGTATGGCTTACTATGGAAATGGTTTTATGCAGACAAATAATAATAAGATAATGTTTGACCTTGCTCTTGAACAGAAACTCGACATGATTGTCAAGGGTTTGGTGTTCAGTCTTAAGGGTGCATACAACTCATATTATGGTATCAATAAGCAAGGACAGGCTGGTGTTGCTTCATACTATCCTTTGATACAGCCAGATGGAAGTATCGTGTATCGTAAAGATGGTGAGACAACTGTTCCTTCTTATACTTCTTCAAGTAATAGAGGACGTAACTATTACTATGAAGGTGGATTGCGTTACTCAGGCAAGTTCGGTCTTCACAATGTAAGTGCCCTTGCTCTTTATAACTTTGACAAGACATATTATTATAGAGGTGATGCCCTTTATACTCTTGTGCCTCGTGGTTATGTTGGATTCTGTGGACGTGTTGCCTATGACTACAACAACAAGTACATGGCAGAGTTTAATGTCGGATATAATGGTTCTGAAAACTTTGCTCCAGATCGTCGCTTCGCTATCTTCCCTGCAGGTTCTGTTGGTTGGGTAGTAAGTGAAGAGAAGTTCTGGGAACCAATTAAAGAGGTGTTCTCTTTCATGAAGGTTCGTTATTCTGTTGGTCTTGTAGGAAATGACAGATGTAGTACTCGTTTCGGTTATCTTCCTGACCCATACGTTGTCAACTCTGATGGTCTTCCAACAAATGCCTATGCAGGTGGTGAACACCATGGATATACATTTGGTCAGTGGGCAGCTCAGGTAAATGGAACTCTAACAAGTGGTGCTTATGAGAGTCGTAAGAATGACCCATCTTTCACTTGGGAGAAGGCATTGAAGCACAACATCGGTGTTGACATGAACTTCTTTGACAGCAAGCTCCGTACTTCTGTAGACTATTATACTGAGCATCGTTGGGATATCCTTTGTAGAGATTTAACATCTCCAAGTATTATCGGTGTTGCTCTTCCTGAATCAAACCTTGGTATCGTAGATAGTCATGGTTGGGAGTTCTCTATTGGTTATAATGATAAGATTGGTTCTAAATTCCGTTACTGGGCAAAGCTTAACTTCTCTTACAACTGGAACAAGATTGTTGAGATGAAGGAAGCACCACAAACTGAGGATTATTTGTATTCAAAGAATCATCGTATTGGTAGCCGTAGCCAGTATCAGTTCTGGAAGTATTACGAAGGCGACAAGACTAAGGACGAATATAAGGCAACATTTGGTAGCGAGTTCCCTACACATCAGAATGTTCTTCAGCCTGGTGACTGTGTATATGTTGACCTTAACCATGACGGAAAGATTGATGCAAGTGATGCAACTCGTGATCTTGGTCATACTGATGACCCTAAGTACATGGCAGGTCTCAACTTCGGTTTCGAGTGGAAGCGTCTCTCTTTCAATGCTCAGATGACAAGTGCATGGGGTGTTAGTCGTGTTATCAGCGATGTGTTCCGTCAGCCATTCCTCCGTGCTGCTGATACTGTATATGGTGGTCTTCTTCAGTATCATGTTGACAATACTTGGACTGTTGATAATCCAAATCCTAATGCTGATTATCCTCGTGCAACATGGGATAACGCAACAAACAACTATGCAGGTTCAACTCTCTATGAGAAGGACTCTAAGTATCTCCGCCTCAAGACTCTCTCTATCGGATATGACTTGATCAATCCATTCTTCAAGCGTCTTGGCATGAGCAGATGCATACTCAGTGTTAGTGGTTATAACCTCTTCACTGTCACTCCATATAAGTGGGGTGACCCTGAGACTATTGCCTCTAATGCTCCTTCTTATCCTCTTCAGCGTACATTCACAGTTGGACTTAATGTCGGATTCTAATTGTTGGTTGGAGTAATAACTCATAACTCATTAAAACAAAGTAAATAGAGATGAAACTAAATAAAATAATATATGGAGCATTTGCACTTTTGCTTGCTGGGGCAGGAATGAGTTCTTGTACTGACCCTATAGCATTTGGTAATGCTGCACTTGAAAAGGCACCAGGTGGTGACGTTACAAAGGACACGGTGTTCCTGAATGCCGAGTACACTCGTCAGTTCCTTGTTGGTATCTATGCTGAACAGTATTATGGTTTGCCTTATGTGAACAGTTCTGTTCTTCCTCATTCATCTAACCCTTATGCTGGTAAGGTGGATGCACTTACAGACTGCTGGCACATGGGATGGAATGGTGCTGCGGTGTTTGGTCAATATTATACTGGTGCATTAACAGCAAATGTAACTCGTGATGACGGTCTTGACGGTCCTCTCTTCTCCTTCGATAAGGAGCATGTTTGGGAGGCTGTACGTGCAGGACTTATCTTGATTGAGAATATAGATAAGGTGCCAGGATTTGAAAATGAAGAACGTCAGCGCCTTAAGGCTGAGGCTTACTGTCTCATTGCAGCACGTATGTTCGACCTTTTCCAGCACTTTGGTGGTCTGCCTCTCCTTGATCATCCACTTGAGGTAGAGGAGACAACAGGTCAGTTCCCTCGTCAAAGTGTAGAGAACACAGTTAACTATATTGTAGACTGTCTTGACAAGGCAATCAACACTCCAGAATTCCCTTGGGTAGTTAGTGACCCTGCTACAATGACAGGTCGTTGGACTCGTGCTTCTGCTCGTGCTCTTAAGGCAAAGGTGCTTCAGTTGGCAGCCTCTCCACTCTTCAATCCAAAGGATGGAAAGCCATATTATGACAATGTCCCTAATGAGAAGGTATTACCTTATATAAAGTATGAGGATAACTCTCCTGCTGCTTACCAGGCACGTTGGGATGCTTTCTATCAGGCTTGTAAGGAGTTCTTTGATGATCTTTCTGCCAATGGCTATTATCAGTTGACTCAGGCAGAGGCAAAGACCGTTCCTGCTTACCGTCTTGCTTATCGTAAGGGATATGCTCTTGAGACTTCACAGGAAATTCTTCATTCTGTTCGTGTGATGGGTTATGACCCATTCACTTCAGGACGTTATTGCTGGCACTCTTGGTACACTGCTAATGTACCTCGTAACCTCTACTGGCCTACTCAGGAGTATGTAGACCTCTTCGGCTGGTCAAATGGAGATCCATTCGACTATAAGACTGCCTATGATTATGTTTACGAAGGTGGTACTCCAGAGAATCCTGGTGAATTGAAGTTTACTTCTGCTGGTACTCCAAATGCAAGTGCCCGTGGTCTTAACTCTATGTTCCTTCGTGGTAAGGAGTCTTCTCTTTCTCAGATGCTTCTTGATGTGACACTTACTCGTGACCCACGTCTCTATGAGGAGTGTATCGTTAATGGTATGCAGAAGCACCTCGACTGGACTACAGGTGCCATGTCAGGTGATATCTGGGAACTCTGGGCTGGTGGTACAGATGGACTTAGTGGCATCAAGACTCAGACAGGTATGTTCGGTACTGGATATGGTTACAATAAGTACTATATGGGTGATGGAACTACTTCTGGTGGTGATAACATCCGTTACCAGACTCAGTGGGTTTACCTCTCTCTTAATGAGATGTATCTCATGATGGCTGAGGCTGAACTTATGAAGACAAATCCAGATATCCAGAAGGCTTGTGAGGCTGTTGACGTAGTTCGTGCTCGTGTCGGTCTTGGTTCACTCAAACAGCGTGTGTTTAGCAATAAGGCTTATACTGATGCTATCTATACAGCAGAAACAGAGGGTGGTCTCGAAAATAGCTGTGCACTTCTTGACGAGATTCTTAATGAACGTGCCAAGGAACTTGGTCTTCAGGATATCCGTTGGTTCGATATGATCCGTTACAAGCGTACAGACTGGATGACTAAGCCACTTCATGGTATTGAGATTCACCGCCTAAAGCAGAATGCAAAGGGTGAATGGGTTGAGGCTGATGACCAGTGGACAGGTGCTGATAAGCTTAACGACAAGAGTTCTAAGCAGCCACACTATTTCACATACAAGATTGTTGAGATTACTTCTAACAAGCGTGTACAGTGGGGTATGAGCAAGACAAGCAATGATGTTCGTAAGTGGCTCCTTACTCCATTCCCACAGAAGGAGATTAACAAGGAATATGGTCTTGTACAGAACCCAGGTTGGGAGTAAACGTGAGATTTTAATTAAGAATTAAAAATTAAGAATTAATAGTGGTGGAATTGCTTATATTCCTTGCTTGAAATTCGTAATTATATAGAATAATGAAGTTTACTAATCATATTTATGCGTTATCATTGTTGGCAACATTTGGTTTGCCAGCAATGGCGCAGACAGATATACTCGATTCAGTAGCATTCAAGGCTCAGACTGTTGATGTGGGTGTAGGTCGTACATTCACTCGTGAAGAGTCTTCGGCTTCGGTTAGCATCGTAACAGAAAAGGATGTGAATCATCGAGGTGCACGTAACATTGGCAATAACCTTCTTGGTCAAGGAAACGGTCTTGTTGCTCTTGATGGTGCTGGTTCTTACCAGGGTGCAAATGCAACATTCTATGTTCGTGGTTTGCAATCTCTCTCAAGTTCTACTCCTCTTGTAATGGTTGATGGAATAGAGAGAAGCATTCAGGATGTTGCTTCAGAGGATGTTGAGAGTGTTACAATCCTGAAGGATGCTGCAGCAACTGCAATCTATGGCTATAGAGGTATTAGTGGAGCAATCCTTATCAAGACAAAGCGTGGACAGTTTAATACTCAGTCAGTAACATTCAGCTATGATCATGGTTTCGGATTCTTGCCTAATAAGCCTAAGATGCTTGATGCCTATAACTATGGTAAGGCTGTAAATGAGGCAAGAGCTAATGAAGGACTCGGCGCTACATATAGCGATGCTGTTCTTCAGTCTTATAAGAATGGTACTAACCCTCTCTATTTCCCAAATGTGAATTGGGTAGATGAGACTATGCGTTCTATGTCTAACATTGACAAGGTTAATCTTTCTGCTAAAGGTGGAACAAACAATTTCCGTTATTACACAGGTATAAACCTTGTTACTAATAAAGGTTTCATCAAGAACGCATTCTATAATCCTGAATACTCAACTCAGGATAAGTATACTCGTGCTACTATCCGCAATAACATGGATATTGATCTTGGTCCAAAGACTAAGATGCATACAAACCTTTTTGGTGTGTTGACAGAGTCTTCTCAGCCAGGCGATGCTGCAAATCTATGGGATATGATTTATAAGGTGCCAGCAAACGCTTTCCCTGTACACCTGTCTAATACAGTTTGGGGAGGTGATGGTACTTATACGACAAATAACCCTGTTGCTCAGAGTGCTGCTGGATTCTATAAGGTTCACTCTCGTGGACTTTATTCTAACCTCACTCTCGATCAGGATTTGTCTTCTGTTACAGAAGGTCTTAGCTTCTCAACTCAGCTTGCGTATGACACATTCAATGATCTTTATGAGAATCATTCAAAAACATACCGCTATGGTTACTATACTGTGTCTGACTATACAGGTGGGGTAGTGGATCCTGCTAATGCTTTGCCAACTTATGATGGTAAGGATTCTGCTCTTGGCACAGATAGTAGGTCAAGGGACTGGGTTCGCCGATTCGTATTCAACTTTGCGTTGCAGTATGAAAAGGAGCTTGGTGCTCATTCCATCTACTCTCAGTTAAAGTGGGACTGGCAGTATAACGATGCAACAGGAACTAACACTACTGTTTATCGCCAGAACTATTCTTGGTTCACTCACTATAGCTACGATAATCGCTATAATGCAGACCTCTCTCTTATCTATACTGGTAGTTCAAGACTTGCAAAGGGCTCAAAGTGGGGATTCTCTCCAACACTTGCAGCATCTTGGAACCTTCATAATGAAGAGTTCATGCAGGATGTGGACTTCGTAGACTTCTTGAAGGTACGTGCTTCTGCAGGTCTTCTCCAGTCAGACTTCCTTCCTTTGGATGCTGATGGTAATTCTGTATGGACTTACTACAACCAGTTCTACACAATGGCAGGTTCAACTTATCCATTCTATAACTATGGATCAGACTTCGGTAACACTTATATTGCTCAGGCAGCAACACAGAATCTTTCTCGTGAAAGAGCCTATAAGTATAATATAGGTGTTGATGCTACTCTCTTTGGTGGCTTGAACGTGTCTGTTGACTACTACATCCAGAACCGTCGTAACATCTGGGTTAACACAGAAGGTTCTTATTCAAGCGTGTTTGGTCTTACTGCTCCTTACGAGAACTTTGGTAAGGTTAATGCTCATGGATTTGAAATCGCAGCAGACTATAGCAAGCAGATTGGTGACTTGACTCTTAATGTTGGTGGTACATTCAACCTCAACAAGAACACTATCAAGGATCAGTGTGAGGCTCCGCAGCTTTACGAAAACCTCGTTACTACAGGTCTTCCACTTAAGCAGACTTTTGGTTATAAGGCTCTTGGTTTCTTCAAGACTGCTGATGATACAAACTCAGATGGTATAATTTCTGATTCTGAGATGAAGGCTGCAGGCTATGCAAATCATACACTTTCTACAGTTCGTCCAGGTGATGTAGTATATCAGGATATCAACAATGATGGAAAGATTGATGCTAATGATAAGCTTGCCATAGGTTACAGCACTACTTGTCCTGAGATATTCTATACATTCCATCTCGGAGCAGAGTATAAGGGTATCGGTCTTCATGCTACTCTTCAGGGTGTAGGTCGCTATAGTGGTGTAATGAACACTAATGGTATGTTCCGTTCTGCTGTTGCAACAAATACATTGTCACAGTACATGTATGACAATCGCTGGACTCCAGAGAATCAGGGTGCAGGTGCTTTGTTCCCACGACTCAGTTCTACTGCTAATGCAAACAATGATGTGACAAACACTCTTAATCTCTTTGACCGCAGCTATCTTAAGCTTCGTGATATCGAGGTTTACTATAACCTTCCTTCTTCACTCCTTGAGACTGTAGGCTTCGTTCATGGTGCAAAGGTTTACTTGCGTGGTACAGACCTCTTTACTGCTGACCACTTGTCTTGTGGAGATGCTGCTTCTTATGGTGCAGTTATGCCACTTAACCGTTGCGTTATGATTGGTGCATCTGTTACTTTTTAATAATTAGGAATTAGATATCATTGATAATATGAAACTAAATAAATCAATATATGGTATAGCAGTAGCTGCTCTTGCACTTACTTCTTGTGGTGATAGAATGGACTACAATGAGTACACTGCTTTTGATCATGCTTACATTGATCGTAACTTTGCTTATACTGGTGGTTTTATGACTACCATCTATAACGACATTGATACAGACTGGGGCGTGTTCTCTGGTGCTATGCTCGCTTCTGCTACAGATGAGGCAGAGTTCAGTCGATCTGGCAATGCAATAGAAGACTTCTACAATGGTGCGTGGGGACCTTCTAATCCTCGTCAGATTATGTGGAACAAGGCTTGGGAAGGTATTACTTATTGTAACGAGTTTATTGATAACTGGCTTGGACTTACATTTGATGAGTTCAAGTACAATAAGGACTACGAGAAGAAGATGTTCCAGTACAAGAACTATCAGTGGGAATGTAGATGGGCTCGTGCTTACTTCTATTATTCTCTTGTTCGTCAGTATGGTGGTGTTCCTTTCAAGATTCATAACCAGTCTGCAGATGTTGAGAATGCTTTACCTCGTGTAAGTGCAGACGAGATCTTCAACTTCATTGATGCAGAGTGTGAAGCCATTAAGGATAGCATTGTGGAGGACTATACAAACCTTGGTGACCTTCAGGCTGCATCTGCTGCTGAGGCTGGTCGTGCAACAAAGTTCTCTGTCCTTGCTCTTCGTGCTCAGGCAGCTCTCTATCATGCAAGTCCATTGTTTAACACTGCTAATGATGCAGAGTTATGGCATAAGGCTGCATTGGCATGTAAGGAACTTATAGAGACTTGTGAGGCTGCGGGAAAGAAACTCACTCCAACATATGCTAATCTTTGGGCTAAGAATTTCTATGAGTTGTCTGATGTGTATGCAGAGAATCTCTTTACTCGTCGTACTGCTGCCAGCAATTCATTTGAGACAAACAACTTCCCTGTAGGCTACTCTGGTGGTCAGGGCGGTAACTGTCCAACTCAGGATCTTGTTGATGCATACGATATGAAGAATGGTATGGCTATTGACGAGGAGGGTAGTGGATATGATGCACAGGATCCTTATAAGAACCGTGACCCACGTCTTGCTGCAACAATAGCTGTCAATGGTGATGCTTGGCCTGTTGATCTTGCTAACACTTCCTATAAGAAGCTTGAGACTTTCGTAGGCGGCTACCATGCTCGTCCTCGTACATCTTATGCAACAAGTACAGGCTACTATCTTAAGAAGTACTGTAATGAGTCACAGATTCTTCGTTCTGGATATTCTACAACAAGTCCTCACGGTTGGATGATCTTCCGTCTTGGTGGAGCTTATCTTAACTATGCAGAAGCACTCTTCCAGTACTTCAAGTCTCAGGGCATGGACAATGCTGCTGATGCTACTGATAGTGAGTTCAAGAAGTCTGCTCGTGTATATGCAAGCATGACTCGTCAGCGTGCCGGTCTTCCTCAGTTTGCTACAGGTCTCTCTAATGATGCTTTCTGGGCTAAGTACAAGAAGGAACGTATGGTAGAACTTGCTTTTGAAGGACACCGTTTCTATGACGTGCGTCGTTGGAAGGAAGATGGTGACAAGTTCATGAATATCCATAGAATGGTCATCACTAAGGAAACAGATACAGAAGGCAATGAGAAGCTTGTATACACTGTTGAACCTTATACTCGTGGTAATGGAGTATGGCAGGAGAAGTGGAACCTCTTCCCTATACCACAGACAGAAATCATGAAGTCTGGTAACGTTCTTGACCAAAACCCAGGATGGGGAAAATAATGAAGATTGATAATTGATAATAAGAAGTGGTAATTAAACCATTGCTACTTCTTGTTATCAATTCTAAAAAGAAATAATAATAGAACAGATTATTTAACTAACAAAAACAAAAGCTTATGAGAAAATTTACTCTTGCTCTCGCTTTAGCAGCTGCGTTCACTTCTGCTAATGCGGACGAAAAAATTATCTATCAGGATAATTTTACAACAGACAACTGGACAAACAGCCGTGCAGGTGCTATTCAGAAGATCGTTGAGACACAGGATGGTAACTATCTCCAGTTCGGTGATGGTGTCGCAAATTACAATGGTACTCGTATCAATAGTTTCTGGGGTGCTACTCCATGGGAAGGTGTTGAGCTTCCAGAGACTGGATACACAATGTCATTCTCTTTCAACTTTGAGCAGTTCGGTAATAACACAAGTAATGCTGCTCAGCGTAACAATGAGATTGCTGTTTGGAACGTACCTGCTACAAGCTTGAGCCTTGGCTCTTATTGGGGAACAACAAATGAAGTCTTTGCTACTAACGCAGCAGCAGAAGCTCCAATTGAAGGCGTTGGTTATCTCTTCAAGTTGACACAGTGTCTTTCTGGTACTGCTGCAGGTGAAGGTGGTTTTGTAACTGCTGTAAATGGTACTTGTTTCTTTACAGTTAATAATAGCGATATTCACGCAGAGAATAATGACTCTATCTCTATTGCTGCTGCAACTTGGTACAAGGTTACTCTTAATGTAAAGGGACAGAATGTAGACTATAGCATTGATGACATCAGCGGATTGAATGTAGCTAAGGGTTCTTACACTCTTGCAGAAGGTGTTGACAACCGTGCTGCTGGTCTCATTCACTATCAGGCTCGTTACATGGGTATCACTAAGTTCATGGGTGTAAAGATTGCTCATGAATTTGATGGTGATGTTGCTGCAAATCCAGAGGTATTGCTCAAGGCTGTTAAGGGTAATGACCGTGAGTACAAGGTAACATTCCTTGAGGATGAGGTTCTTCACTATATTCTCCCAGGTTCTGAGGAAGAAGTTGAAGTAGATTATTATGATGCGGAAGATGAAGTATCTGGTGATAATGGTGTATACTCTATCCTTTGTACAAAATCAGGTGTCCTTAAGACTTGGACTACAAAGCGTGACGCTAAGTCTGATGTAATTGAGACTTCTGTTGAGGCTGGTGAGGTTCAGCTCCCTGCTCCTGTTGCTGCTATCGCTTCTGTAGAGGAAGGTTTCGGTAAGACATTCAAGGTAACTGTTGACAATGCTTCTGTTATTCTTGCTCCAGCTGTAGGTATCACTTATGAGATTGAATATGACGGTGAAGCTAAAATCGAGGGTGAGCTTTCTAACGGTGCTACTATCAAGCTCGAAAAGAAGGGTACAATGACTATTACAGTTAACTCTATTCCTGTTAATGGTGTTGAGTACTACACTCGTAACCAGACTGTTATCAACAACGATGTTGAGTATGTTGTTGCTGTTGACAAGAACTATATGGATATCACAGAGGAAGAACTTGCTGCAAATCCTGCATTTGAGAAGGCTACTGATGGTATCGTAACAGATACAAACACTTCACACTGGCAGGGTAAGTGGATGAACGAGCATACTAAGAACTATAACGATGCATTAGCTGCTGGCGATCCAGTTGACGGTCTTGACTGGTGGAGAGCTCCAAGCCAGGTATTTGCTTCTGCGGATGAGGTTAACGCTTACATCTGGGTTTATACTCTTATCAACGATGAGGCTGGCGTTAACTACGCTAAGGAACTTCTTCCACTCATCCCTAACACAGCTCGTGCTAACGTAGGTATCCTCCGTGAAGAGGGTGTGGTTGTTAATGGTACAAGCTATAACAACCTCGAGGTTACATTCGACCCACGCTATGTTTCTGACGATCCTGCTAAGCCAAACTTCATTGAGATCAAGAAGACAAATGGCTACGACCGCTATGACAAGCAGCCAGGTTGTAACACAACAGATATCGTAGACGTTGCTAAGACTGATTACCTCCTTTATCGTTTCGATACAGCTATCCACACTGCACGTGTATTCACATACAAGGGCTTCACTCCACTTTCTGATGAGGAGGCAGCAGCTATCCAGTCTGCAAAGGTTCTTGATGTAAATGCTCCAATGTACAATGCTGCTGGTATGAAGGTTAACGAGTCTTACAAGGGTATCGTTATCCAGAACGGTAAGAAGTTTATCCGTAAGTAATACTAATCCTACATAGTGTAAGTTGTTTTTACAACTGAACTCTACAATAAATGCCGAACTCAATGTTTTTCGTTGAGTTCGGCTTTTTTTCTTTGATGTTCATCTGCGAATGGAAAGATGTGAAAGGAACCTACTTGTAAATGCACTTTTTAAGTGCATGCTAAATGTACGTATTTGACATTTGTTATTTATTTTTGGCAAGAACATGCGCTTGTGTTTCGATAATTTATATTATCTTTGCAGAAAATCATTATTAACTAAACCTACTAAAACACAAATTATGAAGAAATTTGGCTCGTTGCTCGCTGCGATGGCTATCGCAACTGGTATGTCAGCACAGAATCACAACTTTGACATAAATGTTTCAAAGGTTGGCGGTCCTATACCTTCTACAATGTATGGTATCTTCTTCGAGGACATTAACTATGCAGCAGATGGTGGACTCTATGGTGAGTTACTTATCAACCGTTCTTTCGAGTTCCCAAACAACTATGCAGGTTGGACAATCTCTGGTAAGGTATCTCTCAAGAATGATGGTCCTTTCAATAAGAATCCACACTATGTGCGCCTTGCTCCATCAGGACACAATGACAAGCATACCATGATTGAGAATCAGGGATTCTTTGGTATCGGTGTAAAGGCAAATGCTGATTACCGTTTCTCTGTTTGGGCTCGTGTGCCAGATGGTGGTAAGAGCAAGATCTGGATTGACCTCGTTGATAATGCAACAATGGGTGACGACCAGAAGATTGGTAATGCAGGTGTTGAAATCAGTGGTAAGGAATGGAAAAAGTATACTGTTGTCATTAAGGCAAAGAAGACTCTTGCAAAGGCTCATCTCCGTGTTTGGGGTGACAGCAAGGTAACAACAGACCTTGAGCACGTGTCTCTCTTCCCAGTTGATACATATAAGGGACATGAGAATGGTATGCGTAAGGATCTTGCAGAGGCTCTTGAGCAGTTGAAACCAGGTGTGTTCCGTTTCCCAGGTGGATGTATCGTTGAGGGTACAGACCTCGCTACTCGTTACCAGTGGAAGAACTCTGTAGGTCCTGTAGAGAACCGTCCTCTCAATGAGAACCGTTGGCACTATACATTCACTCACCGTTATTTCCCAGACTACTATCAGTCATACGGACTCGGATTCTTTGAGTACTTCCAACTCTCAGAGGAGATTGGTGCAGAACCACTTCCAGTACTTAATGTTGGTATGAGCTGTCAGTATCAGAATGGTATAGAGCATGAGGATGATGTACATGTTCCACTTGATCAGCTCCAGCCTTATATTGACGACTGTATCGATCTCATTGAGTTTGCAAATGGTGATCCTGCAAAGAACCAGTGGGCTAAGCTACGTGCAGATATGGGACACCCAGAACCATTCAACCTCAAGTTCCTCGGTATTGGTAACGAACAGTGGGACTACAAGGATAATGCAGCATTCACTAAGCGTCTTAAGATATTTGTAGAGGCTGTACGTAAGGTTCACCCAGAGATCCGTCTCATCGGTACTACAGGTCCTGACTCAGAGGGCGACAAGTTCGAGATGCTTCAGCCACGTATGAAGGAACTTGGTGCAGACCTCTACGATGAGCACTTCTATCGTAATGAGGAGTGGTTCCTTGGTAAGGCAAAGGACAAGAAGGGCAATCGTCTCAACTGTGGTGCAAACCGTTATGACAACTATGATCGTAGCAAGAAGGCTCCAAAGGTATTTGCTGGTGAGTATGCTTGTCATGGAAGAGGCAAGAAGTGGAACCACTTCAACGCATCTCTTATGGAGGCAGCATTCATGACAGGTATTGAGCGTAATGCCGATGTTGTTGAGATGGCTACATACGCACCTCTCTTCGCTCATGTTGAGGGATGGCAGTGGCGTCCAGATGCTATCTGGTATGACAACCTCCGTAGCTTCAACTCATGTTCTTACTATGTTCAGCAGCTTTACTCTCTCAACAAGGGTACTAACATGATTAAGTTGACAATGAACGGCAAGGCTGTTGCAGGAAATGACGATCAGGACGGTCTATTCGCATCTGCCGTATGGGACAAGAACAGCGGTGAGTACATCGTGAAGGTTATCAATGTTGGCGACAAGGCACAGGACGTTACTCTCAACTTCAAGGGACTCAAGAAGGGTGACCATGCAGCTCAGGTTATCACATTCCATTCTGACAACCTCGATGCAGAGAACACTCTTGACAATCCAAAGGCTATCGTTCCTCAGACATCATCAGCTACAGTTTCTGCTCCTTCTTACAACACTAAGGTTGCAGCACGTACATTCATGATCGTTAAGGTTAAGAAGTAATTCTCCGAATACACGATAAATAAAAAAGAGAAGTCATCATGAGGTGACTTCTCTTTTTTTGTTGCATCATGATGTTTACATAAAGACTAATTTCGGGAAAATACTCTTTATCCATCAACTACCCCTTAGTAAATTGCTCTATCACCCCCTTTTTCTCCAGTCATCACTCGAGCAGTACTCGAGGAGCGCACGTGATTGCTTGGAGAATCGTGTGCGCT
>JAZUHP010000076.1:0-16595 GCA_045641785.1 Bacteroidaceae bacterium
ACTTCATTGTCAATATGCTTGGAGCATTAGCTGCATACTGTTACTTTCCAAAAAAGCCGACAATAAGAGTGCAAGCAGTTGACATTTCCAATGATAGACAACTTACTTTATTCTGAAGTATATTCGTCGAACTCACGTTATATTAGATGCAACCAACGGCATTGACTATATACAAAAGAGGGTAAGCAATTTATTTTGCTTACCCTCTTGAACTGTTATGCTCTATCTAATTAGAAAGAGATTGTCATGTTTCCGCTATTGCTGTTGGTGTTGGCAGGTGCCTCTGGAGAACCCTCCTCGTTAACAGGTTTGTTTCTGTCGTTCCATTGCTTAAGCGTTTCCTTTGATCTCTTGTATGTAGGAGATGACTGTACCATACAGATGATGTCGTCATTGTCAAGGTCGTCATCTGTGAAGGTGTATGAATATACAGGTCTACGTATTGTACCGCCATTCTTGTCTTCTCCGTAGTATTGGGTACGTATAGCAGCTCTTTCTGCTTCTGCTTCTGCCTCTTCTGGAGTCAAGACCTTTTCCTCTTGCTTTTTTAGTCGTTGACCAAGTTCTTCTGACTCGATACTTTCGATACCAAATCCGACAGCCAGGATAATGACCTTAACTTCCTTGTGAAGTTCTGGATCAACAGAGAGTCCCCACTTTGTCTCTACATTAGCATTCTGAATCTTGTCCATGAACTCGTGTACCTCGTTCATTTCTTCCATCATTAATGCACCGCCCTCGCTCTCATCTTCTGGGAATGATATTCTGAGAAGAATCTTGCTTGAGTTGTAGATGTCGTTATGATTAAGGAGAGGTGAGTTTAATGCGTCCTGAATAGCCTTTGTGACACGTCCTTCGCCTTCTCCTACACCTGAACTCATGATTGCAACACCACCGTCCTTGAGAACTGTGCTCACATCGTTAAAGTCGAGGTTGATGATACCGTGCATAGTGATGATCTCTGCAATAGAACGCGCTGCGTTACAGAGAGTGTCATCAGCTTTAGCAAATGCCTTTACAACAGTGAAATCCTGGTATATCTCACGAAGTTTCTCGTTGTTGATGACAAGAAGAGCATCGACGTTTTTCCTGATTTCTTTGACACCTTCGAGAGCCTGGTCAATCTTCTTCTGTCCTTCCCATTTGAATGGGATTGTTACGATACCAACAGTAAGGATTCCCATGTCCTTTGCAGTCTTGGCAATAAGTGGTGCTGCACCAGTTCCTGTACCACCACCCATACCAGCTGTGATGAATACCATCTTGGTACCATCGCTAAGCATATTCTTTACGGCTTCTATTGACTCTTCTGTGGCTTTGCGTGCGCGTTCAGGACGGTTTCCTGCTCCAAGGCCTTCTTCACCTAATTGTATCTTGTGTGGAACAGGAGAGTCCTGTAGAGCCTTGTTGTCGGTGTTGCATACAACGAAGGTTACATCATGAATACCTGTGTTGTACATGTGGTTTACGGCGTTGCCACCACCGCCACCTACACCAATTACCTTGATGATGCTTGGTGAAGAGTTGTTTGGCACGTTAGTATTTTCTGGGAAAGAAAACTCTGCCATACCATTATTTTGTTCGTTCATTATCGTATGTTATTTAATAAGCAAGTGTCCATGTCTATACAGTAACCCTATCGTGTGCTTTGAGTACGATTGTGAATACTTACTTAATGATTGATTTTTAGTTTTCAGACACCATGTCAGTTATGAACTTGCCAATACGATTGAAGAACTTATTGTCTTCCTTGGCTTTCAGAACAGCATCGCGGAGTTGAGTAGTTGCCTCGCGTAACTGTTGAGCATACTGTGTTCCTTCTGTGGCTGTTTGCTTATACTTCTCTTTAGAAGAAAGTGTGTCAACATGTTGCTGGAAATCTTCTGTGATCACGTTGAGTGCGTTCTCTGCAATATTTTCAGCAGACTCACGAACCTTCTTGTCACCTCCGTGCTTTCTTACTTCTGAGAGAGCGTCAGTAACAATCTTGAGCTGAGAACGTATCTTGTTCTTTATTGCGTCAAATTCAAGTGCACACTGGATATCAGCCCTGTCTCTCTCTTCCTGTTCCTTCTTGATTCTTTCACGCTCAGCCTCCTGCTCCATCTGTGTGATGAGGTCATTCTGAGTCTGTTCTTCAACAACCTTTGTTCCGGCGCAGTTCTCTTTGCCAGCAAGGAGGAGAGAGAGTACTGAGAGACCGACAGGAGTCTCAAATACGGCAGGGTTACCCATGCCTGAGGCTTTCTGTATGAGTGTGTCTACAGCGCTTGCCACACGTATTGTTTCAATCTTTGTTGCTTCCTGGAAAGCAGCTTCGATGTTCTTCATCTTGCTACCGCCACCTACGAGAATGATGCCTTTTAGAAGTTTGTCGCTGTATGTAGACTTGATAAGTTGATTTTTTACGTTGGTGATGATCTCTTCAAGACGTGCTTCAATGACATTTCTTATGAGTTCTACCTTTATCTCAGTGCCAACCTTAGAGATGAATGTCTTGTCCTTGTCATCTTCATTCTTGGTATGCTTAGCATCGCCAAACATCAGCTTTACATCTTCTGCCTCGTCTTCGAGTATTGACAAGGTAGCCAAGTCCTTGTTGATGTTGTTCATTCCTATAGGGAGAGTGACGAGGTAGCGAATGACTCTATTCATGTAGACGATGACAGTAGTTGTTTCAGCGCCAAGGTCTACCACAGCACATCCGCTTCTCTTCTCGATGTCAGTAAGTACCTGCTCGCAAAGCTCGTATGGAGTCAGAAGGATATCAGCAATCTTTACACTGGTATTTTCCAATGTAGTTGTGATATTATTCAACAGTCTCTTGTTTGCAATGATATTTATGTAATTACCTTCAATGATAGTACCCATTCTGCCTACAGGCTCTGTCTCTACTGCTCCGTCAATGACAAATCCTTGTGGGAAATTGCGTAATATCTGACAGTCAGAGAATGGTATGTCGTAGCTATCGTTACGTATTCCTTCAATGCATTCAGAAGTGATATAACTGTGAGCGCCCATGTTGCGCTTAACATGCTTCTTGTATGAACGTACAGATTGTCCTGCTACGCCGATGTATGCACGAGCAATTGGATTTTTTAATGTTGCTTCGAGCTTAGATATTATGGCGTTTATGCTCTGGTATGTCTTCTCTATGTTTAGAATCACACCACGCTGAACATATGTGTCAGATTTCTCTTCTGCATATGCTAAAACTTGCATAACGCCATCTTTCTTTCTTCCTGCAATTCCAGAGATTCTTGACGAACCTATCTCTATTGCAACTATAAAGTCTTTATCCGATGCCATATTATGTATTTACTGCTTATGTTTAGTACAGATTAATTGATTTTCAAACTCAAGATTAATTCTCTCGTATTTGCCCCAGCCGATGGTTCCGATAGCCTTGTCGTAGAATATCTTTAGCCGGTGAAGTTTCTTCTCGTAATCTTTTATTGCGCCAAGATAGATGATATTGTTTCCAACCCTCGGGACAAGTTCCACAACTCTGTGTCGTTTCTTGTCTAATGAGATGTGTATCTGCTCTATCTGGTTATTCCAGAAGTCATTGCCTTGGATGAATTGTGCAAATGGTAGTAACTCCTTCTTTGCATATTTCTCATCGATTATACCTGTTGCAACAATGATATTGCTCACGTATTTGTTGTTTGGAACAACGTTCCCGGTGTCATCAATGAAATACCCCTTTTTCTCGTCAGGAAGAATATATATTATAGGAGTGCGCTGAGTTACCTTAACCACCACTTTGCCAGTTGGAGATTTGTAGCAATGTACTTCTCTAACAAACGGATTTCTTGATATGAAAGTCTCAAGTGTGTTTCCGTTGATGTCTTTCATCGTCAGTCCTATTGGAGTGAGATGGTTCTTGTTAAGAATGTCTTCAACATCTTTTTTGCTGATGAATGGAGACTCGGTGCTGTTCTCTATAATGAGTTCCAGTCCTGTGCACTTGCTTTCAGGATCTGCTTCTGATTCGTGGAACATGTAGAATATAAGATAGCCAGTCACACCTATGAGCAGTATGACTAAAAGAGCGACTTTCGCTATTTTCTTTGCTTTGGACATATCTTATATCTATAATGTTAATTCACAATGTGTTTATTGCCTATTGTTGTATCTGCCTATATCGTTCTTGCTTTAGCGCGGAGACCGTTTCATAGAATCGACAATCATCTCTTCTTGAGAATCTCGGCAATCTCTGGCACGTAGTTCTCTATATCTCCTGCTCCAAGAGAGATAAGGACATCGAAATCACTATTCTTTGCTATATTAAGGATGTCCTCCTTATGAATGAGGTGACCTTCGCAGCCATTTGTGAGGTTGTCATAGATGATCTGTGATGTCACTCCAGGTATTGGGAGTTCTCGTGCTGGATAGATGTCGCAGAGATAAACCACGTCAAGTAGTGATAGTGCTGCGGCAAATTCCTTGTAGAAGTCGCGAGTACGAGTGTAGAGGTGTGGCTGGAAGATTGCCGCAATCTTCTTGTCCTGATAAAGTTCACGTATAGACCTCACGCTCTGGTCAATCTCGTTAGGATGATGGGCATAGTCACTAAGGAATACAACCTTATCATTCTTAACCTTGAAGTCGAAGCGACGGTCAACACCTGCAAATGTCCTCATACCCTCGCGGAGTTCTTCGTCAGTAGCTCCGGCAAGCTGGGCAAGAGCCATTGCTGCTATACCATTTTCAATGTTGATGCTTACTGGTACCCCAAGTTGGATGTCCTTAACAGTTCCCTTTGGAGTAACGAAGTCAAAGAAAATCTCACCACCGCCAATACGGATGTTTTCTGCATGAAAATCTCCTTCAGTACGAGAATATTCATATACCTTAACACCATCCTGTGGGTTTGCTTTCATCTCAAGTCCCTTGTGGATGATTAATGCTCCACCTGGTTGGATTAGGGTAGTGTAGTGACGGAAACTTTCTAGATAGGCTTCCTTTGTTCCGTATATGTCAAGATGATCTGCGTCTGTTGCTGTGATTACGGTTGCATAAGGACGTAGCCAGTGGAATGAACGGTCAAACTCGTCTGCTTCTATGACTACATAGTCACTCTTCTCTGAAAGAATATAGTTGGTGCCGTAGTTTTTTGTTATTCCGCCTAGGAAAGCGTTGCAGTCAATGCTGCTCTGGTGTAGTATATGGGCAGTCATTGATGATGTTGTAGTCTTTCCGTGAGTACCAGCTACACAGAGTCCCTTGTGCTCTTGAGTGAGGAATCCAAGAACCTGAGCACGTTTCTGTACATCAAATCCGTTTTCCTTGAAGTATACAAGTTCCTTATGCTCTGCTGGTATTGCTGGAGTATAGACAACGAGAGTCGTGTCTTTGTCCTTAAAGCAATCAGCTATGCTGTCTACATTCTCTTCGTAGTGAATCTGTGCTCCTTCTTCGATGAGCTTCTCTGTAAGCTCGCTTGGTGTCTTGTCATATCCACCAACATTGTAGCCAGAGCCAAGGAAGTAACGCACAAGGGCGCTCATTCCAATACCTCCTGCTCCTACGAAATATACTGATTTTATCACTTTCTTAAGTAAAATTAAAAGTTAAAAACTAACGAACATGAAAACTCGAGCATTCAGTTCTAACATCTTGCAAGTTTGAGAACCTCTCTTGCAATTACCTCTGCAGAATCCTTGAAGGCAAGTTTTCCGGCATTCTCTCCGAGAGACTTTAGTTTGTTGTCGTCTATTACGGTCTGAAGTGCCAATGGTATGAGTGTTCCACGAGCTTCCGAGTCCTTTACAAAGAGTGCAGCATCCTTTGTTGAGAGTGCAAGAGCATTCTTTGTCTGGTGGTCCTCTGCCACATTAGGTGATGGTACAAGTATCGATGGTTTCTGGAGGAGACACAATTCAGATATTGAACTTGCTCCTGCACGAGAAATGACAAGGTCTGCTGCTACATAGGCATTGTCCATGCTTGAAATGAAGTCTGTCACATGCAGGTTTGGAATACTGTCAACCTTTGCAAGTTCTCGTTTTATGTCATCACTATATACTTTTCCTGTTTGCCAGATGAACTGGACATTACTATTGCGAATGTCCTCCAAGTGACTAAGAACACTCTCGTTTACAGTGCGAGCTCCAAGGCTTCCACCGATTATCAGGACTGTTCTCTTTCCTGGTGTGAGTCCAAAACTCTCTATTGCTTCGTCTTTTGTGACAGTTGCATTGAGCAGGTTCTGGCGTACAGGGTTACCTGTCATTATTATCTTGTCTGCAGGGAAGAATCGTTCCATTCCGCTGTAGGCAACACAAACTTTGCTTGCTTTCTTGGCAAGTGACTTGTTTGTCACGCCTGCATAGCTGTTCTGTTCCTGAATGAGGCAAGGTATTCCCATGGAATGAGCAGCATTAAGAGTTGGTGCAGAAGCATAGCCGCCGACGCCGACTGCGACCTGAGGCTTGAACTCCTTGATGATTTGTTTCACCATGTTCTTGCTCTTGATGAAATCAATCATTACACCAATGTTCTTTGGACTCCAAAGTGGGCGGATAAGTCCACGTACAGGAAGTCCCTTTATTTCATAGCCAGCGGCAGGAACCCTTTGCATTTCCATTCTACCCAATGCTCCTATGAAGAGGATTTCTGCATTTGGGACAAGATTCTTAATAGCGTTAGCGATAGAAACTGCAGGAAAGATGTGACCACCAGTTCCACCTCCACTGACAATAACCCTTATTGGCTCTTTATTTTCCATACGCATTTTTTGTTTTTTCTATACCTATTTAGGTCACAAAATTACAAAAAAATAGTGGGACAAAAAAGTTTTGTCCCACTATTTGCATTTTATAGCGTCTTTTTCCTTAATAATCCTGTTTTTTGTAGAGGTTGCTTTACGTCATGTTTCCATCAGAAGCATATTCATTTGTCTCACCCTCAGTAACAGGCACTTTCTTGACCTCTTCTGTTCCTGCAGCTTCTGAATATCTGCTTATGCTTAAGATTATGGCAAAATAAAAGCTTGTGATAAAGATTGACGTACCTCCACGACTTATTAGAGGCAATGTCTGTCCGGTAACAGGAATAGCTCCTACAGCAACAGCCATATTTACAAGTGCTTGTATGGTCATCATCAGTCCTAATCCCATGACAAGGTATGCGGGGAAATGTCTCCTGCATTTATGTGCTATTCTTCCTGTTCGCATCAGTAGCCACAGGTACAGCCATAGCACAAAGACGGAACCCAGAATACCTGTCTCTTCGATGATGATGGCATATATGAAGTCGGACTCAGCATGCTGAAGGAAATCTCGTTCTATGGAGTTTCCTATGGACAGACCTATACCATTCGAATTGGCTATTGCTATCTTGGCATACGTACTCTGTGAGTTCTTGTCATCAAGTTGCTTCTTCTTCCATTCTTCCGAACCGAACACAACATCATTTTCACCGAAACGTTCGAGACGATGTTTCATTGTTATGGTACGGTTTATCATTGGAATCTTAGCCAACACATCATCAGGTATTTTCATTATGGCATACAATGAAACAATTCCTACAATCAGTAGCGTACCCACTAACTTAATGATATATATCCATGGAATACGTCCCAGTATCATCATTATGAGGATAACAACGAAAAGTAGTATCGCTGTTGAGATGTTGTCCTTGAAAATGGCAGCACAAGAAAGTAGCAGGGGAACTGTGATTAACCAGAATGGCATGGATGGTCTGCTTCCTTTTACGGCTCCAGATACTATCTTTCCGTTGTCAAGTTTCCTTATCATCTGACTCCTGGATAATATGAGTGCAGTCCAGAATACCATACTCCCTTTTACAAATTCCGACGGTTGCAAACTTATGCCGAATACTTGTAACCAACGATTTGTTCCATTCAGTTCTCCACCTGTCATGATAGCAAGTAAAAGTAATCCCCAGCTAATTGGCAGCATAAATGGAGAAAATAAGATTATCTTATTGCAAGGTATACGGTGTATGAAGAGTACTATAACGAAGGAACCGAACAGATATGTGAACTGTGTGATAAGAGGTCCCATGTGACTTGCACTCTTAAAGGTCATTCTGCTTGATGCACTAAACACCTCGGTGATAGAAATGCAACATAAGATGAAGAATATCATCCATATCACTTTATCACCTTTGATAAATGCCTTACCCCATTTAATTTCAGAAAATGTCATTGCTTTAGTAACGTATAAAAATACCTTGTAACAATTAATTCATAAGTAATTCAACTTTCGCAAGCGTCAGTTGAAAGATAAGATGCCACTAAAGATTTTTAACGCATTCCTTGAATTGCTCGCCTCTATCTTCCATATTCTTAAAGAGGTCAAAACTTGCGCAACAAGGACTGAGAAGTACACAGCTACCAGGTTTTGCCATCTTGTAGCACTCGTCAACACAGTCTTTCATGCTCTTGACATCAGCGATAGGAATACCGAAGTTGTCAAATGCTGCGTGTAGCTTTGAATTGTCCACTCCCATGAAAACAAGACCGATACACTTCTCCTTGACAAGGTCAAAGATCTCGGAATAGTCATTACCCTTGTCCTTGCCACCAAGGATGAGCACAGTAGGTTGTGTCATACTTTCGAGTGCGTACCAGCAAGCATTAACGTTTGTAGCCTTGGAGTCGTTGACAAAGTCAACACCACGTACTCTGCCTGCCTTTTCAAGGCGATGCTCCACTCCTGCAAAGTCGCTAAGACCTTTACGTATCTGCTCGTCAGAAACACCAGCAAGGTTGGCTGTGATACCAGCTGCGAGAGAATTGTACAGGTTGTGCTTACCTCTAAGTGCCAGTTCCTCCTGCTCCATGTTGAATGGTGTTGGAGCGTCTATAGTAAATTTCTTGTCGCTAACATAACCTATAGCTCCAATCTCCTTGAACTCCGAGAATGGACATAGACGAGCCTTGATATTGTATTTCTTCAGTTCCTCCTTTACGATAGGATCGTCATTCCAGAACACGAAGGCATCCTCCTCTGTCTGGTTACGAGTGATGCGCATCTTGCTATCCACATAGTTCTGCATCTTAAAGTCGTAGCGGTCAAGATGGTCAGGAGTGATATTCATTAAGATAGCGATGTCAGCCTTGAACTCGTACATGTTATCGAGCTGGAAACTGCTAAGCTCAATCACATAATAGTCGAAGTTCTCCTCTGCAACCTGAAGTGCAAGACTTCTTCCTATGTTTCCTGCAAGTCCTACGTTATATCCTGCTTGCTTGAGAATGTGGTAGATTAGAGATGTAGTTGTGGTCTTGCCATTACTACCTGTGATGCATATCATCTTGGCATTAGTGTAACGACCAGCAAACTCAATCTCGCTGATGATAGGAATGTTCTTTTCCTTTATCTTCACAATCATCGGAGCGTTTTCTGGTATCCCTGGACTCTTGATTACCTCATCTGCATTGAGGATAAGTTCCTCTGTATGTTGACCCTCTTCCCACTGGATCTGATGCTGGTCCAGTAGCGCCTTGTAATTGTCCTTAATCTTTGACATGTCACTTACAAACACGTCAAATCCCTTTACCTTTGCAAGTACAGCAGCTCCAGCACCGCTCTCTGCTGCACCAAGTATTACTATTCTTTTCATATTTGAAAATGAAGAATGAAGAATGAAAAATGAAGAATTAGTGTAATCTCAATTGCCATTGTTCATCTTCTCTATTTTGTATTTATTATTTGTTATCTAATCTTAAGCGTCAATATAGTTATTGCTGCAAGTATGATTGTCACAATCCAGAAACGTGTTGTGATCATTGACTCAAAAAGAAGTCCTTCTGGTTTCTTGATGAGATACTTGACGCCTGGCTCCATCTTGTGACGGTAGTGGTCATGGAAAGGAGCGCGTTTAAATACTCTCCACTTCTGACCAAGTTTGTTGCCTTTCTTGGCGTAGAACACCTGAAGAATAACACTCACACTCTCCATGAGGAAAATACCGCATAGGATAGGTATAAGCAACTCCTTATGTATTATTACTGCTGTCACGGCAATAACACCACCAATGGCAAGACTACCTGTGTCACCCATGAATACCTTGGCAGGATAAGCATTGTACCAGAGAAAACCGATAAGTGCACCGACAAAAGCACATAGGAACACAACTACTTCTTCTGTGCCAGGAATATACATTACATTAAGGTAACTTGCATATTGTATATGACCTGAGACGTATGCCAGTATTCCAAGGGTTATACCTATGATAGCAGAGTTACCGGCACACATGCCGTCCATGCCGTCGTTAAGGTTTGCACCATTAGAAACAGCAGTTATCACGAATGTTGTTACAAGAATAAACAATATCCAGCCACAAGCACGTTTTGTAGTTCCATTCTTGATCCAGCCAAAAGGTGTATTGTAGTCAAGGTTGTTGTTCTTCAGGAACGGAAGGGTAGTGACTGTCGATTTACGCGCCTCGCTCTTGTGGTATACAACCTCAGATTGGCCAATCTCTTGAGTCACATTCTCTCTGACAACAGCCTGAGGACTAAGCCAAAGAGCGATACCGACAACACATCCAAGAATAAGTTGTCCAAGCATCTTGTATCGTGGAGCCAGTCCGTCCTTGTTTCCACTCAACTTGATTTTGTCGTCAAGGAAACCTAGCAGACCGAACCACAGGATGGTTACAAGCAAAAGGTTGATGTATATGTTTGTCAGTTTGCCAAACAGCAGTACTGGTACTACCACAGCAGCAAGTATGACTACGCCACCCATAGATGGTACACCTTTTTTCTGCACGCCATAAGGGTCGATAGAGGCATCTCGAGCCTCTTCAATGTGTTTACGGCGACGCATATACTTGATGAAGTATTCACCTGCCACCATAGAGATGACAAGAGAAAGGATAAGTGTCATAAGTGAGCGGAATGACACGTAGTTGAGCATACCCATTCCTGGTATGTCAAGTTCTTTAAGATATTGGCTTAAATGATATAGCATAAATTAAATGAAGAATGAGGAATGAAGGATATCTTGTTTATCGATATCACTACTCGAAATAAACACTTGACTTCAACAAACATCAGAAGCAGGCCCTCACTTCTTCCTTGTCGTCGAAGTGATGTTTAACACCCTTTATTATTTGATAATCCTCGTGTCCCTTGCCAGCAATGAGGATGACGTCACCCTTCTGTGCCAACATACAGGCTGTCTTGATAGCCTGGCGACGGTCAACGATAGTGACAGTCTTCTGTTTCTGCTCATCATTCAGACCAGCCTCCATATCTTTCAATATGTCCTCTGGCTCTTCAAAACGAGGGTTATCACTTGTGAGGATAACCTTGTCACTCTGGCGAGCAGCCTCCTGAGCCATAAGTGGACGTTTACCTTTGTCACGATTACCACCTGCACCACAGACTGTTATCACTTTGCCCTTGCCTTCAAGCACTCCATGGATTGCATTGAGCACATTCTCAAGAGCATCTGGAGTATGAGCATAGTCTACGATAGCTGTGTAGCCTGATGGTGAACGGAGTGCCTCAAAACGTCCATTCACTGGTTTCATGGCACTAAGTGCAACAAGCACTTCCTGTGGGTCCTTGCCAAGCATAACGGCGGCACCGTATACGGCGAGGAGGTTGCTCACATTGAACTTGCCAATAAACTGTACCCCCACTTCCTTTCCGTTTATATCAAGATACATGCCCTCAAAGTGACACTCTATGATTTTAGCCTTGAAGTCTGTAGGACTCTGAACTGAATAGTTCTTGACTGTAGCCTTAGTGTTTTGAACCATCACACTACCATTCTTGTCATCAGCGTTAGTGATGGCAAAAGCATCTGCAGGAAGATTATCAAAGAACAGCTTCTTTGCCTTGATATAGTTCTCGAAAGTCTTATGGTAATCGAGGTGGTCACGAGTGATGTTTGTGAATAATCCACCTACGAAACGAAGTCCACCAATACGATTCTGTACAACAGAGTGGCTACTTACTTCCATGAAGGCATACTCGCATCCTGCTTCAACCATACGAGCGAGAAGAGCATTGAGTGTTACAGGGTCAGGAGTGGTATGCTCTGTAGGTACAGCCTCGCCATCAATGTAGTTACATACAGTTGACAGAAGACCAGCCTTATGTCCCATGTGACGGAACATGTCATAAAGCACTGTAGCGATAGTTGTCTTACCATTTGTACCTGTCACACCCACAAGTTTAAGTTTACTTGTAGGGTCTCCGTAGAAGGTAGTAGCAATTTGCCCAACAACCTGTTCTGAGTTTTCCACACGAACAAATGTTGCCTTGCCAGCCATATCTGCAGGAATTGTCTCGCAGACAACAGCAACAGCACCCAGTTCAATAGCCTTACCGATGTAGTTATGTCCATCGGCCTGTGTTCCCTTTACAGCAATAAAGAGATGGCCTTCACTAATGAGTCGTGAATCAATGTTCACACCCTTTATGTCCTTGCTAAGGTCTCCCTTAGATTCAAGTACATTCAGTTTTGCTACAAGTTCTTTTAGTTCCATATCTTTTTATATCAATTCTATTCTGATTAGTTTAACTGCAACACTATGGTATTACCTTTCACGATGGCGCTACCAGCATTTAAGCTTTGGCTCTTTACCTTGCCTCTTCCCTTAACCTTAGCAGTAAGACCTCTGCTTTCAAGAGCAAAGATAGCATCACGGGCACCCATTCCAATGACGTTTGGAACAGAATTGTCATTCATGGCCCTGTTCTCCAGTATGACACTTCCACCCTTGATGTTTGTTGAACACCATTCTCCTACGTTGTCCTCGTATGCCTTAATGCCAAGATGCTTGAGCACGGTCTTTGCAGATGCTGTCAGACCATTCTTCACATATGGTACAATCTGGGTGCTGGAATCTGCTACATAAACAAGTTCACGAGTGACATGCTTTGAAAGTACACGCTGAGATATCTTGGAGAATACAACACCAGCCTGTCCACCACCACTTGCAATACTAAAACTGTGACGTATGGCAACTATACAAGTGTATTTAGGACTCTCTGAAGGGAAGTAACCGCAGAAACTTACGAGGTGTTCTTTACCATATCCGTGACCGCTCTTCTGACCAGTTGATACCTGTGCCGTACCAGTCTTACCAGAAACATGGAACAATGGGTTGCCGGCAGGTTTGCCAAGTCCATCTTTGTCACATACCACTCTCTGTAGTATGGTCTGGATATCCTTGAGTGTCTTCTTCTTGCATATTTGCGGTTTTATGACCTCAACTGGATATTTGAGTACGGTGTCTCCGTTCTGCAATAGACCAGACACAAATCGTGGCTTGACCATCTTGCCATCATTTGCTATGGCATTATAGAATGTCACGGTAGAGATAGGTGGGATCTGAGTCTCGTATCCGATGGACATCCAAGGTATGGTCGTGTGAGGCCAGTTGCTTCTATCCTTGGCAGGATAACGGATCTTTGGATCTGCGGCACCGGTAAATGGCAGATTGAGAGGTGTGCCTATACCTACTCTGCGAAGTCCTTCCACAAATTTCTCCGGCTGCTTATGGTAATACTTGTCTATTAGTTTTGCGACACCAATGTTTGAAGATACCATAAGAACGTGAGGCACATCGATAGTATGATAACCACCCTTATTCCAGTTGTGGTCTTTCATCTTCGCTCCATGCATTATTTCTATTCCATTACCAGTGTCGACGATGTCTGTAGGACGTACATATCCGTCGTCCATGGCAACCATCATTGATGCAGTCTTGAATGTGGATCCAGGCTCCATGAGTGCGGCGAGAGCGTAGTTACGTGACTCATAGAATTTTCCAGAGGCTGGATCGCGCTGAAGATTGACAATCGACTTGACGTCACCGGTCTGGACCTCCATAAGTACAACAACACCCACATCGGCAGATAGCTCTGTCATCTTTTCTCTCAATGCATTCTCGCAGATATCCTGCATGTTAACATCAAGAGTGGTTATGAGGTCGCAACCGTCTACAGCAGGTTCGTCTTCTATGTTTATTCTCTTTGACAGAACTTTTTTGTTGTGTGACCATCCCGACTTACCTCTAAGTACGGAATCGTATGCCAGTTCAAGTCCTGAACGTGCAGAGTCCTTTGCACCATACATGTCGCCAAGAGTACGTTGAGCGAGTGAACCGAATGGTTTCTTGCGACCATTTCGTGTTTCGGCTACAAGTCCACCCTTGTATTTACCTAATCTAAACACAGGCAACTCCTTTATCTCATTATACTGGATATAGTTAAGTGTCTGGTTTGGACATATCTCGTAGTGTCGAGAACCTGCGTTAAGGCCTTTCTGCAAATGGATCTTATATTCGTTTGCTGTTTTGATAGGACAAATCTCTGCAAGCCCCAAACATATAGAGTCCATATTCTCAGCAAAAAGTTCCTTTTTCTCTCTTAGCTTTGTTTCGTATGCCGTATCATTTAACTCGAGTCCGGATTTGAAATCTATGTAAAGCTTGTAGAATGGCAAGCTGCTCGACATTAACTGTCCGTCTGCTGATAATATGTTTCCTCTTGTTGCTTCAAGTTTTACAGAGTCTATCTCTGTTACCTTACCTACTTCCCGCCATGTCTTGCCCTGCACGAACATGACCGTAATCATCTGCACTATTATACCTAATGCGGCAAGAGCGATGATTATGTAGATAATCATGAATCGAAGTTTTGTTTTTTCTCCGTCAAAGTCCATTTTCAAAGAAATTGATTTAGTAGTTGTGACTTAGTTCCTAATTACTCGACTTTAGCCTTAGCTAACTCTTTCGGTTACAAGGGTTATTTGGTTGTACGGTAGGCTTGAAGTTGCGGAGAAAATCCTGTCAGCAGACCTCAAAACCGTAAAACCTAAAAGCGTAGCGACCTTATAACCGCCATAACCAATCAGCTTTCAGCAAATGCTAAAACTGAGCTAATTACCGTCTTCGTTCACATCGCTTTCCTCCAAACTGATGTTGTCCTCATCTGTTTTAGCCGGAGCGTTTCCTTCACGAAGAAGGAATGGAGCTGTAACACTTGTTTTCAGCAAGCTGTCCTCGCTATGCTTGATAGCTTCTTCCACATTCGACTGGCGCATGTAGTTCATCAGTTCGCTTGATTGGGTAAGGACGTTATATTTGATGTCCTTGAGTTCCTTTCGCAGAGCATCTTCAAGCAGAGTGTCATCTTGGAAGGCGTAGCGGTTCCAAGTGTATAGCACAAACAGGAACACTATGTACATGGTGAATCCTATCTGGTTGACGAATATCTTGTTCCTTAGGAAGTCGCCACCGATGAGGGAGTATGCGGATATGTTGGCATCCTCGTTGTCTTCCTCTTCGTATGCTGTTAGTTCGGAAGTCTCCTCACTATTTTGCAATTCTGTATTGTCGATTGTCTCTTCTGATATCTTGTTGCCAGCATCGTCGATCATGTCATCTGTCGCTTCCGTTGCCGTTTTGAGATCTTCTTCCATACATTGGTATTTTATATTTTCTCTGCTATTCTAAGTTTTGCGCTTCTTGAACGAGGGTTGTTCTCCTGTTCCTCGGCGTCAGGCACAATAACCTTGTTGTTGATGAGTTTGAAAGGACTGTTGCTTCTTCCAAAGAAATCCTTCTCCTCCTTACCCTCCACGTTACCTGTCTTCATCATGTTCTTCACGATGCGGTCTTCAAGTGAGTGGTATGTTATCACGACGAGACGTCCTCCTGGCTTGAGCATTTCTGATGCAGACTTCAGCATCTCCTTGAGGGCGTCCATCTCATGGTTCACCTCGATGCGGAGAGCCTGAAAGACCTTTGCCATCTCCTTCTTCTCGTCCTTCTTTCCGCAGAAAGGTTTGATGACCTCCAGAAATTCGCCAATGGTCTGTATCTTATGTTCCTTGCGGGCTGCAACAATAGCGCTTGCAATCTTTCGTGAGTTCTTCATCTCTCCATAGAGGTAAAATATGTCTGCAAGGTCTTTCTCCTCGTATGTATTCACCACATCTGCTGCTGTCTTGCCAGCACGCTGGTTCATTCTCATGTCGAGTTTGCCGTCAAAGCGGAAGGAGAATCCTCTTTCGCTGTCATCAAAATGATGTGACGATACTCCAAGGTCAGCTAAGAGACCATCTATTTCATCTACTCCATAGTAGCGCAAGAAGTTCTTGAGATAGCGGAAGTTTGAACGGACAAACGTGAACTTGTCATTAGGTTCTATATTTTTTTCTGCATCAGCATCCTGGTCAAAGCTGTAGAGGTGACCATTCTTGTCAAGTCGCGATAAGATCTCGCGACTATGCCCACCGCCACCAAAAGTGACATCGACAAAGTTTCCTCCTTTGCCAATGTTCATTCCGTCGACGCTTTCCTTTAGCAGAACAGGTATGTGATAAGTTATTTCTCCCATTCTTACAGTTTCGTTGTGTATTCTAAAATTGAAGTGTTTTGGACTACGGTTGAGATAAGTAAGTGATCACAATTATTTTAATAATGCTATAGTAAGTGGTTTTCATAATATCTGCACTCTCTTTGTCGTATCTTTCCGTTTCATATGACACCCTTGCGCTTAGCTTCATCTCGTTCGTCTTCGTTCCTTGACTCCGACATGAAGAGCGCTGCGCCCCAACATTGCGTCCGAAACACTTAGTTTCGTACTTATGTTG
>JAZUHP010000077.1:0-3239 GCA_045641785.1 Bacteroidaceae bacterium
CACAGTAGATGCCGAGCATAATGTCGAACTCGTTATTGAGACTGGAACGATTATTAAGCCTCAGAAAGTTACGCTGAATTATGTGAAAATCTGATTACCGAGCAGGCGTGCCAGTTCACTTACCTAACAATAATGCCAGTCATTTCCTGTTAACTCATTCAATTCATAACAAACGTCTTCTGGAAACTCATCATAAATCAATAAATAACTACGAACTTCTTATTCTCATTCTTTCGATCGTCCATAATCTCTTTTGGTAATTCATCTTGAATTGCCCAAACCCCCTCTATAGTAAGAGAATCATCAGAACAAACAAATTCAACACGCACTTGCAGAATGTTCTCAAAACTTTCAATAAGATATTCAATGTAATCCCTAGCAGCCTCTTCACCGTCAGCTAAATCCACTTCTAAACGAAGTTCGGTTATATCCTGTCCATGTTCAATAAGATACTCTATATCACAACCTTTGCTTGGGGTATAGGCTGTCAAAAAGCCATTGCTATCACTTCTAATTGAAGCTACACCTTCCATATGTTCAACATATACCCGATACCCAAAGAACAAGTACTTTTCATAGTTCAAATCCGCAATAACACTATCAGGATTATCCTTAATATACGAGTTAACCATTTCTCTAATATCTTCAACTACAAAGTAAACTTCACTATCAAAAGAGTCACTCTCAAAGTACTCTTTAGTAAAATCAAATTCACCTGAAATAGATTCATGCTTATCTCCATATTCCAATCGAAAATCACCAATATCAGAATACTTCTCATTAATGATTTCACTTAACTCACTGAATTCTTCTGGAATCTGTGGATTAGCAGATTTGTGATACTTAGTCATGCAACCACTAAAGCAAAATGATAAAAGTATCAACAGACACACGAATAAACGTAAATGCTTTCTCATCCTTCTTACCCCACACATATAATCGTATCCCTGATGAGATTACCAAACTGGTGTACATGATTCAATACTTGGGGTGTCGAGTAAAGTAGAACTGCTTTATTCTTTCCTACCAAATACTAGTGTTTGTAGAGTATGAATGTTTTCTTTGACATGTAGAATTTAACTTAGAATAAGAGTTTGGATTTAGAAGTCCGGCAGAAAGGAAAACCTATGACAAAAAAGTTACTAGTACTGGTAATGATGTTGTTTTCCATGGCAACATAGGTTATTCTTGCTAAAACCCTTATAAAACAAGGCTTTTCTAGACTGAGTTATGTTTTTTACCCTTGTTTTACCCTTTGAAATTTGTACCTTTTCACTTATCAAAGAAGGTCACCTCAGGTACGATTATAATATTACATAAACAAAGCATTAGTAAGCCCCATTCGTGAGGCTTATTTTATTTGTGGAATACGGAATTGGTATACGGAATGTTCTTATCTTATTAACAATACAAAGCCTAATAAATCAAGAAAGAATGATAAAATATTAAATGGGAAGTGATGTAAATATTTTTACTTCTATTTTCCTATATAAGTGTCCAATTATTGGATATATGAATGATTAAAATATATCCTGAATAATTATATTTGCTAATACAAGGAGATATGGTTATGTTGCCAGAAGAAAAGGCAAGAGTGAAGATAGATAAACAATTAAGAAAAACTGGTTGGGATATCGTATTCAGAAGTGAATATATACCTAACAGTACATCTGCTGTTAAAGAAGCTTTCATGGTTGGAAATACAGAGAGTGATTACCTTCTTTTTATAGATGGAAAGGCAATAGCAGTTGTAGAAGCAAAACGAGAGGAAAATCCTCTTGGTGCTGATGTTGAAAAGCAAGCTGAGGATTATGCTTTTTCTCCTCAATCTTGGTATGCATTATGGTATGACGGAATGATACCACTAGTGTATTTAGCTAATGGAAATAAATTATATTACAAAAATTTACTCATTCCGGATAGCGATTATGTTGAGTTAACTCATATGCACTCCCCTAAAAAGATGCTTCAAATAATCGGAAAGGAATCCAAATTTGGTGCGCTTCCATATTTAGAGAAAAGAGGTCTTCGTGATTGTCAGTATGACGCTGAAAAGAAATTCGAAGAATTCTTAAAACTTGGAAAAAAGAAGAATTTAGCAATTCTAGCTACAGGTTCAGGAAAAACATATCTTGCTTGTCTTGCTTCATACAGATTGTTGAATTAAGATGCTTTGGATTTATGCTTTGATTTATATTTTGGAAATCCTACAGATTTGTCTCTGAAGAAATTCTTATACGCTGTCTCAAGATGAAGTTGAGCATTAGCTAATGCCAATGAATCTACTTCCTTTAACCAAGGGAATTCCTTCTTATATTTAGCTGGTGTTATTCTCAGACTCTTTCCTGTCTCTTTATAGTATTCCTGCTTATCAGCTAACATCTTGTTATAAACAAAGCGTACTGAGCCGAAACATTTAGCAAAGAATACTTCCTGCTCATTATTAGGATAAATCCTGTATTTTCTCACAATACTTCTTAAGACGATTCTCTCTTCTTCTGCCATCTTCTTCCCCCTGAGTTTCTATATAACTCCGTATCACATCGATAGTTACTCCTCCTGTAGTCAGCAGACAATAACTCTGACTCCAGAATGCTTCCTTCCAAAGTTTTTCTTTTATCTCAGGGTGTTCTTTTTTAATAAGACGGCTACTAGCACTCTTATAGGCATTGATAAACTTAGTAAGTTCAGTCTGTGGCTTTCCACGAAACATTATATGGACATGATCAACATCGTGATTCCATTCTTCAAGAGAAACACCATAGTTTTCTCCAATCTTTACAAACAACTCTTTTGCCTGCTTGGAAATCTCATCGTTAATCACTTTTCTTCTATACTTCACAACAAATATCAGATGATAATACAAAGAATATACTGAATGTTGATTTCTATCCATACTATTCATAATCAGTCACTTCCTTACATATTCGACTGATATTATTATAGCACTTTTCGAACAAAAGAACAAGTGTTCGTTTTTTGTTTTTAGACCTATTTTTCCTTGCAATTCATCCCCTGCTTACTTGCTCGATTATAGATACGTTTAGCCCGAAGACTACATACTCGCTCCTTGAAGTAGGGGAATTCTTGCGTGATTTAGTTAAATATTCCGTGAGGTAGGTATATATATGAACAGAGAAAAACGCAAGGAATTCGCAATCATTGTAGGCATAATTTTTCTTATTGGTTGCATCCTTTTGGGTAAAGACATTTATTCAATTAACAAGTATGAGAAGGTT
>JAZUHP010000078.1:0-7080 GCA_045641785.1 Bacteroidaceae bacterium
TCCTTTTGACCGCCTTTATTCTCTGGCGGAAGTGGCAGCTATGCCAAAGCGTCAGCGAGTACAGTATGAGGCAAGTTTGAAGCGCTACTGGGATTACTTGTCTTATAAAGAGACTTTACGCAATGAACGAAAGCGTGACAGAGCAGAAGCAAGAGCCGAGGGACTTGCCGAGGGTCGTGCAGAAGGCCGTGCAGAAGGTCGTGCAGAAGGTGCAAAGCAGGAGAAGGTTAGCAATGCTCGTAACTTGAAGGTTCTTGGTGTGCCATTCGAAACAATTAGTCAGGCAACAGGGTTGTCTGTGGAAGAGATAGAAAAATTATAAAGAGGATGACCGATGCAGAATATATTTGTGCATCGGTCAACTTTTTTCTATAGATGAAATAACATGCGTTAGTAAGAATATCTTGTGCTGACAAAAAATCATGCTCAAATAATAACTAAAATGGATTCCTGATGTCTCAATTTTGTTCTTTGCAATTTTCACATTACAGTCCTTCGTAACGATTTTTGAGTGTCCTTGACTTATAATAAAAAGTGCAGAAAATGTTGTTTCGCAGATGTTGTGAAATTGCAATGGAAGTGAATAATGACTATCTTTGTATAGCGTTTGACGACACCAGCTGAGGTCCTGATTTCAGGGGGTAAGCTAAAATTAGGGTACATATTCTAATAGATTCTTATCAGCGAAGAAATTTGGTTCTGTTACGAATCCAATACGAAGGGATTACGAAGCGATGTCGAAGGATTTTACACCTTTATTGTGTCCTGACGGAACCTAAAAGGTTAAAGGGTTAAAAGGTTAAGAGGCTAAAAGGTTAAAAACTTTGCTGGCGAGAAGAATCCTTCTTCTTTAGCTAACACGAACTTGATGAATTAAATCGCACATGGCGCAGACGAAAGATGAGGTTAAGCGATAATCTTCGTTGAACTCACGTTGTTTAATCATCACTAAAAAGAAAGAAGCAGCTTCCATCACTGGGAACTGCTTCTCATTGTTTTAGGTAGTTTCTACCTAAGATAAAATGCGATTATTTAACTATTGTATTCTTTCCATTGTACTTGACAGTCTTCTCTGTACCGCCAATAATCTTGACATTGAATGTGCGAGAGGCGAGCATGCCATTGAATGAACCCTGACACTTTCCAATAGTAAGAGTCTTTGCCTTGTCATTCCATGTGAGCTTGATTGTTGAATACTGTCCCTTCTCGTAGTTGTAGTTGTCACCTTCGTCTTCGTAGAGTGTGAACTCTGCGTTTGCACCAGGGTAAACTACAATGTCGATATTGTCGTACTTGTTCTCATTTGCATACTGAACATCAGGACCAAGCGGAAGGATGCTACCAGCCTTAACAAAGAGTGGTGAGTGATTAAGTGGAATGGTTGTTGTCACCTTCTTTCCACCATCATACTTGCTGTTTGACCAGAAGTCGTACCATTGAGCACCTGCAGGGAGATAAACCTCATACTGCTTGTTCTCCTTCCAGTTTACATTTGGATAACCAGCATTTGACTCATTGCTTTCGCTCTTGTTCCATCCGCTAAGCTCATCAGTCTTAACAATCTTCTCCTTTGTGTAGAGAGGACGAAGAACAGGACAAACGAGGATGCTGCGACCAAACATATACTCAGTATTGTTATCCCATGTACTCTTGTCATTCTTGAAGTCCATGAAGAGAGCGCGCATGAATGAATCATCATTCTTGCTTACCTGCCATGATGTGCTGTAGATGTATGGTAGGAACTTATAACGTAACTTGACAGCGTCAACAAGTGCATCGTATACAGGTTCTCCAGACTTTCCGTAGTAGTAGAGTTCACGATATACATCTGTTCCGTGGCTACGCATCATAGGAGTGAATGCTCCAAATTGCATCCAGCGTACATAAAGTTCCTGATACTGTGGGTTACGAGTACCTGAGTTGTGTCCCTGTGTGTTGTATGAACCAGCGAAGAATCCACCAATATCAGTATTCACATTAGGGTTGGCTGTAAGTGTGTAGTTGAGGCAGATAGGAATCTGCTTGCGGAAGTTCTCCCATGAAGAACCAATATCGCCGCTCCATGTCTGAGCACCTGTACGCTGCTGACCAGCAAAGTAGCTACGAGTGAGAATGAATACACGCTTTGATGAGTCAACTGCACGCTGATGGTCATATACACCTTCAACAGCCTTTAGAGGGAAGATGTTACGAACACTACGGTAGCTACCAGCAGAGCATTTCTCGTCAAGGTCAGAGTCCTTGTAACTCATGTGGTCAGGGTCTGTAGAGTCCATCCACCAAGCGTCAATGCCCATCTTGTGAAGGCGAGAGAGGTTGTTCCAGTAGATGTCACGAGCTTCCTTGCTATATACATCATAGCAACGCACACCACTTGGGTAATCCATACGAGGTGGCCAGAAACCAATACCACTCTCAGGCCATGTCTTGAAACTGAAGAGAAGTCCCTTATCCTTGAGTTCCTTGAATGCCTTAGTCTCAGGACCGAATGAAGACCAGATAGAGATACTCATGTGTGCATTCTTACGATGTACCTCATCAATCATATGCTGTGCATTTCCGAAATCGTCGTTGAGGAACTCCATTGCATTCCAAGTGTAGTTGCTTCCCCAGTACTGCCAGTCCTGAATGATGCCATCAAATGGAACCTTGAGTTTTCTGTAGTTACGGACAACTTCGAGAAGCTGATCCTGACTCTTGTAGCGTTCACGACTCTGGTGGAAACCGTATGTCCAGAGTGCAGACATAGGTACCTTGCCTGAAAGGTAACGCATCTGTGCGATAACACCGTCAGCGTTGCCACCATACATGAAGTAGTAGTCTATGATTTTGCCCACCTGACTCTCGAGTTCAAGTGTTGCGTTATCGTCTATCTGTGTAGGTGAGTAGTTGTCCCAGAAGATACCATAACCCTTGATGCTCTGGAACACGTTGCCATAGTCCTCAAGGTTGCTCTGCTGCATAAGGCGATGCTCACCACGGAGTGACATCTTGCCATTCTGGAGAAGTCCAAGACCGTAGATAGGCTCATCCTTGTCGAGAGCAAAGCATTGCTTTACCTTGAAGGCACCTTTATCTATGCCAGATGTGATTGGAGTAAACTTGCTTTCACCTTCTTTAAGGAGAATGTTACCTTTGTTGTCTGCAAATGTAACATTACCATTATCTACTGTGACTGTCAGGGCAGAAGACTTGTATATTGTCTTGTTGCCATTGCTTGTCTTGCTTACCTTCACCTTCTGTGGTGTAGCAGTAATGACTTCAGACTTCTTGTCTACACTCTGACCATTGTCCTTAACGATACGGACAATACTTGGAGTGAAGAATTCTACCTTCTGTGCCCAGCTCATATTTGCTAAGAGAGCAAAGCATGCAATGAGGAATGTTGTTTTTCTCATACGTAATAATAGTGTTAGTTATGTATTGATTTCGGTTGCAAATATACTGTGTTTTTATGTTACAATGATGATAAAAATGTTGATTCGACATGGTACAAATGTTGAAAAATGCCTATTTTATAAGGAAATAGAGTTTTTTTACGCCCAATAGTAGTCTATAGCGTGGAAAAGTGTAGGTTAGTGCAAAATGTAAAGATGCCATCAGGAAATATACATGGGAAAGTATACTCCGGATGGCATTGCTTTTATCTGTAATCTGCTCAGTTTTAGCAAATGCAAAAGCTGGGTTAGTCAATAACTGACATAGTCATGATGATATCCTCCTTTGGACGGTCACCAGGGAGTGTAGCTGTGTTCTGAATCTTCTCAACGATGTCGAGACCTTCAACGACCTCGCCAAATACAGTGTACTGACCATCGAGGTGAGGAACACCACCTACAGTTGTGTATGCTTCCTTCTGTGCATCTGTAAGACCAACGATACCTTTTTCCTTTGCTATTGCCTTTGTCTGAGCAATAAGGTCATTCTGAAGTTCCATAAGACCTTCCTGGTCACGGTTCTTGCGAAGAGCCATAATCTCTGAACGATGTTCCATTGCAAGCTGGTTGAGAATCTGCTGCTGAGCCTGAACCTCAAGCTGCTTAGAGAGTTGTCCAAGCTGTCCCTGATTGTAGACCTTACCCCAAGAGATGTAGAACTGACTACCACTACTTCTGCGCTCAGGGTTAACTTCGTCCCCCTGACGAGCAGCTGCAAGTGTGCCACGCTTATGGAATATACCTGGTATTATCTCAGCTGGGATAGTATAGTCAGGTCCACCTGTACCATACTGTGCTCCAGCCTGTGGATTCTTACTGTTAGGATCGCCTCCCTGAATCATGAAGTCCTTGATTACACGGTGGAAGATTGTGCCGTTATAATATCCTTCCTTAGCAAGCTTGAGGAAGTTGTCGCGATGAAGAGGTGTCTCATCATAGAGGCTTACAATGATGTCGCCCAATGAAGTAGAGATTTTTACTTTTGACATTGTTTTTCTATTTGTTAATAATGTTGCAAATGTAATACATTTTTTGATTAAAATGATATTGGAAAAAGCATTTTTTGTGTTCCTCTCATTTTATCCAACTTTCATGAGTTTCTCTTTGTAGCCAAAAGAGTCAATTACCCCCATTTGGGGTATTGTTTGATATATAATGATATAATACCTTTGTCACCAGAAATTAATTAATCAAAATAACAATTTCAAATTTAGTATATATGAAAAAATGTTTTGTTCTGGCATTTGTAACCATGATGTGCAGCAGTGTGGATGTGAATGCACAGGGATTTCTCAAAGGTCTTGCTGATAAGGCAAAGGACAAGGTAAAAGAGAAAATAGAGAAGAAAGTTGATAATGCAGTTGGCAATGCTGCCGACAAGGTGCTTAATGGTAAGTCTAAAGGGGGAAAATCAGAAGCAAAGTCTAATGGCAAAACCAACGATGTCATCCGATTAAAGGAAAAATACGGTGAACACGACGGTTTCATTTATACCACTCATGGCGTATACGATGCAGGTGAGGACCCTTTCCAGATTTATGTAGAACAGTTGGCTGCACCTGCTACAGGGGATAGGAGTTCTATTTATACAAGTAATGAGGTAGAAGCCGATGATGTGACTTTCCGCACTATAGAAGAGGCAATAAAGGCATTCCCTCCACTTCCTACTGTACAACAGATGCTCAGTCAGGATGCCGCACCAGTAAAGGCACTTGAGAACTTCAGTCATGGTGTGTCTAAACTTGGGGAGACTTATAGTCTGCATATGGTTGAAGCTACTGGGGCTGCAAAGAAGAAAGCTGCAGGCAAGAAAGGGATAAGTAGTGCTCAGATGGATAATGGAGCAGCACAGATATTTGCATACATGCAGAAGCATGGTATAGATCCTGACAAAATGAGCGATAAAGAGATGGAAGCTTTGTTGAAAAAGGCTGTGATGAGTGGTGAGATAAAAATTGGTGGTACAGGTTTTGCCATAGATCCAGGATACACAGAGGAGCAGGATGAAGCTGTTGGCAAAATTGGGGAAAAGGTTGATGCTATCCTTGCAAAGCCGAACGAATTTGCCAAGACAGAAGGATTCTACTCTTTTGATGCCTTCAATCTTGATAAGACACTTAAGCCACTTTATACTGAGATACAATCTGCATGGCTCAAGTCTGATGCCTGCAAGCAAGTGTATGCCATTGAAAAGGATATCGATAAGCGTGCATGGGAATACTTTGAGAAAAATCCAGACAAAGATAAAAGCGGCGATGGATTGGAATATCCTGACTTCTGGGTACAGGGACGAAAGCAGCAGAATGAGATCATCCGTAAGTTCAATACGGAACAGTCAGAGAAATGGCGCAAAGTGTTGCAGGAAGCCTACGATAAGTATCTGCCATCTGTAAAGGAGATTCCTGTAGTAGATAAAGAGTTGGAAGCGTTGCTCACGGATAAGAACGATCTCATTTATAGCACGCTGAAACAGCATCTTGCCACAGCTCTTATGCAATGGAATTTGATTTATACAACTCTTTTGAGCAAGTCATACGGAGTTCCACTTGTATCAGAAACATTCGAGAGAGATACTATAATTCAATAAAGTTTCCAACACTTCGGGATGATGAAACTTAGGGAGTTAAAGAGGAGTAAGAAGGAGTAAAAAAGACGAATGATTGTTCGCGGAAACAGAAAGGTTTCAAATTTTTAATTTCAATTTTTTGCCTCCGGATGGCAATTATGCATTAAAGAGTATCGTCTCTTTATCTTCTATATATCTTCTCTTTATCTTCATTTTAACTACTTCCGAAACTTAAATCAAAAATATTTATTAATCAATTAAAATTTTACAAAATGAAACTTACTAAATTTTTCGCAATGCTTTTTGCATTCACAGCATTATGCTTTACAGTTACATCATGTGGTGATGATGATACAGAAGATGATATCAATAACTTTGGAGGTATCACTGCGACATCTGCAAAAATCACAAAGGATACAGCAAATGAACTTGAGATGACATACAAAACATCTTATGTCACTCAGGTTTGGTATGCAAAATTCTATGCAGACAAAAAGGTGGAGAAGTTCACAATGACATGTACATACTCTTCATCTACATACGCTCAGGCTTTTATAAATCAACTTGGTGATGATGACAAGGATAATGTTACTATCAATGGTAATACTGTAATTATGGATATGACAGAGGACTATGCTGAATACGATTATGACCGTATGCTCATATTCATGGAATCTATGGCAAAACAACTTAATGGTGAAAATAGGGAATAATACTGATTAGGTATGTAGTAAAAGTTTCGCAAGTTCTTCGAACTTTTGAAACTAAAGGAGTTAAAGGAAGTGAACGGGAGTTATCGCTACTTTGTCACTTTGGGAGTTAATGTACGAATGATTGTTCGCGGAATAGATCCTTAGCGATGGGGTATCGTCCGTTAACTCCTTTTAACTCCCATTTACTTCTAATCAAATAATATTAAGAGGACATGTCAAATAGCTGAAGTGACCCCGAAAAGTTGGACGTTAAATTAAACGTTAATAATTAAAATCTCTATAGTAGTGAGCTCGGTATTGTGCCGGGCTCATTCCTTTTAATCTAAGCTTTATCCTTTTCGTATTATACCAAGTTATATATTTC
>JAZUHP010000079.1:0-3065 GCA_045641785.1 Bacteroidaceae bacterium
TCTTCACCTCACGTTTGGCTACAAAAGAGTCGTACTGGATATTCCACAAGGACGGTGATGACTTTGACCTGAAAGTGTCTGATCCGAAGAACCCTTCCTATCTGCTTATCGCTAATGACCCTGAGATGGAGAGTATCATCGGTGCTCTGAATGCCCTTATCCTAAACCGTCTTGTTACACGTGTCAACACAGGTCAGGGTAAGAACATCCCTGTAAGTATCATCGTCGATGAGCTGCCAACCCTTTATTTCCATAAGATAGACCGTCTTATCGGTACTGCCCGAAGCAACAAGGTAAGTGTAGCCCTTGGATTCCAGGAACTGCCACAGCTCGAAGCCGACTACGGCAAGGTGGGTATGCAAAAGATCATCACTACTGTAGGTAATGTGGTGTCAGGCTCTGCACGTTCAAAGGAAACCCTTGAATGGCTGAGCAACGACATCTTCGGAAAGGTTGTACAGTTGAAGAAGGGTGTAACTATAGACCGTGACCGCACATCCATCAATCTCAACGAAAACATGGATAGCCTTGTACCTGCAAGCAAAATCTCCGATATGCCAACAGGTTGGATATGCGGTCAGGTTGCCCGTGACTTCCAGCAGACCAAGACCGGTCGGGGTGGTAGTATGAACATACAAGAGGCTGAAGAGTTCAAAACCAGCAAATTCTTCTGTAAGACCGACCTTGATATTGGGGCTATCAAGAAAGAGGAAGCCCAATATGGAAAATGTCCTCTCCCTATCTTTTATGACTTTGGCTCCCAAGAGGACAAAGAACAGATACTTTATAAGTACTTTGTATCTGTTACACAGGATGTAAAGAATATGATAGAGACCATCTTAGGCAAGAAAGAAGCAAAATGATACGCAAAACCTTGATAGCGGTTATCCTTTTCTGTTGTGGATTCAAGCGAGTGGTACCGCCCCGTTTCCTGACTTCGTCAATGCGTCACCCAAATTAAAATTCGCTGTCGGATAGGTCGAAAAGTGGCTTGACTGCAAGGTGCTTCTCCGTTAGGAAAAGGGTTTTCGTGAAGAAAGTACCATTCTCGGGCAACCTTACCCTAATGGTCGTGATAGTTTTTGCAGCGTCCAGCACCTTATCTACACTCATCCCGATCTTGTTGACGGCAATGAGTCTCTCCAGTTCCTTATACACTTTGTACGCGATGAAGCATATGCAGACATGTGCCTCAATCCTTCTTTCTGTAAAGTGAAACATCGGGCGCATCTCCAGAGTCCCTTTTGAAACACGAAATGCGCGTTCCACAACCCACAGACCATGATACTCGGAGATGACACGCTCTGCGTCAAGACCTGTATTGGTAATGTAGCCTTTTAGTCCGTCCCACCTGCAGTCCTCTGCAATCTTCTCCTCGCTGATGACGACCTCTATGTCCCTGCTGATTTCAAGAAACTTGTTGTAGCCGCGCCTGTTCACCTGATTCTTCGTAATGCGCCCACTCTTGTAGGCTTTTCTCAATCGGGCAATTCCCCGGTCACGGTTGTAGGCATCTTTCTTAGCCCGCTTGTCGGAGTAGCTGACAATAAGTCGTTCTCCATTTTCACGCCCGTAGCTGTAGCAGGCCTTATCAGCCTTCTCCAGCGAGAGAATCCATTGCTTCACGTCTGTACTCTCGTTCTTGATGCGGGCTCCAATGATGTACTTGTAGCCAGCTTGCCGGAGCAATGCCACATTGTTCTTGTTCATCAAGCCAGAGTCTGCCACCACGACAAAGTCCTTGTCCAGATTGAACCGCTGCTTGAAGTCATCTATCATCGGTATCATGGTGAAACCCTCGTACTGGCTGCCGTTGAACAGGGAGTATGAAAGCGGATAGCCTCCTTCTGACACCAGCAGACCGAGTACGACCTGTGACTCTGCCGTCTTGCCGTCCTTTGAGAACCCCGGCTCGCGCAGTACATCCGTCTGTGCTGTCTCAAAGTAGAGCGTCGTCACATCGTAGAACATCAGCCCAATCTTGCCTCCGAACAGTTTCCGTGTGTGCTCTACGCTGATCTGCTGTGCCAGCCCCATCTGGGTGTTGTAGAGTTTGTCCATGTAGCGGTAGATGTGGTTGAGGTCAACATCCTCATCGTAGTATGACTTGAGATAGTCAACAGTGGCAAGCTTGCTCCTGGGTTGCGTTAATCTTGCGATTACCAGATGACGCAGAATCTCATCGGGAATCCGGTTGAAGCCGATGCTGTCATAGACCTGGTTGAGCAGCAGCTGGGTGCCGTTTATCAACACGCTGTCGATGTTGCCAAGGAAACGCTCTGTTTCCTCAACTTCCTTTCCCCTGCGGTCATCGAAGTCAAGTTCCTGCTGACCGTCATGGGTGCGGAGCCATAACTGAGCTTCACGGAACATCTCATCGGCTTCTTCTTCCGACTTTGCCACTCCGAACTTCTTCACTTCTGTGAATTTCCCATGTACTTTGCTCACAACTACAACGCTGATTGTGCCTGAGCGATTGGTTTTCTTTCGTACGAACATAGTGCAAAGGTACGAAATTTCTGGCTTGCGTCACCCTGAGTCACCCAAACATTTGTATAACTCGTTGATTTTCATCCTGCGCTATATGATGGCGCAAAAAAGTGATGAAGTCAGGAGTGAGAAAATCTAAATTAAACAAGTAAAATTTGATATTTTAAGATTTTTTTCTATTAAATTTCATTAGATTTGCTTGGTATATTTAGATTTTTGCTGTACCTTTGCAGCAGAATGAGACGGATATAATCCGCCTTAACTATAAAAAATAGAATTATGACACAGATTAGTTCTAAGCCCTTCGCTGAACAAGAAGGCAATCAGGGTAACGTAGGAAAACACAAGCCCAATGAAAACAAAAAGTCCTACAAGTTTAAAATCAATGGTGGAAAGCCCTACAACTGGCCCACGCCTATTATTAATGAGGCCGACATCAGAAGGCTTGGACAAGTTCCTGATGATGAAGATATATATCTGGATTTGCCAGGTAACTGGAGAGAGGCTCTTATTAATAGAGGTGAAGACGTTGACCTGTCTTCTCCGGGAATGGACAAGTTCATTACCCGAAAGAA
>JAZUHP010000080.1:0-29644 GCA_045641785.1 Bacteroidaceae bacterium
GCGAAGCCGGCCGCAAGATTAGTTCTCACAGGGTCGTCAAAGACGATGACGTTGATAGGGTGCAGGTGTAAAGGTGGCGACACCAAAGCCGAGCACTACTAATAGCCCGTCAGCTTTGCCGCTTGCCGAAGGCAGGCAGATACGTTGGAACATCATGGATTCCGAAAGTTTTCTTCTTTCCAGAGTCAATACTGATAATGAATACGGTTCATGTTCATCAGCATATTATGAATTATGCATTATGAATTATGAATTAGAGAAATACTTGGGTGGTTTTAGCCTCGGGGTTCCACCTCTTCCCATCCCGAACAGAGAAGTTAAGCCCGAGCGCGCCGATGGTACTGCACCGCAATGTGGGAGAGTAGGTCGCCGCCTTCTTGAGAGAGCCTTCAGCAATATGCTGGAGGTTCTTTTTTGTGCTGTTGCTTTATTGCGGGGACTCGTTAATGCTTTTTTGTTTTTTTCTAATAAATCTTAACTCTTAGTTCATCACTTTTATTAAAAAGCATTATCTTTGCAAAGGTTTGTCAGGATAGTTTTATTCAGACAGTAACAATATATTCGAACTATGACATTCACTAATAAATCTAATCTGAAATTAAGAGATACTTCGTTTGTCGATTTGATGAAACGAAGAATATTCAATGTTCTTATTATTGCTAATCCTTATGATGCGTTCATGCTCGAGGATGATGGTCGCGTTGATGAGAAAATCTTTGATGAGTATGCAAAGTTGGGATTAAGATATCCACCACGTTTCTTCCAAGCGTCTTCTCAAGATAAGGTTAAGGAACTTATGGATGAACATAGTTTCGATCTTATTATTTGTATGCCAGGTACAGATAATAACGATGTTTTTGATATTGCTCGCGATTTAAAGGCTGTTGTGCCAAATATCCCTATAGTTGTACTTACTCCTTTCTCTCATGGTATTACACATCGTATGGAGAATGAAGACCTGACAGCGTTTGAATATGTTTTCTGTTGGTTAGGTAATACGGAACTTTTGCTTAGTATCATAAAACTGATAGAAGACAAGATGAACCTTGAGCGTGATCTTGCTGCGGGTGTACAGATGATTCTTGTCGTGGAGGATAGCATACGATTCTATTCTTCATTATTGCCTATACTATATCATTTTGTGCTTCAGCAAAGTCTTGCATTTGCGTCTGAGGCATTGAACTCTCAGTTGGAGATGCTACGTATGCGTGGTAGACCAAAGATTGTTCTTGCACGTAATTATGATGAAGCATGGAATATATATTCTAAATATAGTGATAATGTACTTGGCGTAATAAGTGATTGCCGTTTCCCTATTACAGAGGGTGGAGCAAAGGATGAACTGGCAGGCGTAAAACTTCTCAAGGCAATACATGGAGTAGACGAGTATGTCCCTCTTGTAATGGATTCAAGTGAATCAGACAAGAAAGAAGTTGCTTGGCAATGTGGTGCAAGTTTCATTGATAAAAGTTCAAAGAAGCTTAACCAGGACTTGAAGGACGTGCTTACAAATCATTTTGGTTTTGGTGATTTTATCTTCCGTGATCCTAAAACACTTGCAGAGATTGTTCGTGTACGTAAGTTGAAGGATTTGCAAAGTAACATATTCAATATACCTGCAGATTCTTTGTCTTATCACTTGAAGCGTAACAATGTGAGTCGTTGGTTATCATCTCGTGCTTTGTTCCCTATAGCAGAATTTTTAAAGAAGATAACTTGGAAGGTAGAGAGTGACGTAGATGCACATAGACAATATATATATGATGCTATTGTCAGTTATCGTAGAATGAAGAACCAGGGTGTTGTTGCTGTTTTCCATCGTGACCGCTTTGACAGTTTTAGCCAGTTCGCACGTATTGGAGAAGGTTCTTTAGGAGGTAAAGGAAGAGGTCTTGCATTCCTTGATAACATCATTAAGCGTCGTGTTGACTTAAACGATTATGACAATGCGAGAGTGCTTATTCCAAAGACTGTTGTCCTATGTACAGATATCTTTGATGAGTTTATGGAAACTAACGCACTCTATGAGATTGCGCTCAGCAACTTGCCAGATAGTGAGATACTGAACTATTTCCTTCATGGTCGTTTGCCAGAAAACCTTGTTGATGACCTTATGTCTTTTATGGACGTTGTACATGGTCCACTTGCCATACGTTCATCTTCATTGCTTGAAGATAGCCATTACCAGCCATTTGCAGGTATCTATTCCACATATATGATTCCTTATGTGGAGGACAAGTATCTGCGTCTGTCTATGCTGTCAAATGCAATTAAGAGTGTTTATGCGAGTGTGTTCTATAAGGCATCAAAGGACTACATGACAGCAACTTCTAATGTCATAGACCAGGAAAAGATGGCTGTGATACTTCAGGAGGTTGTAGGTCAAGCTTATGACAATAGGTTCTATCCTACAATATCAGGTGTTGGACGTTCTATAAACTACTATCCTATAGGTGATGAGACTGCAGAGGAAGGAACAGTACAGTTGGCATTAGGATTAGGAAAATACATCGTCGATGGAGGACTTAGTCTTCGCGTATGTCCTTTCCATCCTGACAAGGTGCTTCAGACGAGTGAGATGGAAATTGCTTTGCGTGAGACGCAGACAAAGTTCTATGCACTTGACATGAACAACATGGTTGACCAGATGGAGGTAGCAGATGACTTCAATCTCCTCAAGGTAACGGTTAGAGATGCAGAAGCAGATGATTCATTGAGATGGATTGTATCTACGTATGATCCTTATGACCAGTGTATTTATGATGGCTATTACGAAGGAAAGAATCGCAAGATAATATCTTTTGCCGGAGTATTGCAGCATGGCGTGTTCCCTCTCCCAGAGTTGCTTCAAAAGGTTTTGACTTATGGACAAGAGGAAATGGGAAGACCAGTCGAGATCGAGTTTGCTGTCAATCTTCATGGTGACAAGACCGGAGAGTTCTATCTCTTGCAGATACGTCCTATGGTAGACAATAAGATGCAGTTAGATGAAGACATAACTCTCATTCCTGATTCAGATTGCCTCATAAGGAGTCATAATGCAATAGGTCATGGAATAACAACCGATATTAGCGATGTTGTATATGTAAAGACAGACGGATACTCAGCCTCTAATAACACAGTAATAGCAGACGAGATAGAATCTATTAACCGCGGATTCCTCAATCGAGGTGAAGGCTATGTACTTGTTGGTCCTGGTCGATGGGGTTCAAGCGATCCATGGCTTGGAGTACCAGTCAAGTGGCCACACATATCAGGTGCAAAGGTTATTGTCGAGGCAGGACTAACCGATTATCGTGTAGATCCAAGTCAGGGTACCCATTTCTTCCAGAACCTTACAAGCTTTGGTGTTGGCTATTTCACTGTTAATGACTATATCGGAGATGGCGTGTATGACCATGCCTATCTTGATAGTTTGCCAGCAGTAGAAGAGACCAAGCACGTCCGTCATGTACATTTGGATAAGCCAATGTGCATAAAAATAGATGGAATGAAACAAGAAGGTGTCATCATGTATGAAAATGTAGACAATAATTCGCTTGTATAGAACAAAAAGCTTATCTTTGCAAACAAAAACAAACCGATATGTCTGAAATAATAATAAAAGAAGTGTCCACAAAAAAGGACATGGATGCATTTATATGCTTCAACTACGAATTGTATGATGGTAATCCTTATGCGGTTCCAGATCTCTATCAGGATATGCTTGATACCTTCAATCCAAAGAAGAATGCAGGTCTTGATTTTAGTGATATACAGCTTTTCCTTGCTTATAAGGACAATAAAGTAGTAGGACGTGTAGGTGCGTTTATCAATCATCATGCCAATGATACATGGAACGTAAAGAATGTTCGTTTCGGTTGGATTGATTTTATTGACGACAAGGAAGTTAGTAAGGCCCTTCTTGATAGTGTAATGGCATGGGGAAAGAAGCGTGGCATGACATCTATGCAAGGTCCTCTCGGCATTACAGACATGGATCCTGAAGGTATGCTTATAGAGGGATTTGACCAGCTTGGTACAATGTCTACAATATATAACTATCCTTATTATCCAGAACACATGGATAGCTATGGCATGGAGAAAGAGGCAGACTGGATAGAGATGAAGATGAATGTGCCTGATGAGATTCCTGAGAAGTACCGTCGTGTAAGTGAGATCACACTTAAGCGCAATAACCTTCGCATAAAGAAACTCAATGGTAATGATGACCTTTTCAAGAAGGGATATGGTCAGAAGATTTTTGATCTCATCAATGAAGCCTATGCTCCGCTTTTCGGTTACTCTGCACTCACACAGAAACAGATTGACCAGTATGTGAAGTCTTATCTTCCACTTCTTGATCTTAGGATGATCACTCTTGTAGAGAGCATAGACACAGGTGATGTTGTTGCGGTAGGTGTTTCAATGCCATCTATAGTAAGAGCATTACAGAAGTCAAAGGGACGTCTGTTCCCATTTGGATGGTTCTACTTGCTTAGATCACTTAAGTGGAAACATGAAGATGGTGTAGAACTTCTCCTCGTAGCAGTAAAACCGGAGTATCAGAATAAGGGTGTAAATGCATTGCTTTTCGCAGACCTTATCCCTGTTTACCAGCAGATGGGCTTCAAGTGGGCAGAGACGAATCCACAGTTAGAGTTGAATACAAAAGGACAGGCTCAGTGGCAGTATATCGAGCACACTATTCCAAAGAAGCGCAGGTGCTATCATATTGAGGTGAAATAAAACATATTTATATTGAAAAAGAGTGAAGAATTAGTTTTCTTCACTCTTTTTCTCTTTCTTCTCGTTCCTTTTGATTGTGATGGAATCCGTAGTGAAATCCACAACCGCCAGGCGATGAGTAACGAATATGATAGTAGTGTCACTATAGTGCTTCTTGATGTTCTGAAGGAGATTGCGCTCTGTGTCAATGTCAAGAGCAGACGTAGCCTCGTCAAGAAGAAGAATCTTACAAGGATGAATGATTGCACGGGCTATGGCAATGCGTTGTGCCTGTCCTTCCGAGAGTCCACCACCTCCTTCACCGCAACGTGTGTCAAGTCCATCAGGCAGGTCGAACACGAAGTCTGCCAATGCTATACGTAGAGCCTCGTTCATCTGTTCGGTCGTTGCATCAGGATCACCCATCCTAAGATTTTCGCGTATTGTGCCTGAGAAAAGAGAATTGCCCTGTGGCACGTAAGAGAAGTTGCAGCGCGTGTTAGGTATGGCGTCATTACTTTCGTTATCAGAGTATATCCTTACGTTACCCTCATTAGGCGAGATGAGTGACAGCATAAGTCTGATAAGTGTCGTTTTACCAGCACCTGTAGCACCAAGTATAGCTGTGAAAGATCCAGGCTTGAAGTCGTGGGAGAAATGTTCAAGGATATCACGACCATTCTGGGTGTATCTGTAAGTGACATTGTCAAACTTGACTCCTGTAGGCTTATTGTAAACGATAGGTTTACCTATATCCTCCAGTTCCAGTTCTTCCAGTTCTATGAGACGCTCGGAAGAAGTGAGGCTATTCACAAAGACAGGAAGTAGACTTGCCATCTCCTGCATAGGTCCCTGTATACGGAATATAAGTTGTATGAATGCCATGAACATACCTACGGTAATGATATTTTCTTGCAACTCGTAGGCAGCCCATGTGAGTGCAACAAGGTATGAACCGGAGAAACCGACACGTTTGATAGTAGCGGTAAGAGTAGAGAATTTAGCTCTGCCCTTTATCTGGGCACGTAGTAGCGACTGGCGTTTCTCGAGACCATTTACCATGTTGTCACTTTGTCCAAACACCTTGATGATCATCTTGTGCTGTATGCTCTCCTGTATGATAGCCTGAAGGTTACTGTTGCTGTCCTTTATTTTTCGCACAATCCTTCTCATTCGCTTCATATAAACCTTGCTAAGCAAAAGGAATATAGGACTGACAGCAGCAATAAGAATTGCCAGTGACCTGTCCATGACAAACAGATACACAAACGATGCAATAAGTTGAACAGCAACGATGATAGTGTTAGGCAAGACCTCAGTCATAAGTCTGACGATGTCATTCACATCGCCGAACAGACGATTGAGGATATCACCACTGTGGAATCTGCCAATACCTTTCCATCTGCTGTTAAGTATGCGAGCAAAGAATGCCTGTTGCATCCTGTTCTGTATCTTGACACCAAGTAGGGCAGAAACCCATGTGTATGATACTTCAAGGGCGAAACTTATGACATAGAGAGCAACGATCATGCTGATGTATATAGCAATGGAGCCCTCTATGTTTCCTGCAGCCACATCAGTAAGTCTACGCATTAACTCTACGTAGCCCAGTCCTATTGACACTTGTGCAAGGCCAATGAGAATGTTTATTATAGCACGTTTTCTGCAAGCCTTATGGTGCATCCATAGCCATTTGAGGATATGACGTGTGGAATATCTTGTTTTATTTAACTTCATTGCTTTGTGAATAATTCAAGTTTCTTTCTGCGAAAGCGCAAGCGATAACGCAAGCTTCACTTGATAGGTTATGAGGTTTTAAGGTCGCTTCGCTGGTGAGGTTTTGAGGTTGTGAGGTTATGAGGTTTTAAGGTCGCTTCGCTGGTGAGGTTTTGAGGTTTATCTCGTTCGTACCTCTCTCGATGAGAAAAGTTGAATGAATGTTCGCTCATAAGTTCTATGGTATTAAACCTAACAACCTTATAACCTCCTAACCTAACAACCTCATTTATTCTCTCTTGTCTGTTCCCCACATCATCTTCTTTCGAAGTGTAGAGAAGAATCCCTGAGTAGGTCGTGCCACAACATTAACCATGTAAGGAGCCTTGCGAATACGAAGATGGATATTCTCAGGATAGCTTGCACTTCGTCCGTCAAGAGAGATAAGGAACTTCTTGCTTCTGCTCTCCACCTGAAGCGATATCTCCGAGTTGTCACAAAGAACTATAGGTCTCATGTTAAGACTGTGAGGAGCAACAGGCGTAAGTGATATTGTTGCCGATTGAGGAACAATGATAGGTCCGCCCACACTTAGAGAATAAGCGGTAGAACCGGTAGGTGTTCCTATGATAAGACCGTCAGCCTGGTATGTTGTCAGGTACTCGTCATTGATGCTTGTATGAATGCTGATCATGGAAGACATGTCATGCTTAAGTATGGCAACCTCATTGAGAGCATAAGGATAGTCGTTAAGATTCATCTCGTCGCATGAGATGTGAAGCACGCTCCTTTTCTCTATGGTATAGTTACCCTGATAGATGTCTTCTATGGTGTCCTCTAACTGGTTAGGAGAGAAAGCAGCGAGGAACCCTAATCTGCCAATGTTGACACCAATGATAGGAATCTCCTTGCTACCCACCTTGCTTGCCACATCAAGGAAGGTACCGTCGCCACCCATACAGATGGCAAAGTCCGCATCAAAGTTATTGTCCTTGATAACTTCGCATGGTGGAATACTAATTTTCAAATTGTCTCTCAAAAACAGATAGAATGTTTCAGGAATCACAATGTCAGCATTACGTTCTTGAGCAATGGCAAAGAATTTTTGTACAGCTGCGCATTTTCGTTCCTGGTATACATTTCCAAATAGAGCAAATTTGAGTTTCTTATTCATTGAAAATTCAATAATTCTGTGTTTCTAAATGAGAAATACCGTATTTAATATATAATATTCAATAAATATTATTACTTTTGCACGGTATTACAAAGAAAATGTTCTCGTGAAATAAAATAGTGCAGTTCGCAAAAAGCGGTATGCATTAATATATTTAGTGTTGCAAATATAGGCAAAAAACACTGGAATAAAAAATATTATCATTCAAATTCTAATCTAAACAATTTATATCTTATTTTTATGAAAGAACTAAGTATACTTGAACTCGCTGAGAAGGGCGGTTGGATCATGCTTGTTTTGGCAATCCTTTCCATTATTGCCATCTACATCTTTACAGAAAGATTTATTGTTATACATAATGCAGGTAAGGGCGATAAACTCTTCATGGATCGCATTCGTGACTATGTGAAGAATGGAGACGTCACATCTGCAATCAATTTTTGTCGTAACACAAATACTGCCTATGCTCGTATCATAGAGCGAGGCATCACACGTATGGGCCGTCCTGTAGCAGAAGTACAGTCTGCCATCGAGAACTCAGGTAACCTTGAGGTGTCAGAGATGGAGAAGCGTCTTCCTATCCTTGCGACAATAGCCGGTGGTGCTCCAATGATTGGATTCCTCGGAACTGTTATTGGTATGGTCGAGGCATTCTGGCAGATGTCAAACGCAGGCGGAAACATTGACATTAGTCTTCTTTCAAGTGGTATCTATCAGGCAATGATCACTACAGTCGGAGGACTTGCTGTAGGTATCATCGCACTTTTTGGCTACAACTACCTTGTTGCAAAGGTAGACGGTGTAGTTAATGAGATAGAGGCAAAGTCAATGGCATTCATGGATCTCTTGAATGAAAAATAATTGCATGTACCGTTTACCATTTACAATGACAATCTAAATTGAAAGGTATATGTTAAAGAGAAGAACAAAAATAACTCCAACATTCAGCATGTCGTCAATGACCGACATCATCTTCTTGTTGCTCATATTCTTTATGATCACAAGTACAATGGTGGCGCCAAATGCTATAAAGGTACTCCTTCCACAGGGAAAGAAGCAGACAACAACAAAGGCAATCTCTCGTGTTGTAATAGACAAGGACCTCAAGCTCTATGCCGCAAATGGTAATGAGGATGAACGTCCTGTAACACTTGAGGAGCTCCCTGCAGTACTTAGTGAGGCTGTAACAGATACTACAGACCTTTACGTATCTCTTTATGCAGACGAGATGGTTCCATATAAGAATATTGTTGAAGTGTTGAGCCTTGCCAACGAGCATCATTTCAAGATGGTGTTGGCAACAAGACCACCAGAGCATGAATAAAAAGAAACAAAGAATAATATCTGCAGTCGTAACATTTGTGTTCCATATGTTACTGTTCCTGCTTCTATTCTTCTTGACTCTTGATGTAGCAAAGAAGGATGAGGACAGAATAGAGGATGGAGTGCCTGTTATGCTTGGAGAACTTGAAGACGCTGGCGGCATGGATATGGGAGGATTCCCAACTCCAGATGGCGCAGAAGCATCCGAACCAGTTGCTCCAGATGCTGCAACATCCCCTGACGAGCCACTTGTCACTCAGGAGTCGGAGCCAAGCATATCAGTAGATGATGCAAAGGCAAAGGCTGAGAAGGCAAAGAAGGCAGCAGAGGAAGAAGCACGCAGGAAGGCAGAGGCAGAGGCTGCACGTAAGAAGGCAGAAGAAGAAAGAAGAGCTGCTGAAGAGGCACGCAAGAAAGCCGAAGCTGAAGCTGCGGCAAAGGCTGCCGTGAACAATAAGGTTGCTGGTGCATTCGGAAATTCCAAGAACAAAGGTAGCAGCGGCAACGGTACCGGCGACGGTTCTCAGGGCTCACCTACGGGTAATGCAAACTATGGTGCTACATCTGGTGTAGGAGGAACAGGCACATCTTATAGTGTCGGTTCTCGTACAAAGATTGATATACCAGCACCAGTTGGAGATCAAAAAAATGAAGGTACAGTCGTAGTCGATATTGTTGTTGATGAGACAGGAAAGGTAATAAGCGCAATGTTTAAGAGCGCTACAACAACGTCAGAAACACTTCGTCAAGCAGCGATTGAATCTGCTCGCAAGTCTAAATTCTCTCCAGGCCAAAGCAGAGAAAGAGGAACAATAACCTTTAAATTCAAACTGCAATGATGTGCTTTTTTTGGGAAAAAAACTTGAATTATGCTGAATCTGTTGCATCGATAGACATTTTACGTAGTGCAGCCCTTGCAGCAGCTCGCCAGTCTACATTCACAGCTGGTACAGCAGAGAAGGGAACTATCACTTACAAGTATAAGCAAAGATAATCACAATAATGAGGCTATGGAGATTGTTGAATAACTATGTTCCATAGCCTCTATGTTTTATTATTAAGTTATGAAGATATATACATTTCTTGCACCTGGTTATGAAGAAGTAGAACTTCTCGGTGTTGTTGATGTCTGCCGTAGAGCAGGTATAGAGGTTAATATGGTAAGTATAACAGCAGACAAGGCTGTAGAGAGCGCTCATGGCGTAAAGATAGTCGCAGACTCCATGTTCAGCGACAATGACTATTCTGACGCAGACTTGTTGTTCCTTCCTGGAGGAATGCCAGGCGCTGTGAACCTTGCAGCCCATGACGGTCTTAATGAGGTCATCATGACTCATTTCAATAAGGGTGGCAAGCTTAGTGCCATCTGTGCTGCGCCACTAGTATATGGTCGTCTTGGAATACTTGAAGGCAAGAAGGTTACATGCTATCCGGGATTCGAGAACGAGTTGAAGGGTGCAACTCCTACTGGTGCGCTTGTTGAAAAAGATGGACTCTTCATGACAGGAACAGGTCCTGCAGCAGCCCTTGCCTTGGGCTATATGATCGTAGAGGATCTTTGCGGTAAGGACGTTGCCGACAACCTTCGTAATGGCATGATGTACGCCGCTCATATCACAGAGAAATGAGAAAGGCAGTAGTTATTGTAGCTGGTGGTAAAGGACTGCGCATGGGAGGCGACATCCCAAAGCAGTTCCTGCCAGTTAAAGGTATGCCAGTATTGATGCGCACGCTTCGTCGCTTTCATGAGTACGATGCCGCCATGCAGATAGTACTTGTATTGCCAGAGGCGCAGCAGGACTACTGGCACCAGTTGTGCGATGAATACAAGTTCTCCGTACCTTACACGCTTGCCAATGGTGGCGAGACACGTTTCCATTCTGTAAAGAATGGTATAGAAAAGGTATGCAATGATGTTGCTCTTATAGGAGTACATGACGGAGTAAGGCCATTTGTCAGTATAGCGACAATAACAGCGTGCTATGACGAGGCATCAAAGAGTGGAGCTGTAGTACCTGTGACAGAGGTAGTGGAGACTGTTCGCCACATAGAGCAGTCAAGGTCAGTAACCGTACCACGTTCCGAATATCGACTTGTACAGACACCTCAGGTGTTTGATGCAGAACTGCTACGAAGTGCCTATCAGCAGACCTACACAGACTTCTTCACCGACGATGCGTCAGTGGTAGAACGATATGGTCATGCTGTGACACTTGTTCCGGGTAATCGTGAGAATATCAAGATCACGACTCCATTTGATATGACGATTGCGGAAGCTATGGAGATGTAGTTTTATCAAAAAAAATACGGACTCATTTTCTAGTTGATAATCTTTCAGTAAAACAATTTGTTTACGGTGATAGCATTATCCGCTAATTCATTGCATTACCTACGGTGAGAAAAGTTCGTTCAAGTTATATTCGTGTTCAAAAAAGGTATTCGTGTTCTTTCTGAAATATAAAATGTTTTGAATGTGTTCTATTCCTGTATCATATTCAAAACATAAAACCTTGCATGCAAGTAAAATTGCCAATGCAGAAAAATAAAATACTTAAAAATGCAAGTGTAGAAAACAATGTAATGTAGTATGTCATTTTACACCAAAGGTGATTTTGATTTTCTACCTTAGGTCGTTTTGTTTTTTTTTCGTTATCCATAACATTTTCTATTTTAACCTAAATAAACCAGAATCAGTTTGCTGATAGATGTTCGTGGTCTTATGTTTTTGAATACGAACTTTTCTTACCGTAGATGATATAATGAATTACAAACTATTATCCGAATAGATATTGTTTTCTTGACATCCAAAGAAGATCTCCGAAGGAAGCGCCGTAGGCAACTAAGATTCGCTTAAGAAGAGCTGCGTATGGATATCATCCGAATGTTTTTCTTTAAGTTACTTCCCCCTGGTCAGTGAGATTGCTTCGTTTAGTTCTTCCTCTTTGGAGGTTAAAGAAACACTCCGCATGGCCGTTGTTAATTGTTAACTGTTAATTGTTAACTGACACCCGCATGGCAATTATGCATTATGCATTATGCATTATGAATTAGAATTATTTCCCCCTTAATCTTACCTAATTAATTAAAATGTTATATCTTTGTGGAATCAAATAAGGAATAGACCATCTCACAAATTCCCCATAAAAGGGAAAATAGTGTGAGGGACTTAAATAAAAATACTAATACTGCCAAATATGAAAAAGAAATTGTATTTTCTTGCTTGCATAGCATCAAGCATGATGATCGCCGGATGTTCTGGCAAATATGAAAAAACAGATCAAGGCATAATTGTACATGTAGCACAATCAGATACAAATGGCATGGCACCAAAACTTGTTCGTCTGCAGGTTGTAGGCGATAAGATAATACACGTGTCGGCAACTGCAGAAAAGAAGTTTGCAGACAAGCAAAGCCTTATTATCGTCGATCAGGACAACAAGGTCGACTATGACGTTGTGGAGCATGGCGACACCATAGTCTTAAGCACAAGTCAACTGCGTGCCAATGTGCTATGCTCTACAGGAGAGGTATGGTTCACAGATACAGCCAACAATGTTATCGTGAAGGAGCAGCAGGGTGGTGGAAAGGAGTTCCGCCCATACGAGTGTGTGCAGACCCATGCTGATGGCAAGGACGAGACCTATAAGGGATGGAGCATCCGCCAGGTGTTTGAGAACCTTGACGACGAGGAAGCATTCTATGGACTTGGTCAGCATCAGGCAGACGAGTGGAACTATAAGGGACGCAACGAGGAACTGTTCCAGTATAACACTAAGGTGAGCATCCCATTCGTGGTCTCAAGCAACAATTACGGTATACTTCTTGACAGCTATAGCCTCTGTCGTTTTGGTAATCCAAAGGACTATAGCCAGCTCCATGAGGTGTTTGACCTTGCAGATAAGGAAGGCAAGGCAGGCGCCCTCACAGGTACTTACGCAGCACCGGGACAGGAGACCCTTGTTCGTCGTGAGGACAGCATCTACTTTGAGAACCTCAAGTCCACAAAGAACCTCCCAAAGTTCAAGTTAGACAATGCAACAGTAGTATACGAGGGAACGATATCACCAAAGAAGAGTGGCGTGTACCGTTTCAGCCATTACTACTCAGGTTACCAGAAAGTGTTTGTTGATGGTAAGTCCGTATATACAGAAGACGTGCTAAACAAAGGCACAGACGAGCAGGAGATATGGCGTACAGCATGGAATCCAAACGCACGTAAGTTTGCTGTCGAGTTAGAGGCAGGCAAGACCTATCCTATCCGTATAGAGTGGAAGCCAGATGGCGGAGAGGCATATTGCGGTCTTCGCGCCCTTGAACCTGTTGATGAGGCTGAGCAGAAGAAACTGTCCCTCTGGAGCGAGATGTCGCAGCAGCTCGACTATTACTTTGTGGCAGGAACAAACACAGACGAGGTCATCTCCGGTTACCGTACCCTTACAGGCAAGGCGCAGATCATGCCAGAGTGGCTTCTTGGCTATTGGCAGTCACGTGAACGCTACAAGACACAGGACGAGATCCTTGCAGCACTTGATGGATTCCGTGACCGTCATCTCCCTATTGACAACATCGTCATGGACTGGAACTACTGGGTAGACGACCAGTGGGGAGCATTCAAGTTTGACCCTGCCCGTTTCTCTGATCCAAAGGAGATGATTGACAGCATTCATCGTCAGAATGCAAAGATAATGATTAGCTGCTGGCCAAAGTATTACTTTGCGACCGACAACTTCAAGGAATTGAACGAGAAGGGCTATATCTACCAGCAGAGCATAAAGGACAGTCTCTATGACTGGCTTGGCTTCAAGTATGCATTCTATGATGCCTACGATGAAGATGCACGTAAGATCTTCTGGCGTCAGCTCTACGAGAACCTCGGAACAATAGGTATGGATGCATGGTGGATGGATGCAAGTGAACCTAATGTACGTGACTGTACAGATATGGCATACAGGAAACTGCTATGCGGTCCTACAGCCTATGGTTCATCAGACGAATACTTCAATGCTTATTCTATTGTAAACGCTGAGGCAATCTATGACGGTCAGCGTGGATATGAGACAGCAGCAGAAAAGGCAGAGTCAGGAAAGGAAGCATCAAAGATTGACTCCAAGTGGCTTCAGGAGAACGCCAAGTGGGATCCTCGTGGCTTTGGCAATAAGTTCTCTCCAAACAACAAGCGCGTGTTCCTTCTCACCCGCAACGGTTTTGCGGCAGAGCAGCGCTATAGTACAGCCACATGGAGTGGTGACATCGGTACTCGCTGGGAGGACCTTAAGGCACAGATCACAGCTGGTCTGAACTTCTCCATTTCAGGTGTGCCATTCTGGAGTCAGGATATAGGTGGATTCTCTGTTGAACAGCGTTATCAGAATGCACAGAGGGTGTACGACGCAACAGGAAACGAGACTCCAGACCTTAAGGAGTGGCGCGAACTCAATGCCCGTTGGCACGAGGTAGGAATGTTCGCCCCTATGTACCGTTCACATGGACAGTACCCATTCCGTGAGCCATGGAACATAGCACCATCAGGTCATCCTGCATACGAGGTCATAAAGTCATGTCTTGAACTCCGTTATCGCCTTATGCCATACATCTATTCGATGACAGCAGATGTATACTTCAAGGATTACACAATCATGCGTCCTCTTGTGATGGACTTTGGCAAGGACAAGAATGTACTTAACATCGGTTACCAGTTCATGTTCGGACCAAGCATCATGGTCAACCCTGTATATCAGTACGGAGCGCGAACAAGAAAGGTATACTTCCCTAAGGATAACACATGGTACGATTTCTATACAGGCAATGTGGTATCACAGGGAGGGGAAGAAAAGATTGTTCCTGCTCCATACGAGCATATACCATTGTTTGTTCGTGCAGGAAGCATCATCCCATTTGGTCCTGCCATTGAGTACACTCGTCAGAAGTCGGCAGATAACATCCGTATATATGTATATGAAGGTGCTGATGGCGAATTCAATCTTTATGAGGACGAGGGTGTCAACTACGGATATGAGGAAGGCAGATATGCCAATATCAAGTTTGCATATAGTGAGTCAACAAAGACTCTAACAATCTCAGACCGTCAGGGAGACTTCCCAGGAATGTTGAAGAACAGAACATTCACTATAGTAAAGGTAAGCAAGGATGCTCCACAACCTTACGACCCAGAGGCTAAGGGTGTTGTGGTAAACTATAATGGAAAGAAGCAGGCTGTAAAGATATAAGGACGCACAGAAGACACCCTAACCCTCTCTCTACAGGGAGGGGACGGGGTTACTCCATCGTGGTAACAATTAACGTGTCTCCGGATGGCAATTATGCATTATGAATTATGAATTATGCATTAAAGAGTATCGTCTTTTTACTCCTTTTAACTCCTCTTTAACTCCATTTTAACTTCTTAAAAATACTCAGTATATGTTTAAGCGCTTAAATATGTTCATTGTAGCAGCGTTAGCATGTGTTGGTGCTGCTGCCCAGAATCTTGGTCGAGAATCATTTAATGATGGCTGGACATTCAATCTTGAAGGAGGGAAGGAACAGCCCGTTACCTTGCCTCATGATTGGGCTATTAAGGGCGACTTCAGTGAGAAGAACCCTTCAGGAACAGGTGGTGGAGCCTTACCTGGCGGTATCGGATGGTACCGCAAGACATTCGTTGTAGACAAGGCAGACAGGAACAAGCATTTCCGTATCGACTTTGACGGTGTGTACATGAACGCATCGGTATGGGTGAATGGTTATCTGCTTGGCACTCGTCCTTATGGCTACATCTCCTTCGGATACGACATAACACCTTACCTTAGGGTAGGGGAGAACGTTATTGCTGTTAAGGTGGACAACAAGGAGCAGCCTAACTCACGATGGTATTCAGGTTGTGGTATCTACCGTAACGTGTGGCTCACAAAGACCAACGGAGCACACATACTGAATAACGGTGTTCATGTCACTATGGAGATAGACAGCATCAGTCCTGCCTCAAAAGGTGGACAGCAGACTGCACGCAAGGCTATAATAACAGTAACAACAACACTCGTCAACAGCGGTGTGGGACCTGTTACTGCATATATCCAGAACACGCTTCGTAACCTTGAAGGCAGTTACTCGGCAAAGAGCAATCGCAATCTGGTCTATATGCATCCATTTGATACCATTGACTATCAACAGAAGATAGAGGTCGACAACCCTCGTCTGTGGAATGTCAATGATCCTTATCTGTATGTGCTCGAGACAGAGATGCGTTACTCAGCAAGGAGCAAGACACCTTTCTACTCATCTTCTTTGGGAGGCGGCTTCATCAGCGAGGCTGACAAGAGGGCTATAGCAGAGACAGACAACGGACTTGTCAATTTCTATAACCGCTCATACAAGAAGCATCCGGCATGTGATGTGGTTGTCACGCCAGTAGGACTACGTACTGCAGAGTTTACGGACAAGGGATTCAAGCTTAACGGCGCACCTATGCAGATCCAGGGCGTATGTCTGCATCATGACCTTGGATGTCTCGGTGCAGCAGTTAATCCGAGAGCGATAAAGCGTCAGCTCCAGCTACTGAAGGACATGGGCATCAACGGTATTCGTTGCTCGCATAACCCACCATCTCCAGAGTTGCTTGACCTGTGTGATGCTATGGGCTTCCTTGTTATGGACGAGTCTTTCGACATGTGGCGAAAGAAGAAGACAGAGCATGACTATGCACGCTATTTCAGCAAGTGGCATGAGCAGGATCTCAATGACTTCGTGGTACGCGACCGCAACCACCCTTCAGTCATCATGTGGAGCATCGGCAACGAGGTTCTTGAGCAATGGACAGATGTGGGAGCAGATAAGTTGACACTTGAGGAGGCAAACCTCATCCTCAACTTCGGTCATAGTGCTGATCAGTTGGCAAAGGATGGCGATTCCGTTTCTGTCAACTCATTGCTTACTCGTAAACTTGCTGGCATGGTGCGAGCATTGGACAGCACACGTCCTGTCACAGCGGGATGCAATGAACCGAACAAGAACAATCACCTCTTCAAGTCGGGTGCATTAGATATCATAGGATTCAATTATCACAATCAGGATGTAAAGAATGTGCCATCGAACTTCCCAGGCAAGCCATTCATCATAACAGAGAGTGTGTCAGCCTTGCAGACACGAGGCTACTACCGTATGCCATCAGACAGCATGTTTGTATGGCCAGAGCGATGGGACAAGCCATTCCATGATGCCTCATACTCATGTTCAAGTTATGACAACTGTCACGCCCCATGGAGCAATACCCATGAGGAGAATCTTCTTCTGCTTAAGAAGAACCCATGGATATGTGGACAGTATGTGTGGACAGGATTTGACTACATAGGTGAACCTACGCCATACGGTTGGCCGGCACGAAGCAGTTACTTTGGAATCATCGACCTTGCAGGATTCCCAAAGGATGTGTACTATCTCTATCAGTCAGAGCTGACGAACAAGGATGTGCTTCACCTGTTCCCTCACTGGACATGGAACACTCCTGAGTCAAGGAAGGCGCTTGTTGATGGTTGCATAGACATGTGGGCATATTACAATAATGCAGACGAGGTGGAACTGTTTGTCAATGGCACCAGTCAGGGTGTAAGACGCAAGACAGACGACCAGCTTCATGTCGTGTGGAGAGTGAAGTACGAGGCAGGAGAAGTGAAGGTTGTCTCACGTAAGGATGGCAAGGAAGTGAAGAGCGAGGTCATAAGAACAGCGGGAGCACCAGCATCCATCCGTCTCACAGCAGACAAGCGTACAGTCACATCAGATGGTCGTGACCTCTCCTTTGTGACAGTGGAGATTGTTGATGCCGAAGGAAATATCTGTCCATGGGCAGATAACCTCGTAAAGTTCTCGGTAGAGGGCTCTGGTTTCATTGCCGGTGTTGACAACGGTTCTCCTATATCTCTTGAGCGTTTTGCAGACAATAAGCGTAAGGCATTCTATGGTAAGTGTCTTGTCGTGCTTCAGAACAACGGTGGTAAGGAAACCATCAGGTTGTCTGCCACATCTGAAGGTCTGCAGTCAAACAGCATTAATATAAATGTAACTCAGTTTTAGATAAAAGCTGAACAGTTGAAGAAAAGGCCCTCTCCCAGCTTTCCCTTAGATGGGGAGGCAGGGAGAGGGTCTTTCTTGTAACCGAAAGACTTTGCTAAAAGCTAAAGACGAGTTAATATCAGAAAATGTGAAAAGTGTAGTCAGACAGGTTGAATGAAAAGAAATTACGCAAGTTAAAAAAAGGCTCTTCTTTAATTTAACGCGAACTCGATGAATTTAATCGCGCATGGCGCGGACGAACAAAAACCGATAAAAACAAATAAAAACCGATAAAAATATACTTTATTCTGTGCAGAATAAAAAACACTATAGGTTTTTATATGTTTTTCAAGGTTTTTATATGTTTTGTTGACTACGTCCAAGATGCTAGCACTCAACAGAATTAAAATACTTTTTCATTCTGTGTTCGTTTAATCGCATCTTTCGTCCGCCGACTCGGCGATAAGTTTTCGTCGAACTCAGGTTAAATAACAAAAAGGAGTTAAAAGACGATAGCCTATTGCCAGAAAGACATTTTCTGTGAATAGTCATTTGTCTATTAACTCCTTTTTACGTTTATTAACCTTATGCTGTTATGCCTTTGCATCAGCTTATTGCACCCCAGTTTATATTGTTTTTCTTTGTCTCTGCAAGATGACGCCACAGTATCTCATTCTGTGTGTTACGCTCCTCTGGATCATTGTCAATGACGTCCTGTGCTGCGGTACGGGCGTATGTGAGGATCTGACCATCTCGTGCAAGGTTGGCAATCTTCATGTCAAATGCCATGCCTGACTGCTGAGTACCTTCAAGGTCGCCTGGTCCTCTTAGCTTCAGGTCTTCCTCTGCAATGACAAAGCCATCGGTGGAGTCCACCATTATCTGTATCCTCTTGCGTGTGGTGTTTGATATCTCGTATTTGGTTACGAGGATACAGTAGGACTGGTCTGCACCTCGTCCTACACGTCCACGAAGCTGATGAAGCTGGCTAAGTCCAAAGCGCTCTGCATTCTCTATTATCATGACAGATGCGTTAGGTACATTTACTCCAACCTCTATCACTGTGGTGGCAACAAGTATCTGTGTCCTGCCACTTGCAAAGGCTTCCATCTCTGCTTCTTTCTCTGCAGGTTTTAGTTTGCCGTGAACCTTGCTCACCCTATACTCAGGAAAGGCTTCGCATATCTGTTCGTAACCGTCCTCAAGGTTTTTAAGGTCAAGTGACTCCTGTTTCTTTCTTGCCTTAGGTGTGAGTATGTTTGCTCCGTCTCGACTCTCGAAAGAGTAGTCTCCATCCTCTGTGTTTGGAGCATACTTGTCCTTGTCCTGAATAAGTGGATAGACTATGTATATCTGTCTTCCTATACTCAGTTCATGACGCATCATGGAGTATATCTGCTCTCTATGTGCATCAAACTTATGTATTGTCTTGATTGGTTTTCGTCCTGGTGGCAACTCGTCAATCACACTCACGTCAAGGTCGCCATATAGCGTCATTGCAAGTGTTCGTGGGATTGGTGTTGCTGTCATCACAAGCACATGAGGCGGTATGGTGTTCTTCTGCCATAGCTTGGCACGCTGGGCTACACCAAAACGGTGCTGCTCGTCAATAACGACAAGGCCAAGTTTATGGAACATCACGTTGTCCTCTATGACTGCATGAGTACCTACAAGTATGTCTATGTCGCCTCTCAACAGTTCTTGCAGGATTGCTTCACGTTTCTTTCCTTTTATGGATCCTGTCAGCAACTCCACTTTGAGAGGCATATCTTTGAGGAAACCACGTATGGTCTCAAGATGCTGTTCGGCAAGGATCTCGGTTGGTGCCATGATACATGCCTGATGCCCATTGTCAATGGCAATGAGTGAACACATGAGGGCAACAAGTGTCTTGCCACTACCCACGTCACCCTGAAGAAGACGGTTCATCTGCTTTCCGCTCTTCATGTCTGCACGTACCTCCTTGATGACACGTTTCTGTGCCCCTGTGAGCGAGAATGGCAGATAGTTGGAGTAGAATGAATTGAAGACTTCTCCTATTGTGCTAAAGACAATGCCCTTGTACTTAAGTTTCCTGTTTTTTGTGTAGCGAAGAATGTTGAGCTGTATATAGAACAGTTCCTCAAACTTAAGTCTTGCCTGTGCGCGTCGAAGCAGTTCTGGTGTCTGGGGGAAATGTATGTTGCGTATAGCCTCGTCGTATGACAATAGCTTATAATGATCTACTATGTATGCTGGTAGAGTCTCTTCAAATGGTGTGTTGAGCAACTTGAACATGTTTGCCATCATCTTTACTATGGCGCTACTGTTCAGGAAGCCCTTCTTCATCTTTTCTGATGTGTTGTAGACTGGTTTGAAAGAGAAGGATGCTTGATTTGTGTATGTGACCTGGGTTGTTGGTCCTTCAAACAGGTCGCCTGTGGTGCGTGCCATCTCTCTCATGCTTTCTGGCACATCTTCCATCTCCGGATGTGCTATCTGAAGTCTGTTGTTGAAGACTGCAGGTTTTCCAAACACAAGTGTTGGCTTGAGTACTGCGATAGAGTTGGATACGTACTTCAGTCCCTTAAACCATATGAGGTCAATGATTCCTGTTCCGTCTGAGAAGTGTGCGACAATACGTTTGCCTGATCCTTCTCCTAATTCATCGAATGACAGGATCTGTCCAACAAGTTGAACATAAGGCATGTTACCGTCTATCTCGCATATCTTGTGAATCTTGCTCTTGTCTATGTACTTGTAAGGATAGTACACAAGCAAGTCGCCTAAGGTCTTTATCCCTAGTTCTTTCTCAAGGAGTGCCGCTTTGTTTGGTCCAACTCCATGGAGATATTTAATATCTTGATCTAGTGTTACTATATTGCTGTCTTTGTTTAGGCATGCTCCTTATGGAACCAGCCTTTAGGTATAAATGGTATTGTGCTATGTCTATAGCTTGAATATGCGGTCTCCGAGTCTTTTTGCTAATAGACGTTGTGTCTCATTCAGCTGCTGGAATTCTTGCATTACTTCCATACATCTAGCCTGGTCTTGCAGAACATCCTTGTCCTTAAGTTTGTTCTTGCATTTGTCCAACTCTGACTTTATTATGGCGTATTTATAGTCAAGCATCAGGTGGACTACCTGTTCTCCTGCAAGATCTTCGGGTTTTGCCGCATCCTTTTCCAGTTTCACTTTATAGCGCTCGCTCATCAGTTCAACTGCTTCCTTACTGAATTCAAGGTTCTGGTTATAGGAGAAGAACTTGCTTGGCAAGAAACCTTCATCGTCAACGTGCCTGTTGGCTTCTTCCAGCATCTGCATGTACAGAGGACTGCGGAATGTGAGATTGTCGATACTTAGTTCTTCATATACAAATCGGATGAGCGAAATGTCGGTAGCGTTGCCTTCCTCGTCTTCCCCCGCAATTCTCTGTTCTCCATATTTGATCAGGAGTTGCATTATCATCTGTTCTATACCGATGAATACCTTATCCTCTTTAGGAGTGCTTCGGAGGTCGTAGACATCTTTTGCAATATGTACTTGACCATTGGCGCCAGATGTATCTTCCTGTCCTTGGTCGAAAGGAGGTGTCTCGGCATGTATGCTTTCAAAGTACTCTTGCTCCTCTATAGACATTGGAGCAGGACCATTCTCTGTGTCTTGTGTACCTTGCTCATTTTGCTTTCCTTCCTCTTTTGCCTGAGCAGCCTTCTGTTCAAGGTACTTTGCACGTTCTATCTCTCGTTCTGCCTCTTTGCGTGCCTCTTCTATGTTTTTAAGTCGGTCACGATTTGTCTCACGGAGAAGCATTGCCTCATCCATGTTTAGCAGTTCTGCACATTCGTGTACATAGACGGAACGTGATATCTCTTCGGGTATGACAGAGATACTTTTTATGATGTCTTTTGTGAGGTTTGCTCTTTTTATAGGATCGCGTCCTGCATCCTCTACCAAAAGGTTTGTCTTGAAGATGATGAAGTCGGTCTGGTGTTCTTCTACATATTCCTTAAACTCTGTTGCATTATGCTTGCGAGCAAAGCTGTCCGGGTCGTCTCCGTCAGGTAGGAGCAGAATCTTTACGTTCATGCCTTCTGCCAGAAGCATGTCTGTTCCTCTTAATGCGGCATGAATACCTGCGTCATCACCATCATAGAGTAGGGTGATGTTGTTTGTGTAGCGATGGAGCAGGGTGATCTGGTTATGAGTAAGTGCAGTACCTGAGTTTGCTACCACATTCTCAATTCCACACTGATGCATGGATATGACGTCGGTGTAGCCCTCAACCATGTAGACGCGGTCCTCTTTCGATATCATCTTCTTTGCCTGATACAGACCATACAGCTCTTTTCCTTTGCTGTAAATAGATGATTCGGGAGAGTTGACATACTTCTGTGATACGCCCTTGGTACGTGAGTCAAGTACACGGCCACCGAATGCCACAACCTTTCCACTGACATTGAACCATGGGAACATGACACGTCCACGGAAACGGTCAGTTAGTTTGCCGTCGTCCTTGCGGTAGCAGAGACCTGTCTTGACGATGTTCTCTTCTTTGAAACCTTTCTTTGTTGCTTCTGTTGCGAGATTATCCCACTTGTCCATAGCAAATCCAAGCTGGAACTTCTCGATGATGTCGTCGCGGAAACCACGGTTGCGGAAATATGCCATACCTATTGTACGGCCGTCAATGTTGTTCTGAAGAAGATCGTTGTAGTATGAGCATGCCCACTCGTTCACGGCAAAAAGACTCTCACGCTCAGATATGGACTGCTTCTGCTCTTCTGTCAGTTCACGTTCCTCTACCTCAATGCCATATTTCTTGGCAAGGAACTTGAGTGCCTCGACGTATGTGAGCTGTTCAAGTTCCATGATGAAATGAACAGCATTGCCACCCTGTCCGCAACTGAAGCACTTGCATAGTCCCCTGGAAGGGGATACAGAGAACGAAGGGGTTTTGTCATCGTGAAATGGACATAACCCCTTATAATTTGCGCCACTCTTACGTAAGGTGACGTAGTCTGATACGACGTCAACTATATTTGCCGCATCGAGTATTCGTTCTATGGTAGCCTGTGGAATCATTTCTTATGCTCCCTGAAGCATTGTGGTTTTTCTTTATGGTTTATGCTACTGCTGGTATATGATAATCTCTGACTTTATTATCATGGCATCTTTGCCCAGTCCAGCCTCACGTATCTTTGTAAGATATTCTTCTGCCTTCTCCTTTGTAGTGAAGTCGCCTACACGACAACGGCGGGCAGGAGCTACATAGTCAACGTATGATTGTAGTTCCGGGAATAGTCTTGTTATAGCATTACCTGCCTTTGTGGCTTCTTCCAATGCTTTTGGACTACTACCGCGATACACTTGTATTCTCCAGCCTTTATACTTCTTTCCTTTCTGTGCTGCCTTTGCATCATCATCGGTGCTCTGTGTGGTTGTGGTAACACCATCAATGATGTTTGTCAGTCTCTGGTCTTGGTGCAATGTGACTGTACCATTTGACTTTGTGGTCAGTTTCTGTGAGAATGTTTGTGCACTGAGAATAGAGAATGATGAGCTGACGATAAATAATGTAAGTGCAATAAGAAAACGCATATTTTTGTTGTTTTTTTTTGATTGTGGAGTGCTATCTAAGGACTTTAGGGACTTTAGGGTCATTAAGGACTTTAGAGTCTTTAAGGTCTTTAAGGTCTTTAAGGTCTTTAGGAGCTCTATAGCAGTCTATTATTTAAGAAGAAATAATAGCAAGGGATGTGATCCATCCCTTGCCGATATTATTGGAGTATTAGTTCCAAGCGTCAATGATACCCTTGAAGTCTGCAGCCTTGAGAGAAGCACCACCGATGAGACCACCGTCGATGTCTGGCTTAGCGAAGAGCTCAGGAGCGTTAGATGCCTTGCAAGAACCACCGTAGAGGATAGATGTCTCAGCAGCAGCCTCTGCACCGTAAACCTCAGCAACGCATGAACGGATGTAAGCGTGGATCTCCTCAGCCTGATCAGCTGTAGCAGTCTTACCTGTACCGATAGCCCAGATTGGCTCGTATGCGATGATGATGTTCTTCCACTGCTCAGCAGAGAGGTGGAATACTGAACCAGCGAGCTCAGCCTTAACAACCTCGTTCTGCTTGTTTGCCTCACGCTCAGCGAGTGACTCACCGATACAGAAGATAACCTTAAGACCGTTAGCGAGTGCGAGCTCTACCTTCTCCTTGAGGATCTCTGGAGTCTCGTTGTAGTACTCACGACGCTCTGAGTGACCAAGGATAACATACTGTGCACCTGTAGACTTAACCATCTCAGCAGAAACTTCACCTGTGTAAGCACCAGAAGCCTTGTCTGCACAGTTCTCAGCAGAAAGCTGAACGCATGAGCCCTTGATTACCTCTGCAACACTTGCAAGGTGAATGAATGGAGTACCGATGATAACATCACAGTTTGGGTTCTTTACTACCTCTGTGAGCTCCTTTGCAAGAGCAATACCTTCCTGGAGATTCTTGTTCATCTTCCAGTTACCAGCAACGATTTTCTTTGCCATTTGTGTCTATTATTAATTAAGTTAAACGATATGTTTGTTTATATATATTTCTTTACTTTGTTATTGTTTTTGTTGTTTTTGTTGTTTTTGTTGTTAGTGATAGTGTTAGTGATTCTTCATTCTTCATTTTTCACTCTTCACTCTTCACTCCTCGTTCTTCTTGGAGATTCGCTTCTCCAGTTCTTCAAGTTTGAGACGCTTGTCCAGTTCCTTGAGGTTAAGATCTTGTGTCTTGCTCTTCATCTCGCGGTAGAACTTCCATCCTATGAACATTCTGTCAATGATTGTGAGGATAAGGAGAGGAACAATGAACATCAATAAGATGTTCCATATCTTGTGCCTTGTACTGTTGACTGTAGCCTTTCCTATAGGCAGTTTCTCCAGTCTGTCTGTCAGGGCGTACTCGTCGGGGAGGTTGTGGTTGCTCCATTTCCTTATTATCTTTCCGTCCTTGAGTAGCACAAGACCGGGAGCCGCTCGTACTATTGTCTTGAGCGTTCTGTCATCAGATGTGAAATACGGATAGTCAGCTCCTGTGTGGTCAGTCCAGTATCTCTGGGACTTCTCATCTTCCGAACCTGTCAGACAGTAGAAGCCGTATTCGTTGTTTGTGGCATATTCGTGTATCTCGTTCACGAGGTCAATACAGCCCTCATCTGCATTTTTGAGGTCTGGTATGACCAGAAGAAAAGTGTAGCCGTCGCTGTATACTATCTCTTCCGTCACGTCCTCGTTGTTCTCGTCGAGTACGGCGAAATCTGTTGCCTTGATGAGATTAGCATCCTTTATGGTCCTTCGTGTCTCGACGTAGTGCCATGTCTCGTCTGGGTCTTCATCGTCAGGACTTAGTTCTATGGTCTTGCCATCTTTCTCATACACCACTGTCACTTCCATCGCTTCCGTCTTGCCTTCAAGTATTTCTCTCAGGTCTGTACCAATCTTATAAGGACGGAAGTCGAAGACTGGAAGGTTGATGATACAGTGTATTGCGAATGCTGGCAGATAAAGCATGCTTATGGTTGAGATAAGCCATTTGGTATTGTCGCTGACCAGTTCGATGAGCAAGGTGTGCCATTTCGTGACAATGATAGCGGCAATGAGTAGCACGATGTTCTTTGCAAGTGTCTGCCCGTTTGTGAGTATGATGGCATCTCCAAAGCATCCACAGTCCTCCACAGGGTTGAACAAAAATATGTATGCTGTGATGACAGTCATTATTGTCATGAACATTGCTGCCAGTCGTGCTGTCGGTTTTCTACTTATGCCGAACAGCATCGAAATGCCCATTGTGAATTCGATGAATGACAGTGCTATTGATGCAACGAGCAAGGCAAGGTCTGGTATGCTGTAGACTCCGACTGCCATAAGGTAGTCTTGCATCTTATACACCGTTCCGTAGGGATCGTCTGCCTTTACGAATCCGGAAATGATGAATGTGACGGCTAATAATAGTCTACAGGCATTCACCATTATCTTCATCAGCAGGTGCGTGTTATTTATCTTCATTGGCTTCTGCCAGTTTGATGAGGCCAAATACAGAGTAGTTGATCATGTCAAGGTAATTGGCGTCAATACCTTCAGAGATGAGTGTGTTGCCGTCATTACCTTCTATCTGCTTTGTGCGGAACAGTTTCATGAGGATAAGGTCTGTGTACGAACTTACTCTCATAGCACGCCATGCCTCGTCGTAGTCGTGGTTCTTGCGGAGCATAAGGTCAAGTGCTGTCTGGGCATACTTGTCATAATACTCCATAGCCTTGTCTGCGGTCATATCCTCCTTGTCTGCATATCCGAGTTCAAGTTGGATGAGTCCCACAATACCATAGTTTACTATAGCCTGAAATTCTGGGTAGATGCCTTCACCGACAAGTGACACGCCTTTCACCTCAAGGCTTCTGATTCTGTTAGCCTTTATGAATATCTGGTCTGTCACCGATGATGGACGCATAATCCTCCATGCAGCGCCATAATCGTATAGTTTCTTTGAAAATATGTCGCGACAGCCTGTCATTGCCGCCTTGAACTGTTCCTGAGTACTCATTATAAATAAACTTAAGTTGTTGCAAAGGTAGTGATTTTTTTCAGTATTATGTATCTTTTCACACAAAAAGCGATAAGCAACTAACTTGCTTATCGCTTTTTATATGAAAGTATAATGTCGTGTTGACATTAATCTCATATATGTTGTATTAATTTAGATCTTAATCTTTTGTTTAAGACTTAGTATTTCGTCTTTCTTTATTCCGTTCTTCTTACAGATATAATCTACAGAAACTCCGTTTGCCTTTGCTATAGCTGAAAGGTTGTCGCCTTGTTGAACTACGTAGACGCCATTCTTTGCTTTTCTTGAAACCTTAGGCTCGCTCTTTGCTACAGCATTGTTCTTCTTTGTGTTCTTTGAAGTCTTTGCTGGAATGTTTTCTGCCTCTTCAGTATCAAGGTTCTGTTCAGAGATACCTTCTGAAACAAGTAATGAACCTTCACGGAGTGCAACCTCATTTTCCATCTGCTCGATATCCATAAGGTCGTCTGCACCTCTTGTCATTGCCTTGTTGTTGCAAACGTAGAAGTCTCCTGTGACATCTTGCTTCTCAAAGTCGAACATGAATGCTGGGTTGATAGGCTGTCCAAGAAGACGTGTCTCAAAGTGAAGGTGTGAGCCGTATGAACGTCCTGTGTTACCTCCGAGACCGATGACATCACCAGCCTTAACAATAGCGTCTGCCTTTACGAGGATCTTGCTCAAGTGACCGTAGAGAGTCTCAAGACCATTTGGGTGGCGGATCACAACGTGATAGCCGTATCCTCGTCTGTCATAATTTGTTATTCGTATCTTACCGTCAAAGGCAGCACGGATAGTGTCGCCGATATATACCTTTATGTCGAGTCCTGCATGAAGACGACGCCAGCGTGGACCAAACTTTGATGTTACAACACGACTTGGTGTAGGCATACAGAAACCGCGAAGGTCTACTTTGAAGTTTGCTGGAACATGTCCTGCCACAGCAGATACAAACTCGTTTCTCCAATCTGTATAGATATCGCTTGCTGGATTTTGTAGGTCTGTTTTCAATGTATGTGTCAATTTCACATCTCTGATCTCCTTCATTCTCCAATCAGAGGGAGCCTGTTTTGCAATGAGGTCCTGTGCCATGGTTGGCAGTGTCATTGCGGTAAGCAGTGCGACACTTAATATTTTCTTGGTTAAGTACAATTTCACTGGTTGATAGGTTTTTGGTTTTGTTCTAAAATTAGTTCATTCTCTCTCTTTGTTGACGAATAGCTTAATACTCGTCGTTTGCATAGAGGTACTGGAATACACCTGGAGTGTAATCGAATATCTCTTCTGGCTTGAAGAATCTGTTGAGCTCAACAACAGCATTCTCTGGTGAATCTGAAGTATGGATTATGTTTTCCTGGAAACTCATGCCAAAGTCACCTCTGATAGTTCCAGGAGCAGCCTTGCGACTGTTAGTGCTACCTGTCATATTGCGAACTGTCTCTACTGCGTCAACGCCTTCGTAGCAGCAGCAGATAACAGGTGAAGCCATCATAGAGTTTTTTATTCTCTGGAAGAATGGCTTTGTTGCCAAGTGTGCATAATGCTCATCGAGAAGCTCGTCAGTAAGCTGCATCATCTTCATTCCAGCAAGTCTTAATCCCTTGCGTTCGAAGCGTGCAGTAACCTCACCTACGATTGCGCGTTGTACAGCACATGGTTTCAATATAACAAGTGTCTTTTCCATAATTTCTTTATTCAATTCTCGAGGAATAGTCCTCAGTAAAAGGTGGTTATCGAAACTTTATATATTTCTATTTTTCTTTTCCCGTTGCAAATATAGAAAAATAAATCCTTTTTTCAAAGGACTAATGTTATTTTTTATACTTTTTTTACAATTATAATGTATTTTGTTGTGTGTATAAGAAATAATAATGGCTATTCGCCTAGTATTTTCTTAACATCTTCTTCTACTTTTGTGAGTTTGTCCTTGCAAAACTGCACAAGTTCTTTTGCCTCTTTCAGGTTTGCAGCCAGTGAGTCAATGTCCATTTCACCGCTTTCAACCTTCTTTGTTATTTCTTCAATGCGGCTTATAGCCTGTTCGTATGTCATGTTTTCTTTCATAAGTAAGTAATCAAAATTATTTTATAATATTACAGTAAGTGATTTTCATAATATCTGCACTCTCTTTGTCGTATCTTTCCGTTTTCATATGACACCCTTGCGCTTAGCTTCATCTCGTTCGTCTTCGTTCCTTGACTCCGACATGAAGAGCGCTGCGCCCCAACATTACGTCCGAAACACTTAGTTTCGTACTTATGTTGTCAGTCATGATGCCCGCATCACTCCTTCAAATAAACACGAAAATCTACTTCCAAATAGATAGCATCTATTATAAAAATAATTATGATCACTTACATATAGATTAGTTTTTTTAGTTTTTTTAACTCATGACTCACCTGAATGAAGAACCGCTTCATTATTTAACGTGAGCTCGATGAATTTAATCGCGCTAGTGCGATAAGTTCTCAAATAAATTAAAGAAGAACCAGTTATATGATTTTTTTGTCCACCGACTCGGCTATATGTTTTCGCTGAGTTCGCATTATTCAGGGTTTCCTTATTAGGACGGCGCAAAAATAAATGTTTTTCAAATCAGATGCAAGTATTTAACAGAGTTTAACTTTTTCATTATCACATTTATACCATTTTGTACAATTTTGCGCAAAAGAGTGCCGAATTGTCAAGAATTGCACATGAAATAGGCAAAATACTTGACTTTGCCTACTCTCATACCGTATCTTTGCAACGTGATTCCGATGATTACACGAGGAGCGCTCGAGGAGTGCTCGAGGAGCGCACACAAATCGTTGGAGATTCTCGAGTAATGCTCGAGTAATCCTCGTGCAATGGGAGGAGAATGCACAATTCATAATGCATAATTCATAATGCATAATGCATAATTGCCATTCGGAGAGAAAAGTAAACAATTAACAATTAACAATTAACAAACCTGAGTTCGACGAAAACTTATCGCCGAGTCGGCGGACGAAAAAAAACATATAAAAACCTTGAAAAACATATAAAAACCTATAGTGTTTTTTATTATGCACAGAATAAAGTATGTTTTTATTTGTTTTTATCGGTTTTT
>JAZUHP010000081.1:0-17569 GCA_045641785.1 Bacteroidaceae bacterium
AAATATATAACTTGGTATAATACGAAAAGGATAAAGCTTAGATTAAAAGGAATGAGCCCGGCACAATACCGAGCTCACTACTATAGAGATTTTAATTATTAACGTTTAATTTAACGTCCAACTTTTCGGGGTCACTTCACATTCACACGAAGATGTGCTCTTTATTTTTCTATGGTTTGGAATGACTTTTCCAAATTCAGTAACTATTCTCCTCCCTGCATGGCAATTACAAGTTAGGCGTTAGCGATTGGGGAACCTGCAACGAAAGACTGTTAGGGCAGGTCTTACTTGGCAGCAAGAACCTTGAGCTGCTGCTGAGCGTCCTTGTCTGCAAGGCGAAGGAAACCGTTCTTATTGTTGTACTGCTGACCGTCGCTTACAATCCACTCAAGGAAGAGCTGAGCCTTATGGTTAAGCTCGCTGTAAGTGAATCCGAAGTTCTCTACAGGGATGAGATCTGATTTCTCTGCCTCAAGGAGCTTGATTGTCTCATCAAGGTTTCCGCTCTGGAGCACCTTCTCCTGCTCTGACTTGAGGTTGAGTGGAAGGATTGCAAGGTCAGACTTGAGTGTACGAGTGTTTGTGTCGTAGAGGTAAGCTACATTATTGAATGTGATGCTCTGCTTGTCTTCCTCGATTGCGTTGAGGAGATAAAGGTCATCACCAGAGATCTTGTTACCGCGAATCTCAGATACCTGATAACCGAAATGCTGTGCAAAGACACTTGAAGCACTTGTGCTGTTGGCACCAGAATAAACTGTGAGCTTCTCACGGAGCTTACCAGCCTTACCGCTGTTAGCCTCTTCGTCCTCATCGAGATCCTCATCAAGACTTGAGAAGTAGAGCTTCTTGAGGTCACTCTTGCTCCAATCCTTCTTCTGAAGTTCAGAGATAAGTGGGTTGTGTGAAGATGTGACAGGAAGGATAGCATAACGACCAACAATAGTGGCACTCTCATCTGCAGAAGTGACAAGAGTAAGATCTGCATCCTTGACATTCTTGCCTACAATCTGAATCTCAACACCAGGGTTCTGCTCTGTGTAAGCCTTTGCCCAAGTCTCAACGAGAGCCTTGCTCACCTTGTTTGCCTTTACTGTGATTACATTCTGTGCGAATGCATTTGCTGTTGCTACAAATATAATTGCTGTTGTGATGATATTTCTGAGTGTCATAATTCTTATGTATTTCGTATGTTATTATTCTATTACCTTTGCGGAAAAGAACCCTTGTTTCTTATTTCCGCTGCAAAGGTACGGCAACTTACTAAGGTACGAAATACTACCACGGGGGTATTTTATATACCACAAATATGGTATAAGACAGCTTCGCAAGTTATTAACTTGCTCATTTTGTGAAGTTAGAAGAAACTGTCGTTTCTTTAACTTCTTTCATCATCAGTACATAAATCCGAATAGCCACAAAGGTATTCGATTTCCCATACCAACCTCAATATTGTCTGCAACAACAAAACTGTTAGGTATCTCCTTAACCTGTTTGAAACTCTTTTTCTTTCCTCCTATCTCAAAAAGGTACTTGCCGTCAACCATGCAATCACCTGTATCAGGGATATGAATAATGTGAGAATGACACATCTGGTTACAGAAGAAACATTCACGAACCGTTCCACTCTCCACATTTGAAGCCAAAGCATAAAGAATGTTTGGGTTGTCAAAGAGAACCTTGTCAGGCTTGGCTAACTGCTTCATACCAGGTTTACTAGTGTATATCACCCTCAACAGTTTTGCCCTATCAAGCAAGTCAAAAATCTTCAATATACTATTTCGTGACAATCCAAGTGTACTTGTCAGAGAAGCAATATTCAAGGTGAAAGGCACCATTTCAGCAAGTATAGAAAGTAGCCGCTCTGCCTTATACAGCGACTCAAACTCTATCTTATCAACGGCAGGAATATCATTCTCAACTATTGTCTTCACAACAAACTGAAGCCTGTCCTCATATCCATCACCCTCTTCACGATAGAATGGATAATAACCACTTCTCACATACTGTTCAAACAGAGGCAGAACCTTTATCTTTGAGGAAATGTCTGACGCAATGGCGAAATGACTATTCACGATGTCATCAAGCGATACGATAGGGAAATCAGCCCCTGTCTCAAGTTTCACGAACTCACGGAATGAGAGTCCTTGCAGGTCATACATTCTGCAACGACGTGACAAGTCAAACTGCATCGCATCTTCCAACTGAAGCAAAGATGATCCTGTTACCACAACATGGAAGTCAGGATAAGAGTCGTAGATATTCTTAATCTCCTGTGCCCAGTTGGAATACTTATGAACCTCATCAACGAAGATGTGAGTACCGCCATGAGAATAATGGTACTCCACAAGTTCGGACAATGTATGACTCATAAACCAGATATTATCAAGGGAAACATACAATGCTTTTGTAACATCAGTAAATGTTTCCTTGATATGCTGAAGTATCAGGGTTGTCTTTCCAACTCCCTTAGGGCCTTTTATTGCCACAAGTCTGTTGTCCCAGTTTATCTCATCATATAAGTACCTATGATATGATGTGTCAACTGCAGACAATAGACGCGAATATGTTAAATAAACTTTCTGCATTTGCACTATATTTTGCATGCAAATATAGATATTTTACTTTACAAAGTAAGATTTTGATACAATTTCTTACTTTACAAAGTAAATTTTTGGCATAAAACAAGCTTTTTAGACTCAAAACCACCCATTTTTTACTTTACAAAGTAAGATTTTAGAGCTATTTCTTACTTTACAAAGTTAATTTTAGCGATTTACAATTAATAATTAACAATTAAGCGAAGCGTTCTCACCGAAGGTAATTAACATGCCTCCGGATGTCCCAAAAACATTAACCTTTAACCGTTAAACATTAACCTCTAACCACTACCCCACGATTTCCTTCATCACCAAACCAGCCAGAGTCATTCCGAAGATGCCGGTAATGTGTGAGAGAGAACCATTTATCTGGGCTTTCTTAGTACACCACTCGTGTTCAACAAGACTCTGGTCACCCGGTGCATCATATACAGCATCTGCTTCACCACGAGTGCCGCTGATGAGTTTTGCCTTAGGACACATACAAGCAGCTGTTCCACAAGTGTGAGCCTCACCAAGATTATCAAGCGGCAGTTCCTCACTATAGACACATTGGAACTTACCAGCAGGATTCTGCTTGTTGTGCTTGAACTTCTTACGGAGTGCCTTGCCAAGTGGATCGTTCTTCACTTTCCAGAACTCAGCAACACGGATCATAGTAGGATCTATGCGAAGTGCAGCACCCATACTACTGAAGAACTTGGTACGCTGATTATCATGTGCTATCTTTGTTGCTCTTAATATAAGGTCTGCCTTGTCCTTGAGAGAATCAATACAATCAATGATGAAATCATAATCCTCAAGGTGGAACGCATCAGCTGTCTCTGCACTATAGATTTTCTGAAGAGCAACAACCTCTGCCTTAGGGTTTATCTCAATAAGACGATTGCGAAGAGCATCAACCTTAACCTGACCTATGGTCTTTGTTGTTGCCATAAGCTGACGGTTACAGTTGGTAATACATACACGGTCAGAATCCACAATAGTCATATTGTAGATACCATTACGAATAAGGCTCTCGGCACACCATGAACCGACACCTCCCACACCGAATATGATTACATTCTTTGACTTTATCTCTTCCATCTTGCCTGCTCCCAATAGGAGTTGTGAGCGATTGAAGATTCCCTTTTCCAATGCTGACATACTTTACCTTATTATTATTTTGGGTGCAAAGGTAGAGTATTTAATTCACAATTCATAATACATAATGCATAATTATGGCATACGGAAATAAACTTGGATAGCTCTCGCTTTTGAATTTTGAATTATGCATTTCCAAGACATTCTATTAATTTTTAAGGTGTCTAATTTTTCGTGCTTGTTTTTACCGCTTCGGTAATAACAGGCACGATTAATTGAGAACCTTAATCTGATTAGCACTATTGCAAAAGAATATTTTTCTGTCCGACAATCCTTCGGTATCGCTTCGTGATTGCTTCGTAATTCCTTCGTAATGACTTTTCGCCTCCCAAAAGAATACATACACTACAATAAATATGGATTTTAGATAAATATTCTAAAGACACACCTTTTTCTTGGATTATTTTCACTATTACCGTACCTTCGCGCCACAATTTTGAATTTGACAAAAAACAGATAGGTATGAACAAACAGACAATTGCTATTGACACTCCATTCGGAAGAAAGGATGCTTATGGTTCATTAAGCATTCCAGTTTACCACACAGCTGCATACGAATTTGAGACAGCACAGGAGATGACTGACGCCTTTACTGGCAAGGTACTCGCTCCTGACTACAGTCGTGTGATGAACCCAACTGTCACATACTTTGAGGATAAGGTAAAGGCACTAACAGGTGCAGATAATGTATTTGCCTTTGCTTCTGGCATGGCTGCGATAAGCAATGCTCTGCTCTGTTTTGCGGAGAATGGAAAGAACATCGTGACAAGCAACCATCTGTTTGGCAATTCCGTGGCTCTCATCAACAAGACATTCAAGCGTTTCGGCATTAGTGCTCATAGCGTTGACCTTACCAATCTTGATGATGTAAGGAATGCTATTGACGACAACACCTGTTGCATCTATCTGGAGATAATCACAAACCCACAGATGGAGGTGGCTGACCTCAAGGCGCTTTCTGCAATAGCTCATGAGCACAACATCCCTCTCATTGCCGACACAACAATGATTCCTTTCACTCAGTTCTCGGCAAAGGAACTTGGTGTGGATGTAGAGGTTCTGTCAAGCACAAAATACATAAGCGGTGGTGCCACATCACTCGGAGGACTTGTCATTGACTATGGTACCTTCAAGGTGGTGAACGAGCGCATCCGTTTCGAGTTACTCTTCAACTTAGGTAACTACATGACTCCTCATGCTGCCTACATGCAGAGTCTTGGACTTGAAACACTTGACGCCCGCTACAGGGTACAGTCGCAGAATGCCCTCTATCTTGCAAAGAAACTTAAGGGGGCAGCAGGAATAAAGTCGGTCAACTACCCTGCCCTTCCAGAGAATCCTTACTACGAACTTGCACAAAGGCAGTTTGGCAAGACTGGTGGTGGCATGATAACCATAGAACTGGAGAGCGAGGAGGCATGCTATCAGTTCATCAACAAGCTGAAACTTGTACACAGAGCCACTAACCTCTTCGACAACAAGACTCTCGCAATCCATCCATACAGCACCATCTTCGGCAACTTCACTCCTGAGCAGAAGGCAGAAATGGATATCCTCCCTACTACCATCCGCATCTCAGTAGGACTGGAGGATATGGATGACATTTATGAAGACTTGGTTAATTCATAATTCATATTTCATAATTCATATTGTGAATTATGAATTAAATATTATATCTTTGCACACAAATGAAGAATAACAGATACATAATAGCAGACACGCAAGACATCACACACATCGGCATCCGCCATGTGATAAGCACCACCATTGAAGACGCGACCATCGTTGATGTTCGCAGTCGTCTTGAACTTATCAATGCCTTGCGTGAGGAACCTAACAGCGTCGTAATCCTTGACTTCACCCTGTTCGACATTGGTAGTCAGGACGAACTTTTCAACCTTGCAGGCAAGTTTGGTGAAGCGGTTTGGATAATGTTCTCAAGCGAGTTATCTGACCAGCTCATCCGCCGACTTGGCGTGGAACAGAACTTCAGCATGATACTGAAGGACAACAGGATTGACGAGATACAGTCGGCACTTCGCTATGCCAACCGTGGTGAGCGTTTCCTTTGTCATCAGATCACCAATTTCCTTCTGACTCCTACCCGTACAGCAGAACTGGAAGAGAAACTTACTCCTACCGAGATTGAGATTCTCAAGCTCATAGCTGCAGGCAAGTCGGTGAAGGAGATTGCAAATGAGCGCAACTCAAGCATTCACACCATCACAACTCATAAGAAGAACATCTTCCGCAAACTCGGTGTAAACACCGTGTATGAGGCAACGAAATGGGCACTCAAAGCTGGCATCGTTGATCTTGTGGAATACTACATCTGATCCCAACTTGCTTAGTAGTTACATAGATAATGACTCGAGAAGAAGCAATAGCACACGGTATGGAGGTGCATGAAACCAAGCACTCCATGAAGCGCAGAAGCCCTTGGCATGACTACCATAGAAAAGGTACCTACATGCTGACGCTTGTGGTAGAAGGACGTGTGCCTTTGTTTGGCGAGCTGAAAGGAAAGACAGATGCACCAAAGGGGACTACTGATGCCCCTCGCGTTGAGTATTCGGAACTTGGAAACGCCATCTTGAGAGATGAGATTGGTAAGATCAACCACTTCTATCCTCAGATAGAGGTATGGAAGACCTGCCTAATGCCCGACCACATCCACATGATAGTCAGGGTTAAGGAGGACCTACCCCCAAAGAAGCACCTGGGGTATGTTATTCGTGGATTCAAATCAGGATGCACAAAGGCATGGTGGCGACTGACTGACGTAAAAACGCCAGGAACAGTAACAGGAACAGTAGCAAGCAAGGTTACCGTTCCTGAGGTTTCAACCTCAGATAAGAGTGAATCTCTTTTTGAGAAAGGCTACAACGACAAGATCCTGATGCATGAGGGGCAGCTTGACAACTGGAAGGCATACCTTGACGACAACCCTCGCCGCTTGCTTCTCAAGCGTCAGAACCCACAGCTCTTCACGGTGCTTCATGGCATGGAGATAGCAGAGCACAAGTGCCAGATAATAGGCAACCGCTTCCTGCTCAATGTGCCGGACAAGATGGCAGTCATTGTCCATCGCCGTTACACGGATGAGGAAAACGCTCGTCTGCGAGAGGAATGGTTAGCATGTGGTGAGCGTGGCGGAGTGCTGGTAAGCGCTGCAATATCTCCTAAAGAGAAGGAAGTGCTGCGCGAGGCCATGAACCGAGGCTACCGCATAATCCTACTGCGTGAGAACGGGTTTCCTAAGCTCTACAAACCATCTGGTGAGAGCTTTAATGCATGCTCCGAAGGCGTTCTACTGCAAATAAGCCCTTGGGAGTATCACATGGAACAGAAAACGATAACACGTGCCCAGTGTCTTGAACTTAATGCCATGGCAGAAGATATCGCAAATGGATAGTCGGCAAGCATTAGGTATTCAGAACCTGGTAACACCATACTAATTTTGACAAATAAACTTACAAAGCAATGTATAATTTCGATAAACCGATAGACCGTTCAGGTTCAATGGACCTGAAGCACGAGGTACTCAAGGACCGTTATGGTCGTGATGACCTCATCGCACTTTGGGTGGCTGACATGGATTGGGAGACACCTGATTTCATTACGGATGTGCTCAGAAAGCGCATGGAGCATAGTCTCTTTGGCTACACAAAGGATCCAAGAGACTGGTGGCAGACAGTAGCAAAGTGGATCAAGGACCATCACCAGTGGGATGTTAAACCTGAATGGCTCACTTACATCCCTGGCGTTGTAAAGGGTATCGGCTTTGTCATCAACCGTTTCCTCAAGGATGACGAGAAGGTTATCGTTCAGCCACCTATCTACCACCCGTTCTACCTCACTCCTCAGGGCAACAAGCGTGAGGTGGTGTGGAACCCTCTCAAGAGAAGGGAAGACGGACTCTACGACATGGATTTTGACAATCTTGCACAGGTGGCAGACGAGAAGTGTAAGCTCCTCATCCTTGCCAACCCTCATAACCCTGGCGGTATCTGCTGGGACAAGGAGACACTCCAGAAACTTGCTCACTTCTGCAAGGAGCGTGGCATCTTGGTCATCTCCGACGAGATCCATTGTGACATGGCAATCTTTGGTCACAAGCACATTCCATTTGCTTCTGTAAGTGACGAGGCTGCCGAGATCAGCATCACATTCTCAGCACCTACCAAGACATTCAACATGGCTGGTATCGTGAGCAGCTGGGCTGTAGTGCCTAACGACAAGCTCCGTGAACAGTTCTACCCATGGCTTGAGGCAAGCGAGTTCAACGAGGCAAACATGTTTGCCCCTATCGCAACCGTAGCCGCTTTCAAGAACGGAGAGCAATGGCGACAGGAGATGCTCCAGTACGTAGAAGGCAACATCAACTTTGTCATCGACTACTGCAAGGCAAACATCCCTCAGATTGTACCAGTACGCCCAGAGGCTTCATACCTCGTATGGCTCGACTGTACAGCACTCGGTCTTGACCACGACGCCCTCAACGACCTCTTCATCAACAAGGCTCGTCTTGCTCTAAACGATGGCGAGATGTTCGGTCCTGGTGGCGAAGGTCACATGCGCCTCAATGTAGGTACTCAGCGTGCAGTACTTGAGAAGGCACTCGGTCAACTCAAGGAGGCTGTCGAGAGTTTGAAGAATTAAAGAATGGAGAGAAGGGATAGAAAGGTGTAGACAAGAACGAAAATTAAGGAAATAAAAGAAAAACTGTTTTTCCATTTAGTCTGTAGATATGACTAAAGAATAGAGATTTTCTTTAATTTCCTTAATTTCTGTTTTATATTCATGCTTCAACTAAAGCGAAGAAGAACCGTTATTATTTTACCATTACCAAGTAACTAAGCATAATAATTTTATAGGACACCTATCCTAATCTATTTACGAACATAGCAGAATACTGTATGATAAGGTTTATTGTCAGGATCTGCAACACTATAATCAGATATAATCTTGTCTTTTCCTATACGTGGAGTCACCTCATAAGTCTTTTGCTCAGCATCCGTCTCATCCAGATTAGAGTCAGGAATGTAAGGCTGTTGCTTATACGAAGTAACAACAATCCTTGTAATGACATTTCTGGCAGAAATGCCATACTTGCCCGAGAAGTAATCATCGTAATCGAAGTTTGAAGCAAGACTAATGCCACACACCTTGTCTAGGATTAAAGGCAACATGCTATGACTATCTTCAACACCCTTGGAGTACGTCACATCTACCCTGCTTGTTGTTATTTGAGCCACACCATTCAAATCAGAATATACATTATGAAGAACACCAACGATGTTGCCATCTTTCCATGTAAATTTAGTGTCAGAAAGCACCTTGGAATACCCATACCCAAGCTGTCTCTCTTCAAACCTTTTCAAGTGACCTTCATCATCATATTCATAAGCAACGCCAAGAACATTACCAATACTGCCAGAAGGGTGGCAGAAAGAAAATGCAATCTTGCCATTGTCATCATAGTTCACTTCACCCTGACACGACAACATGCGAACAAGCTCATAGCCACGAAGCATGAAATACTCATAGTCAACAGAGATTATGTCACTTTCTCCCACACTCATGTCCAATTCATAGTTGGCAAGATAATCAAAATCCCACTTCAAGTGTTTATCTTCTGCAACAGAGAAGTTTCTAACCTCATATTCCTTCTGCAGATTTGTATTTACAGACAAAGGAGCAAGCTTGTACACAGTATAAGCAGTACAAGTTGTATCAACTGTTCCCGATTTGCTATAAGTCATTACCCTAATCTCCTTAAATGGTTGAGATGGCTTGTCTGCATTCTCATAACCATCGTCTTTATCACAAGAATAGAGCATTGTCATAACACAAGCAACAATATAAAGTAAGAACCTCATTCCTTTCATAATGCTTTATCGTTTTAGAGATGATTAAATAAGTAAGTAACTGATTCAACTTTCACGGCCATCTGTTGAAAGGCCATCGAGTTGAGTTACGAAACTTGAATAAGTGATTATAATGGAGGGCAAAGGTAATACTTTTTTTAGAAATAAGTGATGATTTAACAATTCAGCTTTAGCATTTGCTTTCAGTTGATCGGTTATGGCGGTTACACGGTCGCTACGCTTTTAGGGTTTTACGGTTTTAGGTTGTTGAGAGATTTTGAAGATGTTTAGAAGGTAGCGTCCGTTAAACAAAGCGTAAACCATAACAAAAACAGAGTTCGACGAAAACAAGCCTCCAAGTCGGAGAACGAATTCGTCGAACTCAGATTATTTTAATAAATTACGCGCCCAATAGACAATAGTAAATACCCATGCAATAATGACAAAAGCAGAGATTATTGGATGCGCGTAAATGTCTGACCACAACTTTACTAACGACATGTCATAATACAAATCAAATACAAACAATATAATGAGCAACTTCACAAATGTATAGATACAGCCTAAGCCATCTTTTTCTTCCATAACATTTCCAAATTAACAAATAATCCTTTAAACAATCATATTAGCACAACCAATGATTGCACCAAGAAGAGCTCCAAGACGAACAATCGCTTTAAGTTCCTTATCCATTACCTGCAAAATCAATGGTTCAATCTCGTCCATATCCATCTCATTGATGCGTTGCTCCACAATGGCACTAATGTTAAGAGCACTCAGCATCTTAGGCAGATGTTCTGTGATTACCGTTCTATATATTGACAGGATGGTGTCCTTTGCCTGAGCAATCTGTGTTTCGCGTCCATTAAACAAACGCGACATAGGTTGATTGAGGAACGCCTCCGCCTGTTCGCTAATCATATCGTCCACAATAGAACCAGCATTATTATCTATCATCTCATCAATATGTTTCGCAAGCATAGGCTCTGCTAGTGCGACAACAGGAGAAATGAGTTTATCTGCCCCAAACATACCAAGCAATCCATTCGACATTTTCTCCTTAGCATGTTCTATTGCCATGTGGGCTATCTTATCACCAAAATTAGATTCTGATAGTCTTGCTACAATAATACCCTTCAATTCAGATACAGAACTGTCAACAAGAGTTCCCAACTCATCCTGTGACAAGTAGTGACCTATAAAGGTCTTAACCGCCTCATCATTCCTTTTCTGTTCTTCACAAAAGGAATCGATAGAGCTACCAATCTTTTCAACCAACTCATCTGACAACAATGTACGCTCAAGCACCTCCTTATTCATCAGATTCTCGCTTATGGCACTACCAATAGCAGCGGCTATCCTTCCCTTCTCCTTTGGTATTATACCAGGGGTAAAGGGAAGCTGCCAACCAAACAAGTACTTTGGCTTATGTGGTCGAAACAACATACGTATAGCAATATCATTGGTGATATAACCTATCACACCACCCAATATCGGTGGAAGAAGATATGAGATTAGCATATTATTATCTTTTTTAATGCCACAAAAATAGCAAAAATTCATCTACTATATCGTACATCACACTGCATAAACCTACACAAACCTCACATATTGCTGGTTATTTGTATTATTATACAGGGTATAAACATCTTCTACATTTTCAGATAATAGTCAACAAATTCTCAACATCGTGTTGCAAAATCGTCCCGTCAGTCATTTCCTTCAAAAACTCCTGCGTTTTTTCCATTAACATTGTGGTTTACTTAAATTTCATTTACATATACTTCAACATAAAAGTTTCAGGAGTAATAATGTCTATTTCAGTTCTTTTGGCATTTTCAAAATCATCAATGTTCAACGTCAGAAGAACATCACAATGTGATAACAAAGCTGTCTCATACTGCATGCTGTCTTCAATGTCGTTAAAATCCAAGTTGGCAATAGCATTCTTTGCCTCCACTTCTGTCATACCTATTACATTAAACATATCTGCAATTCCCCACAACATTTGTCTTAACACAGATATGCGTTGTGTTTTAGTTCTTGGTGAAACAGAACATTTATCTTCTTGCTTTAGGTATTTCTCTATTGTATAGGCCATTGTATAAAGGCTTGCGGATGATATGAAACAATACCAGTCGTTTTTCTCTACAGCCTTTACAATCATATCCACCTTCTCAAAACTATCCCTTCCAAGAAGATACTCCATTATTATGTTGGTATCAAAGAAAATTCTCATACTCCGTACTTTTCCCTAATGGCTTCTCTTCTCATGTCCTCGTAAGAAATGTCAGAAGTGATGGAGCCTCTGAGCTTTCTGAACCCAGAGACATTGCTTTTCTTTGCAGTTTCGTTGTTATCTGCAATAAGCTTATATATGTAGTCCGTTACCATCCCCTTCAGTTTCGCTGCATCATAAGTTACACCAGAAGGAATATCAATATTCAGAGCCAATGTTGACATAATAAAAATAATATAATGTTGTTACTTTCTGCAAGTATACTACTTTTATTTTGAATACTCAACAACTTCTTACAAATTTAACAGAAATTTCGCAGTTTTCTGTTGTTAATCAAAATACTTGTTACAAACTTTCCCAAAAAGGTCAACAGCATCTAATTCTAATAGTGCAATTGACTCTTTCCGTATCACCTGAATAATATTTTTGGTAGAACAATCATTATGGTAGAGTGATTATTACCATTTTTTTTCTATGATAAAACTACAAAACATTACACTTTTTCGATGATTACCCAACACAAAGTATCAGTATGTCCAGTTCATCATACCTCCTTTTGCCCAATTTTCACTTATCCAAATAACGAAAGAACATTTTTAATTAAAGTTCCTATTTGAAAACCTCTATTTGCAGCTTGAACATAATCACTAAATGTATTATCATTACGAACTGTATAATTATTATTTATGTTATTGTTATTACGAGCTCTTCTTTGTTCTTCATAATAATTATCACGTTTTTGCATCCATTCATTTATATAAACATCAAGTGTTTTGCTCCTGCATTTACGTTTAACTCTTGCGAAGTTCAAGTATTCATTTATACATCCAAAAAAAACAAATATAAAATAACCTCCTGTAAATAGCATCGCTATACATGAAAATATAAAATTCCATGAATATTCTACTTCATCACGTGGATCTATCCACAAAAAGCCTTCATAATGAACAACCGTTTGGTGATCACACAAACATATCCACAATACATTACCTACGACAAACAATGTAGCCATAAATAACCAAAATACAGCATTACAAAATTCTTTCCTTGGATCTTCCAATTCTATAGAATCTTCCTTGTTCTTCATATGTTTAAAGTAGTCCCTAAACATTTGTGAATCTCCTTTATTAGTATCCACACAAGAAACCTGACATAATTTACTTAATAAATTCATGAAGGAATTACCATATCCATCCTTTTGTGTCTGATTTAATTTTTCTTTTACAAAACTAGTAATAGGTATTGAAATAGAACTGCTGTTAGGATCTTTTTTGTTGTTTACAATAATACTTCCACTACAATATCCAATGTTTCTCGCTTTGCTCCATGAAAAACACACATAATCCCAGTTCTTTTTATACCTAACACCAGAATCTGTAATAGTCAACATATTAGATGAAGCTAAATCTTGTACATAAAGTATAGTTTCATTATTTGCAATGCCAAAAGCATCCTTCACAGCACCAATCACCTCCCGAGGTATATCTGGATAAACATATCGATTCACACCATTATAGAGTTCTTGTATAAATGCTTCTTGAGAGAATGCAGAAACTATAGCAGAATTTTTCATACAATTAATCAGTATTTAGTATTTATTTTTTGTAATCTTTTTTTGCAGAATCTATAAAATCTTTAATAACAGACTTTTCTTTTAACACCTCTGTAACTGCATTCGATAAGTCACTTGCTGTAAAATCTGTTCCTTTCTTTTCTGCCAGATAACAAAGAGCCTGCAAATAAACATAGCCAGATGCCAATGTAACTGCATATTGAGTTGCAGCCATCAATATTGCACCACCTAATGTTCCTATTCCTGGTATAAACTTAAGCGCTGATGCAACACCCGAAGCAACCATATAACTTGCTAAATTTGTAGCAACACCTGATCCTATTGATTTTACTGCATTCTCACCAAATGGCAAATCAATCTTATTGTTTATTCGAATGTACATTCCCCAAATACTTGCAGCACCAGCAGCCATATCTAAACCAGGAACTGGGATAAATGAAGAACCAACAGCAAGTTTTGCATGTAATTTTACGACATCGACTATTGCTTTCGGAAGTGTTTCATCCGCAGCCTTATCCATCAACTGAACAAGTTTAATGGCATTTTTTAGTAGCTTCTCATCTGTATTCATAATTGTAGGATTCCTTTTAATTATTTAATTCTCATCAAGAACCTGCCTTCAGGGTTTCTATATAAGATTTACCTGAAAAATAAAATTGAAGATATACAACAAATCCAGTACCCAACCAACCTATTACAGGAATAAAAGTCATTATCATATCTATCACAATTGCTACAACTATATTGACAATTATTCCAACAATGACATTGCCAAAACTTAGGGATTTGTGTGCTCTGTCACATAAACGAGAATACATGTGCCATAAAATGCAACAAAATGCAATCCAATCCAAGCCAAACAAAGGAAGTGCCATAATTAAAGCTCCCCAAAACGCATGAGACCTTACGATTTTGGCCGTATCCTTATCAAACATTTTGTCTCCAATATTTGCAAACTGATTTTGTAACATAAACTCACATTTTAATATTTAACATATTACCCAATTCTATCCACTTGCAAATCCACCATATTCAGCGCATTAGCCTTGCGGATGTCAATGCCATAGATGCGCATGAAAGCATCTACAACGGGCTGTCCACCATTAGTGGTGACAGGATTACCAAATGAATTGCTTACTACCTGAACAGACATTCCTGGTTCAAGACGAATGCCATTAGATAGTTTCTGACGCTTTACTGTAACTTGAAATAGCGGCATAACTGTGTCCTCCATTCATTAGTCGGCTGGTTAGATTTTCAGACACCAACCACGTGTTTTACTATGGATGCAAAAATCTCGTCTTGCGACTCATCCCAATTATTTAACGCCACAAATGTATCTATATCGTACGTAGATATGAAATGTGAGTTGATATTATTCCACCTGTTTTTTGCCAAACGTGTGCATAATGTATCGGAATACAAAATACATACATCAGCATTTGTGCTAATGTAGCATAGTATAGTGTTTGAAGATTCCATTCAAACGTATTAGATATCGATTTAAGAAGAAAGAGCGTGGAACCTTGCTGTTACCCGTTCCACTATCTGAGGTCTTCGAACTTACCCACTCGCTAGAACGAGCAACGAAGACCCACGCTGATGACATATATAGTTCACCAGCATTCATTATATACACATTGCAAGCCTACTACAACTTACACATAATAATACAATGATTGCTGTGAATATAAAAATCACCCATGGGCATCTATCGTTGCAAGGTCTTTAGCGAGTACCGAAGTGTTCGAAGTTTCAGATAGCCAAAACCAAGCGTCAACAAACGCCTTTCTATGTTTTAACCCACCCATCCGCCAATAAAATCAGCATCAGCGTGGGCTTTGATATGGCAAAAGTATGAACTTATGATTAATCGACCAAATTTTTATATAAGTTTTTTTAACTTATTACTTAGAGTGTCCAGTTGCTTGTTCCAAAAGTAAAGGCATTACCGCAAAGCGGTCTGTAATTAAAACCTTTGAACTTAGCGAAGCGATCTCACTGACCAACGGGAAGTAAAACCAAGCAAAACAAAAGAAACAGTTTTATTTTACAATTTACTATTTTACAATTTCCATTCGGAACATTTTTAACGGCACCGCCCAATCGTCAAATTGTAAATCGTCTAATTGTCAAATCTCAAAGATAGTCAAATAGTACTTCAAGAAATGGTTTTCCTCGGTTTTCTTTTGTTTTCCTCGGTTTTAATTATAGACCGCTTGCGGTAAAAACTTGCACAACAAACAGGACACCCTAATTGTTCAATCACCCCATTTTCACCAGTCATTACTCGAGCAGCACTCGAGGAGCGCACACGATTGCTTGGAGAATCGTGTGCGCTGCTCGAGTGCTGCTCGAGTGCTCCTTGGAGGTTTCTCGTAGATTTGTTGACCATTTTACTTGATAGTCTCGTTGCAATCTTCACATTACAGTCCTTCGTAACGATTTTTAGGGCTTCTTGATTTAGAATAAAAAAGTGCAAGAAAAGTTGTTTCGCGAAAGATGCGAAATTGTAAAAGGGATGGATTATGGGTATCTTTGTATAACGTCTGATGACACCGGCTGAGGTTCCTATTTCAGAGGGGGTAAGCTAAAATTAGGGTACATATTCTAATTGATTCTTATCAGCGAAGAAATTTGACTTTGTTACGAAGCCAATACGAAGGGATTACGAAGCGATGTCGAAGGATTTTACACATATATTGTGTCCTGATTGTAAAGGGTTAAAAGGGTAAAGGGTTAAAGGGTTAAGAGGTTAAAAGGGTTAAGAGGTTAAAAGGGTAAAAGGGGTAAAAGGGGTAACTTTTAATGTTCAAAGACACCAAGAAGGACAAATTGCTATTCATTGAGTATTTACGCCAGAAACAAGTTACAGGACACCATGGTAAAAAAAAACTGGACACCTTACTTATTAAAGTGTCCAGTAACACGAGTCAACCCTTCATCCTTATTTCAGGCTTAACCAATCTAATAGTAGAATGATCATTACCTTGATTGACCATAGGTATTTCACCCGGTGGCATGAGTTTGTAAACCTCATTATTGATATAATCACTAAGGGCAGACACATTGCCACTATTCGCCCCAAAGTTGAGAAGATTGAGAATGGATCGTGAAGAAGACTCGATGACAACCTTACACGATGACTGACTCGTTGCCACTATCTTCATCTTCACACTCTCACTAAATGGAGATAGCCATGCACCATGACGAGCCTCAACAATGAACAAGTCATCATTAGTCTTTACACTACTAAATCCTGTCTGTTTACGAAACAAGTTCTTGACCGCCGTATAAGTTGTACGAGCATTATGCTGAAATTCTAAAGTAGCAGTTTCCATAGCAAAATATTCATAGTTTATGTCAAATAAATGTATCAATTTTCTTTATCCATCTGAGTCCACATATTCTTGTATATGTGTTTTGAGAAAAAAGAAAACATAGAGTCTGGATAAGTATGGTAACTACCACACTTAGGACATTGTTGAGGACATGAATAAGCTGTTGCACGCCATTCAATGTCCAATCCCTCAAACTTATGTGAACAGTTGTCACACTTAAAAGTAGTTGTTCCTCGTACCATAGTAATTAAGTTAAGTATTCAATATTATTATTCAAATTTCGCATATCTCAATCGAATGGTTATTAGGCAATTCGATATACCATAGAATATATGGGCAATCAGTCATTTTAGCCTTATAACATCACCAGCGTAGTGGCCTTATAACCTTACAACCAATCTGCTATTGCGCCATCAATTCATCATCAGAAGCAAAAGATAATCTAACGAAATAAATAACATGATAGATTGGCACCCATACAATAATAACCAGAAGTCCAATAACACACCCAAAGATACCATTTTTTTCCAAAACGTTATCTTCCAAATAGCATTGAAAAGTCAACACATAATACTTTATCAATGTATAGACACGCTCTAATGCCAAGAGAAAACCTAATGTCCATAAAGGACCTGCATAAGCACCATAATAAAGAAATAAAGGGCTCTACAGATTTTGTCCGTGGATAGCCCCACACAAAACTGCTAGCCGAATATCATCGTGCAACGGTACAAGAAGAAAGGTAGGTCACGAACTCCTCGAAGTTCGGATCTAAAGCCTTTCATCTTTGAGTTGAGTGATTC
>JAZUHP010000082.1:0-24072 GCA_045641785.1 Bacteroidaceae bacterium
TTATTAGAACAACACCAGAACAGCCTCTGCTTACGACTTTCTTACGACAATTGTCGTAAGAAAGTCATAAGCCGAGGCTGTTTTCCTCGTGTTTACCACGATGGACAAATAGACGTTACGACTAACCACAAAACACCCCACAAAATCACTTATACCAAGCAGCAAGAAAAAGCAAGTGTTTAATGTTTTTTTTGTTTTTAGGGTATCTTTCTCCTTTTTCGCTCTTATCAACTTTCAACCTAAGTGAAGAAGAACATGAAAAAAACTTTGAAACTTGAAAAATCTAAAAATTTTGCATTTTCTTTTTTACCTTTGCATTGTACAATCGTATAATGGTTGTAACGATAACAAAAAACAATGGAGAATATCAATAAAGAAATAATAACCCGATGCCAGAGTGGCGACAAGGAAGCTTTCCGAATCGTTGTCAAGCATTACCAGAGAATGGTATTTTCTCTTTCCCTGAAGATGCTGGAAGATGAGGAGGATGCTAAAGATGTCACACAGGAAACATTCCTTAAGGTTTGGCTGAAACTGAAGGAATATGATTTCCAGCACCCCCTGTCAACATGGATCTATACAATAGCATCTCATCTCTGCCTTGACAGAATGAAGAAGTGCAAGCGAATACAACCTCTTCCTGAAGACGAGTCATTCTTTAGGGCGCATCTGACAGAATCGAATGCCCACAACCAATTAGAAAACAAGCAATGGGTATCAATAGTGAGAAATCTTGCTGATGGACTGAGCGACAAACAAAAGTTAGTGTTTACCCTCAGTCATCTTGAAGGACTCAGTTCGGAAGAGATAGAAAGCATCACGAACATGGATGCAACGCAGATTAAAAGCAACCTTTACTTTGCAAGAAAAAACATTCGTGAACGATTAAAAAGACTTGGCTATGTATAATACTATTATAACAGAAAAAAGAGAGAATTACGAGAGTACAATAAAGAATGAGGACTTTATCACTCTCCGTAACCTCACAAGCAAGAACAATGACATATTAGAGTCAAAAGACAAAGTTGTGGATGATTATCTCGAGCGCCTCCTAAATGCGAATCAGCCTGTCATAGAAGACGAAGAGGCATTCACAAATGCCATTATGGACAGTTTGCCAGATATCGTTCCTGACGAAGAACCACAAGATGTAAAGGCGAGAAAGACAAGGGAAGTGTTTACTCTAAACAACTTTGTACGCTTTGCATCATCTGCCGCAGCCGTTTTTCTCCTCGGTATTTTCATCACACTTAAGATATCAACTGAAAATGATGCTGTTGCAGTAAGTGAATACACTCCAAAACATAACATAGAGAATAACATTCCTAACTTATCTTCTTGTAGCACACCCCGGGAAATGTACAGATGCTACATGAAATACAGAGAATCAAAGACTATTAAATCAACACTTATTAAAAGAATGAAGTCCTATGAAAACTTATAAGACACTTATACTTATGCTTGCTACCATTATATCAATGGCATCATGCGAAAAAAACATCAATATCAATACCGTAATCAGAGAAGACGGAACATGTATGCGAGAGATTGGCATTCCTGCCGACTCTACTATCCTCTTCAACCTTGACAGCCTTAAGGCTTATCCTCACGTTGACTTCAACAATGAGGCTGAGGTACTTTATGGACTAAAAGGAACAAATGAGCGCAAGGACTACCCTTACTCTGAAATGGAAAAGACTGCTCTCAAACTTGAACTGAACAAATTGAATAAGAGCATCAAGGACACCGTGATGATCTACAAAAGGTTCCAATACCAATCTGTAGAGGAAATGAATAAAGCAGAGTTTCCTGTATTCTGTAACGGAAAGAGAATCAAACCGACATCATCATTGAAGAAGATCGACAGGTTCTTCTATACAGATTATATCTTCGAGGAGACATTCCCATGCCTTGACAAGGAGTTCAAGTTGCCTATCACAGATTACCTTTCCGAGGACGAAGCATCATTCTGGTTCACAGGAAATCCTAACCTTACAGAAGGTCAGTTGCCTTGTGAGATGAAAGACAAACTGGATGACATAGACAACCGCATAGGTAAGTGGTTCAGTCATTGTATTATATGCGAGGCATTTGATGTCATAGCCCAGAACTACGATGCCGTTCAGAACGCTCCTATGGATAAGAATGCTTTCATGAAGTCACGTAATGACTTCCTTAAGACTTGCGACTGTAACAACCTTGATTCTTTGGAAAATCAGTTCCGCAGCTATTTCAGATCAGACGCTTACTCACCATTCGTGACAAACAATAACCCACTATACAGTAAATTTGACGAGAGAGTGACCTACATAATGAATATAGTAACATTGGAAACTCCATATTCCCTTGTTATGCCAGGCAAGGTTCTTGAGGCAGGAAACGGCAAACTCACACAGAACGGCATTATCCGCTATAACCTTTCGCGAATGATTCCAGGCGACTCTGTCATCTATGCAAAGTCACGAGTCATAAACACAAAGGGATTCATTAAGTGGGGAATACTTCTACTTCTTATTACCGTAGGTATCTTCACGGGCATCAGGAAAAAGACAAAAGCATAGGTCTGGGAAACAATAGTCGCTATTAATTTTGACGATTAGATATTTATAGTTACTTTTGCAGAAAATAAACAATACAAACAGATTATGACAAGAGCAATTATTACTGTAGTCGGAAAAGACACAGTTGGTATCATCGCCAAGGTCTGCACTTATCTTGCAGATAACCAGATTAACATTCTCGACATCTCACAGACTATCGTTCAGGAGTTCTTCAATATGATGATGATTGTTGACATGACAAAGTCAGTCAAGCCATTTGACGCAATCAACGAAGAACTTGCCAAGATTGGAGCTGATACTGGTGTCCAGGTAAAGGTTCAGCTTGAAGATATCTTTGACAAGATGCACCGTATCTAATCGTAAATTATTATATGATTAATATATCTGAAGTATTTGAGACAAACAAGATGATCGAACAGGAGAATCTTGATGTCCGTACAATAACAATGGGTATAAGTCTTCTCGACTGTGCTGACAAAGATTTGGATGTCACATGCGAGAAGATATACAATAAGATCACTTCACTTGCAAGTAGCCTCGTTAAGACTGGTGAGGATATTGCAAAGGAGTTTGGTGTGCCTATTGTCAATAAGCGAATAAGTATAACTCCAATATCACTTGTCGGTGGAGCTTGCTGTAAGATTCCTGGCGACTATGTCCAGATTGCCAAGACTCTTGACAAGGCCGCAAAAGAGGTGGGAGTAAACTTCCTCGGTGGTTATTCTGCTATAGTAAGCAAGGGAATGACTAAGAGCGATGAACTCCTAATCCGTTCTATTCCTATGGCAATGGCTTGCACAGAACGTATCTGTTCAAGTATCAATGTGGGTAGCACCAAGACTGGTATCAATATGGATGCCGTTCGTCTTATGGGTGATATCATTAAGGAAACAGCAGAACAGACAAAGGAAAATGATTCTCTTGGATGTGCGAAACTTGTGGTTCTCTGTAACGCACCTGACGATAACCCATTCATGGCAGGCGCCTTCCACGGAGTAAGCGAGACAGACGCAATCATCAATGTGGGTGTCAGCGGTCCTGGCGTTGTTAAGTATGCACTTGAACAGATGGACAAGTCTTCTAACAAGGAAAAGGGTACTAACGCAAACTTTGAGGTGCTTTGTGAGACTATCAAGAAGACTGCCTTCAAGATCACTCGTGTCGGACAACTCGTTGCACAAGAGGCAAGCAAGCGTCTTAACATACCTTTCGGCATCATTGACCTTTCTCTTGCGCCAACCCCTGCCGTTGGAGACTCCGTAGCGGATATCCTTAAATGTATTGGCGTGGAACATCCTGGTGCTCCTGGCACTACCGCTGCTCTTGCCATGCTTAATGACCAGGTTAAGAAAGGTGGCGTTATGGCAAGTTCTTATGTAGGAGGACTATCTGGCGCGTTTATTCCTGTGAGCGAAGATCAGGGCATGATAGATGCTGTTGAAGCTGGCGCACTCACTATAGAGAAACTTGAAGCCATGACATGTGTATGCTCCGTTGGTCTCGACATGATTGCCATACCTGGTGACACTCCAGCTACTACGATAGCTGGTATCATAGCAGACGAGAGTGCAATTGGTATGGTGAACCAAAAGACTACAGCTGTCCGTATAATACCTGTTGTCGGTAAGAGCGTTGGTGAAACAGTAGAGTTTGGAGGTCTTCTTGGATATGCTCCTATCATGCCTGTCAACACATTCTCAAGTGAGAGGTTTGTAAACAGAGGTGGACGTATCCCTGCTCCTATACACTCATTCAAGAACTAAACATATTAGCTAATGAGAGCTTTGAAGTCACATCTAACATACAAAGGAAGCTGGATCGCAATAATTGCGGTCCTCTTCCTTTTTGCTTGCAACAATGACGATGAATCAGTTTACCCAAGAGTGAGGGCTGAATACTTTGATGTTGTTGTTGACGCTGACACTATCGTGACAAACATAGTGCTTGACAATGGCAAGTCCTTCCCACTTAACGAAGGTCACACCATAAAATCACAGATCTGTGACACCACTATTCGATGCTTTGGATATATAGAGATTGCAGAGGACAGCAGTTTCGCCACAATACATAGTGTCTATCAAGCTCATTGCTACGCTCCATCAACACCAGGCACATACAAGCCAAACATTTTCTACAAGAACCCAGTTGAAGTGGTGTCTGTCTATAAGGTACGCAAGTATATAAATGCAATAATAAGAACAAAGATAAGTGGAAGATACGAGCATGCCTTTGATTTTATCAAAGATAGTCTCACAACGAACTCGGACAACAACACGAAGACTATGCACCTCACACTTTTCCACTGGAAACCAACAGAGGAATATGAGGCGTTTTCTCAAAATTCATATCTAAGCGTTCCTTTAGATGCTGATTTCTATGAGAAAGACGAGCAATTTGATTCCGTAGAATTCAGCATAGTCACATACAACGGGGTAAAGAAGTACAAGTTTGCAAGGGAGTAAAAGGGGAATGGATATGAGGCATTGCCTCATAAACAAAAACACATGCAAACTAAGACAACTTTATTCCTCATTCTTCATTCTCTCCACAGTATAACCAGCTTCACGAAGGTCAGAGATTAATCCCTTGCACTCCACATCATTAAAATAGCGTTTGAACAAGTGACCAGCCCCAACAAAGATGAGTGTTGGCTGCTTTGCCATTATATCTGGCAACATACGCATCCAACGAGCATTTCGTCCCCTGACATCATTGACATCAGAGGCAGACCTATTGGAATACATTCTCTGTACAAACAGGCCTCCATGACCCTGCTTATACAATGATGCCATAAACTTATTCGTGTTATACCCCTGCATAAAGTATTTTGATGCGTTCCAAAGGTTGTATATCTGCCTCTCAACAGGAAGTTCATCTATCTCACGACTAACCTGCGTAAAGTCTTCCTTTGACAAGTTGTCTCGCATCTCTATTGAATCAAGGGCGATGAACAACTTAGAATGTTTCTTTGCAAGTCGAGATACATACTGATCCATCTGAAGATAGTTGTCATACGTCCCTGCTTTCTGGAAATACTCCTCATTCATGGCATAAATCTTTGCATACCATTTCATGAGTTCCATATTGAAATGAGGGTGCTTTGTCTTATAAGCAGGAAACATATTACATTTCTTCATAGCAGAATCAAGTACATGAATATACGACTTTAGAGTCTTGTCATATAAGGTACTGTCAATAACTAGCGAATCTACCCTATCCTCCTGTGCTATTCGTCCCTTTACACCCTCCAACTCATAATACGAATCTATATCGCCTTCCTCTGCCAATGCTTCTACACTACTAAAAGCCTCATCAAATCCAGCAAAAGAATGTACATACGAACCTTCTACCTCATGGAAACACCCCATGATGTAAGAAGGCTTAGTCAGGTTCTTGCCTGTTATCTTAAACAATATGCCATCTTCAAATAATGATTCTTGAGCAAGCAAACTATTGCTAATAGCAAATAGAAGCATTAGTGACATCATGTATCTTCTCATAATATATACTCAATATTATTTTCATTTATCCGCAAAGATACAGAATTATTTGTGAACAGTAATCAATAGATATCGGATTTTGAAAGACAAAACTTAGAATACCACAAACAAGTTTGCGTACATAGAAAAAGGTCTCTTTCGCAAGAGACCTTTTCTGGATGAATGAACATTTAACTGTTTTTGGAAAGAAACAAACATTTAATTTAATGGATTTACCATTACGGGAATTTTTGAACATTAAAAATTATAGCATTCTAAGCTATAAATGAACAAGAAAAACCAATCTGGGAAGATGAACTGAACAAGAAAGTAATGAACATTAAATATTATTAATTTTGTATTATTGTCTTATTTTTTTGACACTGCAAAGATATGACGTTTTTTTGGTGCAGAAAAATAATTATTATCACGTTTTGTCCGTTTTTTGTGACAAACTATCATTTTGAGACAAAACAGCGAAAATTAGTGCATGTTTGACACTATATTAAAATGATATGCTAAAAAACTCTAAATGAAATATCCAAAATTGCAATTTCGACACGTTTTTCACTTCGTTTTTTCATTATAAACGCAATTCACGTCTCAAACATTGCAAAAAGAGTGAGTTTTTGACACTATAAATGCAAAAACAAAACACATCATAGGTTTTGTATTGTTCCAGCAAATGAAAGCCACAAAACATTATTCGGATATATAATGATATGTAAAAAATGTCACATCACAAGCATATTTACTCAGCTTTAGCATTATTTTCTGCATTAGTCACCTCTCCATAGAGGACAAACTGAAAATTCTATTGAGTATAGATTTTGACAGTTTGGAGTGCAGTACTCGGCTTGTGAAAGGCAACGAAGGAAGTAGTGATAAATAATTAACTTTCTACTTTTTTTGTTATAGGCACAAAAAAAAACGACTCCCCTATGAATCTATCACCGGGAGAGTCGGGAATGAATGAATAATATATAGTGAACAAACGCATGTATAGGTATAAAACCTAAATGCGCCACAAAGGTAAGGGTAAATGTTGAATAACACATAACATTATCACCCTTTTTCGGACCTCACCTTCGAAAATAGTACCTAATCATCAAAAAGAGACACAATTTGACCACACCACATTTCAACAAAACCGCAAACTCCCTCAAAAACGGACAAAATCATCTCCAAGATATAAAGTGAAAATGTTATAAGTTATTTCTTACACGTTACTAAATACATTCAAAGCTAATTTACAGAACCTGACTTATACTCATTATTAGGTACTAAAATTAAAAAGTAGGTATTATTTATAACAAATATTTTGGTTGGTTAGGTAATCTTTCATATCTTTGCACAGTCTATAAGGCGAAAAAATAATATAAACTTATAATAAAAAACTAAACATTATGGCTTACGTAATTAGCGATGATTGTGTAATGTGTGGAACTTGCGCTGGCGAGTGTCCATCAGGTGCTATCAACGAAGGTGATGGCAAGTATGTAATTGATGCAGACTCTTGTGTTGACTGTGGTACTTGTGCTGACGCTTGTCCAGCTGGTGCTATCAACCCAGGTGAATAATTCACATACACAGTTAAAAAGAATACGGCTGTAAGCATTTCTGCTTACAGCCGTTATTTTTATTTTACATTTTTACAATTGACTATTTGAATGTAGTCCTTTGACTTTTGACATTAGTCCCTTGACTTTTTGGTATGAAAAGGTACAACGTATTTCTGATGTCTTAAAAACAGGTAAGGTTATAAGGTTTGCCATTACAACATCCTGTCCTATGGTAACAAACCTTATAACCTTACAACCTTATTTCAACTTAGGTTTGAGTTCATCAGGACTATCCTTTGTGAACATATTAACTTCACCAGCAACCTTTGTGAAAAGGTCTGTAATGAGATTTTTCTCTATATTCCACTTCGGATTAAACTTGTCAGACTTCATGTAATCAAGAATAGAATTACGCATCTGACGAGCCACAATACGCTTTTGGAGGTCGCTCTTAAGGTCCATAGTAGTCATAACAAGTTTACCTTTACCTACATTTGCCTCAAAGAGCATACCAATCTTACGAGACACAAACCAAGTATCAATGCTCTGTACAAGTGGCTGGAAGTCTTTTGGGAAGTCCGTAAACTGCATTACAGAAGCACGGTTAACGAGTTCCCACCACTGGAGGTCAGAGTGATAATCTGTAGGGAAAAGATCAAAGATACTGTGTGATTCTTCCACATAGATACCTGTTGTGTGAGGAGGACGCATCTTAAACCAAGAAGTGTTCCAGAACACAGGGGTAAACTGCTGTACAACCTCTTTTCCGTATGTAACCTTACCTGCCGCACAGATAAGAACCTTACCGCCCTTGTTCAATATCTTCTGCGCCTGCTCATCAAGAGAGTCTGTAACAAAAACATCGTCATCAAAGAATGTGCCATTACGTTTTCCTGCCTTAAGTTTTGCAGTTGTTGCTGTTACACAAGTGGCAACATCTATAAGTTCATCTACCTTAAAGCCAGAGAACTTTATCTTGTTAGGAGTATATTGTGGGTAAACCCAGAAGTCCCAATGATTTCGTGCCTCAGTACCTGGAATTGTCACATATAGAGTCAACCTTGTTGGTTCGCTTATATTAGAAAGAGGTACAGAGATCTTTCCGAGTTCAATGTTACCTCCAACAGGCAAGTCCTGAACAGGAAGGTCACCAAAGGCAACAGGAGCCTCCATATTAAGTAGCATAATGCCATTCTGCTTCTTAGGAGCCTTATATATTACCCAATGTGGCTTTGCATTCTTTATTGTAGCATCTGAGAACTGACTAAGTTCCACGTCTGCCACAAATGTCTCATTATTCTGGTAAGTAAACTTAGCTATACGAGCAAGAGGTACAATAGGAGAACAGAACTCACGGAACTCGCTATTTGTAATGTAGCCCTTGTCATCGAAGAACACATCAGTAACACCAACGAGCGCTGTACCCTGTCCTGAATAGTCATTGAGAGAAAGGAGCTGGAATCCTGCATACTTTGGAGTACGAAGTGTACGTTCTACCTCAGCCTTATAGCAAAGAGCCTGAAGTTTACCACTTGCCATCATGAAATCATGTCCACGACTCTCCATACCATTATCTTTAAGAAGGTCACGGAATATCTCAAAGTTCTTAGCCTTGTTTACACCTGTATACTTCTTTATCTCGTCGAAATTAGGGAAAGCACACCACTGACCAGTCTCATGTGACACATAAGGAATTGTAATAGGTGTACCTGGCATATCCTTACCATTATACATGGCAATGTTCTTTTCGAAGTTGACTGTTGACTCAGGAGCACGCTTAGCCCACTCATTGAGTCCACGTGCACCAGCCTTTACAGCAAACTCGCTCTTTGGCTGCCATGCCCATCCACCACCAACACTAAATCCAGGATAGAGGTGACGAGAGTCATACTTTTTGAACTGCTCAACCTTTTCGCTTGCCCACTTAACCCAGTTTCCTGCAGGTTCATTACCGAAAGCCAAGAAAGTGAAAGATGGGTGATTGCCATAAGTGTCACAGATAGCACGTGACTCAGAATCGAGATAAGTGTCAATAAACTCCCCACGACCAAGTTTCACGCCATGGTTTGGCCATGATGGTCCTTCTGGTTGGATATAGAAACCAGTCATATCAGCTGCAAGGAATGCAGCATCAGGAGGACAGTATGAATGGAAGCGGACATGGTTAAGACCAAAGCTCTTCAATCTCTTGAAAAGTTTAAGCCAAGACTCAAGATCCATTGGAGCATATCCTGTATTAGGGAAGTCACAGTTCTCTACAGTACCACGAAGCTGAATCTCACGACCATTAACATAGAACATACGGTCCTTAATCTCGATCTTACGCATACCGAAGACCTCTTCATCCTTTGATGTCAAAGCCTTAGTCTTCACTTCCACCTCAAGCTTGTAGAGTTGTGGATTGAACTCATCCCAGAGAAGCATGTCGTCACCCATGTTAAGTACCATGTTGACTGTATCTGTGACAGCCCCCTTCTTATACTCCTTTTTAAAAGGAGCGCATGTCACAGTGTGCTGAGCCTTAGTATTGAACGCTACAGCCTTAAGAGATATTTCTGCTTTCTCCTTTGCATCTATGCCTTGAAGCACGATTCGAACATTGGCAGTCTTACTGTCAATATCTGGAACAATAGTACAAGAAGCGATATTATTGAATGGACGAAGTTCCATCTTACCTACTATACCATTCCAGTTACCCTGTGTCTGGTCAGAGACAGAGTGAGAATCCTGTCCCACCTTTACTGTCTCAGGATCATTATTCACACAGATAGCGATAGTATTTTCGCCAGCCTTAAGTTCCTTGTTTGTCAAAGTGTATTTGTGAGGAACACAAAGAGAATTGCAAGACACGTTAAGTTTATTGCCATTCACCCATACCTCACTTACAATATGTGGACGCTCAAGATAGAGATCGTATCGAGGATTCTTCTCTGCAGCATCAATAGTGATTGTACGCTTGTACCAAGCCTTACCAACATAGTGCTTGTCTGGTGTAAGGAAGAACTGCAATTTCATATCCTTACCCGGATTACGGTATTTCTTCATATATGGGTTGAAGAAATAGCTTGAGTCGTAAAGTGAACCGACCCACTTAGTATTCACGCTGATATCGTCACCTTTAAGACGTTGTGGCATAGATGCTGGCAAGGCAATAGTCTCGTCAAACTTATAGTCCGACTTGTACCATCCCTCTGATTCGCCGACTCCGTTTCTGTCTATCTTAAAAGACCACTCACCTGAAAGGTCAATAGTTTTCTGCGCAAAGGCACAAAAACTTGATAGAGATAAAAATAGAAAAGTTAGTAATGATTTCATATTATTGTAATTGTTTTTATGCAATGGATTTATCAACAGCAAAACAAATGCAGAATATTTTTGCACAACAAATCATTTTGCTTTTGCAAAAATACAAAGATTTAGCGGATTTTTTCTCCAATCACTCAAAATAACTATCTTTGCGCCATAAAATCGTCCATAGCAAAATAAAAAAACACATATATATTATGATACCATTCAAAAAAATAACAACAGGTGAAGAAACTGCTATCAACAACTTTGTTTCAAAGGTAACCAATAACATCTTACCAGAATCTATAATACAATTCTATAAGCAAGAGGACACCTATTACGCTATTGTAGAAAATAGAATTGTATTCCGTAGACAAGCAGAACACACTTATTACTATACTATGCCTCTCGGCAAGGGGCAATTACGCTATGTGCTCATGCAGATCCTTGAGAATGCTTCTATCATGGGATGCAAGTGTATCATAGTGAACATTTCCGAAAAGGACAAGGACGATATCGAGAGAGCGATGCCTAAACATTTCACTTTCACAGTTCTTAAAGATGGAATTACAAATGCAGAGGCAAACCATAACTTTTCAAGTTCATTATTCAATAACAACGAGAGCATGGTACCTGCATGGTAAGAAAAAAGGGAGGGAACTAAGAGAGCCACCCTAACCCTCCCTATATGAAGGGAACTAAGTTACTCCATCGCGGTATTATTCGTTCATATGTTCCGGAGACATGTTAATTGTTAACTGTTAATTATTCCCACGCTTTCGCAGAAAGAAACTTGAATAATTATTACAAAAGAGGGAATTACGGATTTACAATACACATAGAAATAACAAATATTTCTATGTTATTATGAAAAAAATATAAAGTGATGGTCGTTGGACGATTTTTTCATATCTTTGCAGAGAACAAAAAAAACAAACAGGGAAGGATGCAGAAAAGTACACGTCTAAGGCTATTTGCGACAATTTGTTTAATTCTTGTATTAACAAGTTCTGCTATAGCTCAAACAACAAAGGAAATAAAATTCAGGCATACAACCGTAGAAAATGGTTTAGCGAGCAATAATGTGAGAGCATTACTGCAAGACAAGTACGGCTATATATGGATTGGAACAGACTACGGAGTAAACAGATATGACGGCCATACCATACTTATGCCAAGAGGAAGCAAGGCAAAGGCATCCATACTGTCCCTTTGTGAATATGGCGACACTATATGGATAGGTACTAATGATGGATTAGCATACTATTCCCATAGAAGTGACAGTATATCCCTGATGGAAAAGAAGACAAAGGACGGTACTGCCATATCCACTAACATAAACAATATCATGGCAGACAAGGATGGAAATCTTTGGATTGCCACTTATGGACAAGGTGTATTCTTACTTCGCAGAAATGGAGAACTAAAACAGTACATTCTACCAGGAAACAACACCAAAGTTGGTGGTATAATTGTCACAAATAATGAAGAGGTATGGGCAATCAACAACTGGGATAGAAGTTACATCACAAGACTAAACAAACGCAAGGACGTGTTTGAGACAGTCAAAGTGAAAGAGACTGACAACATTAAAGATGTACGATTAGGAGGTATAGCTATCGCCGAAGACAAGAACGGACTATTATGGATTGGTAGCTGGAACAGCGGACTTATCACCTTAGATCCGCTAACACTAAAAGCCAATGTCATTGCAAAGAGTGATGACAAGCACCTACGCCATATCCATTGGATAACCGTAGACAATGACAACGTTATATATGTCAGTTCAGACTACGGTCTGAGCATCTATAATCAGGAGACTGCCACCATCTCACATTATAAGGAGGACGAGCTCAACCCTTATTCGCTCGTTGACAAATTCGTGTATCCTGTCCTCAAAGACAAGGAAGGCGGATTGTGGGTCGGTACATACTATGGTGGACTTGAATATGCACATCCTGGAGCATCAAATTTCACAAATCACATACAGTCTTCTTACAGAAACTCTGTTTCCGGCAATATCATCAGTAACTTCCGGGAAGACAACAATGGAATAATATGGATAGCAAGTGATGATGGAGGTCTCTCATCATATAACAAGTCCACTAAACTGTTCACAAGCTACGATAACAACTCTGGTGAGAAGAGAAACATACATGGAATGTGTGTATCAGGGGACAACCTGTATTTAGGCACCTATACAAGCGGTATGGATATTCTTAACACCAAGACTGGTGCGACAAAGCACTATCCTAAGTTTTATGACAAGAACGGCAAGGACTACGGTACAAGTTCTTATTCCATCATGAAGAGTAGCGATGGAAGAATATGGGTAGGCACATTCAGCGAGATTCTCATCTTTGACGAGGCAACAGGTACATTCTCTATTGCAAAAGAGACTAATGCCATTGTTGTTGACATGGACGAGGACAAGAAAGGCAACCTGTGGTTCTGTGCTGATGCAGACGGTGTATACAGATACAACATCAAAAGCAAGAAGTGGGACAAGTATGACACCTTCACCACAAGCGACACCAGCAACGAAGCAACAAACGTGGCAAACTCCCTATATATAGATGACAAGGGAACTGTATGGCTTGGTGGTTCAAAGGGATTATTCAGATACGACGCCAAGAAGAACGCATTCATCTTTGTACAAACAATGGACAAGGAACCAAATGTTCAGGGTGTAACAGGTGAAGGCGACAATCTCTGGATTGCAACACTTAACGGTATTGTACTTTACTCTACAAAGGACAACACAGTTGTTCGCACCTATAAGAGTAATGATGGATTAGACAACACCGGTTTCATACAGAACTCTATTTTCAAGGGGAATGACGGATACATCTATATAGGAACATCTCACGGTTTCACATCTTTCAACCCTTCAAAGATGAAGAACAATGTTGTGGAACCTAAGGTTGTATTCACAGACTTGGAGCTGTTCAACAAGCATATCAACATAGGAAGCAAATACCTGCCAGACAACCTGAACAAGGTAAATGCAATAGAATTCAGCCACAACGAGAACTCTATACGTGTATCGTTCTCTGCCATGAGCTATCTCATGCCGGAAAATAACATGTACCAATACTATCTTGAGGGATATGAATCAGCATGGAATGATCCTACAAATGAGAACTATGCCTCATACACGAACCTGTCTCCAGGTACATATATATTACATGTTCGTGCAGCAAACAACGATGGTATATGGAATAATGATGACGTAACACTCACAATCATTATCAACCCACCATTCTACTGGAACACTCCTGTCAAGATTCTCTATTTCTTAATCCTCATAGGTATAGTATATGCTATCATACGTTACTTCCTTAACAAGAAGGAAGAGGAGCACATTGCAGAGATTCAGGAGATAAACACAATGAAGGAAACAGAGGTTCATGAGGCTCGAATAAAGTTCATGACTATAAGTGACTCCGACAACCAGTTCCTCAAGAGACTGGAGGACGCCATAGAACAGAACTTCTCCAACTCAGACATGTCCGTTGACTTCCTCGCCAGCAAGATGAACATCAGCCGAAGTGGTCTATTCGCAAAAGTAAAGACACTTGCAGATGTTACACCTAACGAAATGATACAGATCATCAGACTAAAGCATGCTGCCCGTCTACTTGAGAGTAAGCAGTATCGTGTCAACGAGATATGTTATATGGTTGGTTTCAACAGCCCATCATACTTCACAAAGTGTTTCACTAAACACTATGGTGTAAAACCTGCGGAATATAATAAGCAACAAATAAATAGCAATACAGAGGAAAATGAGAAGGAACCACAATAGATGATGATAAAACAATAAAGGTATGCCAAGTTATAAGGCATTTATACCAAGTAAGTTTTCATCACCAAGGTTTTACTCAGCTTCAATCTCAAAATTTCTAATTAGACAAATTATGAAATCAGACATCGAAATTGCTCGTGAATGTAACCTTAAAAACATCGAGTACATCGCCAACTACATTGGCATACCTCTGAACGAACTTGAGTACTATGGCAGATATATTGCTAAAGTACCTGAGAAACTGATTGACCAAAAGAAGGTAGACAATAGTAATCTCATCCTTGTGACAGCCATAACACCTACAAAGGCTGGTATAGGCAAGACAACCGTGAGTATAGGTCTTGCTCTTGGTCTTAACAAACTCGGCAAAAAGGCAGTATGTGCACTTCGCGAGCCATCTCTCGGTCCCTGTTTCGGTGTAAAGGGTGGAGCTGCAGGAGGAGGTTATGCACAAGTTCTCCCTATGGAAAAGATTAACCTTCACTTCACAGGAGACTTCCATGCAATCACATCTGCACACAACATGATTTCTGCTCTTCTTGATAACTATATATATCAGCATCGCGATGAGGGATTTGCACTCAAGGAGGTACTTTGGAAACGAGTGCTCGATATTAACGACCGTAATCTTCGCTATGTAGTGACAGGTCTTGGAGCAAAGACTGACGGCATCACATCTGAGAGTGGCTTCGACATCACCCCAGCAAGCGAGATTATGGCTATCCTCTGTCTCTCCAAGGATATTGATGACCTACGTCGTCGTATCGATAACATCATACTTGGTATCACCATTGACGACAAACCGTTCTGTGTAAAGGATATGGGTGTAGGTGGTGCTATTACCGTGCTCCTTATGGATGCCATTCATCCTAATCTTGTACAGACAACAGAACAGACACCTGCATTTGTTCATGGTGGTCCATTTGCAAATATCGCTCATGGATGTAACACCATCCTTGCCACAAAGATGGCAATGACATTCAGCGACTATGTAGTCACAGAAGCTGGTTTCGGTGCAGACCTTGGAGCAGAAAAGTTTTTTGACATCAAGTGCCGCAAGAGTGGTCTCCAACCAAAACTTACTGTCATAGTAGCTACAACTCAGGGACTGAAGATGCATGGTGGTGTTCCTGTAGACAAGATAAAGGAACCTGATGCAGAAGGACTAATCCGTGGTCTTGATAACCTTGACCGTCACATAGACAACCTTAAGAAGTTTGGACAAAGCGTTGTGGTTAGCTTTAATCGCTACGCGACAGATACAGACTATGAGCTTGAGATTCTACGCAAGCATTGTGAGAATGCAAATGTTGGTTTTGCAGTCAACAATGCATATATGGAAGGTGGTGAAGGTGCCAAGGAACTTGCACAGGTTGTAATGGACACAATAGAGAACAATCCATCTAAGCCTTTGCAGTTTGCCTACGAAGATAGCGATGACATCAAGACTAAGATTGAGAAGGTATGCTTCAACCTCTATGGAGCAGAGAAGGTAACATTCGGAAAAGCTGCACTTCGTATGCTTGAGCGCATTGAAAAACTCGGTATACAGAACTATCCTGTATGTATAGCCAAGACTCAATATTCGTTCTCTGCTGACCAGAAACTGTACGGTTGTCCAACAGGATTCACTATCAACATCCGTGACCTTGTCATAAACAATGGTGCAGAGATGATTGTTGCTATCGCTGGTGACATCATGCGTATGCCTGGACTTAGCAAATCGCCACAGGCAGAACGTATCGATATTGTCAACGGACAGATTGAAGGATTGTCATAATCCTGCAGACTGAGAATTCTACTTTCGCTTATGTAGAAGCTAAGAAGTTAGCCTCCGGGGAATACCTTGCAAACAATATATTAATAGGCCATGCCTATATTTATGTATTCTTTTCTCGGAGATGATAGAAGGGATATAACGAAATATGCCATCAGGAACAAATCATTCCTGATGGCATGTTTTTATGTTGATAGACTAGTGCAAAATGGAAATATGCGGTTTACTTGTACAGTCTCTCCCCACAATGTTTGCAATAATTAGCATGTAGATCAGTCTTCTCATTACATCGTGGACAACGACCATTACTACCCTTTTTCTTTGTCTCGGATATCATTGTTGCAGATACGATGCCTGTAGGAACAGCAACAATAGTATAACCAAGAATCATGACGATAGAAGACAGGAGTTTTCCCATACCAGTTATAGGAGTCACATCACCATAGCCTACAGTAGTCAATGTTACAATAGACCAGTATATGCTTGTAGGAATATCAGTAAATGCAGTCCCTGGTTCTTCTGACTCTATCATAAACATTATAGTTCCTATTACTATCACCAGCACAAGTATGAACAAGAAATAAACAAGAATCTTGTTCATACTTTGTTTTATCGACTGAAGCAAAAGGTATCCTTCATTTATAAAAGCAAAGAGTTTAAGTACACGGAAGATACGAATGAGTCGGAAAGAGCGCATTATAGATAAGTACCTTAACGTAGGGAAGAACACACTCAACAGTTGAGGTAATGTTGCCAAAAGATCTATTATACCAAAAAAACTTAGCACATAGTCCCGCTTGACAGGAGAACAGTAAACACGAAGAGCATATTCAATAGCAAATATGAATGACAACAAGTATTCAAGAACTATTATTGACATCTTGATTACACCTATAGTTGTAAGTTCAAGACGCATCAATGCACTCCATGAAAAATCTTCAACCTTAAGAGAACTTTCAAGGAATGCACAAGCCAAACTGAGCACAATAGCAATCATCACAACAATGTCGAATGATCTGCTTACCCTATCATCTGAATCAAAAATTATATGGTATAGACGTGGCTTATCCTTCAATAATGCTATAAGTTTCTTCATTTTTCCTAATTTTTATTCGCAAAGATAAAAAATGTTTTCCAAAAAACTTTGTCAATAAGGAAAAAACTCATACCTTTGCATCCGCAATTCCAAATGAATGCTAGAAGCATTTGCCCCGATGGCGGAATTGGTAGACGCGTTGGTCTCAAACACCAATATCTCACGATGTGCCGGTTCGAGCCCGGCTCGGGGTACAATGTATTGAAAAGAACCCTTGTAAGTCAAGCACTTGCAAGGGTTTCTTCTTTCTTATCACTCAAATTTGGACACATTTGGACACAAAATGCTTATGATTTGAGGTTAGGCATAAAAAGTCAGAATGCTATATATTGTGGTGTTAGTCCGTCCACGATAAAGAGATACAAGAGGGATAGATTGGGGTTTGAGAACATTATCAGAGAATATGAAAGAATGGTTGAGCAAGATAGGTGCTGTGGTAATACTATATTCAAATGAACCAGGTGCTATATTCAAAAGAGCTAGTTGGGGTGTTGTGCCTGGTTCATTTGAATATAGTGAGAACATTTGTAGGTTGGTTCATTTGAATATACAGCTTGGTTCATACGGCTATTGACATATAATAAATATATATGTATATGATATCATGGATGATATCAAATGACAAGATGAAGAGACAAAGAATAGACGCTGTAGTCGATGTATAGAATAAGTGGATTATTGTGCGTCTTGGTGTGCTCCACTATAGTGGAAGAAGAAAGACTATTCCATTTCATTCCATAGTCTTTCTGTCTTATGCCACCAAGGGTAAGGGATAGGTGAGTTTGTTCTTTCTACTGTTCTTTTTCCTATAAAGGGGTAAGGTTGATAGTTGCACCCAAACACTAATTGTTCTCTATCCTTCCTGCTGAAGAACCCTTGGAGACCACCAATTTCACTCTCACCTATTCATGCTACATGACAGGCACCGCCATAACCACAGCATAGTTTCTGTTTCGATAGTTGAAATTGTGCATATATCCCACCTTACAGACTTAGAAACACCTCTGTGGTACAAACTACCACTATGACTGACAAATCTCACAGGAGAGGATTTTCTGTACCCTTGCCTTTTCCTAATACAGAGCCCCCCCCTTCCCCCTCTCCAAATCAAAGTGCTCAAACCACCATAAATATCTTATACAAATAAAGAATAAGTTATGGATAAGATAAAATGTTTGGAGCAGAGTGGCAAGGTGCTTCGATTTGCAGACTATGCGACAAAGAAGAAGTTGAATGAAAGCATTGCTGTTGATGTCAGTGCCACTGGCATTGGTATCCAGTTTGATGAGCAAACAGTGGAATTGATTTGGGCAGAACTCCTTGGACAATGTGATGGTGATGTAGAAACCCTAAAATTGTTCATATCTGATGGCAGTGGAGTAAATATTGAGTATGTTGGTGAGAGACAGATAATCGAACACGTTATGGATATGGTTGATGCCAGACTAAACAATGAGGTGTCTGTCCGTGGAGATTTCCAACACATTATGAACTTTGATGAGTTTGCAAACAAGGCAAAGAAACTTGATTATCTGTATGTGATGGATTCTTTGGTAAGCAGATTGTATGGCTATAAGAATGAAGGAGAGCAAGAATCAAGATTTACTCCACTCATATTAGACATGATTGCTAATAACACAGATTATGGAGCAGAAGAAGAGGAGGAAGATGCATTCGAGGAAGTATTAGAACGATAAGAAAATTCTTAAAAATGGGGGTTGGTCATTCACCAATCTCCATTTTGTATTTCTATTCTTCCGCCTTTTTCCTCAAAAATGCATAAATTTCTCTCGTTTTGATAAATTAGTTTCCTTATTTGAGAAAAATATATTAGTTTTGCAATGTCGTAGTCTATGCCGTACCATCCATTACGGGGGTGCAGATAGGTGGGACACTACATAAAGAAAAGCGTCATCGATGCTTTGTTCTATGGCTGATTGAAACTTCCACATTCAACTGCTTGCCGAGAACAATGTCAGAAGTGATTGTTACGGGTATGCACAAAAATGTATCCCACAGTGTGCGTATGGAGGGTATATTATACCCTCCATACGCACACTTTTTACGGATACGTGCTACATACCAACGTAGGCAGACACTCTACAAGTTGGCAAGCAAGGCTGTGGAAGGCCTCAATCAGCGGACAGTAGAGATGGAGGCCTACGTTCTTTTGTTATGTGGAGAAAAGGCAAAAAACAATTAATTTCTTCTTCAGGCTTCAAGAAGATTGATTTTCAAGTATGAAAAAGAAAATTTTCAGTTTTGTCATGATTGCCAGTGCTTTTGTTTGGGCATCATGTGGCAGTAACAGTTCTAAAGGAAATTCTGTGGATGAGAATGACAGCATTTCTACAGAATTGTCTGAGGATGAGAACATCTCCGATGAGGATGAAACAATTAATGGTTTGATTCCCGGTCAATTGTATTGTACTAAAGTAAGTGGAGTGAATGTAGATATTACCTTGTACAAAGATGGTACTGTATCATCAAAGTCATCTGGTGAAGGATGGTGGAAGATAGTGTCCAAGCATGACCAGCCCTTTGTTGTAATTGTCTTTAATCTTAAGGGTGCATACGCAAACTTGTATATCGACAATAAACTCTGTATGCATGTGGATAGCCCTAGTGGTAAAGGCTATGAACTTGATGCTATCGGTTATATACCCAAAGACGCAAAGGGTATGGAAATAGGAAAAAAATACAAAGGGGAATTCTCTTCATTTATATCTTCACGTAGAATATCTATTACATTGCTTGAAGGCGGTAAAGTAGAGGCTATTGACCAGTGGGAAGATTCTCTTTATTTTGAAGGCTGGACTAAGGAAACTATTGATGGTACAGAATACATAAGAATCGGTATCCCAAGCACGACACATGCTGCAGTATTGATAGATAAAGGACTTAATCACTACTTTATCTGTGATGAACTTCTTGAAAATGACGAGTGGAAGGAAAAGTGGTGTGAAGGAAAATTAAAAGAGGAAAAATAGAACCAAACTTTATTATCGAATGTTCTAACAATCTATGGATTTATGAAAGAAAAAATAATTGAATTTATTATAGGATTACCAAGCAAGTATGGCTGGAAATTTTGGGCTGCAATCATCTTTGGTGTATTGTTTTCCATAAGTGCATTCCAAGAACACGGATTTGGAATGGGACTGCTCTATTTTATCCCATTCTTCTTTGTTGGAATTGGTGCATTCATTATGCTCTACTGGATTTATTACGCAATGTTTATGTTCTTCGCAAAAACAGGTAAAGCTGTGGGGAAAGGAGCAAAAGCGGCTGGAAAAGGAGCAGTTTTTGTCACTGCGGCAGGTGTAGCTGCAGGCAAAGGCAAAAGCATATCCAGTTCCATTGCAGAAGGAGGCAAAGCAGTAAATGCGACCAAGCGTTTGTTTGGAGGAAATTCAGAACCTGCCAATTATGAAGACTTTGATGAAGAAGATGAGCCTGTCAGAGAAGAAAAAAAGGAATCAAGACAAGAGCGTAAATCTACTTCAAATAAAAGAATCTTGAAAGTTTGGACATGTACTTACATTGGCAGATGTCCCGGAGCTCCGTCCTTTATTCACGTCCCATCTACTCAGCAATGTGGCCATCCATCTGGCTCAGAAATCCTTGAAGTTCTTGAAAATATGGGATATGACCATGCAACAGCTCATGCAATCTGCAATGGAGGGGCAACAAGTGATTGGAAATTTGAATAAACAAAAGCTAAAGCCTCCAAGATTGCTTAGACATTTGGACACAAATTGGACACAAATCATGAATCCAATTGGGTAATTCTGGGAGGAATTTAAAATAGAGAGTTGATTTACAACACAATAACAAATTGTATATCACAATATAAAACTATTGTAGTATTTCGGCTCGGGGTACTAAAAAAAGAAACCGTAAGTTGAATTAACTTACGGTTTCTTTTTTTATCTTACTACAAACTTTATTTTATTCTGAACATAAATGCCAGGACGAAGGTTTGTTCTTTCACAATTAACCAAACGGCCGTCAATAGTAAATATATTATTGTTATCAACCATTGTAGGTCCTGCTTCGAAAGAATCCACACTTGTGACTTCTGCTCCATCAAACAGGTCTTCTATGTTTTCATCATAAAGTTCATCTTCACTATCCTCACCCACTACACGTACTCTGATTCTAGAATGAGCTGTGGTCTTTATAACCTGCGATCCACGATCAGTAATCTTCATGTACCATCTGTTAGGGCTAAGTTTTGCATTAGTGTTTGTTGTGTAGCAGAACTGTCCATTAGAAAGGGCATAATATTTATTCTTAACCATCTCCGTTCCTGGCACTCCATCATATGTACCAATAAACTCGTAAAGTGTCTCAACTGTCGAGCAGTCAACAGAATTATTCTCTGCAGGATAAACAAGTGCATTGTTTACCGTTAATGTCTGTGTACCAACCTTATCCTGTCCATTAACCCTTATGAAGTACGGATGATTTGGATATATCGCTCCTTCCTTAATCTTCACAAGCTCGATCTCTGTCAGGTCAAGCACATCATCTTCATCTGTATCATACATACGTACCGCATTTATGCGGGCAACCTCATAATCATTTTTCCAATCAGGATACGACATGGAAAAAGGAACATACAAAGCCTGCCAGTTAGTGCTATTATACTTTCGTGTATAAGTCAACTTCTCTGCATTTCGCATATTTGCATAGTCATACACTACACCATCAATAAGGTCTATTGCCTGTACATGTTCCACTTCCGACTGAGAACTTTCAGGAAGATAAGATACAGAACCGAATGCACTCCAAGGCATAGCTGTTCGGTAATTATCTTCACAGTTCCTCTTTATAGATAGAGTGAAAGAACGCTTATCACCATTACCGAAAGCATCTTCAGCAACATACGCTGGCACATCACCTTCACACACAACCTCCGCAGCAGAAAAGCCGAGTACAATAGCACTTGAACCTATATACTTGACATTTGCAGGAATAGTAAGTTTCTTTATCGTGTTGCTGCTAATAGCATTATTTGCCACATATACAAGGTCGGCAGGTAATACAAGTTCATTCACATTTATTCCAGAGAAAGCAGATTCTCCAATTCGCCTGATGGTATTAGGTAGCTCAAGATTTGCAATAGGACAATTATGGAAACAGCTGTTTTCTATCTCTGTTACTGCCCCCCTTACCACAACATTATTCAGCTTTTTGCATTCAAAGAAAGCACTATTACCGATTGACTTTACAGACTCCGGTATCACAACAGACACAAGGTTAGTACAGTTTGCAAAGGCATACGGAGCGATGGACTCGACTCCATCAGGTATATTAGATGCCGAGCATCCAACAATCAACTTATTTGACCAAGTATCAATCACCGCATTGCAGTTCTTTCTTGAATCATATACAGGATTGTCATCATCTACATATATCCATTTGCAAGCATAGCCAGAGAAAGCATTTTCACCAATGCTTGTAAGATTCTTCGGTATTGCAAGATCGGACAATGCGATACCAGCAAAAGCCTTGTCACCAACCTTCTTAAGAGACTCTGGAAGATACAAGTATGTTGACCTTGACGCATTCTCAAAAGCACTCTTTCCTACAATCTGTATTGTCTCAGGAAGACTTATCTCTTCGAGCTGTTCACACTGAGCAAATGCAAAGTCACCAATAGTAGTAACTTTTGAGTTTCCAAGTCCTGTACAAGTAGTCAACGAAGTACAGTTCTCGAACACGCACGAACCGATCTCAATGGTAGATGAAGGAATGTTTATTTTCTTCAAACCTGTACATGAATAGAAAGCCCTATCAAATATCTTTTCGATTGTAGAAGGCAAATAAACAGACGTTACATAAGTACAGCCATAGAATGCCAACTGCCCAATATACTTTACAGGACAAGTCTTGCCATTATATACGACTTCGCTCGGTATTTTGACATCACCTACATAGTCGGTAGGTTTCTGTTCATCAAATGTCACAGACATATAATTGCCATACGGATTATAATCATAATGAATGCCATTGATTGTAATTGTCTTTGCATGGACCATACTGGCATTAACGCACACGAATGCCAATAATAATAGCTTATATAATATCTGAGTTTTCATTTCGTTCAAATCTTTCTTGTAATAATGGCATTTCCCCTTTTGCCATTTGTTCGTATTAAGGTAAATGTTCTCGTATTAATTAAACACACATTCCATTCATTCCTAATGTGCGCTACAAATATATGAAGTTTTTGTTTCGCGACAAAAAAAAAGACAAATTATTTTCGTAAGTAAGTGATCATAATTATTTTTATAATAAATGCTCTCTATTTGGAAGTAGATTTTCGTTTTCATTTGAAGGAGTGATGCGGGTATCATGACTGAAAATGAAACGGAAAGATACGACAAAGAGAGTGCAGATATTATGAAAATCACTTACTGCAATATTATAAAATAATTTTGATTACTTACTTATGATAGAATTATTAAATTTTCAAGAATTCATAAGCGCATT
>JAZUHP010000083.1:0-3151 GCA_045641785.1 Bacteroidaceae bacterium
GAATCACTCAACTCAAAGATGAAAGGCTTTAGATCCGAACTTCGAGGAGTTCGTGACCTACCTTTCTTCTTGTACCGTTGCACGATGATATTCGGCTAGCAGTTTTGTGTGGGGCTATCCACGGACAAAATCTGTAGAGCCATAAGTTTCCATTGCTAAACTACTTCATCTTGTTCCTGTACTCCTGTGGAGTCATGCCAATCTTTTTCTTGAATAGACGAACGAAGTAGGAAGCATCTGCATATCCTACTGCCTGTGCAATGTCCTGCACTGCACTATCATCTGTGACAAGGAGCAACTGCGCCTTTTCTATCTTCTTGTGAGTGATGAACTGCAAAGGCGCCATGCCGAGGCAATTCTTGAACTGACGTATGAGGTATGGCTTTGTGAGGCATGCTATGTCTGCAAGGGTATCTACACTTATGTCTTCCTCAAGATGTTCAAGGATGTAGCGAAGCACCTTTTGCAGACGAGCATCTTCTGTCCATACCTTAGGTTTGGAACCAACCATAAACTTAGAGAACACGATGTACACCATCCCCCTCAGCTGTGCTCTCTCGTGAAGGTGCATGGCACGGTATCTCTTTGAAAAGATAGAGAACGACTCATGGTTGTCATATCCTTGCGGATCGGACTTGCTCAACTGCAGGGCAAGTTGTGGAAATGTACGGCAGAAGTAACGGAATAGAAACAGAGCGTCATCTTCTACTCCCACTTCCACAGGGAAGTCGTACATGTCAAAGATGTCTGTCTGATGTTTCAACTCCTCGTACACAAAGAGATAGTAGAGTCCACTTCCAGGATCACACACATAGCTATGTTTCACAAAGGAAGGAACAAGGTACATGTGACCGGGAGTTACCTCATAGCGCCCAGAAGGCAAGGTGATCCATCCATGTCCTCGCTCTACATAGTATAGTCGAGCGAATGGTGATTCTAGGTCATTGACGTTCCATGTGCGGTGTGACTCCACATATCCCAGATTCAGCACCAACAAGTCAAGTATGTCAAGTTGAGTGTTCATTAGCGTGTTTCGTTATTTTTACTTATCTGGTAACCATTTATTGTTTCCATTGCAAAGATAAGAATTTTCATTTTTCTCGCATCCCTCTCGGTTGGATAATCTTCATATTTGATAGGACAAAGTTGGCGTATTTGTGCAACTTTGTCTATTTTTGTCGCGTTCTGTAAATACAAAAGGGCGAAAATATCCTACCTTTGCACCAATAAAACTGAACATTTAAGGTAAAAAATGAAAATGAACAAAATCTCTATTATTGCATCAGTCATGATGCTTTCTACATCAGTTGCTAACGCTGGTGGTCTCCTTACGAATACAAATCAGCACGCTTCTTTCCTTCGTAACCCAAGTCGCGATGCTATTATTGATATTGATGGTGTGTACAGCAACCCTGCAGGTGTTGCCTTCATGAACCAGGGGTTCCATGTAGGATTGACACTTCAGAATGCGACTCAGACAAGAAATATCACAACAACCTTTGCTGGACTTGCTGGTAACCTTAATCATTTAGGTGAGGCAACTCGTCTCTATGAGGGTAAGGCATCAGCACCAGTAATCCCAAGCCTTCAGGCAGCTTACGTTTGGGATAAGTGGACAGCAAGCTTCGGTGCAGCCATCTCAGGTGGCGGCGGTAAGTGTGAGTTCGCTAATGGTATCGGTTCTTTCGAGGCTCCATATTCCTTGATGGTTCCAGCTGGTGTTCAGCAGGCAATAGGAATCAAGCCAAATGGCTACGCAATGGACATGTATATGAGAGGTCGCCAGTATTATGTAGGTCTTCAGGCAGGAACAACATACAAGGTGCTTGATAATCTTGCAGTAGGTGGCGGTCTTCGTTTCGTTATCGCAAATTGTAACTATACAGGTCATGTTGATAACATCAAGGCTAATGTGACAACTCCAGCAGGTGCAATGGATGTGCCAGTAACTGGTAATGACATTGAACTTAACACAGATCAGAATGGTCTTGGTGTAACTCCATACCTCTCTGTTGACTGGATGATAAATGAACATTGGAATCTTGCTGCTAAGTATGAGTTCAAGACTCGTATGCGTCTTAACAACAGCACAAGTATTGCAAATATCCCAGCAGCTGCAATGTCAGTTCTCGGAGCTTATGATGAATCGGTTACTCCTGTAGTTAAGGAGGATATTCCTGCAATCTTCACAGTAGGTGCTCAGTACTCACCAATCAAGGAGGTACGTATCAATGCAGGTTTCCACTGGTATGATGATACTCACGCTACAAAGACAGGTAACAAGCAGGACCTTATCAACAGCGGAACAACAGAGATTACTGCAGGTGTAGAGTATGACGTTATTCCTCTCATCACAGTAAGTGCAGGTTTCCAGCGTACAATGTATGACCTCTCTGATGCTTACATGAATGACATGAGCTTCAACAATACAAGTAACCTTCTCGGTTGTGGTGTTCGCGTGAATTGCAGCAAGACAGTAAGTGTAGACCTCGGTTACATGGTAAACTTCTACGAGGATAAGACTGTTGAGTCAAGCATCGTTGCATCGCCTTCACTCACACTCCCTAAGACAGATGTTTACTCTCGTACAAACCACGTATTTGCTGCGAGCATAAACTTGAACTTCTAAAAGCAATAATGGTTAATGGCTAAGTGTGGGTAGAGAGTGTTCTTCCTTGTGGACAGTACATTTCTGACACTCAACGCCATTGACAATCATACTATAACGAGATAATGTGTTTATCTTGTATAAATTTGCGCTATTGATGTGCCTGGCTGAAAGAGATTTCGGTCAGGCTCTTTTTTGTGGAAACTGTTCAAGGGGTTCAAATGTTCAGGGGTTCAAAGGTTCAACGTTACCGCAAGCGGTCTGTAATTAACCTGAGTTCGACGAAAACATATCGCGCAAGCGCGGACGAAAGATGCGATTAAGCGAATACAGAATCAAAAGATATTTTGAATTCTGTTGAGCGGTAGCATCTTGGACGAAGTCAACAAAAACCTTTAAAAACGGTTCTTCTTCAATTTAGTTGAAAAGTAGTGGTTCCAGAATCATTTTCCGTTTGAGTAGTTCCAAGCTTGCTCTTCCAAACATAACTCGTTTTACCTCTTTGATCTTGTTGACAAATCCTTCGACTATTCCGTTTGACAC
>JAZUHP010000084.1:0-2152 GCA_045641785.1 Bacteroidaceae bacterium
CTTGGCGTATGTCTCGCGGTAAGACGTACAATTCAGCTAACAAAAAACTGAACAACAGAGATACAGACAACGGAATTCTATAACAGAGATTCTTATAACATTAGAATGGGATTAGCCGCAGAAATGCTGTTAATCCCATTAATATTGAAATTTAGAATAGAAGATTAGCGATGAATCCTATCTTGTTCATTGAAGAATCACTTCTTTTAGATTTCAAAGTACGATTATGATGGTGCATTATTGCAATACTCTCTGATACAACTGTGTCTGTTGTTTATCGAGATTGCTAATCTTTATTTGAACTTTAGTTGGACGTGGTGTTTCGTCCGGAAGGGATGTAATGAGTAAAGCTATCACCTGATCAACATTACAGAAGCCAGTATCTTCTATGACAGAAACACGTTCTCCATTGATGAACATCTCTCCTCTTATCATGTTATATTTAGACATTCTCTCGAAAGTACCTTCTGAATCTTCGATTCTTCCAGATTCCTTGTTGCTAAAGAAGATGTAGTCTATCACTTTGTCATTTAGTTCCCACGCAGGGGAATAATCAATCATGGTATAAATCCTTGCCATTTTATTGGTCGAGTGATTGAGCGCAAAGTCGATTTCGCTAAGTGATGCTCCACAACCATTCTGTGCGACAGTTGCCCATGAATGACGGAACGAATACAAGCTTGCACGAAAGCTAGGTGAAACCTTCTTGCATATTTGACTAATGCCAGCATTTACATTGGCATTGAAGGAATCTGCGTTACTTAAACGATCATGAAAGTCGAACAGCCATGGGGACTCTTTGTCCTTTGACAGATATTTCTCAAAAATTGGAATGATAAACTGCGGCACTCTTATCTCAAAGTATGCGTTGTCGCTTCTCGACTTACAAGTCTTTCTTCTATTGTAATGAAAGATGCCATCATAGAACTGACTCTTCTCAGCATAGAACAAATCTATACTGTTGATACCACACAAGCAAAAACTCATCAGTGCTACATCCTGCCCAAGTTCCTGAAGTGGATGTGTAAACCTGCTGAAGTCAGGAACAACACTAAAGAACTTACGAAGCATATTTGGAGTTATTGCTCTCTTGTTTGGAGTATCACCTTTGGGAATTGTAATTTTAGGCCAAGGATTCTGAATTAGCAAAATACCTCTGTCTTCATCGTTATACTCCAGCATGGCTGCTTTATGAATCTGACGCAGATTGATTGGGTATTTCTCTTTTGATCTTGATGTCTGAGCAAGAGAGTCAATCCATCTTGACAGGAAAGAATAAGTAAGCTGAGAAAACATAACTTCGTTTTCACCGGCGAACTTTTCAAGACTGTATAAAGCCCATTTGTAATCGCGAGAGGTTCTTTCCTGTCCTCTTGCAATCATCTTGTCGATATGCTTGCGAGCATACTTAGAGAATGATATGCCATCCTTTCCATACTGAATAAACTCAACGATTTCTTTTGCTGTCCAGTTCTGCGTGTCCAATCTGTTCAGCATACCGTAGTACCCAGCAATGACCTTTGAGGTTTGCTCTGAAACAAACGGATCAATAATGTCTTGCTTGTCTTTACTCACCCCCTTGTCATCGACCATCCATGAAGTTCTGATGTACTTGACCTGTCGATTGTGAGTGACGCGTATGTACACAACATACATACCGTCCTTTCTTTTTGTTCTTACTGCTGCTTTTAGTGTAGCCATATCATGAATTTATATGATTGTACGCAATAGCGCGTATTCATATAATATAAGCAACAATAACAGCACTCAAATTTTGGTAAACAGGGGCAAAATTTGGTAAACAAATTGATTAAAATATGCAATTGGAACACAGAATGAGAATTTATAAAAATTATAACATGCTGTATATCAACAGTTTCATCTTTTGGGTATGTTGACCAACACACATTTTTTTACAAGGCAAAAAACAAACACGCAAGTACTTAACAATTAAGCACTTGCGTGTGTATAGGCATTAAAAAATCCTCGTCTTATTCTTGTTCGAGAGCGCCCTGCGCGGCGGCAAGACGTGCGATAGGTACACGGAATGGAGAGCATGATGCGTACTTCATACCGAGCTTAGCACAGAACTTGACTGATGATGGTTCACCACCATGCTCGCCACAGATACCTGTGCGGATGCCTGGACGTA
>JAZUHP010000085.1:0-72253 GCA_045641785.1 Bacteroidaceae bacterium
AAAAAATAATATGGCCTGCGGCGCAACATAAATTTGTCATGAACCTTTAGTTCGGAGTAGCCAATTAACCATGAATTTTATTATAAATTCCTTTTTGAGTTTTAACCATACAGGTTGAATATTTTCATCGAACTCACGTTAAATAATAACCTGCTTCATATGTAATATCACGGCATTCTCATTAGTCCTTCCCACTCTACATCCCACTTACCATCTTTAGGGAAACCGGGTAGAGTGTCACTACATCCATCCCAACCAGCACACATAAGTGCAACAGTTGTGAGAAGACCACCATTTCCAGGAAGATAGCAACGAAGACGACCGTCCTGATAGTTATGACCATTTACAAGATAAGTGTTGGTACGCTTATCCATAAGGAGTGCATCAATGGCTGACTCAGGTTTTCCAAGTCGCACAGCACACATGGCTGTCATAGGATAATCCCATCCCCATGTCTTGTCCCAGTTCCAGTTATTCATCACCCAGTCAAGAGTTGCTGTCATTGTTGCCTTATCGTATTGAGGTGAGAAAGGTAGAATGCCACATGCACCAAGAACTGCCATGTGATCACTATACAGGGCAAGTGGCACAGATGGTGACCTATAGCTCTCTGCTGTCTCTGCAGCCGCATACACTCCGTCTTTTGCTACAAGAGGAGATAGCTTTGTTATAATCTCATTCCACTCACGAACAGGTCGTTTACCAAGTCTCTTGCGCCATTCCTGTGCAACATTTAGTACATAATGCCAATATGATAGTTCAAATGGTGGATTGATGGTTTCACTTGCCTTTAGTGTCTCCTGAGCAGGAATACTGCCCTTTAGGACATATCTGTCATTATCCTTGTCATAGGACACATAGGATGACATGAACATTGCCGTCTCTTCCACAAGATTAGCATACTTTTCAAGTACACTTCTATCATTCGTGCTTCTGTATAGGAGTTCACATAAATAGATAAGATGAGGCTGTTGCCAAATAAGGAAAGAACCTACATTAGAAGGCGCTTCCTGTGCTGAAGGATCAGTCATCTTCATCCATCTAACTCCATCAAAACCTTGACGCTGTGCAATCTCTCGTGCCATAGGCATAGCCTTCTCGTACCAAGGAAGAGTGCGTGAAAGCATATCCGAATGGTTCCAAAGTGCAAAGTGTGCCTGATGCCACCATATCATCTCAAGATGGAACTTACCAAACCATGAATTGTAGGTTAGTCCTGTCTCCTGTGGTGGAGTCGTTCCAGCACATTGGATGGCAAGAAGATATTGAGAAAGCACTACCCTACGTTCCAGTTCTTTGGCACGAGGATCTGTACTTTTGCTGAAATCTACCGCACCACCATTGGTCCAATACTCATTCCAGTATGACTTAGTCTTTGCCAATGACTCTTCCAGATTGTCATGATGGTTATCAGACTTATCCCTACAGAACTCAACCTGTAATGTCCACTTTCTCTCACTCGGCTTAATGATGATAGTATTATTATCACAGGACAATTTTGCTTCATTATCAAATGTTACCCTGACATAATACTCCTGACCATCCATCTTATGAGTAAAGGTTAATTGATTGCCAGAATACGGAATGGAGAAATCTGTCCTGTGTCTATCATTACGGTTCCAGTCACACGCATCATCACTATGTTTTCCAGTAGGATATGGGAAACGTATCTGTACACTATGTTTTAGAGGGTCTTCAATAAATGCAATGATCTTATCATGCTCAACATCGCATGATGTCCTGACCTTAATACGCTTGCCATTATACTTGAAACAAGAATTGATAACTCCGTTCCACATGTCAAGTGTCTGGTCAATATCCGTAATCCTATCCTTATCCATATCAGCAAAACCAACGCATCCAAGATGGACACGATGTGGATTGGCACGAAGATAGTCACTTGCATCCTTTTCACGACCAGTCTTCCATTGGCAAGAATACCATTCTTCCTGTCCCCTACCAAAGTCGAATGATTTCAACGCATCCTCAGGAATATAGCCATCAGGATTGGGGAAGCTATGCCATCCCCACTGAGCCATTGTACCAAGAGGCACGCCATTTCTGTAAAGTTCCGGGAATGTCTGCAACCCTGTAACATCACAGGTAAAGGCAAACTCACCATTACCCACACTCAGAGAACCAAGCGTGTCAATGCGTGTAACATGTGGATTATTGCGAGTAACAAGAGCGTGTCTGTCTATCTTTGCATTTGCAAGAAGTGTTATCGATGATATTAAAAGGATTGTCAGTAACTTTTTCATAAGTGATTGAGGTGAAGTGTTTTCTTTCGTTAGGAAACAAATCGGGCGTCAAAAGCTTTTCAGTTCCTGACGCCCATATGTTTTTTACAAATATGCTTTACTGAAGTGCAGCCTTGAAACGAGCAATGAAGTCGTCAGCCTGTTCCTTAGTGATACAGAGAGGTGGAAGCAGACGAAGCACATTTGTGCCACTACATCCTGTGAAGCAATGCTGTTCCTTAACAAGACGAGTACGAATCTCCTTGTAAGGTACATCAAGTTCTATACCGATCATAAGTCCCTTACCACGTACATCAACTACATGTGGAAGTTTCTCAGTCTTCAAGCGATCCATGAGATACTTACCTACCTCAGCAGCATTATCAACAAGGTTCTCGCTCTCAATGATATCAAGAACAGCAAGAGCAGCAGCACAAGCAAGGTGATTACCACCGAATGTAGTACCAAGCTGGCCATAGATTGGCTTGTACTTAGGTGAAATGAGTACACCTGCCATTGGGAAACCGTTACCGATACCCTTTGCGACAGTAATCATGTCTGGCTTAACACCAAGGTGCTGGTGAGCGAAGAACTTACCTGAACGGCCATAACCACACTGGATCTCATCACATATAAGTACTGTATCGTACTTGTCACAGAGTTCACGGAGTCCGCGGAGGAAATATGCATCTACGCAACGTATTCCACCAACACCCTGAATACACTCAATGATGACAGCACATACATCGCCCTTCTCTATTTCTTCTCTCCATGCATCAAGGTCATTGAGAGGAAGGTAAGTGACATGATTATTTGCATTGATAGGTGCAATAATCTTTGGGTTAGCAGTCACCTCAACAGCAAGAGATGTACGACCGTGGAAAGCCTTCTCTGCAGAGAGGACACGAGTACGTCCATTATGGAAACTTGCGAGTTTGAGAGCATTTTCATTAGCCTCGGCACCTGAGTTGATGAGGAAGAACTGATAATCCTCATAGCCACAAGCCTTACCAAGACGATGTGCAAGTTCCTTCTGAAGTGGGTTCTGTACTGAGTTTGAGTAGAAACCAAGTTTAGCGACCTGGTTGCTGATAGCTTCTACATAATGTGGATGTGCATGACCAACAGAGATTACGGCATGACCTCCATAGAGATCAAGGTACTCCTGTCCCTTGTCATCCCATACCTTGCAACCCTGACCTTTGTCGATTGCTATGTCAAATAATGGATATACGTCGAATAGTTCCATAACTGTAAGTGAAAAGTGAAAAGTGAAAAGTGAAAAATCTATTTTACCTTGATCTTCATTTTCATCTTCACTTGTTTAATGTTATTATTTATATGAAAAGCAAACGAGAAAAGTGAATAAGAAACACCCTTAAAGGTAACTTACATTTTTCACTTTTCACTATTCACTTTTCACTTAGAAAGCACTTGCTTTCAAGTTTAATCCTGCCTTCTCGTCAATACCGAACATGATGTTCATGTTCTGGACAGCCTGTCCTACTGCACCCTTGAGGAGGTTATCAATCATAGAAGTGACCACAACCTTACGGCCAAACACCTCGGTATGTACAAGTGCCTTGTTTGTATTCACAACCTGCTTGAGGTCGAGTGCCTTATCAGAATAGTGAGTGAATGCAGCATCCTTGAAGAAGTCCTTGTAGAGCTGTGCAATCTCTTCTGCACTCTTAGCCTCATCAAGTGTTACAACCTCTGTACAGAAGATACCACGAGCAAAATCACCACGATAAGGGATGAAGTCAACTGTAATACCATCTGCCTCATATCCCTCGTTGAGGGTATCTATTGCACGAGGTGTGCCCTCAGGTCGAAGTTCATTGAGAGTCTGGCAGATCTCATGAAGATGTTGGTGGTTGAACAACTTATACACAGAGAAGTTGTTGTTGCGCCAAGAGAAATGCGTTGTTGCACCTGGCTTCTGTCCTGCACCTGTACTACCTGTTATTGCATTTACAGCGATGTCATGAGTAAGAAGTCCAGCCTTAGCGAGTGGGAGGAGTCCCTCCTGAATACAAGTAGCGAAACAACCTGGGTTAGCTAAGTGATTACATTTTGCTATCTCTGTACGATGAATCTCGGGAAGTCCATAAACATAATCATGGGCTGTGGCTGATGGGGTTGTACCTGGAGTATAGCTGTCTGTACCTGCAATACGGAAATCCTGTGCAAGGTCGATGATCTTCACATTAGCAGGAATAGAGTGTTCCTTAAGGAATGCCTCACTCTTTCCATGACCAAAACAGAAGAATACAACATCAACCTTGTCCCATGGCATCTCGCTTGAGAACTCAAGTTCTGTGTCACCAATTAGTCCTTCATGGACGTCATATACCTTATTACCTGCATTTGACTCAGAGTTAGCAAATACTATCTCTACCTCTGGGTGGTTAAGCAAGAGACGAATAAGTTCACCTCCTGTATAACCTGCAGCTCCTAATATACCTACTTTTATCATAATAAAAAAGTGAAAAGTGAAAAGTGAAAAGTGAAAAATCCATTTTACTCAGACAATCACTTTCACTATCACTCTATTTATATTCTTTGTAATGAAAAGGAAAACAGAAAAGGAGAATGAATGTATATAGTAACTTCCATTTTTCACTTTCCACTTTTCACTTTTCACTTAATCTTCCAGAAGGAAGATTATCTTTCCTCCTCAGGATGTGCCAAATAGTATGCTCTCAAGGCTGTAGAAGTAACCTTGATGAAGCCCTTAGCATCCTCTGAAGACCATGCCTTGGCAGTCTCTCCATACTCACCGAGCTTGTTCTTTACAAGGTCATTTGGAGAGTCAACACCTACAGTCTGGAATCCAAGTGGACGAAGTTCAAGTGTAACCTCACCTGTCACGTTGCGCTGAGATGAAGCAAGCATAGCCTCGATATCTGCCATTACAGGCTCAAGGTACTGTGACTCGTGAAGGAACATACCGTACCAGTTAGCAACCTGATCCTTCCAGTACTGCTGCCACTTTGAGAGTGTGTACTTCTCAAGGAAACGGTGAGCACCGATGATAAGCATTGGAGCTGCTGCCTCAAATCCTACACGACCCTTGATACCGATGATTGTGTCACCTACGTGACAGTCACGACCAATACCGTAAGCAGCACCAATCTCCTCTACTGCCTGGATTGCTTCAATCTTATCCTCATACTTCTTGCCATTTACAGAACAAAGTTCACCCTTCTCAAATCCAAGCTTGAGAATCTCTGGACCCTGCTTTGTTGCGTGCTTGAGATAAGCAGACTCTGGAAGTCCCTGTGTAGAGTCAAGGATCTCACCACCACAGATAGATGTTCCCCAGATACCTACATTATAAGAGTACTTGAGTTTAGTGAAGTCTGCAGCGAAACCATTAGCATTGAGGTAGTCAATCTCCTCCTGACGACTAAGGTTACCGTCACGAGTAAGAGTGATGATCTCAACACCTGGAGCCATTACGAGGAATGTCATATCGAAACGGATCTGGTCATTACCAGCTCCTGTTGAACCATGAGCGATAGCGCTTGCACCAATCTCCTTAGCATAGCGAGCAATAGCAAGTGCCTGGAAGATACGCTCTGAAGAAACAGAGATAGGATAGCAGTTGTTACGGAGCACATTACCGTAAACCATGTACTTAAGAGACTTAGCATAGTACTCCTGAGTAACATCGAGTGTCACATACTTAGTAGCACCAAGTTTGTATGCATTCTCCTCATTTGTCTTAAGCTGCTCTGCTGAGAAACCACCTGTGTTTGCACATGCAGCATAAACCTCATAACCCTTCTCCTTTGCAAGATACATTACTGTGTATGATGTATCAAGACCGCCGCTGAAAGCAACGACAACTTTCTTCTTTTCCATAAACTGTTAAATGAAGAATGAAGAATGAAGAATGAAGAATCGCCATCCGGTTCCTATCATTTCTCCCCCGTCATTCTATATTGTGTTATTATTTTGTTTCATTTTCCCGAAGAAATCAAATAAAGCAAGAAGAAAATCATTAGTCTAAGAGATTCTTCATTCTTCATTCTTCATTCTTCATTTTACATAAGCTCTCTCTTCACCATATCCTTCATGACCTCCTGGAAGATTTCCACAGGAGTAGGTTCACCCTTATGCTTCTCTGGATCGTAGAGCATACCAGTACAGATACAGAACTTACGTTCCTTCATCTCAAGGATAGGATAGTTAACGCATCCCTGGCATCCACGCCAGAAAGACTCATCATCAGTAAGTTGATTAAAACTTACTGGCACATAACCAAGTGCTGTGTTCATCTTCATCACAGCATCACCACTTGTAAGGGAGAATATCTTGGCGTGAGGCCAACGAACTCTTGCAAGAGTGAAGGTATGATCCTTGATACGCTTTGCAATACCATGACCGAGATAGTCTGGATGTACGATGAGTCCAGAGGTTGTCACATACTGCTTGTTGCCCCATGTCTCAATATAGCTGAATCCAACAAACTTGTCGCCAAGCTCTGTCTGAGTATTAGGATCGAGAGCGAGAACAGCCTTACCCTCCTTCATCTTTGTGGCTACATACTCATGAGTACGCTCTGCTATACCTGTTCCACGCTTCTTTGCTGCAATGCGAATTGTGTCGAGAATCAAGTCAACATACTTCTCGTGACTTGCGTCGGCTACGATAACATTTATTCCGTCTTCGTACAACATCTTTATTATATTCTGCTTCCTGGATATACAGGAATTATTGTCCTTAAATTAGCTTCTAAAATATCTTTGTTAAATCCTTCTTCCAATGCCATCATGATGGTGTCGTCGCCCGCAATCGTTCCTATCACCTCTTCAAAGTTGGCATTATCAATATCTGATGCAAGTCCACTTGCATACCCTGGACGAGTCTTTATCACGGCAAGGTTACCTGTGTATCGGATTCTCATGAAACCATTCTGTACCGCGGTTCCCATCTCACGGTGTTCGCGTACCCTCTGGTAATAAGGGTTCTGCGGCAACATGTACACAGATTTTCCTTGTGGAGAATTGCCCTTGATGACCTTCAGCAACTTCAAGTCTCTTGACAGAGTTGCCTGAGTCAACTTATGATTTCGGGCTGCCAAAACAGAGAGAAGTTCTTCCTGACTCCCTATCTCCATTGTGGATATTATGTCTTTTATTATGTCAAGTCTCGATTGTCTTGCAGTCATAATTGCATATTTATTCAAAAACCGACTGCAAAGTTACGAATATTCATTATTCAGTATGCATAAATTGCAACATATTTGCATAAACAAAGGTGATTTTATGCATATTCTGCATAAAATCACCTTTTTTATACGTTTATGACAGTATAAGGATATCAAAGCAACGCATACTTTAATATAAATAGTACAGAAAGGATTACCATACCCGCATTCAATTCACGCCATCTTCCAGAGAGAAGACGCAACAATACATAGGTGATAAGTCCCATGAGAATACCATCTGAGATGCTGTATGTTAGTGGCATGAATATGATGCAGACAAAACATGGGATTGAATCAACATATTCATCGAAATGTATCTTTTGAATATCCACTATCATCATCACTCCAACAAGGAACAAGGCACACGCTGTTGCTTGACCAGGAATAGCAAGGAAGACTGGTGCAAAGACCAGAGCAAGAAGGAAGCACATCGCAGTTGTGAAGGATGTCAAGCCGCTTCTACCTCCAGCATTAACACCAGCAGCACTTTCAACAAAGGCTGTTACTGTAGATGTACCAAGAACTGCACCTGCCGTTGTTCCTATTGCATCTGCCATAAATGCCTTATTAAGGTATGGCATATTGCCATTCTCATCCACCATACCTGCTCGGTTGCTCACACCAATAAGAGTGCCTATAGTATCAAACATGTCAATGAACAGGAATGTGATTACGCATATTGCCATATCTACTGAAAACACGCTTGACCACTCGAACTTGCAGAATATAGGAGCTATGCTTGGCGGGGTGTCAACTATCCCATTTATATTAGTAACACCTAATGGAATACCAATCAATGTTGTTACCACTATACCTATAAGCAATGCCCCTGTAACATTTTTGACAAGAAGGACTGATGTTAGCACTATTCCAAAGCAACCCAGAAGAACCGCTGGATCATGAAGGTCGCCAAGTGTCACCAATGTAGCGTCACTACTGGTTACTATTCCGGCACTCTTGAGTCCTATGAACGCTATGAAGAATCCTATTCCTGGAGATATTGCACGACGCAGCATCAATGGCATCGAGTCAACTATCTTCTGACGAAGCCCTGACAATGTGAGCAGAATGAATATTATACCTTCTAAGAATACTGCAGTAAGCGCAAACTGCCAAGAATACCCCATGACAGTCACAACAGAGTATGCAAAGAAAGCGTTAAGTCCCATGGCAGGAGCAAGTGCAAAAGGCAGTTTCGCATAGAATGCCATCACCAATGTCGCAACAACAGAAGAGATGACAGAAGTGGTAAATACGGCACCCTGGTCCATACCTGCATCATGAAGGATAACAGGATTGACAGCAAGAATATACGCCATGGTAAGGAATGTTGTTATCCCTCCTATAATCTCTTTCCTTACCGTCATTGTTTTTGGATCAAAGCCAAAAAGTTTATGAAGCATTTCCATAATTAAGTGATCAGAATTATTTTTCTGCAAAGGAACAAATTCTTTTTGGCTTAAGGAATACATTAGGCAAAAAAAAATGCATATCAACTAATGACAATAATGGGCAGATTTTACCTCGTTCATCATCCAAGATGAACTCGTAGTAAACTCGTTTTGCTTACGACTTGCTTACGACAATTGTCGTAAGAAAGTCGTAAGCAGACCGAGTTCACTTCGGGTTCACTACGGAGGATTGACGAAGGTTATTCGTAGTAAGAAAAGGTGTTCCTTCGCACCATTATAATAGAGACAAAAAAAAGAGAGGAGAATGCATTGCTACATTCCCCTCTTTGTTTCTTCAGTGTGTACCGAAGTGATTGGATTAAGCCTCCTTCTTTGCAGAAAGCTTCTCCTTGATACGAGCCTTCTTACCAGTAAGGTTACGGAGGTAGTAAAGCTTAGCACGACGAACCTTACCAATCTTGTTCACTTCGATGCTATCGATGTTTGGTGACTCGAGTGGGAAAATACGCTCTACACCAACTGTTCCTGACATCTTACGAACTGTGAAACGCTTCTTAGTACCCTCACCAGAGATCTTGATAACAACACCACGGTAGAGCTGGATACGCTCCTTAGAACCCTCGATAATCTTGTAAGCAACAGTGATAGTGTCACCTGCCTTGAATGCTGGGTGCTGCTTGCCTGTAGCGAAAGCCTCTTCAGCAATCTTCATCAAATCTACTTTAGCCATAAATTTTATAGAATAAATTTTTATGTAAATAATAACGAAGCATTCTCTGGCTACTCTATTTCCAGACAGCGGCTTCGCAAAAACGGTGCAAAGGTACAACTTTTTTATTTCTCCAACATATTCTTTTAAAGGTTTTTACGCGACAAACACGAAAAATGGTACATAATCAAATAAAAATGGAACAATATTTAGTGCTAACGTAACTGAAAATAGTGTACCTTTGCAAAGTGCGAATAATCCAAATACAAAGTTAGAATTAATGTTTTCGTTTCTAACAGGAACACTTAAATTTGAATAGTTGAAACTTGAAATAAAACAGTAAAATGGAAAAAACTTGGCGTTGGTTTGGCAAGAAAGACAAGATCACGCTTGAGATGCTCAAGCAGATTGGTGTCGAGGGCATCGTCACAGCCCTTCACGATGTGCCACTCGGCGAGGTATGGACTCGTGAAAAGATTCGTGACCTTAAAGAATACATTGAGAGCTATGGAATGCGCTGGAGTGTGGTTGAATCACTTCCTGTGACAGAAACCATTAAATACGGTGGCAAAGATCGCGACCAGCAGATTGAGGTTTATAAGGAGTCACTTGCAAATCTTGGCAAGGAAGGTATTCATTGTGTTTGCTACAATTTCATGCCGGTACTTGACTGGGCTCGTACAGATCTTCTTCACGACAATCCTAATGGTTCGTCAAACCTCTACTTCAACTGGGCAGAGTTTGCATACTTTGACATCCATATCCTCAAGCGTCAGGGGGCAGAGGAAGAATGGGCTGTATTCCAGAACAATCATAAGGAGTGGAACCGTGACATTCTCGCTGAGGTTGCAGAGATTAAGGCTAAGGCTACTCCACAGTATGACCACGACCTTGTTGACACTATCGTCATCAAGACTCAGGGATTCGTCAGCGGCAACTTCAAGGAGGGTGACGAGAAACCTGTTGAACTGTTCCGTGAGCTTCTCGCTCTCTATGATGGAGTGACAAAGGAGAAACTTCAGGACAACATGAAGACATGGCTTGAGGCTATCATGCCTATCTGTGAAGAATATGACATCGACATGTGTGTTCACCCGGATGATCCTCCATTCCCTATACTTGGTTTGCCACGTATCGTAAACTGTGACGAGGACATACAAAAGTTCCTTGACGCTGTACCTAATATACATAATGGTCTCACTTTCTGTGCCGGTTCTCTCTCTGCTGGTGGACACAACAATATCACAGAACTTGCAAAGAAGTATCATTCACGCACTCACTTCGTTCACTTGCGTTCTTGCTACATCTTCCCTAACGGAGACTTTACGGAAGCAAGTCACCTTGGAGGTCGTGCTGACATCATAGAACTCGCTCGTATCTTTGAGCAGGAAGAGCTTGATCGCATGCAGACTCGTAAGCCTGACACTCAACTTCTCCCAATGCGTGTTGACCATGGTATGACTATGCTTGGCGATGAAACAAAGGGATATAATGCAGGATACTCTTTCCTCGGTAGAATGTTTGCCCTTGGACAGGTACAGGGTATCATTGCAACTGTTGACAAGGAGCTTGGCAAACCTTATCATCAGCCAGGATTCTTCGATTAAAGCCTTGCTTTAATCGAGTGAAAAGTGGAAAGCGAAAAGTGAAAAAAGTAAGTTACCTTTAAGGGTGATTTCTTATTCACTTTTCTCATTTGCTTTTCATATAAATAACTATTGCTGTCCGGTTAATTTTAATAAAAGTCCTGTAACAATTTGAATATAATATTATTATTCTAATATACCAATACAGAACCTTATTATTTTGCCTACGGCGTAACACGAATTATCACGAATTAGTCACGAATTCTCATTCTGTTAACCTTTAGCTCGACGTAACCAATTATCATAAATTTAATTTTGTGTTAACAGGATGCACCAAGTTAAATGTTCGTGAACAATTGGTGACAATTCGTGTTAAACAGAAAAACAAATTTTGCCGGACACCAATGATCTAACAATATGGATTTTCACTTTTAGTTTTTAACTTTTAATTTTTAACTTTGAAAATATGCAATCTTTGAAATCTAAGATAGCCGTAGTAACTGGTGGTACTGGTGTACTCGGCAGCAATGTAAGTGAAGGTTTGCTTCAGGCAAGCGCAACAGTTATCGTAGTTGGTTCTCGTCAGGAGACAGTAGACAAGGCACTTGCAAAACTTACTCCTGTAGCTCAGGCTAATGACACAACAGTAACAGGATTTGTTTGCAACGTCCTCAACCATGACGAGATATCAGCCCTTACAGATAAGGTGAAAGCTCAGTTTGGTCGTGTAGACATCCTTGTCAACGCAGCTGGTGGTAATGTGGCTGGCGCTAACATCATGGATGACATGCATGTTTACGAGTCAGACATAGATGCACTCCACAAGGTTATAGACCTCAACCTCTGGGGTACAATCTACCCATGCCTCACATTCGGAAAGATCATGGCAGAGCAGAAGAGCGGCAGCATCATCAATGTAAGTTCTATGGCTGCATACGATTCTCTCAGTCGTGTAATGGGTTACTCTATAGCTAAGGAAGGAGTCAATGCACTTACAAAGTGGCTTGCTCAGGACTTTGCTCGTAAGTACGGCGACAAGATTCGAGTTAACGCTATCGCGCCAGGTTTCTTCATCGGCGAGCAGAACCGCAAGGCTCTCCTCAATGATGATGGTTCACTTACAGAACGCAGCCATAAGGTACTCAACAAGACTCCTATGGGCCGCTTCGGAGACATCAGCGAACTTAACGGCATCGTTCGTTTCCTTGCAAGTGACGAAGCAAGTTTCGTAACTGGTAGTATCATTCCTGTTGATGGTGGATTTAGCAGTTTCGCAGGTGTATAACACATACGTGCATCGAGCTTTTTCGCCTATAACGCAAAAAAATTGGTCATTATAAAAGATTGTTTGCTAAGAATTATTTACCTTTGTGCAAACTTTAACTTAAACATAAATAAATATGGCAAAGCTTACAATCAATTCATACGATGAGTTCGCTTCTTATCTCGGAAAAGAGCTTGGAACTACAGATTGGTTTCAGATTGACCAGGATAGAATCAACCTTTTTGCTGATGCAACACTCGACTATCAGTGGATTCATGTTGACGTAGAACGTGCTAAAGCAGAAAGCCCATTCAAGTCAACTATCGCTCATGGCTACCTCACTATGTCATTGCTTCCAAAGCTCTGGTATGACACAATCGAGGTAAACAATGTTTCTCAGCTCGTTAACTACGGTCTCGACAAGATGAAGTTTGGAATGCCAGTCATCACAGGCAGTTCTATCCGCATGAAGACATCTCTTCACAGCATTGTAAACCTTCGTGGCGTCTGCAAGGCAGAGATCAAGTTTGTAATTGAGATTCAAGATCAGAAGAAGCCAGCTCTTGAAGGTATTGCTACATTCTTGTACTACTTCAACAACTAATCAAGGTTATTCATTTGTGATATTTTAGGCATCTTACTCGATGCCCTTACAATTCAAACATCACAAAAAAAACGCAATATAAAGGGTACTCTACACAATGAGCACCCTTTATTTTTTACTATTTTTAGTTTTTAGAAGCATTTTTATTACAATTTATTTGGTCAGTTAAAGAAAATGTCATACCTTTGCACTCGCTAAACCGAAAGGGAGTAGCAAACATAAATAAAGATGAAGGTGCCATAGCTCAGTTGGTAGAGCAAAGGACTGAAAATCCTTGTGTCCCCGGTTCGATTCCTGGTGGTACCACTTTCATCGAAACATACAATCTTGGTGCCATAGCTCAGTTGGTAGAGCAAAGGACTGAAAATCCTTGTGTCCCCGGTTCGATTCCTGGTGGTACCACACTAAATCCTACACACCGTGTAGGATTTTTTGTTTATATAAACTTTTCATCAGGATGGAAAAACTTTGGAATAGCAACTACACTAAGGTATGGATGGCAAACTTCATGATATTCTTTTCATACAACGTCATCACTCCCCTCCTGCCTCTTTATCTAAGTGAGACATTCAACGCAAACAAGGACACAATAGGCATTGTGCTGTCAGGATATACGCTGATGGCTCTCTTCTCACGTCCATTCAGTGGATATCTTGTTGACAGTTTTCCTCGACGAATAGTTCTCCTAACCTGTTACTTCCTGTTCTTCGCCTTCTTTGCAGGTTACTTAGTAGCGGGTTCTCTTACCCTATTTGCCATTGTCCGTACACTTCACGGAGCACCAATGGGAAGCACAACTGTTGCCAACAGCACCTGCGCCATTGACGTACTTCCTTCAAGCAGAAGATCTGAAGGCATTGGGTATTATGGGTTGTCAAACAACCTTGCCACTTCTATTTCACCGACAATTGGAATACTTATATACGATCATTTTCACAGTTACAAACTGATCTTCGCTGTTGCATTAGTATGCAGTTTCATTGGACTAATCATCAATAGCACCGTTAAGTTCAAAGACAAGGAGATTGTACCAAACAAAGAACCGATATCTCTTGACAGGTTCTTTCTCATAAAGGGATGGCGACTTGGTGTGTCAATGGCTGCTCTTGCATTCTCATACGGAGTAATAGCTACATACCTTGCCGTATATGGTAAGGAGATTCTCGGAATAACAACAGGCACAGGTTACTGGTTTGCGGTACTTAGTTGCGGTCTCATGCTATCCAGATTAGTCGGTGCAAGAAGTCTACGCAAAGGCAAGGCCCTCGAAAACGCATGTGGAGGTATGCTCCTTTCCGTGTTTGGATATTTCATGTTTGCCGCTTTCCAGAACAACATCGGTTATTACGGATCAGCTCTTATTGTAGGACTTGGAAATGGTCACATGTGGCCTGCATTCCAAACGATGTTCATCAATTATGCTCCTAACAACAAGAGAGGAACAGCCAATTCTACACAACTAACCATGTGGGACACAGGAATAGGTATTGGCATTGTTGCCGGAGGTTTCATTCTTGAGCATCTGGGGTATAGTTCAGCATTCTGGGCTGCATGGATAGTCAATGTCTTTGGAGTAATTTTCTTTTTCGCATGTGTTAAGCAGCATTTTTTACTGAACAAGCTAAGATAACTAAGAATTATTCTTATATTTGCATAGGTTTAGTTTTTCGTACCGATATATTCAATGCTTTTGCTTTCAGTTAATAGACAAAATGCAGAAGACTTGTGAAACACAAGGTATCAAAACATAAGAGCCAAAAAGACTTATAAACCATAGAACTCAACATTCAAAATGGCAATATCAGAAATAATAAACTCAGAAAACAAGACAGCTTTCTCGTTTGAGGTACTGCCACCTCTCAAAGGTAATGGAACACAGAGCTTGTTCAAGACAATCGACACACTTAAGGAGTTTGATCCTAAATACATAAACATAACAACACACAGAAGTGAATTCGTGTACACAGAACAGGCAGACGGTTCTTTCGTCCGCAACAGTGTACGACGTCGTCCTGGTACAGTTGCTGTAGCAAGCGCTATTATGCAGAAGTACGACATCAAGGTTGTTCCACATATCGTAGTAAGCGGTATGAGCAAAGAAGACCTTGAATACAATCTTCTTGACCTTCAGTTCCTCGGCATTCAAGATCTATTAGTACTGCGAGGAGACAAGGCAAAAGAGGACGCAAGATTTATCCCTGTAAAAGACGGATATTCACACGCAACAGAGTTGTGCGAACAGGTAAACAAGTTCAACAAGGGATTTTTCGTTGACGGTACTCCAATCAAAGCACCAGGTGCTCCTTTTTCATACGGTGTGGCTTGCTACCCAGAAAAGCATGAGGAAGCGCCAAACCTTGATTTCGACATTCAGGTTCTCAAGCAGAAACAAGATCTTGGTGCCGACTATGCTGTCACACAGATTTTCTATGACAACGAGAAGTATTTCTCTTTTGTAGAAAAAGCAAGACAAGCAGGAGTAACAATACCTATTATTCCTGGCATCAAGCCAATGGCAAAGTTGTCACAGTTTAGCGTTCTTCCAAAGACATTCCACCTCGACCTTCCAGAAGACCTCACAAAAGCAGTGGAGGCATGCAAGAGTGACGAAGAAGTAAAGCAGGTTGGTATTGAATGGGGTGTACAACAATGCAAGGAACTAATAGAACATGGTGTACCAAGCATTCACTTCTACACAGTCTCTGCAGTAGATAGTATAAGACAAATTGCAGAAAAGATATACTAACCTGCATTATCCATACTTTATAACGTAAGTGTTATAAGCCAACAAAAAGTAAAGTCGAAGGTTCACAAGAACTAACAGAAATGAGTTTTGAAGATATAATAGGACAAGAAGAAGCAAAGAACAGGCTTCTGAACGAGTATGAGCAAGGCAAAGTACCTCATGCTCTAATGCTTAGTGGAGCAGAAGGATGTGGCGCACTTCCACTTGCTATTGCATACGCCCAAAAACTTCTTGGCAATAATGCTATGGCAGAGAAACTGCAACATCCAGACCTACACTTTGCATTTCCTATATATAAGAAAAACTCAAAACCAACATTCTGCGACGACTTTATCAAAGAGTGGAGAGAAACAGTAATGCATACTCCATACTTTGGTATGCAGGAATGGATGGAAGCCTGTGGTGCAGAAAATCAGCAGCTGGTAATCTATGTAGACGAAAGTGATGCCATATTCAAGAAACTTAGTCTAAAGTCTAGTCAAGGAGGTTACAAAATACTTGTACTATGGTTACCTGAAAAGATGCACGAAGCATGTGCCAATAAGCTCCTGAAACTTTTAGAAGAGCCACCGGCACAAACTGTATTTATCCTTGTAAGCGAGCAGCCGGATAAGGTTCTACAGACAATACGCTCTCGTTGCCAAACAATAGAGCTCCCACGACTCACAACAGAAGAAGTGGAACAAGCACTTATAGACAAGTACTCCATACTTGAGGCAGAAGCACATAGGATTGCACGTTCATGTACAGGAAACATGGCTGCAGCACTTCGTACTATCACCAATGATTCTGAAAGCCAACTGTTCTTTGAACTATTTGTATATCTCATGCGAATGGCATACATAATCAAGGTCAAGGAGATGAAGCAATGGAGCGAGAAGGTTGCAGGATTAGGAAGAGAGCGCCAAAAAGCATTTCTGGAGTATTGCCAGAAGATGATTCGCGAGAACTTCATCTACAACTTTCACAAGCAAGACGAACTTAATTACATGAACGAGAGCGAAGCTAACTTTGCCATCAAATTTGCTCCATTCATAAACGAGAAAAACGTTATAGGAATAATGGAGGAGTTGTCACTCGCACAAAGAGATATAACGCAAAACACAAATCCAAAGATGGTGTTTTTCGACTTCGCTCTTAAGATGATTGTACTAATCAAAAACAGATAACCAACATACTAAAACAAAAGACAAATGGTTCCTCAGGACTTTCCTGAAGAACCATTTATTTTTATTTGTCATAAAGAGAAACGACCACATTACTTATTCCTTCCAATGGATCAAGGCGCATCATATGATACACTCTAATTAGTTTTGGCGAATAAGGAGTCATCTTTACATCGAAAGATTTCTCTTCACTTTCAAGATACACAGTACCTGTGCCATTACTTTCACCGTTCTTATTGAACAATTCAAAAGTAAGTGTATCCTTACTAATGACCTGTCCGTCTTTAGAACAGAAATCAACACCAATAGTAATCTTGCGATACTTATAAGCATCAGTATATCTTACTATTGCAGCAAGAGTTTTGGGGATTCTACTTGTGTCATCATTAGGCTCATCAGGTACATCAAACACAAGTGTGTCGCGACTATCCCATCTTCCATCTGGTATATCCGAATAACCTGTGTAGTACACATTATTATTACACGCACTTAGCACAAATACAACCAGAAAAGACAATACGATGCGTACCATGTACTTATTTACTATCATATTCAGAACTTATTAACTCTCGCAACTCTGAACCACTCTTAGGCTTTATTGGTATCTACATTGCCCTCTCGATTTCCACCTTGTTGGTTTCCACCTTGACGCTGGTTCTGATTGTTGCCACCATTCTGGTTATTTCCTTGCTGATGGTTCTGGTTGACGTTCTGCTGACCATTTCCACCATTCTGCTGATTTTGTCCCTGAGGGCGACCACCCTGCTTGTTGCGGTTATCGCGATTATGATGGTTGTTATTATGATTACGATGCTCGTTATTGTTATTATTGTTGTTTTCACGAGCATCTCTATTTCCACGGTTTTCCTGCTGCTTCTTACCACCATTCGGGTTATTCTGTCCACCGTTCTGCTGGTTCTTCTGAGGATTAGCCTGCTGATTGCCCTGAGGCTGCTGGCTATTACCACCTTGCTGGCCGCCATTACCCTGTTTTTTCTTCTTTTTCTTCTTACGGTCAAAGCGATTGATGTTGTCATCCAAGATATCGAGTGACTTAGGAGACTCGTTTACAGCACCATCTTCAAGAAGACTTTCCGGTTTTTTCCCTTCCTTATTCAACTGGATAATTTCGAAAGCACGTTTTGCAGAGATTGTTTTCTCATTAGCAATAATATGCTTGTCTGTAGAGTATGTGATAAGATGGCGAAGTATATCTGCCTTGAAGAAGTAATACTCATTATCTTGTGTCTGGAGAGTAATCTCGCGTGAAGGCATCTTCTTAAGAGACTCTACATACTGGTCTACCTCGTAATTAAGACAGCACTTCAACTTAGCACATTGACCTGCCAGTTTCTGAGGATTAAGAGAAATATCCTGAAAACGTGCAGCACCGGTACTCACACTAACAAAATTGGTCATCCAAGTAGCGCAACATAGTTCACGGCCACAAGGACCTATACCGCCAATACGACCAGCCTCCTGACGAGCACCAATCTGTTTCATCTCAATGCGTACATGGAAACGATCTGCTAAAACCTTGATGAGTTGACGGAAGTCCACACGCTCATCAGCAATGTAATAGAAAATAGCCTTATTTCCATCACCCTGATACTCTACGTCTCCAATCTTCATCTTAAGACCAAGGCTGAGAGCTATCTGGCGCGATTCAATCATTGTCTCATGTTCACGTGCCTTTGCCTCCTTGAACTTATCCATATCCACAGGTTTTGCAAGTCTGTAGACACGCTTGAGTTCTGTATCCTGCTTAAGATTTGCTTTCTTCACCTGTAGTGGTACAAGACGACCTGTCATTGTAACCGTACCGATATCATGACCAGGACTTGCTTCTACAGCAACAATATCACCCTTTTCAAGAGGCAACTTATTGCTATTTATAAAATATCCCTTACGAGGTGGCTTAAACTGCACTTCCACAATATCACAGTTCTCTGTGTTATCCGGAAGGTCTGCCAACCAGTCGTATGTATTCATCTTATCTGCATGGCGGCTGCATCCTTTAACACACATCTCGCCTGTGCAGTTTCCACATTTATATTCTGACATTTATATTATTCGTTTTTATATCGTAATCACTTTAGACGACGTCCGCAAAAATGCGTTAGTCGACATCACTACATATACTTTGCAAAGATAACAAAATAAAAGCATCTAAACAAATTTAAAGTAGGCACTCACATTTTTTTTTACATTTGTCACAATCTACTTGAAAATAGGCAATACTCCCTTTTCGAAAGAGTATATGAATATCGTGACTGATAACATAAATACCTACATACCGTATTTATTCCACCTAATCCTTACAGGGACTGACGTTTAAGGTTTCTCTCTGCGTCCATCCTAAGGAAAATGAACAAGAGCAATGTAAATCCCCACAGAGAAGAACCGCCATAGGAGAAGAATGGAAGAGGAATACCAATAACAGGCGTAAGACCAAGTACCATTCCCACATTAATAAACAAGTGGAACAGGAAGATACATAGTACAGAATAACCGTACACTCGTCCAAATGTATCCGTTTGTCGCTCTGCCACAGCTATAAGTCTCCATATAAACAATAGGTAAACAACAAGGACTCCTGCCGAACCTATGAATCCTTCTTCTTCGCCTACCGTACAGAAGATAAAGTCTGTATCCTGTTCAGGCACATACTTCAATTTTGTCTGTGTACCATTAAGGAAACCCTTTCCCGACAATCCACCAGAACCTATTGCAATCTTCGCCTGATTCACATTATATCCTGCACCTCGAAGGTCTTCCTTCATACCAAGGAGCACCTCAATACGTATTCGCTGATGGTCAGCAAGGTGATCAAACATCGTATGACAGAGATAGAAGAAACTTGTTGACATTATTGCGAAACCTGCAATCAAGGCATACTTAAACATTCGTTCATATACAGCCAAGAAAATGAGGTAGAAAACGAAGAAAACATTAACTACCAACATGACGATGCACACGTCAAAAGGAATCACATAGGCAGAAAACAATACTGCTAGCAGTACCGTTCCCCAACCAGAAAGCATAACCTTTGCAGCTGTCTTATTCGATGTATATACCCATGTCATACAGGTTGTAAACACCATAGCCAAGAGTTGTACCACAAATTCCCCTACCACCACAGGGAGATTCGGAGATACAATATCTTCACAAAAACGTACACCAACGACAAAATAAACTACCGCAGCAAATGCGGTAAACAATAGCGAGCCCGTCATTCCTTCCCTATACAACACCATAAAGAATGTAAAATAGACAAGTGCAGTACCAGTCTCTTTCTGACAAATAATTATAAGGATAGGGACACAAATAATCGCAACAAGTTTGGCGAATTCCTTCGTCTCATGCATGTTGAAATTAAACTTGTCCATATATTTTCCAAGACACAAAGCAACAGCAAACTTAGCAAACTCAGCAGGTTGAAGCTTTACTGGTCCCAAAGGAATCCAGGATCTTGAACCCTTTGTGTCCGGCGCAATAACAAGTGTAATGATCAGCAGAAGAATCATACATGCATAGATAACATAGGCACCCATGTCATAAAACTTCTTCTCAATCATCAAGAGGACACCAGCAAGCGCAAATGACGTAAGAGCCCATACCATCTGTTTGCCAGAATTGGTGTCAAAGCCAAATACATTAGGATTATTGAAGTCATAGCTGGCACCACACACAGAGAACCATCCCCATGTGATAAGAACCACATAGAGCAAGATGGTAATCCAGTCAATGGACAAAAATATCGACTTATTATCGTTCCCTTGTGCCATATTCTATTCTTCTATTCTGTATATCTTCTGCCTTTTTCTCACTTTCCTCAGACAACTTGCCATTAATATATTGCTCCATAAGCAGAGCTCCGATAGGTACTCCATAGGTAGCACCCCATCCACCATTCTCCACATACACGGCAATAGCAATCTTTGGGTTCTCTCTTGGAGCAAATCCCATAAAAACAGAGTGGTCATGTCCCCTGTTCTGTGCTGTACCAGTCTTTCCGCACACCTCATACCAAGGATTATTGGCAGCATGACATGTTCCACCCAAAACAGACCTACGCATACCATTAACTACGATCTCATAGTTCTTAGGATCCACCAGAGTCTTATGTTTTACCATAAGAGAGTCAGCAAGTTTACCTCCCTCTATAGCCTTAACAACATGAGGAGTAATGTAGTATCCTCTGTTTGCGATAGTTGCACCAAGATTTGCAATCTGTAAGGGGGTTAGAGTAACCTCACCCTGACCAATTGAAATTGAGATGACCGACAATCCTGTCCAACGGGAGTTATGGTACTTGTCATAATAGTCCGAATTAGGAATCATACCTCGTGCTTCGGACGGCATATCAATACCCAACTTATATCCAAAGCCCATACTTACCATATAGTTCTTCCATGTCGTCATAGCCTCCTGTACGGTCTTATACTTCTTACGGTTACTGAACATATGGTATAGTCCCCAACAGAAATACGAGTTACAACTGGTTGCAATAGCAGGTTCTATAGGAAGAGGTGCACCATGAGCGTGGCATCCCACCTTAAGTGAACCGAAATGGAATCCATGACTACAAGGATAAGCTGTTTCGGAATTTATTATTCCTTCTTGAAGGAAAGTAAGCGCCTGTGAGGTCTTGAATGTTGAGCCCGGAGGATATGTACCAAGTATTGCTCTATTAAGCATTGGTTTCATAGGATCCTTACTCATTTCAATCATTCGTTTTCCTCGTTCCTTACCTTCAAGAAGACGTGGATCATAACTTGGAGCAGACACCATACACAGAACCTCGCCAGTAGATGGTTCGATAGCAACAATAGCTCCCATCTTACCCTGCATTAGTCTTTCTCCGAGTTCCTGCACTTTAATGTCCAAACTCAATGTGAGATTCTTTCCCGGAACAGGTTTTCTGTCCATAGCACCATCACGATAATGCCCCTGTATTCGTCCTCGAGCATCACGAAGAAGAACCTGAACACCTTTTTCACCACGAAGATACTCCTCATAGGAACGTTCCACACCCTGTTTTCCTATATAGTCACCAGGTTGATAGTACGGGTCCCTGTCAACATCATATTGTGCCACCTCTGCTACATCACCAAGGATATGAGCACCATGCTCTGTTGCATAGCGGCGAATAGTTCGTTCCCTCACAGAGAAACCGTGGAATCGAAACATCTTCTCCTGAAAAACAGAGAAATCTTTGGCGGACATCTGTCCAATAAACAACTGTTGTGTATAAGAAGAATAGCCAGGATTCTTGTTTCTGTCCTTTATCGTAGCCATCCTATCTTCAAAGTCCTGCTTAGTAATGCCAAGCGTCTTACAAAAGTCAAGGGTATCAAGATCCTGTACCTCACGCATGACAACCATTATGTCATACGCCAACTGATTATACACAAGAAGTTCTCCATTCCTATCATAAAGAACCCCTCGCGAAGGGAAAATGATGTTATTGAAGAAAGCGTTATTATCTGCGTTTGTCTTATAGTCATCACTACCAAGTTGCAGAAAAGCAAGACGAACAATGTAAGCGACGACAATAGTCAATGCAATGCCGCCTATCACAAATTTTCTGCTTTCAAACGCACTTCTTGCCATTTAACGCTCCTGTGATGATGGAGATGTTACCATCTCAACAAACAATGCAAGTATTGTAGCCAGCACAGAACTTGCAATTGTAGATATAATAGTTAATTGAAAATTAGACAACATAAAGGCATCAAACAGATAGAATATGCTATGTACTATGAACATACAAACGAAGGTGTATGTCACAAAACTCCAGAATCCCATATTCTTGACCGTTGGAACCATTCGTTCCTCAGACTCACGAGAACTGAAAGATGCTAATAACGTAGGTTGCATCATGCCAAGGAGAGTCATTCCCGACGCAGCCATTCCCGCTGTATTGCTAAACATATCATAAAGGATGCCGCAACTGAATCCCCAGAGCAGCAACGCAACTCGACTCATTCCCTTCTCCATTGATACCAACAGATATACTATCAATAGAGGAGTTGCATATCCAAACAGATGGATATGATTACAGAACAGAATCTGAACAGTCAGCAGTCCCAGAAGTCTGAAGAAATATCTTAAACTATAGGCCATCCTTTCGTTGTCAGTTTACATTGTTAAAGAGAGAGTCCGCCTTGTTCTCCAAAGCCTTTCTCTCTGGCTTTGTATAGTTCGTGATGACACTTACCTCGCGAATTGTCTCAAACTTAGCATAAAGAGCAACACGCAAGTTATACGCCATTCCATCTGGAGAGTCCTTTGTACCAATCACATATCCTACAGGTATACCAGGAGGGAAGATGTCAGAGAAACCATTTGTCAGGACAACATCACCTTTCTTTACCTGAGCATGCCTTGGAATACCGACGAGACTTGCCACATCTGGTCTACCACGACTCCATTCAAGAGTTCCAAAATGCTGTGTGCCTCTTAACCTACAAGAGAGACGAGAATTACGATTAATTAGAGGCATGACAATAGAGTAATGTGATGAAGTAAGATAGACAATACCTACAACTCCATTAGCACTCACCACACCCATTTCAGGTTTAACGCCATCCGACTCGCCTTTGTTGATAGTGAACAGGTTATCGCTCCTATGAGTAGTTGCTCGTACCACTTGTGCACTAACAACATCATACTTAGGAGCAAGTCCACTAATGTGTACACTATCCTTTGTGACAGCAGCCAACTTTGCCTCCAAATCATAAATCCTCTGACGTAGAACCTCATTCTTAGCCTCAAGTTCATTATTCTCAGTTTGGAGATGTAGATATGACGTCACACTGCTAATGAGGGAGTAGGTAGAGCCTACAACCCCATTAGCAGTAGTAAAGTACACACTTTTTTGGTAACCATTATAGCTAACGAGCATAGCTAAACATATAAACTCCAAAGCTATAAAGAGAAACCAGTGTTTATAATTCAACAAAAAGTCGAGTAGATTTCTCATCTATATGTTTCAATCATATGTAGGTGTTCACTATAATGAACTCATTCCGAACATCTACTTATGTTCTGCGCATCAAGAACTGGAAGTTATGGATATTCTTGAGAGCAATACCCGTACCCTTTGCAACAGAGTGCAATGGATCATCTGCTACATGGAACTTAATCTTGATCTTATCTGTAAGACGCTTGTCAAGACCACGGAGAAGAGCACCACCACCTGTGAGCCAGATACCATTCTTCACAATATCAGCATAAAGCTCTGGAGGAGTCTGCTCAAGAGCAGAAAGTACAGCTGTCTCAATCTTAGCGATTGTCTTGTCAATACAATGAGCAACCTCCTGATAACATACAGATATCTCCATTGGGAGAGCCGTAATACGGTTAGGTCCATGTACAAGGAAGTCCTCTGGTGCATCATTGCCAAGGTCTGTTATTGCAGAACCTACATTAATCTTGATACGTTCTGCCATACGCTCAGATACCTTGACATTATGCTGACGGCTCATGTACTCCTGAATATCCGCTGTAAGTTCATCACCTGCCACACGGATAGAGTTGTTGCTGACAATACCACCGAGAGATATAACGGCAATCTCAGTAGAACCACCACCGATATCAACGACCATACAACCTTCTGGTGCCTCAACATCGAGTCCACAACCAATAGCAGCAGCCATTGGCTCATAGAGAAGATACACCTCACGACCGCCAGAGTTCTCAGCAGAGTCACGTACGGCACGAAGTTCAACTTCGGTACTACCTGAAGGAACACCAATAACCATACGGAGCTGTGGCTTGAAGAGGTGATGTCCATTATTGATCATACCAATAAGACCGCGCATCATCTTCTCACAAGCATCGAAGTCTGCAATCACACCGTCACGAAGAGGACGGCAAGTGCGGATGTTGTCATGAGCCTTCTCATACATCATCTTTGCCTTGTTACCAACGGCAATCATCTTCTTAGACGAGTTGTCGAGGGCAACAACTGATGGTTCGTCTACTACAATCTTACCATTACATATAATAATGGTATTTGCAGTACCGAGGTCCATCGCAATATCCTGAGTAAGTGTAAAGAATCCCATCTTTTAGTGACTAATTACTTTGTGAAATACTCGTGGATGGCAGTATCATAGTGTGAAGAAGTTGCAAAAGCACGCTCTGCAAACTGCTTACGCTGAGCCTTTGTAGTCTCTGCACCCTGTGCCTTAACGATATCAAGGAGTGGCTTGTACTCAGCCTTGCTTGGAACGATAACAACATCCTCAAAGTTCTTAGCAGCAGCACGAATAAGAGAGATACCACCTATATCGATCTTCTCGATAATTGTTGGCTCGTCATTTGTATTGGCAACTGTCTCCTCGAAAGGATAGAGGTCAACGATTACGAGGTCAATCTCAGGAATCTCGTACTTTGCCATTTCCTGCTGGTCACTCTCAAGAGCACGACGTCCAAGAATACCTCCAAACACCTTTGGGTGAAGTGTCTTAACACGACCACCAAGGATAGATGGGTAAGTAGTCAAATCTTCAACCTTGTCACACTTGTAGCCAAGGCTCTCGATGAAACTCTGTGTACCACCAGTAGAGAGGAACTTAACACCATTCTTATTGAGTTCTGCGAGCAACTCATCGAGTCCGTCCTTATGGAAAACAGAAACGAGTGCAGTCTTGATTTTCTTTGTATCTGCCATATTATTTACTTTTATAAAACTTAGTTTCAAAGTGCAAATGTAGGTATAAAAAACGAGGAATGAAGAATCTGCAAACAATTATTTGATTATTACCCCTGTTTTTTGTTGTTTACACGTCAAAATTCACATTATCTATATCTACAAATCCACAAATATATTAAAAACACATAATGCATAATTCATAATGCACAAAGCATAATTGCCATGCAGATATGCTTGTTAAATGTCATCCTGTACATTCGTCTTTAACTCTCAAAGCGACGAAGGAACAGTAACTCCATCTAACTTCTTTTCACTCCTTAAAAGCGAAACCTGAACCAATTATAGTTCAAGATACTCATAAGTGTTTCCTACAATGGAAAGGTACCTTTCAAAGTCAGGACGAGCAATGACAACAGTTCCACGACAATCATTAGGATGGAAACTGAGAGAGTCTGCACTCTGCAAATTGGCATCAAGGAAGAGGTGCACATGGTTTTCCGTGTCATTGATAAGTCCGAAAGGAGAAACACTACCTGGCTCCAAGCCAAGGTATTTCATCATTCTCTCTGGGGAGGCAAAAGATAATTTACCGCATGAAGGCAAACCTTTTGATGTCAGCGATGCCTTAAGACGGGCTTCAAGATCATGGATATCGAGTTCATGGTCACAATGAAAACATACAAGATAATGCTTGTTTCCCTTATGATTGCGAAGGAATATATTCTTGCAATGTACACTACCATCATCCTTCCACCAGCGCTTAGCCTCCTCTATGGTCTTGCCTTCAGGATGGCTATAGCAAGAAAAAGGAATATCATGTTCCTGAAGATAACTCAGTACAATTTCTTCTCGTGTCATACTTTCTCAATTCAACATTATACATCATTCTCTAATGGGAACAGCAATAGCCACCACATCATCACCACCACAAGGCTTTCTCAAGAGATGACCATACTTCCATTACCGAAACAAAAAAAGCACCTACGAAATTCGTAAGTGCCTTCTGTAGCGGGGGAGGGGCTCGAACCCTCGACCTCCGGATTATGAATCCGACGCTCTAACCAGCTGAGCTACCCCGCCATCACCAAGAAATTTGCCTTATCAAGAGGCTCGTTTGCTTTAGCGAGTGCAAAGGTACGACTTTTATCGTTACCTCCAAACATTTTGGGCTAAAATTTATCTATTTGATGTAAAATTTTAGCAATTCCGCCTTCATCTACGCTATCTGTGACAATTTTTGCGCATTTCTTGACATCATCAGAGGCATTTCCCATTGCAACTCCCACACCAGCATGGGACAACATCGCAACATCATTTCCACCATCTCCGAATGCCATTACTTCAGAAATATCTATGCCATACAGACTAATGACATCATCTATACCCGTTGCCTTGTTTGTACCTTTACATATACAGTCTGCAAAATCAGGGTGCCACCTATGAGCATCACATCCTGTAAGCACATTATTCATAATATAAGACTCCTGTTGTTCGTTAAAGAAGGCAATAATCTGCATCACCTTCTTATTTACACATTGTTCACAAGACAATTCGCCTGGGCGTTCAATATCCAAGAGTTCAAACACTGCGTCAAACTTTTCATTAGGGTTGATGACACATGCTGAGTCATTGGTCGCAAAAGCCACAGCAAGATTATGTTCTTTGGCATAATTCATCATACGAGCCACATCACCAGAGTCAACGGGTTTATCAACCAGGACCTGTCCATCAGCTGTAACAAAACTTGCTCCATTGACTGACATTATACCGTCATACTCCAATTCACCAAGGTTATTGATGAAAGGATATGGGCGACCTGTTGCAATAAATACCTTTATACCTTTACGTCGAACCTCTCGCACAGCATCTATTGTACTCTGCGGAATAGTATGGGTATTGAATGATACGAGTGTACCATCAACATCAAAGAATATCGCTTTTATCATTGTCCTAATAAACCAAATAAGGTCTCAAACGCTCCACCTCTTCCTTAGAAAACACATTAATCTGCAAGAGTTGGGCTTCATCCCTAATAACGCCATAAAGTCTTCTGTATGTCAGTACATCTCTTGTCTGTTCATAGCTTATATACGGATGAGAATTGAGTTTCTGAAAACTATCTTTATTTATATTTATCTTCTTTACCTCAGCATGTTCATTCACTTCAAACCACTCAAGGAGTTCTGGCGATACCTGTTTAATGTCCATAACCTGAGACACGGAAGCATATCCACCCAATCTGTTACGGTAACGGATTATGGCTGATGAGATATACCCTCCCACTCCAGGAATACTACATAAAGTGGCAGAATCTGCTGTGTTCAGATCGATTTTTGTGAGAGTCTTGAACTTTGCCGATGCATACTTACGTTTATAAGTGGTATCACCTGCAGAATGATACATTTCCTTACCCTCCGAATGGGAGGCAATACGTCCATCCTGACCTTTACGTGACTCATGACTATAATCATCCGAGACCTTTGAACGATATTGCTTACCTATATTTATATAAGGTCGCAGAAGTTCATAATCTGCCTGTTCCCACTTATAGGTGTCAAGTATCGACTCCGGAGTGCTGAAGCGCTTACCCTTGTTTCGGTAATTAATGAATATCTTAACCTTCCATGGTGCAATACCAAAACCAACAAGTGTAGATGAGTCAACCGTATTAGGATCAAACTCATGAAGTGGAATACTGGCTATGGACGACTTAGTATCATTATCAGAAGTACGCTTGTCACCACTTACTTTTGTATTATCGCCCAACGACTTCTTCTGCGCCTCTATCAAGTCACCTGTACGAACAATATCCACTATCAGCAATGCTATGACAAGAAGCACAGCTAATACTGCGAGAGCAATTATTGCCCTACGGTCACCCTTAGACTTATGATTCAGAAAGTCATTAAGCATCACATTACTGCTTTAGCAAGTCAAAGGTTCCAAGTTGATCCAGGAACACGATACCAATTGCCACAGGAGCCACATAACGCAATCCGAAAATCAGCATCTTGAAATAAGGCGCCTTAAGTTCACCATGATTAGATATCTCATCCCTATACAACTGGCGATCAAGTATCCAACCTGCAAATATAGAGATAAGCATTCCACTAATCGGGAGCAATATAGTACCAGAGAAGTCATCAAAGAGAGAGAATATGTTTCTACCAAGAAATGTCACATTATCCAAAGGACCAAAAGAAAGAGAGCAAAGAACACCAAGCACAGCAATACTTGCCGTGATAACACTTGCTCCGACCTTACGAGACAATTTGAATTCTTCTGTGACATAAGCTGTTGCAACCTCATGAAGAGATATCGTACTTGTCAACGCTGCCACAAAGAGCAAGAAATAGAACATCACAGAGAAGATGCAAGCGAGGAACGTACCATCGCCAAATGCTTTCTGGAACACATTAGGCAATGAGATGAAGATAAGACTTGCACCAGTGCTTACCTCATTAGGATTCATACCTATATTAAATACAGAAGGGAAGATTATGAATCCTGCCATGATTGCTATAAGAGTGTCAATGAGAGACACATGTATCGCTGTCTTTGCCAACGGAGTTGTCTTCTCAAAGTAGCTTGCGTATGTGCAGAGACATCCCATACCAAGAGAAAGCGAGAAGAATGCCTGTCCCATTGCCTGAAGCACAACAGAACTTGTCACCTTTGAGAAATCTGGAACAAGGAGGAACTTTATTCCATCACCAGCACCAGGAAGTGTGACAGAGCAAATGACAAGAAGCACGACAAGGATAAAGAGTGTTGGCATCATTATCTTTGAAAACTTCTCAATGCCAGACTGTACACCACGAGTAATCACAAAGTGTGTTATACCTATAAATATAAGAAGCCACAATGTTGGTACCCAAGGATTAGCAGTAAAGGTCGAGAATATGGAACCGTACTGCTCAGCAGGGACACCACTGAACGAATTAGATGCAGAGAGATAGGTGTAATGCAAAGTCCAGCCTCCCACCACAGCATAGTAGCAAAGGATGAACCAACCTGTGAACACACCAAGACGTCCAACCCACTTCCACACACCATCATTTGACAATATTCGGTATGCACCAGCTGTGTTGGAATGAGTGTGACGTCCTATAAGGAACTCACTTATCATAATTGGCAATCCAAGCATAAGGATACATACTATATAAATGATAATGAATGCTGCACCACCATTCTGTCCTGTGATAATCGGGAAACGCCAAACATTTCCCAATCCTACAGCCGAACCAGCAGCAGCAAGGATTGCTCCAATCTTAGACCCAAAGTTCTCTCTATTATTCATCAGTGTTTATTTTGTGGGTTATAATTATTCTTTAACTCCAACACTCAAATGCTAAAGTTATATTCTTACAATGTGTTTCTTGTATATATCTTAAAGACAGCAAACGACAGCACAAAACCTATCAGCACCCCGACGCTATCTGCTAAAAAATCAATCCAGTCACCATTACGGCAAGTAGTCATATACTCTTGTACTATCTCCATCAAACCGCCTAATGCTGTAGAATAGAGAACAGATACAGCACTAAAAACAAAGGTTGCGTTCTTGTTCTTACGCAAATAAAAGTCAAGCCACATAGCGCAAACAAGTCCTCCGTACATGACGAAATGGACCCACTTATCAATGAGTGGAACTCCTTCAAGCTCAGGAACCTCAGGAATAGGAATCGTGCTTAGCACGACAATACCTATCGTTGCAATCAATGTAAATAAATGTCCTTTTATACTTCCCATGTTGTATACGGTCTTCTCATCAAATGTGAATTATAGTAGCGGTGATCGCCTGTCACCTCTTCACCAAGGAAATCTGGTTTGATGTACTCTTCATCTTCCGACTCCAGTTCAATCTCTGCCATCACAAGTCCCTTGTTCTCACCGAAGAACTCGTCCACCTCAATGGTATGTTTACCATTCTTGATGAGCCATCTGTTCTTATTGATCCTGCCCGGCATACAGAGTTTCATCAACTCCTTAGCATCCTCCATAGGTATCTCTGTCTCAAACTCATAGCGAGACATTCCACCATTATTTGAAGGCCCCTTGATAGTAAGATAAGCCTTATCATCACGAATGCGGAAGCGAACAGTCTTGCCCGCCTCAGTAGCCATATAACCTTGTTCTATATGAGAATGAGAATAAGCAAGGTGCTTATATTCCCCAACAACAAGGAATTTACGTTCTATCTCTGTATGCATTTATTCTACAATTTACTTAAAAAGCGCAGACAATATTCTCCAAATTCTTGTCTTATGCGAGAAAAAAGTATCAAGTATGCTTTCCGTAAAAATTACGAAGGTATCACGAAGCGATGTCGAAGGATTCACGGAGGAACAAAAGCAGAAGATTATTCTACTGAACTCCTGCTCCAGAGAACTCCATCAAGTAAGCCTTGATAAAGTCATCAAGCTTACCGTCCATAACACCATTGACGTCACTTGTCTGGTAGTTTGTACGGTGATCCTTTACACGACGGTCATCAAACACATAAGAGCGGATCTGACTACCCCACTCAATCTTCTTCTTTCCAGCTTCTACCTTCTGCTGCTCTGCCATACGCTTCTGGAGAGCACGGTCATAGAGTTGTGAACGAAGGAGGCGGAGAGCATTCTCACGGTTTTCCAACTGCTTACGTGACTCTGTATTTTCAATAAGTATCTCTTCTTCCTCTCCAGTATCAGGATCAACATACTGATAACGAAGACGAACACCAGTTTCAACCTTATTGACGTTCTGTCCACCAGCACCACCACTTCGGAAGAGGTCCCAGCTGATCTTACTCTTATCAATAACAACCTCGATAGAGTCGTCAACAAGTGGAGTTACAAACACAGAAGCAAACGATGTCATTCGTTTTCCCTGGGCATTGTATGGAGAGACACGAACAAGACGGTGAACACCATTCTCGCCCTTGAGGAATCCATAAGCCTGATCACCCTCTATCTCCATTGTAACAGTCTTGATTCCAGCCTCATCGCCATCAAGGTAGTTGCTTATCGTAACCTTATAATTATGTGACTCTGCATAACGCTGATACATACGCATCAACATGCTCGCCCAGTCCTGAGCCTCAGTACCACCGGCACCAGAGTTGATCTTAAGAACAGCATCCATGCCATCAGCCTCCTCACGAAGCATGTTCTTGAGTTCCAAGTCCTCAATGAGTGTAATGACATTCTTATAGTATTCGTCAACCTCTTCCTCTGTTGACATCTCGTCCTTGAAGAAGTCGAAGGCAACCTCAAGGTCATCTGCCGCAGCCTTAACCTCCTTGTATCCATCAATCCACTTCTGAAGATCCTTAACCTTCTTCATCTGTGCCTCTGCTGCCTTTGCATCATCCCAGAATCCTGGAGCCTGTGTACGGAGCTGTTCCTCCTCCACCTGAATAAGTTTCTCGTCAATACCGAGATAACGATGGAGAGCCTCTGTACGCTCCATCACATCCTTAAGTTGATCTGCTGTTATCATAAATTATTGTATTTGGTTGCAAAGGTAGCAAAAAAAAGGGAGAAGATGAGTATATACATAGCAAATATCACCTAATATATAAATTCTTCATTCTTCATTCTTCATTCTTCATTAAAAATGCGTACCTTTGCACCTTGAATTTTAGGGTGTAGTAATGCGATTTATTAAAAGATTAGACTTATTCATTGCAAAGAGTTTTCTGACGCTGTTCCTGGGAACATTTAGCATCAGTCTTTTTGTCGTATTGCTACAGTTCTCCTGGCGCTACATAGACGAACTTGTCGGCAAGGGACTTTCCATAACAGTTTTATGCCAGTTCTTCTGGTACGCCACATTATACCTTGTGCCGGTCGCATTGCCACTCGCGGTACTCCTTGCCTCACTCATATCGATGGGTAACCTTGGCGAGAAACTGGAGTTGCTTGCCATCAAGGCTGCCGGAATAACTCTGTTCCGAACCTTGAGACCAATTCTTATCCTGTCAACAATCATCTCACTCATATCATTCTACTTTCAGAATGTTGTAGTGCCAGAGGCTGACAACAAGTTCATGCTACTCTATTATTCCATCAAAATGAAGTCGCCTGAGCTTGACATCCCAGAGGGGGTGTTCTACGATGGAATACGAGGCAACAACATCTATGTACAGCGCAAGGACAAGGAAACTGGTATGATGTACAATGTAATCATATACAATTTCCAGAACGGTTCAAGCAACGCCCACATCATACTTGCAGACTCTGCCCTTTTGCAGACAAGTTCTACAAAGCAGCAACTTCTCCTGCACCTATACAATGGAGAGCAGTTCGAGAACACCGACAATGACAGTTTCCAGCAAGGCCGCTCAAATGTGCCTTACAGAAGAGAGACATTTGTGGAGAAACACTTCATAATAGACTTTGACACAAACCTGAACATGGTTGACAATGAGTCATTCAATGACTATGCCAAGACCAAGAACATTTCACAGATGATCGTAGACATTGACACACTCAAACAGCACTACGATAGTGTGGGACGAGTGTTCTACAAGTCCACAAGAATGCAATTCTACAATATACCTAACACCACTATGAGTGGTGATTCTGCTGAAGCAGCCAAAGCTTTGGCATCAAGTACAGGTAATGGAAAGGGCAAGACTAACGTCACGGCATCTGCAGAGAAGATTGACATCGACACAGTATTCAACAGGTTGTCACCTCAGAAACAGCAGTCAATAGTCATCAGTACACTCCAAAGAGTTTCCTCTGCAGAGATTCACACAATGATTCAGGATACGGAACTTTATCAGGGTGACTGGCATATTCGTGGACACTGGGCAGAGATATACCAGAAGATATCCATGTCATTGGCTTGTCTGATGTTCTTCTTTATCGGCGCTCCTCTTGGAGCCATAATCCGTAAGGGTGGACTTGGAATGCCAGTTGTCGCTTCGGTGGTCATCTTCATATTCTACTATATTGTTAATACGGCAGGTGTAAAACTTGGTCGCGAAGGCAATATCCCTGTAGAGATTGGAGTTTGGTTGAGTACAATGATCCTGATGCCAATAGGTATATTCCTTACAATAAAGTCAAATAACGACTCTGCCGTATTCAACATGGATGCATACAAGGAGTTCTTCAGAAAACTCTGCGGCATTCGTCAGAAACGCAATATACCAATAAAGGAGGTTATCATAAATGATCCAGACTATGACAAGGCGATGGAGCTCATAGATGACCTTTCTAACGATTGTCACTCTTACCTTCGTAACAAGAAACTCAAGAGTATCAAGTATTTCTTGAAACTGTACATAGGAAGAGCTGACATGACAGACATAGAGACAATAAACAATAAACTGGAGTACCTCATCGACATGCTTTCCAATACAAGGAAAATGGGTGTGATTACCTATATCAACCAGATGCCTATTGTCGACTACCATTCATTCCGCTACTGGAGAAGGGTGCGAAATGATATGAGGAACATAATAAAAACAGGTGATAAATTAAAACAAGTTATACATGGTAAATAGTAAATTCAGCGACATTGAGGCAGCCCTCGAAGATTTCCGTCAAGGAAAGTTTGTCATCGTTGTTGATGACGAGGACCGCGAAAATGAAGGTGACTTCATAACAGCGGCTGAACTGATTACCCCAGAAAAGGTAAATTTCATGCTCCAAGAGGGTCGCGGTGTTCTTTGCGCACCAATAACAATCTCTCGCGCCAAGGAACTTGAATTGCCACATCAAGTAGAGGATAACACATCTATGCTTGGCACTCCTTTCACAGTAACAGTTGACAAACTTGAAGGATGTACAACTGGTGTTAGCGCCAAGGATCGTGCAGCAACAATAAAGTGGTTAAGTGACCCTGAAGCTAAGCCTCAGGATTTTGGTCGTCCAGGACACATCAACCCTCTATACGCTCAGGACAATGGCGTCATTCGCCGTTCTGGTCATACAGAGGCTGCAGTTGACCTTGCCCGTCTTTCAGGACTAAGACCTGCTGCTGCGCTTATTGAGATACTCAATCCAGATGGTACAATGGCTCGACTTCCTGAACTCATAGCAAAGTCAGAGGAGTTTGGCATCAAACTTATCCAGATTAAGGATCTCATTGCCTATAGACTCCAAAAGGAAAGTCTCGTGGACAAAGGTCAGGAAGCTGATATGCCTACTGCCTTTGGACATTTCCGCATCATTCCTTTCCGCCAGAAGAGCAATGGCCTTGAACACATAGCACTCATAAAGGGTACTTGGGAAAAGGACGAACCAATCCTTGTCCGTATGCACTCAAGCTGTGCAACAGGTGATATCTTTGGAAGTCAGCGTTGCGACTGTGGCGAACAGCTTCACAAGTCTATGGAACTTATAGAGAAGGAAGGCAAGGGCGCAATCGTTTATCTTATTCAGGAAGGACGAGGAATAGGTCTCATGAACAAGATTGCAGCTTATGTCCTTCAGGAGAGAGGCGAAGACACCGTCGATGCAAACATACATCTCGGTTTTGATCCAGACCTTCGTGACTATGGGGTTGGAGCACAGATCCTTCGTGAACTTGGTATTGGCAAGATACGCCTCTTGACAAACAATCCGACAAAGCGTGTAGGACTCGAAGGATACGGACTCGAAATCGTGGAGAATGTATCAATAGAGATTACTCCAAATAAGTATAACGAGCGTTACCTTCACACAAAAAAGGAACGTATGGGACACACACTTCATTTTAACAAGTAAAACAAAAAAAATAACAATAATAAAAGTATGGAAAATCTATCAGACCGTCTCAACAGACTTTCACCATCTGCAACACTTGCAATGTCGCAGAAGAGTTCTGAACTTAAGGCTCAGGGCGTAGATGTTATCAACCTTAGTGTCGGAGAACCAGACTTCAACACTCCAGACCATATCAAGGCAGCTGCTATCAAGGCAGTTGAAGACAACTGGAGTCGTTACAGCCCAGTCCCTGGTTATCCAGAGTTGAAGAATGCTATCGTTGCTAAACTCAAAAACGAGAATGGTCTTGACTATAAGCCATCACAGATCCTTTGTTCTAATGGTGCAAAGCAGTCTGTATGTAATGCCATCATGGCTCTTGTAAATGCAGGCGATGAAGTTATCATCCCAGCTCCATATTGGGTTTCATACCCACAGATGGTACTTCTTGCAGAAGGTACTCCAAAGTTTATTGATGCTCCTATCGAGCAGGACTTCAAGATCACTCCAGAACAGCTTGAGGCAGCTATCACTCCTAAGACTCGCGCTCTCATCCTCTGTTCTCCATCAAACCCAACTGGTTCTGTATATTCTAAGGAGGAACTTGAAGGACTCAAGAATGTGCTTCTCAAGCACGAACGTGTTATCGTTATCGCTGACGAGATCTATGAGCACATCAACTATGTAGGTGCTCACGCTTCTATGGCTTCATTCGATGACATCAAGGACCGTGTTGTTATCATCAACGGTGTTTCAAAGGCTTATGCAATGACAGGATGGCGTATTGGTTTCATCGCTGCAGCAGATTGGATTGTAAAGGGATGTAACAAGCTTCAGGGACAGTACACATCAGGTCCTTGTTCAGTATCTCAGAAGGCTGCAGAAGCAGCATTCGCAGGTGACCAGACTTGTGTAGAGACTATGCGTCAGGCATTTGAGCGTCGTAAGAACCTCATCGTAAAACTTGCAAAGGAGATTCCAGGACTTGAGGTAAACATGCCACAGGGCGCATTCTATCTCTTCCCTAAGTGCTCAAGTTTCTTTGGTAAGTCAGTTGATGGTCGTACAATCAACAACTCTACAGACCTCGCTATGTACCTTCTCGAAGTTGGTCATGTAGCAACTGTAGGAGGTGACGCATTTGGTTCACCTGAGTGCTTCCGTATGAGCTACGCAACTTCTGATGAGAACATCATCGAAGCAATGAAGCGTATCAAGGATTGCCTTGCAAAACTTGCATAATTTTCATAGTAATCTAGAAGTTCTAGGCCTCTAGAACTTCTAGAGCAGCTAGAATAACTAGAACAGCTAGAACCTCTAGCCTCTCTATCTTATCTAGCCCCACAAAAAAAAGCATCGGAATCTCTTCCGATGCTTTTCTTATTTTTATAGTCATCATGTCTCTCGTCATCGAGAGAGACACCATCATTCATTATCCGTAGATGATCTTACCGTTCTCGTCACGGTTCTCATCGACGAAGCTCTTCTCATACTGAGTCATACCACGGAGAGACATACCCATGTTAGAGAAACCACCATCATGGAAGAGAGTCTGCATTGTAACCTTTCTTGTAAGGTCAGAGAACATAACAACGCAATAGTCAGCACACTCGTCAGCAGAAGCATTACCAAGTGGAGACATACGATCAGCATAGTCAAGCATACCATCGAATCCCTTGATACCACCACCAGCTGTAGTTGGAGTTGGAGACTGAGAGATTGTATTTACACGAACACCCTTCTCACGACCATAGATATAACCGAAAGAACGACCGATAGACTCAAGAAGAGCCTTAGCATCAGCCATATCATTATAACCGAAGAATGTACGGTGTGATGCAACATAAGTAAGAGCAAGGATAGAACCATACTCTGCGATAGCATCAAGCTTCTTTGCCACCTGAATCATCTTATGGAAAGAGATTGCAGAGATATCAAGAGTCTTATCAAGGAATCCGTAATCAAGATCGTCATAAGTACGCTTCTTACGCATATTAACAGACATTGCACAAGAGTGAAGAACGAAGTCAATCTTTCCACCAAGAGCCTTCTGAGCCTCAACGAAGAGGTTCTCAAGGTCTGCAACACTTGTTGCATCAGCAGGAATAACTGTAGCGTTAGTCTTCTTAGCAAGCTCATCGATAGTACCCATACGACAAGCTACTTCTGTATTTGTTAATACTATCTGTGCACCTTCCTCACATGCTCTTTCTGCAACTTTCCAAGCAATAGACTGATCGTTAAGTGCACCGAAAATAATACCCTTTTTACCTTTTAATAAATTATAAGCCATAATAATATAGTTTGTATGTACCTATTAAAACTGCTACAAAGGTACTACTTTAAAACGAAATGGTGCGCATTTTTCAAAAAAATGTGCACCATCTCATATCTTTCAGTATCATTTACCTTGTTTCTTCTATAATAGACTGTATTATTTGCAGATGCTTTTTGCTAATCTGATATTCAGTGATTGCTGCAAAGAACTTTCTAAGTCCATGAAGATCTGTTCCCACAAAATCATAATATCCGGCTTCAAGGATAAGTTTTGCACGTCTCTTTGCCTCTGGTCCATACAGTCCTGCAAGAGAAGGTATGTTCATCTGAAACTTAACATGAAGTTCATTATGCAGTTTTCTATACTCCTGTCCATGCATATAGAAATAACGCTCTGGATGAGCAAGGATAGGATAATAACCTGCATCTTGGACACCCTTTATCATATCCTCCATTCTATTAGGTGCCTGAACATAACTTGTCTCAATAAGCAGATGATCATGATTCTTTCCCACAGGAAGAAAATCCTTATTCTTGAGCCTATGCATAAACAGATTGTCAAGCATATTCTCACTTGCAAGATGAAGAGAGACAGGCTTAGATTCAGAACTGCAATGAACCTTAGCATAATTATTCTGAAGTTCATCAAACACATTCCTCAGATGAGCTGTTTCATTAGGTACATCCTCCATAATATGAGGAGTAAGCCACACATCACCTATCTTCAAATGCTCGTATTGCTTAAGTACATTAAGTGCTTCCTCCATATTCTGCACACCATCATCGACGCCAGGCAAAATATGAGAATGCCAATCGGTCATGCCCTCAAACATTCCCGATTCCTTATAAGTTTTCTCACTTACAAATGGCCACCACCACATATCATCATTCCCGTTTAATTAATCAATCAAATATATAGTTTTTCTTGTTACTTTCTTGAACTATCCGTGTTACTACTTTCCTATATGTAACTTAAGAGTCTGGAGACATGCTTCAAGCTCACGGATAAGAGGTCTTTTCTTTTCCTGAGGTGCATAGATAAAACCTTCAACTACCACAACCTGATTTGTTTCGGCGTCAAGCGTAGAATAAGACACAAATGGTCCACCCATAGCATCATGTTCCATCACCCACAATCCTCTAACCTCATACACGAACTTACCATCTCTTATTGTAGCGTTCTCATAGATGTTACGTGCATCAGTTCTCATATACTGATCATCCCTATCCCCCTGAACATATAGTTTCATGACAGAATCACGTTTCTGTACAAACTTATCCATAGAGAAATCATCTTCTGAGGTGTAAGGGAAAGTGTACATACACACATTCAGAGTATTGTCACGTTTCTTCGATGTTGCCCAGAAGAAATTATCGTGAGGAGTGACAGTCTCAATATCAACAGGAGCAAGAATAGAAGCCCCAAAAATCTTTTTAGCTTGAGTTAAGACCTCCCTACTATAGTTCTTCTCAAGAAACTTCTTCTCTCTTTCAAGTTCATGTTGAACAAACACATTGAGAATGCTGTCCTTCTTATTCTCCAAGAAAATCATCAACCTATTAGTAGTAGGTGCCTTCACGGTCACAATAACCTGTGGTTGAGCATTAACATCATACTGGATGTCTAGAGAAGCCTGTTCCACATTCTCATCAATATCAGCAATAAAGATATTACCATACATTATATACTTACCCTTGTAATCACGGGGTTCAAGTGTCGTCACACGAAAATTAGGTTCAGCCTGTGGAATACCAAGTATAGGGCGTTCAACAATATTACGGAACTCCATACCATCTCCAGAAGCCAACCAAGACTTGTGTGCAACAAGCAACAGTTCATAAGGACCGCTTAATATCTTTGCTGTAGCCTTACCACCCTTCTTTGTTTCACCATCATCACAAGACGTAAAGAGAGAAACAAACGCAACAAGAACCAAGGCAACAATGTATGATAATCTTTTCATAGCTATATCATTATTAGTTCATCATTTCATTCGCATAATTTCACAACCAGCAAGAAGGAAACATCCAAGACCATAATCATCAAAATCTGGAGCCTTATCATAAGTTACAGGCTGAGAATCACTTGGCTGTTTACCTGTTCCCTGAACAAAACCAAGGAATCCATCTTTATGCAGACAATCCTTAACCATAGCGTCCCAAGTAGCATAGATGATAGGGCAATACTTAGATGCAGGGAGATACCCCTTATTAACACCCCAAGCCATACCATAAATGAAAAGAGCAGTACCACTCATCTCCTTACCACCAAAGTTGCTTTCATCATGAAGGCTGACATTCCAGTAATAATCAGAACGCTGACACTTAAGCAAAGCCTTAGTCATCAACATATAATCCTTCTTATAATCCTTATAGTGTGGGTCAGAAGGAAGAGCATCCATTGCCCTTACGAGAGCAGCATATACCCAACCATTACCACGGCTCCAATAACAGTTCTTGCCATTAGGTTCCTTGTATGGTGGAACAAAATCCTTATCACGCCACCAAAGACCTTCTTTCTTGTTGAAAAGACCTCCAGCAATACTATCACGAGAAGTGCGATACATCTGCCATCCCTGTTCAGCATAACGCAGATAGTCCTTATCTCCACGAGCCATCATTGTAGCACTCAACTTAGACATAACGGGCAGTCCCATCTGTATAGCATCAATCCAAGTCCAGTCGCCAAATGAGCCAGTAGAAGAGCCATTACCTTGAGTCTGAGGTACATTACGACAAGCAATAAGGTTATCCATACACTCGATAGTAGGACCAACCTGACCCATATCTATATAAGTCTGTGAACAGCAATAGTCATCAGCATCACGAGTCTTCACTCCATTACGAGGGATCCACTTATGAGCATTACCCCAATCACTTATATACTTGTAATACTTATCATACTTATCTCCACCCACTACGCGTTCCATCTCTGTGAGAGCCATAAGTCCCTCAAAATACACACCTCTTGTCCAGAGATTACTTGGGCGCTGTTTCTTTACAAAAGTGGGAGCACCTGCATCAGGATACTTATTGATGAAATAATCATTCGCAAGTTCCATAGACTTCAGCACCTCCAGCTGTCTCGTTTGTGCATAGCCCGACACACACGACACAAACATCACAAATATGTAAATAAATAATTTCTTCATTCTAATAAATGTATTAGGTTAATAATAATTATTTTTGTTAAACTTTCAAAGCGTTAATGAGATAATTTTCAAGATCACTTGTTTCCATATGGAGAGTGAATTCACCTCTACGAGCAATAGATATGCCTCCCGTCTCCTCACTCACTATGATAGCTATGGCATCACTCTGCTGAGTAATACCCAACGCCGCACGATGCCTAAGTCCCAGTTCCTTAGGGATATTAAGGCTATGACTCACAGGGAGAATACATCCAGCCGCAGATATTCTGTCATGACTTATTATCATTGCACCATCATGAAGAGGACTATTCTTGAAGAAGATATTCTTAATCAGTTCCGTATTTACACGAGCATCAATCATCTCGCCAGACTTAATGATATCATTCAGAAGCATCTCCCTTTCGATAATGATCAGAGCCCCAACATAGTTCTTGCTCATATAGTCGCAAGCCATGATGATTGGAAGGATCCTCTGTTCTTCCTGTTCCTCATCTTCAGTAGCATGTTTTATAAAGAATCGTGTCAACATTGACAGACGTCTCTGCGAACCAAGAGTAAGGAAGAATCGTCGAATCTCTTCCTGGAATATGATGATAAGAGCAATAACACCCACACTTACCAGTTTATCAAATATGGATCCCAGCAGTTTCATCTGCAATACCTGCGACACAGCAATCCAGGTGATCACAAACACCATTATTCCGTAGAATATGTTGAGTGAACCACTTGCCTTCATCAATCTGTATATGTAGAACAGCAATGTCGCTACACAGATTATGTCAATTGCATCTTTTATTCCAAATTCGAACATCCGAATGATTTGTGAATTATGAGTTATGAATAATGAATTATGTTATTCCCAGACAAGCCGGATTTGCCGGAATGTCCGGATTAACCGAACTACTTCGCTAAGGTACTTTGTACGACCTTCACGACTTCTACACACTCCTTCACATCATGAACACGAAGAATGCTTGCTCCCTTCATCAGAGAAATGGTATTTAGAACAGAAGTACCATTGAGTGCATCAAGTGGAGTTGTACCAAGCAACCTATATATCATACTCTTGCGAGATATACCACTAAGAATAGGTAACTCAAAAATCTTAAGTTCTTCCAGATGATTCATCAGTTCATAATTATGCTCAAGAGTCTTGGCAAAACCGAAACCAGGATCAAGTATTATATCCTTCTGACCAAGATCACGAAGTCTCTGCACCTTCTCCGCAAAATACAAGAGAATCTCCTTCATCAGGTCATCATAATGTGGAGAGTTCTGCATATTCTGTGGATTGCCCTTCATGTGCATCAATATATAAGGAACACCAAGACGAGCGACAGTATCAAACATGTCCTTATCAAGTTGACCACCACTTATGTCATTAATGATGTCAACTCCAAGTTCCTCAACGCACATCTTAGCCACATCTGCACGAAAGGTGTCAACACTAACAGGAATGTCTGGAGCAATATCTCTAAGAATCTTCATACCCTTAGAAAGACGAGCCATCTCCTCTGAAGGAGACACATCATCAGCACCAGGACGAGAAGAATAAGCGCCAATGTCAATCATCTGTCCTCCCTCATTGATGATTTGCTCTATTCTATCTCTTATTTCCAGTTCCGTCTGCTTACGACTTCCTGAGTAGAAAGAGTCAGGAGTAACATTCAAGATTCCCATCACCTGAGGTTCTTTCAAGTCTATCAACCTGCCTCTTGTATTTATAGTATATGGAATAAGTCCCTTCATTTTTACAACATATTTTTACAAAGTTACGAATTGTTTTTGATACTATGCCAAAAACTTTGTAATTTTGTCGAAAAATAGCAAACATGAACATAGAAGAATTATATAAGATTTTCTGTGAACATCCAGAAATCACAACAGACAGCCGTAATGTACCATCAGGTTCAATCTTCTTTGCACTCAAGGGAGAGACATTCGACGGCAACCAATATGCCATTCCATCACTCGAACAAGGAGCAGCATTTGCAGTTATTGACGACAAGGACATCTACAACAATGCAGAAGGCGATATTAAGGACCGACTCATACTTGCACCAGACGTTCTTACCACTCTTCAGCACCTTGCCAACTTCCATCGTTGTCAAATTGGTACAACCATCATAGGTGTGACAGGAACAAATGGCAAGACCACAACAAAGGAACTTATTGCAACAGTACTTCAGAAGAAGTATAATGTGCTTTATACACAAGGCAACTTCAACAACCACATTGGAGTACCAAAGACACTTCTTCGTCTCACAAAGGAGCACCAGATAGCCGTAATAGAGATGGGTGCCAACCATCCTGGCGAGATAAAGACTCTTGTCAATATCGTTCAACCTGACTACGGAATAATCACAAACGTAGGCAAGGCACATCTTCTCGGATTCGGTTCATTCGAGGGAGTCATAAAGACAAAGGGCGAGTTATACGACTATCTTCGTGAAGATAAGGGTACAGTATTCATCAACAACGACAACGAGTACCTCAAAGGCATCAGTAATGACCTCCGACTCATCCGTTATGGACAGAAAGAAGACAATGGTCTTCTCGTAAAGGGCCAACTCATAGAGTGCAACCCATTCCTCAAGTTTAGCTGGAACACAAATCCATCTGCATTCTCTCCTATGGAGGTACAAACAAAACTCATTGGAGCATACAATATTGACAATGCCCTTGCAGCAGCATGTATAGGAACACTCTTTGCTGTATCTGCCGATGACATCACAGCCGCTCTTAGTGAATACACTCCAAGCAACAACCGTTCACAGATGCAGAAAACAGAGGATAACAACCTTGTTATTGATGCCTACAATGCCAATCCAACAAGCATGGCAGCAGCACTTGACAATTTCCGTCTCATGAAGGTAGAACATAAGATGTGCATCCTTGGTGACATGAAGGAACTGGGTGACGCATCTGCAGAAGAACATAAGAAAGTTGTCGAGACACTTGCCTCATCTGACTTTGAGAAGATATGGCTCGTAGGTGACGAGTTCAAGAAGGCAGTAGAAACAAATCCTTCACTCTTCACTTCTTGCCCTTCACTCACCCTCTTCCCATCCGTTGAGGAAGTCAAGACTGAGATTGCTACAAACAAGCCAAAAGGTTACACAATTCTCATAAAAGGTTCAAACAGCACAAAACTGATACAGACAGTTGAAATGCTGTAATTACGTTTTGAGGATTTAAGGTTTTGAGGTTATAAGGTCGCTACGCTGGTAAGGTTATAAGGTTTGATACCATAGGGTATAAAGTACACACAGTCATTCAAACCTTATAATCTTAAAACCTTATAACCTATCGACTTAACCAAAAGCTAAAGTCGAGTAATTATAGACCGCTTGCGGTAAAAACTTATCAACAAACTGGACACCCTACATATTTGATTACATCAATCATTGTAATCTTTGCCATATTCCTTTCCAACTAAGCCCTGTTATAGATATGGTCAGCCTTCACGCAGCCTTCACGAAAGCTTCGTAATGTAAAGGTAAAGATAATTGATACTTCAGCAAAATCAGTTTAACCAAAAAGGTTTCGGAACAAAGTCCGAAACCCAACATATGAAAACAGCATTTTCAGTTTTATTATTTATATGCACAACATGACTGTGTCGATTGAGGTTCACATGGTGGGCAATCCTCCTTCGTAATAGTCTTTTTCCATAGTCCATGAACATTGCAGTAAGAATAAATCGCCACAGGACGTCCTGTAAAACGAAGACACACTTCTGGCTGGTCAGTTGCACATAATGAACGAACTACACATCCTGCTGTAGTCTCAAGACATATAAACTGGATATAATGCTGAGGAGACATCGGATGGAGAGTGCTTCCAACCTTAACCTTCATCTTATTACTGTTGATAAACTCTATCTGAGGAACATGCTTCTCACTACCTTCCTCAACAGTCTTGATCTGAACACATGCCATTTCCTTTCCACAGCAATTAGGCTTTACGCCAGATGCAACCAGCATAAAAGCAAGATTGCCACACACATCACAAGAATACAATCTGTTCTCCATAACTTTAAATGATTTTTTTACAAGTTCTAAAAATTATCAATCAACAGTTCCCATCACTGCTGTTTTCACGATGCAAAAATACAGCAAAGCCAATAAAAGCAAAACGTATGGTTCACGTACTTTCTTATCATTATATAAGCATGCAAAATCATATTACTCAAGTTTCTTTCTGCAAAAGCGCAAGCGATAACGCTTCACTTGAATGATGTTAAAAGAGGGTTAAGCGAAATAAAAAGGGTTCTTCTTCGTCTGCGCTTGCGCGATAAATTTTCAACTAAAGTGAAGAAGAACCGTAAAAAGTAGTAAAAAGACGATATCATTTAATTCATAATGCATAATTGCCATTCGACAGAAAAGTTCATAATTACCATGCGGACATACATGTTAACTTATCAAGGCTATCTCTTCGAACTAGTATACTGTCTCTCCCAGCCTATTATAGCACTCCCTACACCCTCTTAATAGAACAGCATCTGAACAGCTTTTGCTTACGACTTGCTTACGACAATTGTCGTAAGCAAGTCGTAAGCAAAAGCTGTTTTCCTCGTGTTTACCACGATGGATAAATAGACGTTACATCTAACCACAAAACACCCCACAAATTTACTTATACCAAGCAACAATAAATAGCAGGTGTTTAAATGTTTTTATTTGTTTAGAGGGCCCCCATAAGAACATGTCTGTGAGATCAAATCATAAAGATAGAACCTTACTCCTCTTGTGTTTCATCTTAATTAAATAGAAATTATCCATTGGATTAATATTATCGTCATACTTATCCAAAGCTTCACACAATCGGGTTCTAAAATGATTTCTATGATTGTTTTTTTGATACTCTATCAATTTATCAGCGCTAAACACAGCATAGTAATAACCATTATGATAGCAAAAAGATAATGGTGTTATATCTCCATAAATAGAAGCCTTTGCCTCATGAGTTTTCTTATTATACTCATAGTATTGATAGATTTTATTAATAGTAATAAAACCATATATATAATCATCAGACAAATATACTTTATCAATAAAATCATATTCATAAAAATGATCATCGAATTTTCCTGTTACAGTCTCTTCTTCTCTATATGTGTTATTTGTTTTTACATCTAATAATTCTGTATTCTCCAAATCCTTTATATTACTAATATAAAACTGGTTCCTGTAAAAATCAAAAAAACATATTTCATTTTTGTTACTTAACAACGGATTTGCCACAAAAGGACCAACCTTAAAATCATGGTTCAAGTTTGAGATCTTATTCCCTATATAGTTAAACGATTTATCATAAAATGACAAAACATATTCAGAGCCTTCTGCTTCATGTCGAGAATACAATACAAAACAATCTCCACAACAGACAATCTTATAAAACTGAGTATCTGATGATAATGATATTGTCTTTATATACTTTCCATTCTTATCATACACAATGATACTATTATCAAAAGACAAAGCATAAGATTTTCCATCTGCACTAACACAAACATCTCTCAAGCTTATGTATTCACCCTTAGCATGCCCCTGTGCACCAACGTTAGCAATATAATTTCCGTTAAGATCGAACATTACTATATTTGGCAAAGAACTATTGTCAAACATATAAAAACGATTATTGGCTATATAAAATCTACCTATTCGACTCAATAGTGCATTCTTTTTGCAATCAAGCTTAATGACACTAAAATCTTCAAATATATCATCCAGTTCAATTCTGGAATTATTGTCATTAACAAAAGCAATATCATGTTGCTTTGTAATGCCTTGCATTTCTCGAGTATTACAAGACATCATTAAACTCATGGCAGCAACAACACCAATCACAACTAAAAATTTATATTTCACAATACAAATATTTTTTTTAGTTTCAGAAGTCTATTAGCAGAACATATGTCATTAATAACATCCAATTAAAAATACCATAATCCACATGCGATAAACTTCTGAAACATTATTAACAAGAATTTACTTACAACAAAGAGTTTATTTCAAGTATTATTTTTCTAATAAAAACACACACTTATTCACATGAACATTATAAACTCTATTTGTTGATCATAACAAAATAACACAACTAAAAACCTGGCCACGCAGGAGCCAAGCTACCTGAGCAAGTAAGTTGCCAACTTCCCCAACCAGACATACAATCTTTTTCAGGGTATCCTGTTTTGCATTTAAAACCAACACATTCGTCCTGACAACCGCCTCCTAAACATGGAACTGTAATACATTCTTCCCATACACTACCATCTTTTACTAATTGTTTAGTATAGTAATATCTTATATAATTAATCCCATTTTCTGTTTTTCTATCTGCAAAATCAGAGGCAACAGATTCATAACACGAACCAGACTCCAATAATACCTTCACATATTTCACATCATCAATATTAGGATTATCACTAGGAGAACTCATAGCTTCTATATTCTCCATAAGTAACGCATCATCTTCTGAGAGATTTGCGAACATAAAAGATTCAAAAGCTCTATAAGAGCCCATACCTGCAACTGCCACTACCGCTACTGCAAGAGTTGTTTTAAATACTTTTGTCATTTGTTTATTTTTGTTTTTTTCAACGACCTTTTTTACGAAATCGTGGAAAGGATTAATAATTACCCTCTTCTTATCGTATGTATCCTGATCGGGGAACAATACAATTCAAAAAGGGTTTGTAAGGGTGATCAATCCTCACGGATATTCTCCAAAATGATAATGTATGCATTCTGTCATTATCAACCAGAAGCACAAATCTGGAGGGTTTATAGCTATATTTCGAATTTATCCTTGACTAAGTTTATATATTTTGAAATCTTAAGGTTTTGAGTTATGAAAGTCCGCCAATGATATTTACGAACGATTAAAGTACAAGAAAATGCCTTTCAGAAAGATCAAAATCGAGAAAAGTTTGTAGTACACAGCAAAGCAAATGAAAATCGTAAAGTACTGAACAGCAGAAAAAGCAGCAAATAGAGTATCAAACTTGGGTTAAGATGAAAACTTATATGCCCTTAGATGGGCTTAGGTGGAGTCGCTATAGCGGCTCTGCCCACTGTGATGCGCCTCAAAGTGCCGTTCTCGGACGGCCTGGGGGGGAGAAGTAATGACAAAACATAAATTTCCTAAAAAGTTCGTTAATAAATATGGCACGATTAGTAGAACGCGCTATCTATTTATACACAAAGGAAAACATCTCGTTTTGAAGAGTGTGGTGACATTATGCCACTACACTCTTTCTTTTTTTGTTCCCTCTTTTCTTTTGCCATTACCTTCTTGAATAGCTCCTCCATCTTTTCATTCTGGAATGGATTACCTACCATGAGGACCTTACCTTCTTTATTAATCACAAATGTATGATACAAAGGAGATTCAGGAATAGCTTTATTGCTATTAACAAACGCTTCACATGAATCCAAATAAATATCCTGACAAAAGCCAGAACATTTATAATACCTATTCACGTCATTTATAGCTACATCTTCATTTTTTACAGAAAAAATAAAAACAATATTTGTACTATAACATCTTGCTTTATCTAAACTTCCATTCCACTCATTAATTGTTTTTAACACACAAGATGCACATACCGTAGAATCATAGTAAACAATTAAATGAAATTTAGGATTGGTTATTTTATGTTGGCTATTTTCTTCTGGTTTCAAATGAATAAATTTGTCATATGGAACAGTTATTGTTTCTGACGATAATAGTTCTACCAGACGCTTTTTATCATCCAACCTTAAATTTAGGATTTGCATTAACACAAAGATTACAATAGCACAACAGACACAAATAAAAATTACTCGATACTTAACAATTTTCATAAATGATATTTGATCAATAAAATTTTATTGCCTTCATCTTTTACAGATACCTGATTAACCACAGAATACAAATAATCTCTGTGTATTCCCATCGGTTCGAAGATATAATCTCCTTCAGTTTTGACAAGACCAGATTTTGACTTGTTTTTATCAATAGTATATATGTTATTTTTTACAAATTCATTAATAAATCTTGTGAAAACATACTGAGAGGTTATTATTGACCCTCCCATTATATTAGTTGATACACCGTTCATCATTTCAGATGTATGCTCAAAATCTGAAGAATTCTCGCCTGTATCTAAAACAAAACATGGAACTAAATCCCCCCCTTTATATTTATATATTGTATCTGAAAAGCACTCAGACATATAAATATTTCCATTCTCGTCTCTACTGAAAAATTTATCATTTATCATGAGATTCATGTCTTTGGATGGACTTAAATAACTGTCTATAATCTTACCGTCCCTACTAGTTTTCACAACTTTCTTCACTTTCTCCGTAGACGCCATATTATACAATAAAAAGCCATCGTTTAAAACGGCAAAATCAATGGCAGGAAATTCAATTTGAACATCACCAACATGTTTCATTTCCATATCAAACTTTTGAATTTTTTGCCCTTGGAAATCAAGAATGTATAGTGTATCATTAAGCATCTCTAATGATTTAAGACCAATGCATTCCCCCTTTCCATGCCCAGTATTTCTGGAAGAGCATTTTAATTCTCCATTATTAGCATTAAACATAAATATACCATTCATATCATCCAAAACGAATATATACTTATCATTCACACATACATCAGAAATTTGAGACATAACATTTCCCTTGGGATCTAGTAGAAGCGAATCAACTTTTCTTGTAAACACAGACTGGTCAATTACCTCTTTAGAATTCACTTCCATTGGTATAGAAGTTGTCTTATTTACTACTGTTTCTACATTACAAGAGGAAAAAGAAAACAGAAAAGTAGCAACATATATTAATTGAAAATATTTTATGTTGAATAAATTAATTACACTCATTATACGCAAATTTTTGATTGCTTGAAATTGTAGAAAAAGTAATGCAGTTAAGATCATTCTCTTTGACTATATATGGATATAACTTCCAAGTTACAAAAGAACGATTTTTTTTACTTTACAACATCAAAAAGCAAGTTTAGTTATAATCTACAATAGTTAAATCATTATGATATTTGTTCATGAAGCTTATGCTTCATGAACAAATGAAAAGTGTACAATTAAATGCTTACGTTACATATCGTACAATAATGACTATGATATGGAGCTCCTGAATTATCATATGGATTTACATATGAAACGCCCTGCTTTTTGTTATTAGGAACAGCGGTATACACCCCATTAACTTTCACATAATCATAACATGTCATATGAAAAGATTTGTATGAAGTTTTAGGGGTCTCATCATCTGCCAAACTTTGTGAGATAGCATCAACACTTTCCTTTAAAAAGTTGTTTGCTACACTTTTATTTGAATTATAACAACATAGTCCACACAAGAACAAAGTTCCTGCAATTAAAAAAGATTTGTTTTTTTTCATTTTTAAGTTTTGTTTTTATTCCCCACGATCTTTTTTACGAAATCGTGGAAAAGGTTAATAAATTAATTACTCCTTTTTTCATCGAATGTATCCTGATCGGGGAACAATACAATTCAAAAAGGTTTTGTAAGGGTGATCAATCCTCACGGATATTCTCCAAAATGATAATGTATGCATTCTGTCATTATCAACCAGAAGCACAAATCTGGAGGGTTTATAGCTATTTTTCGAATTTATTTTTGACTAAGTTTATATATTTTGAAATCTTAAGGTTTTGAGTTATGAAAGTCCGCCAATGGGTAAAGATCCGCGAGCAATCATTCCAACCGTATAACCGTACAACCATACAACCGTATAACCGTACAACCATACAACCGTACAACCGTACAACCGTACAACCGTACAACCGTATAACCGTATAACCGTACAACCGTATAACCGTACAACCGTATAACCGTACAACCGTATAACCGTACAACCGTATAACCGTACAACCGTATAACCTTATAACCTCACAACAGTCTCTTTTCTCATCATCATAGGTAAAACAAATACCAAGGCAAAGATAGAGAATACGAGTCCACTGATTGAACCAACAGCGAAAGAGAACCAGAAACGCTCTTCTGGACCATCTATCAAGAATGGAACAAGTCCACAAACTGTTGAGAATATGGTCAATAATATCGGAATAATCTTATGATTATAAGCCTTAATAAATCTATGCTGATTATTATTGTATTCATTCATTAGATAAATGCCAGCATTTACAGTAAGACCACAAAGCATGACCATTGCAGCAAAACCTCCAGTACCAAACTCAACCTCACCATAATGATAGGTAAAGAACATGCCTATCATAGAGAATGGAATAAGCATTATTATCACTATCGACTGATATAGACTCTCAAACAATATGCTACAGACAAAAAAGATAATCACCACAACAAGACCTACAAGCCAATACTGCGTACCTTCTTCATCATTCCAGTACATACCATTATTCAGACAACGATAACCGACAGGGAACTTCGCATTATACTCATCTACAATTCCTTTGATATACTTTGATGTATAGGTATATGAGCCAAGCACATTAAAGGCAACCCTAAGTACATACTCCTGATTTCGGCGAGGAATGCAATTCTTTGCCTCCCTGTGCTCCACTTCCATCAGATCAGACACACGTACATCCTTTCCACCAACCTTGACAAACGAATTCTCCAACTGCCAAAGATCGAAGTTATCCATATTATCTGAACGAAGAACAATATCTTTACGAACATTCTCATTCCTGCAATAACCCATATTGGACTCCGACAACATAGTACGCAAAGAATGGTACACATCCTCAATCTTCACACTATCAGCAGCCATCAACTCATGGTTATAGACCATGTGGATCTCCTCCTCCTGATTTTCATAGCCAGGAGTCTGAATACAAATATCCTGTACTCTCGGATTGGAATTCATTTTCTTACACATATCTTCTGCAAAACGATAGAGACGGTCATAGTCATAACCCGCAATCTCGATATTATTAGAACGGTACTGAAGGTTAAGGCTATTACTGAATCCCCTATCACTCACACCGTATGTACTCCAGTCGGCACCACCAATCGTGATAAGTTTACCGATAACCTTATTCTCAAGCAAGTAAGGAAAACCTGTATGCTGGTACTCAGGCTTAAACTCCACCAATATACTGGCACCACCCCATCTGCTCACATTAGCCTCAAACCTCTTTATCTCCTTAAACTTTGAGAGGAAAGCCTCAACATCCTGCACCTTTTCATTCAACTCCTGAACACTACCTCCAACAGGCATCTGTCCACGGATATTCAGTTTCAGTTCTTCCTTGTCAGGACGATAAGTGTTAGAATCTATTGTACCGATAAACAGATACAAAGACCAACCAAATAAGGCAAAGACAACCACAAGCAAAGGCCAACGCCATATCCTATGCTGAACAAACCTGACATAAGCAGAATAGAACCTGTTCCATCCATGCAAAAACCTAAAGTTTCGCACATGTCCATTCTGCCTACACTCATACCCCATTCTACTCACCAGGGCAGGAGCAAAGATTGCCGATACAAGTATAGCGATGCCAAGATTAATGATAATCATCCACGAGAAGTCATACAGTTCCTTTTTCAGAAACTCAGGCAACCAGAATATGATAATCAGCGATCCTATAGTAGTTAGCATAGCACCCAGTATACCATAGAACGCCTTATAGTCCTTATGATAGCTATAATGATCCACCATGACAATGGTAGAGTCAATAATAAGTCCAAACGACACGGTAATACCTGCCATAGAAAAAGGATGAAGTCGAATGTCAAACAAGCAATAGCATATAACAGCAATCAGAATGTTTGCCAATAAGGTGATTGAGATTATGGCAAGATACTTAAAGTTCATGCGAGAGAAATACACAAACAGCAGCAGTATCGCCAAGGACAAGGCACTACGAGTTATGAGAGTACGAAACTCCGCAAACTCCTCCTCTGCAACATCCTGCACCATGGTAAAATGGAAACCTGACAAGGCTGCATTCTTGGCACTGACATTATCATTGGCATCAATTAGGTCCTTAACTTCCTCACTAACAGACTTGATATTCACATCTTCGTCAGCATATACAGTAAGATATATGGTACTCTGTCCATTTATACGATAATAGCTATCAGGCTTCCTATCTTTAATCTCACATCGAGCAAGATTATTGAGATAAACAATCTTACCATCAATAGTCTTCACAGGCATAGCTTCCAAGGCAATACCCTTCTCTGTAAGAAACAGAGATATACGTGAGTTTTCACCCCTGTCATTGGAATGCATCACATCACCCACAACATCATTCTTTCCAATGAAACCACGTATAGCCTCCTCCAGATCATACGAGGTCAGTCCATACATGGACAGAGTCTTGGCATCATAGTCAATCTCCATATACTGCCACGTGCCACCAGTAACATCTACATGATGAACCCCATCAATCTGTTCAATCTTAGGTTTCAGTTCCTGTTCCACAATCTTACGGATCTCCCTGTCCCTAAGATTAGCATTCACCGTGTAGGAGAGGATGCTACGCACCTTCGATTTCTCAGACCTGCCAGTCACGACTTCACCACCCGACACATCAGGATAAGACACCCCTTCCGGCAGTTTATTCCTAATCTGACGAATCAAAGAAGCAATCTCAAACTTGACACCAGACACAGAAGCCTGCTTCTTCAGTTCCACGGTCACACGTCCAGAGCCGAAGTAAGACTCCGACGAAACATTCTCCACACCCTTCACAGAAGAACATAATCCCTCTATGCGTGAAGTCACATTCTGCTCAATGACCTTAGCAGAAGCCCCATTCCAGTAATAAGACACAGTAAGAGTCTTACCTTGACGAGGACGAGGCTTATTGCTAATGTCTAATCGAGGAATAAGTGCAACACCGACAATCATCAAGATGCACATAGTCAAAATGACGGAAAAAGAATGTTTCATCTTCTCTTCTTATAGATTATGAAATACACAAGTGGAACAAAGAACAAGCTGACCATAGTACCCACAATCATTCCAATTATGAGAGCCAGTGACAAAGGGAACTGCAAAGCTGAACCCATATCACCCTTATTCAAGAAAGGCAACAAAGCAAGTATAGTCGTAAGCGAAGTCATGATAATAGGAGTAAGACGTCTCTGACCAGCAACCATTATAGCCTTGATCAACCTGTAGTTACAATATCGTCCCCCGTCTCTCATCCCTAAACTCTCACCTCTAAATTCTCTATTAATAGTGTCCACCTTAAGGATAGAGTCATTGATGATAATACCGCACATCACCACGATACCAATCATAGACATTATGTTAAGAGACTCACCAAGAATCCACAGCACAAGCATCACGACACTCACATCAAGCACCACCTCAGACAGAATAATAAGAGGTTGGATAAGACTCTCAAACTGAGCAGCCAGGATGAAATACAATAACATAACCGCAACAAGAAGTATGACAGCCAGTTCATATATCATCTCACGAGAATCGAAATAGTCGCCATGGAAACTGGTACGGAAACTACTCCTTTCCTCACATGCCTTCATCACTCTCTCGGCATCGCCATCAGACACATTATCTATCTTTACAGGATAATACTCACCCTCAGAACCAGCATAAAGACGCTTATAGTTATCCACCTTCTTGACATCAACAAGATAAGATATAGGCACCTCCACACCTTCATTGTTTCTCACAAAACCCGACAATATATCATCAGCATTCACCTTATCATCCGTTCCCACCATCACCGGAACACTCTGTGAACCACTCGAAATCTCATACACCTTATTCTTTCCAACCATCTCTCTCAACCTTGAGAACAACTGATTGTACGACACATTATGATAAGCCAACATGTCAGGGTTAGCCACATACTGAAGATTAGGTTCTGTTGGAACAGACTGCATATCGATGCCAGGGAATAATCGTCTAAGTGAATCAACATACAGTCCAGCCTCAACAACACCAGGTCTGCCACCCTCAGCACGACTGACATGAAGTTCAAGATCCGGATTATCCGTCTGGAATATAAGGTCAAAGATATTACCCGAAATCTCATACTCAACCTTTGCCTCAGGATAGTGTTCAGATATATAATCAGCAAACTCACTCTTGACAGAGTCAATGCCAGCCTCTGAATGACCTTTCACATACACAACAGCCTCACTACTTGTTATATCCTTAGTATGAGACAAGATAAACTCCTGTGCACCAACCATAGCAGTAGAAGTCTTCACATGCTCCTTTACAGCATCCAGAGCCCCCCGCATTCTACGACTATTCTCCTCTACCGATATACCTGCATTCCAGTCCACACTAATAAGCACATCGTCATGTACAACCTCCGGCATCTTCTCCTTCTTTATGAACTGGAACACTACAGCAATCATAGCCAAAGCCCCAAAGAACATACCGATACACAATCTGCCATGACGCAAAGTCCACTTCTCTGCAACAGAATAAGCTCTATTAAGTGAAAAGTGAAAAGTGAAAAGTGAAAAAAACATTTTACTCTTTTCGACAAATAGCCTAAACAGTTTATCACGTAAAACCTTAAACCTTTGAACCCTTGAATCCTTACCCTCCTGTCCCGAATGGCGTTCCTTACATACAGAGAATCTCTTCTTGAACAGCACATAATAATACACAGGAACAACCAGCGTTGCCACCAACAAAGAAGCAAACAAAGCGATAGTTACACCCATAGCCTGATCATAGAACAGAGCGCCAGCCGTACCACTAAGGAAGATAAGAGGTATAAACACAGAACATGTTGTAAGAACAGAACTAAACATAGGGAAGAACACCTCCTTCACTCTGCTAACCACATGCCAGGCAAACCCATCAGACTTAGTAGCAAACTCATCCCCCATTCTCTCATTCATATTGTCAATAACGACAATAGCATTATCCACAATCATACCAACACCCAATATCAATCCCGACAGAGAGATGATATTAAGCGAGATGCCCAACAAATAGAAAGACAATAACGTCAATATGAGAGACAAAGGTATAGATATGATGATAAGTAACGGAGTCTTCCAACTTCTATTAAAGAGGAACAAGATGACACAAGCAAGCAAGGCAGCAAGCACAAGATTCCATTCAAGGTTATTGATAGAATAGCTCAACAACTGCGTCTGGTCACGAGTGACAGAGAACTCCACATCAGGATAATCATTCCGCATATTTTCAAGCAACGTATTCATACCCTCCTGAAGATCCTCCATCTGAGCATCATTCTGTTTAATGACAGCCACAGTAATAGCATCATCCCCATTATGCATAACAACACCATTTCTGACAGCAGGTTTCTCAATGATCTGACATATATCCTTCAGTTGCATCAAACGTCCCTGATGACGGAAATAGATATTCTCAATATCCTCCTTATTCAGAATCTGAGAATCAAAGTGAATGGTAAAGCGATATATGCCGCTGACCACATTAAGAGTACCGAGGACAATGTTATTACCCTTTATGAGACCTTCAATATCAGTCACACGCATTCCCATAGACTCCAACTTATCCATATCAGGAATACATTGAATCTCAGATCCCACAGTACCGCTAATGTCTACCATAGCCACTTGTGGCAACTGTTCTATCCTCTTGGAGATAACATTCTTCACCAGCTTTGACAGCTGAGCAAGTTCCATATTGTTCTCCCTTGAACCATTATTCTCCCGTTCTCCAACCCCCTTATACTCTTGGATCTTTGAACTCTTTGAACCCTTGAACTTTTGAACATTTGAACCATTTGCTCCCTTGTCCTGTCCCCCATTTTTATACACATCCACATAGAAAGCAGGAATATCCATGGCACTCGCCTTGATGACCTTAGGACGCTCCATATCCTTAGGCATATTATTCATGGCACGGTCAATCTTCTCATTCACCTCAATGAAAAGGATATCCATGTCAGCACCAGGTTCAAAAGTCATGGTGATAGATCCAGCATCAATCTTTGACTGCGACTCAATATCCTTAAGTCCCGCAACCTGCGACAGCTGCTGACGCAAAGGATTAATCATCTGCTGTTCAACCTCAGTAACAGATGCACCATTCTTCACACATTGAACAGTAATTTTTGGAATATCAATCTGCGGCATCAAAGATACCGGGATATAAGTCAACGACAACACACCTATTGCAACAATAGCAATAAGTATCATCGTCACAGCAATCGGTCTATGTAAAAGATTCTTAAGCATAATTTCAAGTACCCTCTCCCGCCCTCCCCTTAATGGGAAGTGACTAAAGACAAAAGGGTTATGGATATTTTATTTGACTTTGACTTTTAGCAGAACTCTTTAATTTACATGTTAATGATTATTAACTAACTGAAGTTTCCCACCTTAGTGTGGAGAAGTTAACAAGAGTTAATTATCAAGATGTTAACGGTAGTTGACATGCGACACCTCATTGGTGGAGGGAGTATTCCACGAACAGTCATTCGTCTTTTTACTCCTTTTAACTCCTCTTTACTCCATTTTAACTCCCTAAGTTTCATCACCCTGAAGGGTGGGTTATCGCTTGCGCTTTCGCAGAAAGAAACTTTAGTTAATAATGATAGTAAGGTGCATTCGGCGATAGATAAAATAGATTTTTCACTCTTCACTTTTTACTCTTTAGAAGAGACTCTCACCTGAGTATCATCAGCGAGATTCTGGTTACCTGAAGTAATGACTATATCCCCTTCGTGAATCTCAGTTTCCTTTCTCTCACAACCAGTTATAGCATGCTCATTAAGGTTACTATACAATATGTCCACATAGGTCCACACTGCACGTTTACTATTCTTGTCATACATGAACACGACATGGTATCCATCTCTCTCCACGACAGCCTCTTTTGGAACAACAAACATATTCGGAACTGCGCTCTCAACGATGACACGTACATTCATACCATCAATGAGAGTTTTTGACGAGTTCTTAATCTGCGCCTTGATCTTTACAAGTCCCTTATCATCGATTGTCGGGTTTATCTCGACAACCCTGCCCTCATACACCTCATCCTTGTTAACAAAAGGAGATACCTTCACAACCTGCCCCTTGCTCAGGAACGAGAGTTCTGCCTCAAGCACCTTGAACTCAACCTCGAAAGATGAGTCATCAATCAAAGTACAGAACTTGGCGCCATTCTGGAAAGCATGCGCCTCAAGGTTAGCCACACGTCCACTAAAAGGAGCAACAAGTTTACAGTCAGCCAGTGCCTTTGATGCGGACTGCAACTGAAACTTTGCACTATAGTATCCACTTGTTATCTCTGCACGCTTAAGCACATCAGCAGGGACATTGCTCAAGTTACCGTCATAGCCCAGACCAATCAGTTTATCCTGCAAGTCCACCTTAGCCTTCTCCATGTCATGCTTAGCCCTATCCAGAGCCTGAGACTTCTCACGCATATCAGCCACAGCGAGAACTGTGCCCTTTGCAACAAGTTGTCCATTCTTAACAAGTACCTTCTCAAGCATCGTACCCTGATTTGGGCACACAAGTTCAGCACGTTGAGAGGCCCCCAGCCTACCATTACACAACAACTGTTTCTGAAAAGTCACCATCTTAAGAGATATTGTATCTACATCAACAATAGCCTCCTCATGATACTCTATTGACTCTTCATCCTTATTTTCATCATTACCCTTACATGCACACAACATCATAAGAGCTGCAAGTATATATATCTTTTTCATTATTTGACTTTTATTGATTTTCCATGCAATCTGTTGCCGCAAGCGGCCTATAGGAAAAACCTATGAGAAACAGAACAAAAACATAAAAAAACAATCCTATATTTAAAAATAACTTATAGAATTATTCTCAGGATCATAATAATATTTTTCACATTCGTCGATGAGTGGGAGAAAATTATATAGAATTCCGATTCTTACTTTTGCAGCACGCATATATGCCCAAAGTTGTAAGCGTTCATGCAATCCAATTGATTCTATTGCCTTGCACTCCACAAACACTTTGTCTTTGCAAAAGAAATCAACTCTCATTTTTGTATTTAATGGTTCTCCACGAAATTGAGGGTGAAACCAATATTCTTTGACGAATCGTATTTTTGCATCTCTAAGAGCAATAGCTAAAGATTCTTGATATACATATTCTGTTAGTTCTGGTCCTTGTTCCCTATGAACCTCCTGGCAACATCCAATTATATCAAAAACATAGCTTCTCAACTTTTCCGAGAATTCTGTATTTAGATTTTTCTTTATAAACATATGCAACTTTGATTTATTACAGAAGGTTTTTAACTGCTTTGATAAGACGGTTTTTTTTTGTTTTTGTTCTGTTTCTTAAAGGTTTTTCTTAACATGGCCGCTTGCGGCAAAAAAATAATTAGGAAACTTCACTTAAAAGGTTCTTCAACTTCAATATCCTTCTTCATTATCCAGTCATAGAGAGTAGATTTTTGGAGAGAATAATAGTCACTCCAGAAAGTGCTAAGCTGATTCAGATACTGATACTTCGCCGACTCCATTTCCTGCTGAGCAGTATTCAGATCCGTCACAGAAATGGCACCAGTCTCAAATCGCTTACGCATTATCTCATAACGCTCTTCAGCTATGTCCTGGGCACGAAGGGCATCACGACATTGGATAGGCTGAAGATTAAACTGCAACACCTTCTTCCTTAATGACTGCATATAGTCAAGATGCGCCTGTTCCTGCTGTGTACGAACCACATCCAGTCGAGCCTGCGCCATCTTCACCCTTCCTCGACTCACTCCCCAGTCAAATATAGGAAGTGACAACGTGAGTCCAACAATCTCATTGTCCTGCAAATGCTGGTAAGCAGATGAGAATGTGTTAGCAGACTGTGTAAATCCCACAGAACCGCTGAGAGTCATCTGTAACCCCCTGTTTGACTTTGCCTGTGCAAGGTTTCTCTCAGCCTCAAGCATCTGGTGTCTCTGTTCCAAAGAATGAGACGAATTAGCTATCGCCTTCTGCAGAACATCATCCACACTAAGCAACAAGTCCGGTACAGTATAAGGCGGAACCAGTTCCGCACTCTCATAGTCAGTTACCCTAAGGTATGAGAACAGAGTATACATCACATCCTCAAGGTTAAGCTTATTCTTGTTGACAGCCATCTTAGCATTCAGCAGAGACAGCTCCATCTGCAGCACCTCACTCTTCGTTGTCGTGCCAAGATCCAGACGCTTCTTAGCAATCTCAAACAAAGCCTCCCTATCCTTCATCGTTGCCACACTCTGCTTATAATCCGACTGTGAAGAAAGAACGCTGAAGAAGAGCCCTGTCACCCTTATCGTCACATCCTGCAAGGCAGATGCGTATGTCTTTTGGGCAATCTGATATTCAATCGGAGCAGTCTTTTTCTCCCACTTAAGTGCATTGAACGATTTAAGAGGCTGGGTATAACTTATTCTAAGCGGCTGCGAGTTATATGTAGTCTGATCATAACTGAACTGATCCAACCTGTACAGATATGACTGAAGCGATACTGTACCTCCCGTAGCCACTATCTGCTGATCCACAGACAATGTAAGATTATTGTTCATGGAATTGTTATTGACATAATGCACCTGTCCGTCCTCATAGTTACGGACAGACACAAGTGAATGGTCAAAGTTGGCAAGTCCACCACTCAGGTTCATTGATGGAAGCAGCTGAGCCTTGAAAGACCTATATGTCCAGTAGCTCGCCATGAAAGAATACTTTGCCAACTGAGCATCAAAGGAATTTTCTTGAGCTATCTTGATAGCATTATTAAGGGTAAGTTGCTGCGCCCTCATTCCTGCAGGGAACCACAACAACACATTTACCACAAAAAGAAAGAGTTTATACATTTACCTAATTAGTTTATCAAACGAATAATCCTTTGGTTTACGAGTCTTGCAGATACTACTGCAGATACTGTCAGCCCGTTGTCTCATCTCTTCAGTAGCCTTAGACTCTATCTTGACCGATGCCTCCGCTACCTTAACCGAAGCGTTATACAGCTTATCCTCATCTCCCACTTCCTCATACATCATCATCAACTGATAAAGAGGGTAAAGACGATTTGGCATTATCGAATAAGCCTTTCTGTACGCCTGTTCAGCAAGGTCAAGATACTTATCGTCACGGTAATTATTCCCCATTATAATATAGAACATAGGATCAGCACTAACAACAGTACCACGACGCAAAATGGCATTGCTATCCATATAGCGCTTCTCTTCCCGAAGAGTCTTGGCAAAATCAAACAGATACTGAGGATTGTCCTGTTCATAAGGCAGAAGCTCATAATAGTCAAACAGGAAAGCTGCATTACGCATCCCCGAGAACAAAACACAGTCCTTATCAGCCTCATAATGTCGATTAACCTGTCTATTCAGGAAGAAGCCAAGTACGCCAATAACACAGGCTATAAACGCCATAAAGAAACGATTCACATACAGAGACAAAAAACTATTGTTATTCCTTGACTCGCACCATGCTACAATCAGCACCACGATGATATTATATGGAAGGAGTTCGAATGGGTACGAGAACATGGAAAAGATTAGCAAAGACATCATTCCCAAGAATAGCACCACGCTCCTTCTGTAGAGTCTTACCAAAGCCAGCGCAACCGTTGAGACACACAATATGGAACCCACCAATCCCTGCTCAACAAAAATCTTAAGCAAGGCATTATAGGCATAATCAGTAACACCTGCAGAAGCAAACATTCCTGATTCCGGATCTGCCCTCCACATCTCTGCAATACCCTCAGCACAAGCATGGCGAAATCCACCTATGCCCACACCCAACCATACATTATGCAACCATGAAGTCAGCGATGCCAGCCATATCAAAGCTCTTCCATCAGCAGACCCCTGTTTGATAAAGTAGAAAACAGTAGCTATTACAACAAATGTACCACATAGATAATACCTGTATTTCCAGCACCATCTCCTGTATATCCACAAAGCACATATACCGACCCCCACAAAGGCAGCACGACTCCACGTTGCAGGTAAAATCAACAAAGGCAGATACACGAAGTAACGTATCACAGAAAATGCCATCGACATCATTTTGGTTCTCGACTCTACCGGAATGAACACATCACGAAGATAAGCCTTCACCCTGTTGGCCCTCTCCGACTCATTTAACTTATGGATCCACTTATATACAAAGCACCTGAACCATCTAAACCTGCCATGAACATCATAAACTATATCTACCGAATAGACCGATATAGAATAAAGTCCTACAACCGCAGCAATCATCAGGTAAGCAGAATAAGGTCCTGGGTTCTGGAAAGAGCCAGTCAACAAGAACAGGTGATGACGACCTGTTCCGGTAAACAGCTGGTATATGCCTAAGCAGGCCTCGTAACATCCACATGCAACAATACCAATGATCAACAAGTATTCTGGCACACGAGTATTTTGCAGTACCACCCTCAAGACAAAATACAACAGAATCATCTCCACAGACTTCAGAAAATCTGTACCACAAGGAAACTCAGCGCCAATCCACGCCCTACAAATATAGTATAAAGACCAGAGCATGACCAAACCGTCAACGGCAGTAACCCTCAGTCTTCTTCCACTGCAGAGCACGCACAAAACCCCTACTACAGCAGCAACTGTAACACCTGCAGTAAGTACAACATCTGCATAAGCCCACCGCACCTCAACTGGCAATAATGTCAACCAAAGAAGGAAAACGATAAAAGCCCAATGAACAGACTTAGATACATAAGGAACTATCTTATTCATTAAAATTTGTTTTCATTAGTGAGTATTAAACAATTAATTGGTACTACTTAAGGTATTTTACACCAAGTTATTTTTTAATCACCACTTAGTTAAGTATTTTTGACTGTGCAAAGTTAGCCAAAAGAGATTCGACTGCAAAAAAATAAACGGCAAAAAAATAAACAGAAAGTAAACAACTACATGTAAACCTTTGTATATGTTACAAATAAAATTTAGTAAACACAAAGTAAACACCCATCTAAAAAGATACATTGTTTACATTTGAGGAAATCAATGTTACAAATCGAACTATGACATCCGGATCATCTCGGTTACACTTTTTCAATTAATTCGACTTTAGCTTTTAGCTAAGCCTTTCGGTTACAAGGGTTATGCGGTTGTAAGGTTATACGGTAGGTTTGCAGTTGTAGGAAAAATTATCTCCCTCGTTTGGATCTGCCCCCCCCCCTTCGTACAGTCAGCACTCCGTCGATGATATCGCTGCGCTAAGTTCCTATGCAAGGACATACATAACCATAAAACCTGAAAGCGAAGCGACCATAAAACCGCCATAACCGAAAAGATGAAAGCAAATGCTAAAGCTGAGTCAATTAATAATTAACATGCCTCCGGATTAACTCGTACTACCCTTTCTTTCCTTTCTATACTTTCTTTACCTCTCTTTCCTTTCTTTACTCTCTTTCCTTTTAACCCTTTAACCTCCCTTTATGACCTTACTCACTACTCCAACTATATATTCCTCTGGCACTACACCCCAATAGCGGGAGTCACATGAGTTCATCACATTGTCTCCAGCCATGAAATAATAGTTATGCTGCCACCAATGTTGTGTTAAGCGTTTGCCACCTGCATAAGCCTCATTCTTATCTCTATCCCACGTTATTTCCTTCCCAAGCTCCCACTCAAGTATAACCTTATAGATGGCAGCTTCAAGAGCTGTTATCTTTGTTATGTCTCCTTTACGAGGTACATACATAGGGCCAAAGTTCTTTATGTTCCAACCATTATAGTAATATGGAGGAATCCAGAACCCCTCTCTGATAATGGAATCAGGAGTGTTTTCTAATAGTGCCTGTTCGGACTCAAGACATAGCACTTCATCATAGTTGTTATTCTGATAATGTCCATTTACAGCACTCACGCTATCACCAGGAAGACCTATACAACGCTTGCAGAACACATTGTTTATTATGAAGTTTATCTTTCCCCAATGATTACATTCGTTAAATACCACAATATCGTTATGCTTCACACCACTGTAACCTTTCAAGCGAAATGCCTTCAGTTCCTGTCCTTCGGTATTAAAGTTAAGATCCGTGTATATCCTTGCACCCATCCTGAGTTTGTTCACTATCACCTTATCTCCAGGTTTCAATGTTGGGTACATTGATTCTGTTGGTATAGTGAAATAATCGAACACAAGCATCCTTGCCAGTAACCACGCCCCATAGAGCAATGGTACTGACAAGAATGCTGCAAATAGATATTTAACGAAATGTAAAATTGTATTCCTCATTACTTATTTCCTTTTATTAGAATGCCTGCGGCGCTACACAAATAATCATAAATTTACCATAAATCATTTCATAAATTACTTCTTCAGCAAAGCGTTCTTTTTTCTGAAGAAATTACTCATATTTCAGTTTTTGTGTGACGATATGCAAGTGTCACGATACCCATGAGAATAATGCACAGCACCACGAATCCACAGATATACACCGCATGACTCAGTTCATTTAAGAACCAGAGGGAATACAATGGCAATACCACGCTTACTGCGATGCAAATGTACAGGTACTTATCGCATAGCAGTCTTGTTATGTTCCACGGATCCTTGTTCCTGTATGAGGCAATCACAAGTACCAGAGACAACACCCATAGCACCACACTCTTTATGAAGCTTGTAGTAGGTGTAAAATGTATCAGTTCACCAAAGCAACCGCAAGATTCAATGCTACCCATTATCGTAGGAAAGAACAGATTCAATCCTGTCAGGTATACAAAGAATGAAATTGCTAACAACAAAAAAAAGCCAACAATTCGTTTATAATTTATGTCAAAAGAAAGAATTCCTAAAGTTAATTCAAACATGCATACTAATACCCCACATACTTTATAATCAACACTTTGTTCAATGATGATATAGAATTCAAAATAATGTTGTATTTCGGATGCAAACGCATTAACATTTACAACCTTTAATATACCAGACAAAATAAAAATTACACTTAAGAAATACCTTGATATTTTTTGGCAGACATTTATGTTTTTTCCCATATTCATGACTTCCAAATTGTTGTGTAAAAATAAAAATTATTCTTTTTTTATATAAAATGTCGAAAGATTATAACTTTGTACATACATAAAATACTTGTCGTTATATTTCTATGGGTAAAATCATAAAACAAGCACAACAAATTAGTGACTTTCACTACCTTTCATTTTATAGAACACCAATACAGGATTAGATTCTTCACTACTAGAATCAATCATCTCTTTTAATTTCTCATCTTTTATAACAATCTTAGGATTTTCACTAATTGCACGTTTTAACATATATAGATTAATAGGAGCAATACATGTATTATTATGAACTCCAATAACATTCAAAGGGCATATTTTGTTTATTGAAAGTATTTCACTATTGTTAACAACATTTAAAACACAACCATGTATCTTGTCATAAATACAATAGTTATTTATTAAACTCTTTATTTCCTCATTATATTTTACAATACATAAAAAGGCATACTCCTTTGTGTCATAAAAATTGTATATTCTGTTATAAGCACCTGACTTTAATAGGTCATTAATATCTGTAAACGACAATTCTTGATTAGCTTTTTTCCATACACTTTCTTTATTTATAAAAACATATTTTGCAGAATATGTAGAGTCATTAACGATAGAATATACCGTATCTGACAAACTAGGATGAATTAGTAATTCATTATTATAATTATATTTTAAACGATCAGATACATCATAGTCCATTTGTATCGGATAATAGGGTAATGCTTTACGGCATACAGAATCACCTATAGATGTAACAATGTGATAGTTTACATTGTCATCAAAACTTTGACCTACCGCTAACTGATTTATATTTGTATTGTTCAGCAAGGTTGCATATATTGCAGGAATAGCCTTGTTCGATGAAATGTATTTTCCATCATAATCATAACATAATATTTTAGATTGTTGACCATCTTTTATATAAAGTTTTTGCTCATCTTGATTAAGAAAGATAGCAGTTGGAAGTAAATACTCGTTTTCAGCTCGCCCTCTCTTATTAATACAATGTAATAAATGGCCATCTTTATTAAAAATAAACACCTTTTTGCTAGTCTCATCCAAAATAAACAATCTATCATTATGAATAATGATGTCAGTTATTTCAGCAACTGGTATTTTATTGTCTAACTGAACATATGCCACCGTGTCAATTAACATTTCATATTCTATTTGGGAAATATCCTTCTGCTTGTCAATATTAATTTTTATTATATCGTTTTTTGCATATTTCATATTATGTGCATTTTGTATAGCACCTGATACGGGATGCACATTATTATTGCACGAAATAATAGAAAACACTAGTATTCCAAATACACTCTGTATAAAAATTTTCTTATATTTATTCATTTCAAATATAATTACCATTAAGATTCTACAGAACTATGATAGTTGATTAATCTTTACATAATATATAGATGTATTTATAATTAATGCAACTATCACAATTCTGTATATTATTATTTATGCTTCGAACAATTTATCATATTCAAAAATCACACCGTTAGTCCGCAACACAACCAGTTCCGTTAAAACAGTTTCCATTGCCTTGTAGACATTCAACTAAATGACCAGGACGTGAATAAGATGACGTATTATAACCTACACCAACATCAGCAATTCCCTTATAACCTACAGACACATTAAAACTAAATGAACCACTGTTATATGTGCATGTTTTTAAAACAGGTCTCCAATTTTTCCCAAACAAATGCGACCCCTCATCTGTCCACTCTGTTCCATCAAATTCATAAGCTCTACTTAAAGCCTCAACATTTGATGTCAATAAAGCTTCATCATCAACTGAAGACTTTCCATTTGCAAACAAAACTGCAGATACAGCAAGTGCTATAAAACTAACACTTAAAAAAATTTTCTTCATTTTTTTTACTTTTTAATAAATTAATAATTAATCATATTATTTAGGCCTAATAATATTCAATATTAAATTATGAATTTTTGGATTATCTAAAGGATTACCAACCAAAATAACTTTATTATTTTTATCTAATAAAAATGATCCAAAAATATATCCTTTTTTCATACATGGGTTATTTGCTCGAAATACATAGGAAGTGTCTACATAAATAGCATTACTTAGACTGCTATGAGCTATTGCATAATAAGTTTGTTCTAATTGGGTTTTACGTGGAGCCACAATAAAGATAAAACTTAAACTGTCTTTTTTTTCATTTACCTCATTTATGAATTGCTCCCAATCAAACAAGTGGTCAATACCACAAGGAGAACATGAAGAAGAGTCAATATAAGTCACTAATTTATAAGACTTACATGTATTTTCCTCATGTGCTTTATAGAAACTAGGGACCCTTTTTTCCATTGCATTCAATGAAATGTCTATTTTTTCCCCCATTATACTTGAAACAAGATTTTTAATCTTGTTTTCGCAACTATTGCACGATAATAGTATCAACAATACGGATATATAAAAAAATTTTACTTGTTTCATTTTTAACATTTGATTATTTCTGTTATTTTGTTTTCTTGTAATAATCACAAGACAGCAAAACTATCGTTTTGACATTATTCATAATTCTATCACATTACATATAGAAAGAAAAGATGTATACACTTAAACTTGTTATATATCATAGTAATATATTATATTACACCTGCTCTTGTGATTTTAACTATACACTATGGAATATTCCTTATTATCTAATCAAGATGTACTACCACCATACTTGTTTGCCTTTTTCGTAGGTAAAAACTCGTTCTTCTTTTCCTTTAGTTCTATCTCGAAGTAAAAACAAACCATTTTTTGGAACATTCTTAAAAACTAGTTTTGTATCATTAGCGATTTTAACATCTAATTCATTCCAATCACCATTATCATACACAAACAATTGATATTCATCTCCAACCTCAATGCTATTTCCATCATTTCGTGGCATATATCTAATCTTTGCGACATCAGAAGGTTTCTCTAGTTCAAGACCAACCCAATGTCCATCTGGACTAATGCCATTGAACCCAGTCAGAATATTACCATCAAATACAGTTTCCTTACAATGTTTATCGGTTCCTTGAGTACCTATAATCTTTCCTGTTATTTTTTTTCCGTTATTATCATAGAATTCAATTTCATTAACATTACAATAAGAACCGTTATCTCCAATATATCGCAAATACTTGTATTTCCTTTTGGATGATTCTAAATTTCGTTCACACCATGTACCTTCAGTTGAACCATGATGCGTATATAATATATCAGCATCCGTATTGTCTAACTTATTACTTCCATAAAATCGGCCATATTCCATTCTTCCGTTGAAAGTATCAAACTTCGCAAAGAATGGATATTTTCGATACAGAGTTACACTCTGTGTTTTTTTCCTTTCACACTTTACATCTATAATAGTACCATCTGCTTTTATTATAAAAGGATCTCCAACAGGTTTGATATGTTCATTTTCCCATATTCCAACAACATACAGAATATTACGTCCCATTGACTTAAAAGTTGCATAATCACCTCTAATTTTACCATAATGTACAGGAACCCAATTATCCCTATCACTAACACATATATATGCAATTTCATGATTATGGTAATTTTTTGGAATAATACGTTTAATATCAGTAGTCTCATAATATTCATCTGTAACATCAGCAAAAGTTGGCATCTTAAATAAATAAGGTACGCTACTTTCATTACGCAAATCACTTAAGATTTCATAATTAATTTCAAATTTCCGTCTAAATATCTTTGGTTTTAAATAATGATGTGCATACTGAGCAGTATCTCCTGGCGCAAAACCCATATAAAAAGGTGTTGCTTTTCCATCAGGTAAAACAATAACACTCCAAGAATGTTGATCTGGTCGATTTCCCCAATGTGGTACAAAATCAACAGCTGTAGGTATACCTAAATATCTTGACAAAGCAACAGTAAAAGCAGCTTCGTCCTGACAAATACCTGTTTTAAATTTACACAAAGATGCTAATGTTGGAGCAATACTACCTCGATTTTTTATAAATTCAAATTGTTTCATAACATCTGTAACCCTCAATGCTTCGGACAAAACATTTCCAATTTGGAAAAAAGACTTTGAATGTGGATTAGGATTTCTTCTAATAATACGCCATTTTTGAGTATTCTTTCCTGAATAGAAATTCTGAATAAGGATCTCCTTTCCAGTCTCTACATCAATAGATGATTCCCAAACTAACCCAGTGAGTTTGTTCATAATTTTACACTCTCCGTTGCCAACCGGAATAATAATCCATTTCTGATGTGCATCACCATTGTTACTGTCAACTAAAGTATTTGTACTAACAGCTTGTAACGTATCAAGACTTACCCATCTATCCTCTAAACATAAATCTACGGGAAATTTTGGTAAGATATGCCATATTGAATATCCAAGATTATCAAAACGCAGATCAAGAGTCCAATCATTCGAAGAATACTTATGCAACTCTATAGGCCTCCAAATGGCTGATTGTAATGTATCAAAAGACACATAATTATTTGAATTTACATTTTGTACCTGACAATACGATTTTGCATAGTCATCACATTCCTTCTCTCTATATGATTCATACGATGCAACTTCAACATAGTCAAGAATAAATGATTTATTAACGAACTTTACTATTATCTTATTTTCTCCCTTTTTAAGGTTGATCACTTTACCGAAACTTGAACTTTTGAATGTATTTAGATTACATGTAGCTTTCAAATCTTCATAAATGAAGTTCTCGCTATTAACATCAATCAATAATTTCGCATCCTTTTCTATCGAACTGTACCTGAAACGTAATAATTTTTGCGTTGGATGTCCTGATTCTATGCTAAAGGTAACAGATGACACATTTTTATCCAATAAAACAGCCTTTCCTTTCAATGCACTAGGTAATTCAACAATTTCAACATTATTCAATTGTTCAGTATAGGCAGGAAAAGGGATTCCTTTCTGACTATATACTATAGGTTCATTTAAATATGGAAATTCTTCATTTATAGATTTATGCCAGTCACTATACGATTCATCAAACACACGATATGGTAATACATAATTAAAAAATAGTGATTCATCATAATCATTATTCCAATTTACTTTTGACCAAATGTCACAAGCATCATTAACTGCTTTAATAAGATAGTCAGCTTTTACAGTTCTAACATCTATAACAAGTATATTGGAAGAAATGTTAGTTTCTTTAGCGAATTCATTAAAAAACTTTTCGCGCTGTTCTTTTGGATATTCTGCCATAGCAATATAAGCAGAATCCGCAGATTCCACACCTTTACCTTCTAAAGCATAATGATATGACATGTTCTCTATCAGGAACTTGGCGGCACTATACTTCAGTGTATCTGGATCGTTCCTGAAATGTTCAAGAACTTTCTCAATTTCTTCACGGTTCTCCCCAGCTTGTTCAAGAGCATAGTCCAAATTTGGGTTACAAGATGGTAAAAGAATTAAAGACATAAGGATGATGAGCATCAATATATGTTTCATTATACAATAGATTTATATGTCACTTCCAACAATGAAAGTGAGGAATTAATACAATATGTCCTAAGATTGGTACACTTTATTTTCACTTACGAGTAATTTATCTTATGATTCGCCTACTCGAAAAAAGGGATTCACATTAAAAACTATACCTGATCGTGGCATGTTTTTCCTTGTAAATCTGGTTAACACTATTCACAAGTCATGGTACTAATTAATGACAATGCTGTAAGTGTAATATATATAGCAGCCTAAAGGCTAATGAGGAAAATAGTTAAGGGTGCAAATACAACAAAAGGAACTCATCATTCTCAAGACATTTCAAGAATATCTTTTCAAACAACAAATCCCAATAGCATATTCACATTACCATAGAAACAACCATTTATGAATGGCATTCAAACGATATCACCTTTATGACTGCAAAGTTAGAGACAACTCAAGAAACAAACAAACATTTACCAACATTTTTTGCACAAAAAGTGTACATTTTACAATCATAGGGGGCATGTGATACATTATATGTATTTTGGCACATATACAATACTTTTTTATTCTCATAATTCCCTTCTTATTATTCCATATCTGACATAAAGCTACCATATAGGGTGTCCAATTACTCGTGCTTATATTACTATTGTATTCAAATTCGAAAAGAGAACATTTAACCTTAAACATTTGTTTTAAGGGAATAGAAATTTTTCCTTTTTTAACAGAATTCAATGTATCCTCAATATTGTTTTTTTTACAACTGAAAAAAAATATCGACGCAAAAAAACAAAATCAATCTAATAAAAAAATGTCTGTTCATTTAAAAATCTTCTTTTTTAACTTCAATATATACATATTATCCATCTCACATAACTCATCGACATAAGGTTCAATTGCTTTTCTAAAATTTTCATATGTCTCTTGTTCCATACAAAAACTATTCCCTTTAACCAAAGAAAGCAAAAATGAATGTTCCAAAACGGCATAATAACATCCCTCATAATAAGTTTCAATTTTCGGGAACCAATCCTTTATAGATTCATAAATAATAAATTCTTTTGTATTTATATTAAGTTTATAAGTCTTAAATCGCATATTATGAACCATGCATCCAAATATACATTCTCCATCAAATGCCACATCTATAAAATGATCATATTTACCTCCATTTCCTTTTTCAATCTCTTCTTTAGACGCAAAATTCCCTGTTTCTATTTTGTAACCGATAGTTTCACCTGTATTAATATCATTCACATAAAACGAATTATAAAAATAATCACAGTATATAATCTTATCATGACTACACCATATTGGATTCCACACAAAGGAACCTCCTGCAATGGATACATCCTCTACATCTAATAAATCATGCTTAATATTAAACAAATTGTCACAAACGCTTAACAAATAACTTGTATTTGTATATTCAGAGGCACACACATAGCCTTTGTTAGCAATTCTTTCTATTTTTTCCCAATGATATTGTCCATCTATAGGTATTGTAGATACATATTTACCCTTACCATCAAATATTTGTATCTTTGAATATTGTAAAAAAACAATAGAATCTCCTGATGCACTAGACGAAACATCCAAAATATGATCATATTCGTTTTTAGCATGTCCAAATTTCCCAATAGTATTAATATAATTTCCTGATTTATCAAAACTAAATACTTGTGGTAAAGAAGAATTATCGTAAATAAGAAAACCTTTTGAATTGACAATCAACTTATTCACATCAGTAACCATGCAATTGTTTTTATTTTCTAGTTTTATTATTTCAAAACTAAATTTATCTGCAATACATGTAGAATCGATTACATCCTCTATAGCAAGAAGATTTATCACTTCCATATCCTGTGTAGGGTTATTACATGATGTAATAAAAAGAAATGATAAATATAAACATAACTTAAATATATTATTTCTAAACTGTAATGCCATATAAATATATTATCTAATAAAAGTTTCGGGAGTCTGGTTCTGCCTGGAAGCCAGTATCTTAGTAACCGGTTGCATCGACGAAGGAGATGCTG
>JAZUHP010000086.1:0-56064 GCA_045641785.1 Bacteroidaceae bacterium
TATCACCTCCATATTTACGAACAAGATAATTGAAGTGATTCCTGTCGAGAAAAGATGCAAATTGTGCGAATACGAATTTGTCTTGGAACATATACAGTCAATGAATTTGACTGCAAAGTTACAAATTCAAGTCCGTTGACTTGCAAAAATACTCATAAAAGACTATATTTCAATTATTTCAAAGAACGGTTTGTCCACTTTTACGGGACAGTAGTGGTTTCACATCATTAATACTCACGCCTATTAAGAACAAATGGTACCCTCACGAAACTTGCCATATCAGCGAATTCAAAGGCATTTGAAAGAATTTGTTTAAGGCTGCTATCACATACAACTTCATCAGGAATGTTTTTACCAAGAAACTCTTTTATAACTTTTTCGTCTTTATTAAAATACAGCATACATTCATTTAATGTCATTTTTTCTATCAACGCATTTGCCGTTATAACACTATCACAAATTACAAGGTATTTCTTCCACCAATCATTATATTTTTCCAAACAGCTATCAAACAATTGTATATCGACAGAGTCCGCTGTATAAAAGCCTGTTTCCTTCCACCATTTTCCAAGTCTTGGCAAGCGACCTCTTCCGATCAAATCGACCCAGTTCAATTCTCCTATTGAAATTTTGTCATACAAGTATTCTGGTTTAACAGAATAAACTGTCTCCTTGCATCTCGAATTAGTAAAAATTATTACAGAATCATATTCGTAAAATGTTATATAATCTCTATCAAAAAGCATAGAGCGACCACTAAAACCATACACATCGGCATTATATTTAACCTGACTCTCTATCTCCTCAATGTAATCATCAAATGATTTTGGAATCGCACCACTTTTCACATAACTAAAAAAGCCTCTGAAATTATTCAAACTGTCATGCTCATAGTAGCTATGCCAAAAGTCATTACCATCCTTAGGATATCTACAGAAATTTCTGTTAAAAAGACACATTTCTTCTTCCAATGTCTCATTATATATTGGATTATTATAAAATAGTATTTTATGTTTTCTCAAAAGGTCTTTATAATCTGACGAAAAAAGTCTATCATGATTATCATATCCATAATAATTTCTACCACAACCGACCGTTATCGTTGCAAAAACACATATAAAAACAAACAAATTACGCCTCATAATAATTAGTTAGTTAAAATTGTTAAACTTATTTATGTAACGTGTAAAGAATAACTTATAACAGTTTTACTTTATCTTTTGGGTTGTTTTTGCCCGTTTTATCGGTCATTATGCCCGCATAACTCCCTCAAAAACGGACAAAAACACATCCAAAATCTAAAGCAAAAATGTTAACAAGTGTCACGCTACGAAATTTTATAAGTTATTTTTTGTACGCTACTATATCCTGAGCAACTATACATTACCTAGGACTATTACCATATCACACCTTTCACTTATCTTGAACAAAAGTGGTATTCGTGTGACCAAGTCACACGAATACCGAGTTATACGGATCGACTAAATTACACATACATTATGGGGATTAGCCCCGTTTTTGTATGACAAACGAAAGAGTGTTAAACAAAAAAATCGAGGACAAATATATAACTTTTCTTTTAAAACCGCCTAACGAAACAGCAAAATTCGTCCTAAAATGGCTTTATTTTGCCACTGGATTTACAAGTTATTTAGACAACCTAAAGTCACTAACAAGTTTTTGGAAAAAACTGGGGATCTGCGGGACGGTTCTGACGGTCCCCTATTCCTTTACATTTAATTCATTGAGCAATCTTTACAAAGTCAATGATGTGTACTTTAAAAAGAATTTATCTTTCACAAAGATAATACATTTTATGCCATATTGCAAGTGGTTATGACAGATTTTTGAAATTGCACTCAGCACCAAGCCGGTATATAACTATACGCCCATGGAAACACTCGTGTATAACCATCCCCAATCGCAATTATCAAACAATTGACAAGAATTAGGGGACCGTCAGAACCCCGTGATCCTCCGCGCGGATGATGCCAGAATCAAGCTTAAACATCTATATCCTACAGTGACCTTTTAGGCTTTACAAACCACTAGTGTTCTACAGACGTCTATAATTTAGGGGGATATGGGATTAGACTATTTGTCCAGAAGAATCACCCAAAAAGACTTATCATTTCTCTTTCTAATACGAAATATTGCTTTCTCTCTAGGTATAGCATTTATTAAAGAGTCATTGTTTAGTATAAACGCTGCACCCTCAAATTGTCCTTCGACAACCATGTCCCATTCTTTATAATATACTATATTTCCGCTTTGATTTGTTATAAGCATTTTGTCACCTATGTCTTCCCATATATTATATGATCGACCCAGCCTCTTATCAATATCTTCCATGGAACAAGCTCCAAAGAAATACACGGTGTCCCAGTCCTCTTGATATAAGTCGGAAAGCCTGATGATTGTGTCATTTGACTCATAGGATTCTCTAATTAGGCAATCAATATCTCTATTATTGCAAGAAGTAAAGTTGACCAGAAGTCCACACAATAATATAACGGTGATGATTGAATTAGTTCTAATGTGCTGAATTTTGAACAGCATTTGACATTGCTTGGTTATAATTTTCTCTGTCAATCTTCTTTTGTTCTTTTTCATATCTTCCGTTATTATTTAATTGTGAAAAAATTTCTCTTAGTTGTTGGTATCTTGCAGAACTTAATTTTTCTCTAACAAGTTTATAACATCCTTTTTCTGCTTTTACCTGGTATAGTCCATTATTCCTAAATACATTAAGTACCCTTAATGTCATAGTCTTCATACCTGTTCCTGCCTGATTATTTCCAATGGCTCTGCCTAGGGGATTGGAGGTTCTGGCAGTCCCCTATTCCTTAACATTTAATTTATTGAATTTGCCTTACGAAGTCACAGATGTGTACTTAAGCAGGGCTTTTACTTTCACAAAGATAAAGCATTTCTTGTTATCTTGCAAATGATTATTGTTGATTTCTTTGACTTCTAAGTCAGAACTCAGCAACAACTATACTATTATGGGAACGAATACTTTCCAATGGTCTTACTTCCCTTATAGTCAAAAGAACCTTCCTTGTAATTTGTTCTGCCGTTATCTGTTATAGAACTTAGGCGGTTGCCACGAATGTCAATTCGACCCCAAGTGACGGTTCTGAATGTCCCCTGAAGGGCACCTTCAGAAGCCGTCACTGTGGTCGGCACCAATGAACCATCTTAATGATTGTCAAGAAATAGGGGATCACCAGAACCGTCCCCGTGATCCCCTACTCGCTTCATTTACACCGACCGTTCCGAATAGCTATCGGGCTTTGGTTTGTTTAGCAACTTTACCCACGGTTTAATGCCTTGTATGAAGTTTCTGTCCGTCAGGCCAGATGTTTGCCGCCGGCTTCCTTCAGATTCCACCTCGCGATAGACACCCTTGCCTTAGGCTATGTGATTCCCGCTATTAGGGCTCACTCGGGACTTACACCCGTTAGACAATGCTCATGCCGAGCGTACCAATAAAGAAGGGTGTGTCACTTTGACACGCCCTCCTCAAACCTCGTACAAAACGAGAAGAACTACAGCTGTATAGAAGTCCTTCATGCGAATGCCGCAAGCTATTCATACACACCATGTAGTGTTGACATCGTCAAACTTGATGTATGAAAGCATACACCGTAAATCGTATTTCGCAGCAATTGTTTTATCAGAAAATTACCGCCCAACATTATACACTTTGATATGCTTATACTTTTCATTTTTTTTCTTCACATCAAGTTTTACACATAAGTTACGATATTCTTTCTCATTTAATGGTCCATAGACCTTTTGAGAACTCTTTTGAATTATCCAGTAGCAATCATGCAGTTCACTTACTTTGTCAAGAAGTTTGTTTACACTATCATCGTAATGCGTCCAATAAACACTATCATCATCGCTTGAATACGAAATGTGTCGATAGTCACATTCAACAATATCGGGTTCTTGATATGCTAAGATATAGTTATCATGTACTTCGTACCTCCTAACATCTCTATACACTATAGTTTCCATACTAAAACAGCCATCGTCCCTTATAGAGCCCTCTATAACTTTACCCAAACTTCCATTAAAGAAATAATAATCTGCGTCATTTGGTACATCCTTACAACAGATCACAGAAACTAAAACAATTATCATTCCTAAAGTAACGATTACTGTACTTACTATTTTTTCCATAAACCCTTAAATTCAATTTTAAATGGAGTTCCTTGGCCATGAATTATATCAGCACCAATCGTGGCAAAATTTCGGAAAGTAAACAAATTATCATATTCTATATTGAAATCATAAGTATCATCCATAATTTTAAATGAATTGTTAGAAACCTTTATTACTCCTATCTTACCATACACAAGTGCCTCATCCATATCATTTCCTTTAGAAAAACAATTATAGACACCCTTCACCCCTTCTTTATAATTTGATGTCTTAAGATTTTTTAATTTTAACTTAGAAGCATCAACATGAATTTGCGATCCATCTCCGTACTGATACCAAAAGATGGCTTCTGAAAAGGATAAAACACCATCTTTCTCAATCGCAGCAATGAGTTTATTCCTAAGCACCTTATCTTTTGAAACATGAGACCTATTAACATCTCGAGATGTTGGGGATTGAATAATTTTTTTTATTAAGTCTTCATCATCATCCCCGCAATGATTCAAAGTTCCTATAGAAAATCCAATCATTGCACCTTGGAAAAAGGAATTTCCGCTATTGTCAGATATAAGGGTAGCAAGTCCTCCTGTAACGGTAGTAACAGCTATTATTGCACTTGGGTCATTATATGTAGCACTTACTGCAGAACCTGCTATTGACGATATTACTCCGGCCTCAAAGCCTGTCCAAAAGTCGCCACCTTCAATAGCACTCAAAGCTCCCTGTGTCAACCCATGAGCACCAGCCCTGAAAGATTCGTTCAACAATGAACCTGTAGTATGGCCAAAGATTCCACCAACACCAGACGACAGGCCCTGAGAGACAACAGATATTGCCGCACCTTTCCAAGCCCCATCTACAAAGCTGTCACCATTGGCCCATGACATCATACCAGCTTGCCAAGCCGCAATAGCCACCAACGGCAATTGTATGAAATTACCGCTTGGGTCTGAGTATTTCAACGGATTATTTACGCAGTACGCATAGCGATTGAAATTTTGGCTATTTTCAGGCATTTGGACAAAATTGTCCGGACTGAGAAAACGCCCAAGCATAGGGTCGTATAGACGAGCATTCATGTTAATCAGTTCAAACTCAGGAAGCTCTTCCTGACCAACATAGCCACGAATAAAACCTAGATCGTTTTTCTCGACCTCCTGATTTCCCCACGCATCATACTTTGCACTAAATTGCACACCAGCATAATCGTCCATAATCTTTATGACACTTCCAAGATGGTCAGTACAAAGATACAAACATTCACTGATATGGCAATTATAATGATACAACAAATTATTGCCAAGATAAACAAAATATTCATCTTCCTTATTTGTCTTTACATGCTCAATATTACCAGAATACTCTATTTCACGAACAAGTGTACCATTCTTAGTAAGCTTTGACCAATTGCGGTTGCCATCCTCATCATACTCAAAACGCATAACATATCCGCTTTCCTTATCGCTAATTTGCTTAACTGTTCTCCAATTATCATAATAGCTGATTTCTCGTGTATCCAAAGAGCATGCGCCTTCCTCATTGTCAAGTTGTGTCAAGCAATGAGGTTTAGAACTGTATTCATATCTATAAGTACCCAAATCCGTTTTCTCACAGATATTTCCATTTCCAAAATAATCGACAGTCTGAGGACGTCCATCAAGTGAACGATAAAGAGTCAAACGGTCACTTGAATCATAGTCAAACGTCTCTGTCTTGTTTAGCATACCTGTACGACTTTTCATGTTGCCAGTGCTTGAATCGTATGAATATGTCAGCGAATTCACAGCTCCGCCTCTCCATAAAACACTACGACTGCTGAGTCTTCCAGCATCATCAAACAGAGATTTGCTTTCCAACCCGTTTCCTCCAAGTTCCAAACAGATTTCTTTTCCAGAATTCTTCTTCAACTTCCACACAGTATTACCACCACATGTTATTTCCGTTTTATTTCCGTAGCAATCATAGAGATAATTAACGGATACCGTTACATCCTCCTTAGATATCCAGTATGAAACTTTTCCAACCTCTCCATTTTCGTTGTATTCATATTCTGTACGGAATCCATTCTTGCTACTGCCCATCCTATCTTCACGACTAACCCTTCCATACTCATCATATCCATATGTAGATACAGACTGAAGTTTTCCTGACGCATCATATAGAGTTTTAGATGTCAACTTATTTGGGTACATGCCAGTTCCACCATAAACATATTTTATTGTGTAGGAACCTGACTTTTCCTCTATAACCCTGCCCTGCTCATCATACTTGTTATTTTGATGAACAACACTTCCGTCCTTTGTATAGACACATTCACCCAATGAATTATACTTGTATGTAATCGTTCCTCTATCTGAGGTTTTCATGCTAATCTTGTTACCAATTTCATCGTACTCGAATTTAGTAACATCGCCATCAGACTTGACTTCCGAAGGATTACCATTAGAATGGTATTTATAAGTAATCTCGCATTCACCATCATCTACAACCATAGGATTACCCCACGAATCAAACTCTTTTACGATAGTCTTTTTGCCGTTACTTACTGTTATCTTACGATTGTCATAACTTGTTGTTGTAACTTCTCCTGAAGAGGATTCGGTTCTCACAACTCTGTTATAATCATCATACATAATTGTTTCAGAAGTCTTTCTTTCGCCAACCGTTGACTCCCTCAAAACTACATTTCCATTATTATCATAATTAGTGGCTGTCTTTATGGAAATATCTTTTGCACCTACAGATTCGGTTTCCACCTCTCTACCCATAGAATCATACCAAGTCTTTACCCATGGAGTATGAGTACCCTGAGTTAAGATATAGTACTTCTTGTCCTGCGATTCGCCCCAACCTTCCGATACAGTTTTCACATTGCCGAATGTGTCTATTGATCTCACAAGATTGCCCCAACCGTCGTATTCATATCGCGCTGTTTCATAAGCACCATCAATATCTTCCTCATCATCATACTCATCATACTCAAAGTTATCAATTGCAATATCGTCGAATTTCGCCATATATGTACAATGTCCCCACATATCATACTTGTACAACTGAGCAGTATTCGGAGTTTCAGCATAATCAGTATATGTCAACTCTACAAACCTATTTGAGTTGTCATAAACAGTATATACAGTCTTTGCCTTTATATCAGGACCAGAAACAGTTGTTACTATGACATTTCCCACATTGTCATATTCCATCACCGTAGTAAGGGCCTTATCGGTTCCATAGTTTTCTATTTGCTTTACAAGCAGACCGTTTGGATCATATTCAAATTTCGTTCTCACAAAGCATTCCATATTACTATCCGAGTGCTTCTGCGCCGTCCAAACAACATCTGGCTTCAGAGCCCCACTATAATTCTTTTCTGCAGGATAATCATAAAGCATAAGCTTATACATTGAGGCCTTATCTTCATCCTCAGAATATGCCTTTTCGCTTAGTAACACATAGTTCTCTACATCATAAACATATTCTACTTGTGACTTGTTGCCGTACAAATCAGTTAGTGTTTTATGAACTGGATGATGGAAATAGTTCCCTCTATCTCCAACCGCATCTGTAGCATACTCAACACAATTAGAATTATACATTTTATATTTCCCGTCTTTTGAAGACCAGGCAAATGTCTCTTCCGCCACCTTTGCTGGTGTAAAGAAGCGCGAATCATAAGAATCCGTACGGCTGACGGTCTTTGTCCTCAATTCCTTGTTCTCAGAGCACATTTCTTCAAATCCAAGTATTCCGCGTCCCTGAGAGTGGTATTTCAAACCTTTGTAGTGGTATTCAATATTATTGGCAGACAACTTACCGTTTGACTTTTTCACGGAAGATACGACCTCCATAGGTATCACCATCTCCATTATAGGAAACTCCACCTGCTCACCCTTTTCATACACAGACCTATCCGTCAAATGACCGTATTTGACTTCTATGGTATTATCCATTGCATCGGAGATACGCTTAATTTTTCGAACATCAGTGTCTGCAACAAAGCTATGTAATACGAATGAGTTTGGAGACATTGAGATTTCACTAAACCATACATTTTCAGTATCGCTATAATGCATAAGGCTATTTCGACCACTTCCATTAAAGTCACCAACAACCCAATAGGAAGCATAGTCTTCACCGAATTCTCCTTTTCTTAAATGGTAATCATGCTTGAATCCATTCTCTCCTCGATTTCCATTTGAACGGAAAAGGAAAGTGTGTGTGGTTGGATGGTCTCCCCAACTGCCAGATATCCAACTGCTATGTTCTTTATATTGAGCTTTTGAAACAAATATATCAGATTTACCGTCACAATCAGCATCATATACCAAAACAGCAAACTTGCCATTATCACGCTCTGTCACACTTTGATCATATACAGCGCCAAGTCCATCTGTATGATTATAAACCATATGACTTTCAAATTTTCCGCCACCATTTCCATAGGCAACATACCAAGTTTTGCCATCAATATAGAAATAATCGGCAAGACCGTCACCGTCAAAGTCTCCTTCACGGATATAATCATGATTAATAATACTATTGCCTTCTACCGAAGCGCTTTGAGAAAAGAAAACATGGTCCTTTCCTTTATTATAAAAGATGCTATAACCTCCATCATACACAACCATGATATCAATCATTCCGTCCTTATTATAGTCGCTTGCAAACAAACTCTTAGGAGCATTTTTTATTTTCAAGAAACAAACATACTTATCAAATGTTCCATGATCATTTGGGGTCCCAATATAGCACTTATAACCATAATCTTCTGTTTTTTCAGACTCAAGTATAAGATAGTTACCTATACCATCATTGTCTATATCGAACGCTGCATACAAAGGAGACTGTGCCAAATCATACTTCTGCGGAGTTGGCAAGAACAAATTCATTGCCATATCGCCAAGATTAGTTCCCTTAAACTCGGCAGCGTGCTGCAAATCAATATAATCACTAATCAAACAGGTCATTTCGCTCATTTCCTTAGCACCATAGAGGAAATAGCCATTTATATAGGAACCATATTTGTTTGCTCCATAATACGGAATAAATAAGTCTTGAATACCGTCATTGTTGAAATCCGCAATACTTATAGAATAAGATTTAAGCATTTTTTCATAATATCCCGCTGACTTTTGCTCAATGTCGTAAGTAGGTTCCATCACGAAAGGCTCATATCTCCTACTATAGCTTATACTACCATCATTATTTTTCTTAGAAGCATATACTATCAGATAAGTATAGTACATGGCACTATTGTTCTCTTTCTTTGACACCGCATCAATTTCAATAATATCGGAGAAACCATCACCGTTAATGTCTGCAGAAAGAAATTTTCTGTTTCCAATCAAACTCACAAACTTGTCAAACTTATACAAGTCCAGATTCTCTTTCTGGATCAGTTCCGAATTCAAGGAGAAAGCATAAGGTTCATTGCCCCATGTAAACGCAATTGGTTTCGAACTTTCGCCTTTAGTGTTTTTCTTACTTAATGAGATTAACATCGACACACTTGTACCAACATCGCTATAATCGCCTTTCTTGTATGAGAAGCTGTAACTGCAATAGTTTGAATTACCTGTCTTACAAACAATGGAACTGATTCTGCGATTCAGACAACCTATCTTGTCACCGACAGCAAAGCGGTGTTGTTCTTCGCCCAAATTATCATAAATGAAGTTCACAGTATTCCTACAATAACTGTTGCCATAGCTAATTGTCTTCGGGTAGGCATACCAATTCTGCTTATCAACAAGATAATCTACAATTATTTTATTTCCAAACCTGTCCTCAACACTTGTCAACACCCATGAATATGCATTCACCTTTCCATCGACAACAGAGTACAGTTTACATTCATATGTAGAAGTCACATCATCTTCTGACACGACTTTCCAACATGGCATATATGCATAATACACAGTTCGACGCCCAGAAGGATCAACGATCGTAACAGTTTCAGAAGATTCCTCTTTAGACACCTCTGTCCTTACGCTTATGTAAGATGCAGTTACATTACGCTTCGAAACAAGGCTATACTTGCCACTACCCTCAGAAACAAGACGCTCTCCATCAAGATAAAAGGCACAGTCAGAGTCAAGAGACATGCCAGAGGACACGCCATCCTGCCATACTGTCTTAGGGCCTCTTGTGATGGATGAAAGCCCCGACAAGTTAAAACCTAATCCTGCCAAACCAAAAGAGGACTGGCTACTGTATGTAATCGACAACTTAGGCTGCATCCCGCCTACTCCAACAGGCACATCTATAGGTACAGAGTATGTTGCAGCACCTAACTGACTGACATCAAATGTCCCGCCAAAAGACTCCACTGGATACTGGCTATTGAAAGATGAGACATCCGGCTTCTTTGTGTACCCAAAATCATCATCTGCCATACAAAATACAGATGATAGAATAAAACTTATAAAGAATAGTATTTTATGTTTCATTATTTCTTTTCTATTTTAAGTGTTCCTTGTACCGGTGCTTGCTTGCCTTCCTCAAACAACAAAACAACCACCACATATATTCCCTTTGGACAACTGTAAGGATTTGAAATGTCAACATTAACTTCACATTGATCTGTTGTAACAGACACTGGTATATTACCGCTACCAGTTGCAGGATAAACCATTACCTGCATTTTACTGCAAGTTGCTAATCGATTTGCTCGTCCTTCCAAAACTTTAATATTAAGTGGACCTGTGGTTGGACTTGGTCCTACTTTCAATTCATACTTGTCTGCAAAAGACGAAGTCTCATACTTAATAGGGACATACCTCTTTACGAGATTTCCTGCAGCGTCATACTCAAACTTTATCTTTTTCTGAGCATGACACAACGATGATACTCCACAGAGCATCATCAACGAAAAAAGAATCTTTTTCATTGAGTTTATAATTTGGTTTAACAATATCATGAGGCTATGGAAAATGCAAGGGGATAAAATGCACAAGAATCCGTGACATAACCTTCATGAGAATACTATATCACGGATTATATTTCGATATGTTGAGAGTTATAGTTACAAAGTAAGTAAAAAAAAGAGACAAGTGACCAAACATTCCAGTCACCTTAATATTGCTATTTCGAGCAACAACTAATTGATTTTTAATCATAACAAAAGTTTACTATAGTTTTCATTAGGGGCGATGCTACATAAGGAGGCACCATTTTTCTACTTATTTTTCGCAAAGATAGGATGTTATTTTGACAGAAGCAAATAATTTCAGATATTTATTACTCACAATTTCGATATTAGAGGAAGAATACCATTCTGATATTGTCTATGACAATTCATAACATTCGTATTATTCGTGCTATTCGTGTTCAAAAAAAGAGGATTACTCGAGGATTACTCGAGAATTACTCGAGGAGCGCAAACGATTTGCAGGGACTCCTCGAGCGCTCCTCGAGTAATCCTCGAGTAATTAGTGAATGTTAATTACCAAGAAACTCTGTTTTTCGTGCTTGGTTTTTACCTGAAGCAGTATGTAATTCAAACTGACGCGAACTCGATGAATTTAATCGCGCCATGCGCGATATGTTTTCGTCGAACTCAGGTTAAACCAAAGAAAACAGTTTTCTGCTACAACTCAGTTAAAAATCTGTCACCCAAAAAGATAATCAAGCATCTTTGATGTAAAATGACACACAACCTTACTTGTATTCTCCATTTGTTTTTTTTCGTATTTTATTTTTTTTACATTGGCAGTTTTACTTGCATCTGCAAGATTTTACGTTTTGAAAATGAGACACGAATAAGATACATTAAAAACATTTTCTATTTCATTAAGAACACAAATTTTCTTTTACGAACACGAATATAACGAATGACACGAACTTTTCTCACCGTAGGTAATGCTATGAATTATTTTTATGACCATGAATTTCCCGAATTCAATCACATTCGTGCTATTCGTGCCATTCGTGTTCGAAAGAATAAGGACCACGAATTTTCCGAATTTCCCGAATTCAATCACATTCGTGCTATTCGTGTCATTCGTGTTCGAAATAATAAAGACCACGAATTTTCCGAATTTCCCGAATTCAATTACATTCGTGCTATTCGTGCCATTCGTGTTCGAAATAATAAAGGAAACATTCAAAACATTTTCTATTTCATAAGAACACAAATTTTCTTTTACGAACACGAATATAACGAATGACACGAACTTTTCTCACCGTAGGTAATCTTTATCAGCAAGCTGATTTTTTTTTACACGAATTATCACCAATTGACCACGAATTATCATAAAAATTTTTAGAGCACGAACTCTTCTCACCGTAGGTAATGCTATGAATTATTTTTACGACCACGAATTTTCCGAATTCAATCACATTCGTGCTATTCGTGTCATTCGTGTTCGAAATAATAAAGACCACGAATTTTCCGAATTTCCCGAATTCAATTACATTCGCGCTATTCGTGCCATTCGTGTTCGAAAGAATAAGGACCACGAATTTTCCGAATTTCCCGAATTCAATCACATTCGTGCTATTCGTGTCATTCGTGTTCGAAATAATAAAGACCACGAATTTTCCGAATTCAATTACATTCGTGCTATTCGTGCCATTCGTGTTCGAAAGAATAAAGGAAACATTCAAAACATTTTCTATTTCATTAAGAACACAAATTTTCTTTTACGAACACGAATATAACGAATGACACGAACTTTTCTCAGCTTTTAACGTTAGTTCGCGTTAAGTGTACAATAAAAGAAAGGTGTGGCAAGTTTTCTTGCCACACCTTTGTTGTTAACCTTTCATCCGGGTCTATCATTTAACAATGACCTTCTTTCCACCACGGATGTATATTCCCTTTGCATTAGCATTGATGCGACGACCAGTCAGATCGTATGTAGGAATATCGTCTGCTACTGTAGTGATGTAAGTGATACCATTAACACTTGTAGCCACAATCTTGCCATCTGTAGTCATAGAGTAGTCTACGTTAGTGACTGTTGGATGTGATGCTGAGAGTGTGACGCTTGTTGGTGAATCTACACTATAGCCTGCAACATCTGCTACTACTGAATAAGTGCCGAAAGGAACCTTCTCAAAGCGATAGCTGCCATCTGCACTAACTGTTGTGGTTGCTGCAAGATTGCCCTTGTTGTCGTAGAGCAGTACGTTGATATCCATGTCGCTTTCTGATGCCTTGGCAATAGCACGGCGAGAAGAAGCATTTGCTACCTGCTCCTTAGTGAGCTTGCCTTCTATAACACCTTCACCAGTCATTGGTGCTGGCTTGTCCTTGAGCTGGAGTTCATATAGCTTGTCATACCAGTTTGTACTCTCGTTGCGGCATGGCAAAGTGATTTCTTCTGCATCGTCCCAACGTGTAGCAGATGGATAGTATGTTGCTGCTGTGTTGTCTGTAGCGTGGGCACGGATGAAGTATTTGCCTGGAGTAACATTGACAACATGTTCCTTTGCTCCGGAAACGAATGTAGTGTCCACTACAATCTCTCCATCTATGTTAAGGTGCATCAGGTCAATAGTTGCTACAGCAAGTGAATCATTACGCTTAACGACGATATTACCATAGTCCTTGTCAAGCTGTACCATAGCCTCGCGTAGCATCATCTCTACCTCATCGCCAAACTGCATAGAGAATCCGTAGTATGGAGTTACGACACCCTTGGACATGATGAAATAGAAGTCCTCTGTGTCTGCCTTGATAACATATTGACCAGGCTTTCTTTCTGTGATGCTCTTGATCTCATATTCATACCAGCGCTGTGTTCCGTCGCTATAGTCATAGTTGCCGAGTGTGAGGATGCTTGGGTCTGGAAGGATGTAGTCAGTATTGAGGATAACACCATCCTGACGTGCATATTCTGTAGAACAGAACAATGGAATGCATATGTTCTTTACTTCCTTGCGCATAGAAAAGTCGATGTGCTCTCGGTCTCCACAGATCTCACCCACAACATCATAACCTACATCTTCAATTGTGAATGTGTATGTCTTGCTATGTGCTCCCTCGATAGGAGTTAGCTCATAGGTGTTAGGATTGCGTCGGTACCAGTTGTAGCGAATGTACTGCTCAAAGTTTGATACTGCAACATCGTTTACCTTGACATCTCTGATATATGGAGCGTCTTCTTCAAAACCTATGCGGTTGTTGTTTGAAGGATCAGAGTAACCCATACTTCCTGATGTCATGATAGAAGGGCAGCGTGCCTCAACAACATTAGAATATCTGCCATCTTTAGGACCACCTATCAGTTTGAGACGGTAGGCAGTTACGTCGGAGTGCATACGAACGCTGAAGTTGTAGCTGTTCAGCTTGATCACATCATCGTAGTCATAATATTTGTTTACCCATTTGTTGTCCTTAAGGAACTCCAACTCATAGTATTCTCCACCAAGATTCTTTGCTTCTGTGAAGTAGCAGTCAATGGTAGGTTCATAGTTGTTACCGTTCAGACGGAAGATGTAAGTGTAGATACGCTGCATGTGGAGGATAGGAAGGATTGTGCTATCTCCTTGTGCTGGTGGAACTACTGTTGGTAACATACCCTTGCTGCCTGGTTCAACGGGATTGGGAGTGTGCTGACCAAAGACCGGTGAGATACTAAGGATGCAGAAGAGTAGCATCGTTGTGTAAAGTTTAATCATAGTTGTGTTTTTTTTTATATGTTTATAAAATGTTTATGCCCCAAACGATGTTTCTGTTCATGTCGCAAAAGTAGTACTTTTTGATGGACGTAACAGTGTTATATCAGCAATTACACACTCTCATTTTAGCAACAAAAAAGAGGATATGTGTGTCTACAGGCTAAAGGGAAATTTAGTATTGATAAAATAAATTGGATTACCTACATATTTCTTGCATAATTTTATGTTTAATAAACCAAAAAAGTATATCTTTGCTGAACTATCGGCTTAGACAAAAACTAAACTCGACAGGTTTGGCAAAAGCTTAGGCTGAGTAATCTATAGGTAGGTTCTATTAATTAGCATGAGAAAGTTTAGAGGCTATCTCGTAGCAGTTATTAATTTATAGAACCCACCTATATTCAAAACATAACCTTATAACTCAACCAGAAATGAAATCTACATTACACTTTTTCGACAAAAAAAGAATGACTGCCCTTACCATACTATCATGTATGACTTGTCTTCAAACAATCATGGCATGGACAGGTTCCACTCCTACATCAGGTCAGAACTACTACCTCTACAACCTATACCAGGAAAAGTTCCTTTCATTTGGCAACAGCTGGGGTACACAAGTAAGCCTTGACAACAATAATCCTATACTCTGTACTATCAACAGCAGCGGAAGCAAATGGACAATCAACACTCACTACAGTCTTTCAGACAAAGGATATAAGGCTGGAGTGAACAACTATATAGTCATTGACAATGGTCTTCCTTATGTCAACAGCAACTATGGTGATAGTGATGACAACTTCACTACTCGTACACCACAGTCATTCAATATAACTGGCGCTGACGACAGAGGGTACTATATAACCTACTCCTCTGGTGGTTCAACCATAGCTCTTATGTATGGTACTGGTACTGCATGCGAGACAGCCAAACTATCTGACGGATTTAACAAGAGCAAGTCTGAGTGGCTCTTCATCACAGAACAGGAGTACGCCGAGTACAAGGCAAAGAAGCGATTCACGGCTGCTTCAATGAATGTAGACGGTATGCCACGTAACATCAAGATCATGGGTGTTTACAACTTCGAGCTCAACCCTGATGCGAAGGAGGATGCCGGTGCAACTGCCATAGGCAAGAAACTGGTTAATATGGGATATGACTTCATCGGTGTCAGCGAGGACTTCAACTACAACGACCAGATCATAAATGAGATTAAGGACGTATATAGTCAAGGTACCCATAGAGGTAAGATAGAGGCAACCATAACTGCCTATACCCGTATCCTTTCCCAGAGATCACCTGTTTTCGACATTGACGGTCTCAACTTCTTCTGGAACAGGAACAAGGTATCAGCAAAAGATGAGAAGTGGGTTCGTTGGAACACTCACTATGGATATACAAATGATGGTGCTGACGGACTTATAGACAAGGGGTACCGTTTCTATACTGTAACTCTTGCTGACGGCACAAGCATTGATGTATATACACTCCACATGGATGCGGAGGATAGCGAGGGGGACAACCTTGCCCGCGAATCACAGATGACACAGCTTGCCGATGCTATCATTGCCTCAAACAATGGTAATCCAATCCTTATAATAGGCGACACTAACTGTCGCTACACCCGTGACCGTGTTAAAGCTCTTCTTATTGACAGAATAAACGCAGACAGCCGTTTCACTATCAAGGATGCATGGGTTGAACATGCCCGTGGGGGAATATATCCAGCCTGTGGCAGCAACTCTATCATGGCTCATGAGGAAGGTTACAGGAAGGGTGAGGTTGTTGACAAGATCTTCTACATCAACAACAAGGACAGCAAGATAAAGATTCAGGCAGAGACGTATCTTCAGGATCTCAGTTTCATAAATGAACAGGGTGAGCCTCTTGCTGACCACTGGCCTTGCGTGATTGAGTTCAGTTACACGGATAATACTGAGACAAGCACTCCTAATCCTCCTGCAAGCAACGAGATTGCAGGTGTATATTATCTTCGTAATGCTGCTACAGGTGCTTACCTCAAACAAGGTGGCTGGTGGGGCACTCATGCCGTACAGGGTAACTATGGTTCGCCAATGACCATCACACCTGTAAACGGCAAGTATGTTGTTCAGTCAAACATCGGATTCCTCTCACAAGGCGACCCTTATATGGATGCATCAACAGATGCCAAGTGGACTATTGAGAAGAGTGGAAACTACTATATGCTTACCTACTCAAACAACGGAACAAAGATGGCTCTTACAGGTAATGATGCAACTACATTCCCTTACGGAGCAAATACTCGCTATGTCACTTGTGCCAACTATAACGCCAATGACAGTTACCAGAAGTGGGAGTTGCTTACTGCCAATGACCTCCTCGACATGATGTCAAGTGCAACAGAGGACACACCTATGAACGTGACACACCTTCTCAAGGGAGCAAACTTTGACCGTAACGATATTGAAGGCAAGAATGCATGGAACAACAACATCAGTTCAAGTGCGACAAAGATGACATACAATCTTTGCGGAGGTCTTGTCGAGGACTTTAACGGTAACCCTTGTGCAGAAGTGTATGTCAGTTCATACAGTGGTTTGACTACATACGCTACAACATGGGAACTCAGCCAAACAATAGAGAATATCCCGAACGGTCACTACAGGGTGACTTGTCAGGCTTTCTATCGTGACGGCAACATGAACCAGAACAACCCTGGTACAATACATGCCCTTCTTTATGCTGGAACAGGTGCAAACGAGACAAGCACAATGATTGCAAGCATGTACTCAGCAAACTGCACAACAAGGATTGGTGCTGGCAACAAGGACAATAATGGATACTACATTCCTGACAGCATGGATGATGCTTCCGGCTTCTTCAATGCTGGTTACTACAACAATAGTCTTGATGTGAACGTAACAGATGGTACACTCCGCATTGCCATTGGCAAAACTACAACAACCAAATCAACATCAAGCTGGACATGTTTCGATAACTTCCAGATTCTGTATTGTGGAGATACAATGTATCAGGCTCCTGTTCGCATAGACGAGATAACAAGTATATCTGAGACCGGAACAGGCAACAATAAAACAAAGATATTCAGCATTAACGGCACTCGCTTCAACTCATTACAGAAAGGCGTGAATATCATCAGGCTTGAGGACGGATCCGTTACAAAAATCATCAGGTAAGTAAGTTATTTTCCATAATTAACGCGAACCTGATGTATTTAACCGCACATGGCGCGGACGAAAAAAATTGTTTTTTCGTCCGCGCCATGTGCGATATGTTTTCGTCGAACTCAGGCTATCTTACCATTACTAGTTCTTCTTCCAGAAACTGCGAGTAAACAATATGATTATTGGGAAAATCTCAAGACGACCAATAAGCATAAGGAAAGAGCATACCCACTTTGCAAAAGGATTAAGAATCATCCAGGAGTGTGCCGGACCATAGTAACCCATACCAGGACCTACATTACTGATACTTGACATCGCAAGTCCAAATGCCTCATAATAGTCAAAGTCAGGATGCACATCATTTGGACTAACACCAAACAATGCCAAGACAAATGCACCGCCGAACAAGGCAAGTACAAACAGAGTGATGAATCCGATAAGTGTCTGTACAACAGAGTGAGGCATAACACTACCATTCAGTCGAACAGGCACAACAGCACGAGGATGAAGAATACGCGTGAACTCGTTCTTCAGAACCCTATAGATGATACTGATACGTACACACTTGAATCCTCCACTCGTACTTCCAGAACATGCTCCGCAGAACATTACAAAGAGCAAGACAGGCATAAGTTGAACAGGCCAAAGCGTATAGTCACATGTTGCAAGACCTGTAGTTGTCTGTAAAGAGATAACAGTAAAGATAGATTCACGAAATGCCAGTTCCACATCATGCTGTTCTCCCTCTAATGTAAGAAACAAGGTACATACAAGTGTTGCACCAAGCACGATCAGATAGAAACAGCGTACCTCTGCATCACGCAAGAACTGCTTTATTCTTCCTTTCAGGATAGTATAATATATAAGTGTATAGTTCACTCCTGAAATAAACATGAAAAATGTCAGTACATATTCTATCATTGGAGAGTTGAACACCTCATGCAATAATGCAGAATGAGTACCATATCCTCCAGTTGCAGTAGTACACATGGAATAGTTAATAGCATCAAATGTTCCCATTCCACATAACATAAGCGATACTATACATAATAATGTAAGTACTACATATACAGAACCTATCCACTTTGCCGCCACACTTATTCGAGGATGGACCTTATCATGAAGAGGTCCTGTAGACTCAGCCGCAAAGAGTTTGACCTCACCTACACCAAACGCAGGAAGGATAGCAATAGTGAAGAATACGATACCGATACCACCAATCCATTGGGTAAGACTTCGCCAGAACAGAAGACACCGAGGCATTGAGTCAATATCATCAAGTACCGTAGCACCAGTAGAGGTGAAGCCGGACATTGTCTCAAAGAAGGCACTCGACACATCAGGAATGCTACCATCAATAAGGAAAGGCAACATTCCCACAAATGTGAATATCACCCATGTAATAGACACAACGATATATCCATCCTTTCGTCCCATACTCTTACCTGCCTGATGACCATACAGTATTGCTGGCACACCAAGAACAATGGCAATAAGAATAGGTATACAGAAAGGTAACATTCCCTCTCCATATATAAACGAGACAATCTGACAAAGAAGCATCAGTCCTGCTTCAATATGAAGCAAGATTCCTATAATCTTTATTATGAGTCGCCAGTTTATCACGAAAAAGTAATACTTATTAATTTTCGAATTTTACTGGAACAGTTTATCCAGTTTCTTAAGAGTATTGCCGATGCAGAACACAACAACCTTGTCTCCAGCCTGAAGACGTGTAGTGCCTGACACAAGCATACTCTTTCCATCACGAATCATACCACCGATATTCACTCCATAAGGTATACTAAGTTCCATGATAGGTTTCTTTGTAACCTTAGAGTTAGCCTTAACCACGAACTCTGCCACATCGGCATCGGCAACCGTGAGCATCTTCACATTATCGACATCACCCTGAAGGAGCATTCGATAGATATGGCTGGCAGCAATAACCTTCTTGTTGATGATAGTACCCACATCAAGGTCCTCTGCCATATCTATATATCCGATATTCTCTACCTGTGCGATGGTCTTACGTACTCCCCTTCGACGGGCAGCAACACAGGCAAGAATGTTCTGTTCATCATTATCGGTAAGAGCAAAGAAAGCTTCCAGTTTACTGAATCCCTCATCATTGAGAAGATCCATGTCATATCCTTCACCATTGATGACCAGGGTACGCTGCTTAGTTAGCGAACCGAGTTGTATACATCGTTCAGGACTTGGTTCAATGATCTTTACCGTATACGATTCAGGAAGAGCCCAGTCAGCCCTCACAGCAAGTTTGCTACCGCCCACAATGACTGTATGGTTGACATTTGGATAATCATCCTTACCTGACAGGTGTCGTATAGAATTGAGTCCATCTTTAGTTGTCATGAAGAACACAAGGTCATGAGGTAGAATCTTCTCGTCACCATAAGGAACGACAGTCTCTCCATTACGCTTGATGGCTACAACATGGAAGTTATGTCCATAGTTCACACCTATCTGCTTGAGAGTATGTCCGACCAACTGGTTGTTCTCATTGCTCACGTCCTTGCCATTGATAGGGTTGACATCGTGCATCATGACACTAAGCAAGAGCATGTCACCTTCATTAAACTCCCACAACTGTCTTACCCAACTATACTTGGCTGCATTTGCAATATCATAGGAAGCAAGAAGTTCAGGATAGATAAGTGATTCGATGCCCATCTTCTTGAACAGCTCCTGATTACCAGGTTTCATGTACTCGTAATTATCCACACGAGCAACTGTGCGCTTCGCTCCAAGCTGTTTGGCAAGCATACAGCATGCAAGGTTCTCACTCTCATGAGGAGTAACAGCAATGAAGAGATCTGCATTCGATACATCAGCATCCTTCAGTCCCTGAATAGACGAAGGAGACTTAGGTAAAGTCATGATATCCAAATCACTATTTACCTTACTAAGCTTTTCCACGTCACTATCCATAAGTATCACGTTCATGTTATCCTTGGAAAGCAGACGTGCAAGATGTGTACCTACAGCACCAGCACCAGCAATGATTATCTTCATATATTTTTATTTCAAATTTATAATTTCAAATTTATGCGTCCCGCTTTGTTCCGAAGGCACAAATTAAAAATTCGAAATTTGACATTCCATTATTTTTTCCGCAATACTTTCCGCATCAAGACCAACAATCCTGTATAGTTCAGACACCTTACCATGCTCCACAAACACATCAGGGACACCGATACGAATCACGTCAACCTTATATCCATTATCCGACATGAACTCAAGTACAGCACTTCCAAGTCCTCCACTTATCACGCCGTCCTCAACGGTAATGACTCTCCTGAAGTTCTTTCCTACCTCATGAAGAATATCCTCATCTATAGGTTTAAGGAAACGCATATCATAATGAGCAACACTAAGAGATGATGTTGATGATGTGTCACCTGCGTCAAACCGAGCATTTGCACTCTTCATCTCTGCTATCATGATAGCCTTGCTGACCTCTGTTCCTATAGGGCCAAGAGAAAGTACAGCAATATCCCTTCCGTCACGAAGTTTAGTACCCTTACCTATAGGCAACTCCTCAAAGCCACATTGCCAGTCCACCACAGAACCACGACCACGAGGATAACGGATAACGAAAGGACCCTTTCCTGGAGTCTGTGCAGTAAACATCAACTTTCTCAACTCCATCTCGTTGAGAGGTGATGCTATGGTAAGATTAGGTATAGGACGCAAGAAAGCAAGGTCAAACACACCATGATGTGTTGGTCCATCTTCTCCCACAATGCCAGCACGGTCAAGACACAGAACCATGTCAAGATTCATCAGAGCCACGTCATGAATGATATTGTCATACGCTCTCTGCATGAAAGAAGAGTATATGTTACAGAAAGGGAGCAAACCGTCCTTCGCCATACCTCCAGAGAAGGTGACAGCATGTCCTTCAGCAATACCCACGTCAAAGGTACGGTTAGGCATAGCCTTCATCATGATGTTCATTGAGCAGCCCGTTGGCATCGCAGGAGTAACACCCACAATCCTCTTGTTAATCTCCGCAAGTTCAAGAAGTGTATGTCCAAACACATCCTGAAACTTAGGTGGCTGAGGAGTATCTGCCGATGTATCAAGACGCTCGCCCGACTCAAAGTCAAACTTGCCCGGTGCATGCCATACGGTAGCATTCTTCTCGGCAGGAGCATAGCCCTTACCTTTCTTTGTATGGAGATGAAGAATCTTAGGACCCTTCATATCCTTGATTATCTTTAGTATACGAACAAGTTCCACTACATCATGGCCATCAGTAGGTCCGAAATAGCGAATGTCCATACCCTCAAATATGTTCTGCTGTCTTGTAAGGACAGATTTCACACTATTATTGAATCTTATGAGTCCCTTACGACGCTTCTCAGTAAGAATACCCCACTCTGAGAGTTTACGAGAAACCTGAAAACGAACATTGTTATAAGTATCATTGGTTGTCAACTGAAGAAGGTACTTACGCATACCGCCGACACTATTATCAATAGACATATGGTTATCATTCAAAATGATAAGCATATCATTTGGTGTACTTGATGCATTATTTATACCCTCAAAGGCAAGACCGCCACTCATTGAACCGTCACCAATGACAGCAACAACCTTCCTATCCTCGTTATTGACCTTAGCCGCCACAGCCATTCCAAGGGCTGCAGATATAGAGTTGGAGGCATGACCACAGCAGAAAGTATCGTACTCACTCTCTGATGGGTGTGGGAAAGGTTTCAATCCATGAAGTTTACGATTTGTACAGAACCTGTCCCTTCTGCCAGTAAGTATCTTATGACCATAAGCCTGATGTCCAACATCCCATACGATACGGTCGTATGGCGTGTCGAAAACATAATGTAGAGCCACGGTAAGTTCCACAACTCCGAGACTCGAAGCAAGATGTCCTGGATTGACTGACAACTCTTCGATAATATCCTTTCTGAGTTCATCGCATACCTGAGGCAGCTGTTCCACCTTAAGCTTGCGAAGGTCCGAAGGGTAATCAATCTTAGCTAATATCTTATACTCGTTTTTATCTTCCATTTCTAAATCATGATGGACAAAACTAGTGTTCCAATAATCCTGAAAGAATCGTGAACAAGAGCCCAAAATATCCATTTTAATGGCAAAGATATGCAAAACCATAGAGAATGCCAAATAAATATTCTAATTTTGCAGCATGAAACAGCGTAATCACACTTTTGACTTCCTTTGCGGACTATGTATCTTGCGTATGCTGATGCTTCACACCATCAGTATGTGCGGCTATAGAAGCGAGTTCTGGTTTGGCAAGATCATGGCATGGACATTCTTCTTCATGTCATTCTTCTTTTTCAAGGCAGGCTACTTCAACAAGACTATCGGCGGTGCATCATGGGACTTCTGCTGGGACAAGGCAAAACGTCTCCTTACCCCCTATATAGTATGGGGTATCATAGGCAACATAGTGTACTTCGCCTTCATGTTCATCTGGCCGGACATATTCACCAATCTCTACAAACGCTTTTCATGGGACCACACATGGAATGTGTCACACTTCTATGGTAATCCTCCATGCTGGTTCCTGTTCAGTTTCTTTACCGCCTACATCGCCATGCACTTCCTTGAGAAAGGCTTTTCCAAGTGCAAGAGAATAAGAAACTCACACCCTGACGAACTGACACGGAAAAGACTGTACACGGTACGCTTTATAAAGATAGCCACACTTGCCTCTTTTCCATTCATAAGTTACTATCTTTCAAAAGCCAGCAACCCACTATGGATGAGTCTTAACAATGTGTTCATGGGAGTGTTCTTCTTCTACCTCGGGCACTACTGGCATGTACTGCAAAAAAGTACACCAAAGAGATACATAATTGCCATATCCATCATACTGATTGCCATCTTCATGTACGGCAACAAACATTGGCACGGTGAATATGACATGAGCCTCAACAAATGGATACAGAACCCATGGGGAGCAGGTATCAACACAGCATGTGCACTCGTCGGCATCTCAGGACTGCTCCTGTCCCTTCCCATGAAACGCGTTCCTGTCATCGGATTCATAGGTGAGCATTCCATGGTATTCTTTGTGCTGCACTATATAATCATCAACATATACAAGTTCATACATGCCGTGGATCACCACAGCATCACCAAACACTGGGATGACTTCGTCATACTGATGATAATAATACTGTGTATATGTACCTGGTTGACTCCATACATAGAGAAATATCCGTTGCTCAGTGGCCGTTTCAAACGAAAACAATAAAGTTTGGTTAAACGCAAACAAAAAGTTTTGCTTGCTAACGAAAAAATAATTACTTTTGCCATATGAAAGAGAGAAATCACACATTCGACTTTTTATGCGGCATTTGCATCCTGAGGATGATTTCGCTACACACCATCACTTTCTGTGGTCATCACAATGATGGCTGGTGGAAAGAGATTATGGCGTGGTCGTTCTTTTTCATGTGTTTCTTCTTTTTCAAGGCAGGCTATTTCAACAAGACTGTCAGCGGAAACTCAAAAGAATACATCAAGGACAAGGCAAAACGCCTTCTCACTCCTTATGTCGTATGGGGAACAATAGGATTCATCGTGTACGTCATCTATCTTCCTTTTGAGATAGACAGGTATCACAACCCTATTGAACCTATGTCATGGGATCACCTGTGGCGCACAAGTAGCTTTTGGGGCAACGAACCTGTATGGTTCCTTTTTTCTTTTTTCTCTGCCTATGTACTTGTACACTACATGAAGAAGATACAGATTGTCAAACCTATATCTGTATTCCAGACAGTTGTACTGGCAACATTCCCTTTCATAAGCTACTGGTTGTGGAAACATGAGAATCCTATATGGTTCTCCCTCAACAATGTGTTTATGGGTGCATTCTTCTTCTATCTCGGTCGTGGATGGCACTTTGTGATAGAACATCTCGAACGCAAGTACACACTTCTTGTCTCTGCCACACTCATCATCGCCTTTGTCATAAGCAATATCCTATGGCGAGGACAATATGTGATGGCAACAAACAGATTTGAGGGGGACCCTCTTGCTGCATTCATCAATACGGTAATCATACTTTTAGGTCTCTCCGGTTTCCTTCTCAAACTGCCGATGAAGAGAGTGCCTATAATAAACTATATTGGTCAACATAGCATGGTGTACTTCGTAGTGCACTATCCTATCCTGCAGTTCTACAGATTCACACATATATGTTTCGGTAGAAGTATCTATGGACGATGGGACGACTTCCTCATTCTCCTTCCATTCGTATTATGCATCTGCACATGGCTTGTACCATATGTAGAGGCAAACCCATACCTTTCAGGAAGATTCAAGAAGAGCAGTCCTAAGGTACAGAAAGAAGGTAGTGACCAGACATCAATACAACAGTAACAGTTCACAAATTCAACATTAGAAGACAATGACCATAGCGTATCTCATATCAGCACATACAGATGCACCTCAGTTGAAGCGACTTATCGAGTCACTCCATACTGATGCACAATACTTCATACATATAGACAAGAAGTCGGACATTAACCAGTTCACTTCTATCATAAAGGGTATGAACATCCACTTCATCGAGGACAGGATTGATGTAAGATGGGGCACAATACTTGAGGTTGACTACCAGATGGCACTTGTCAAGGCAGCCATTGAGCATCCAACATACTTCGACCGCATATTCTTCCTCAGCGGCATGGACTATCCTCTATGGAGCAATGAGCACATATCCGACTGGCTTGACCATAACCGCAATAAGGAGTTCCTCCAGGGAATATGTATGGATACAGAGGACATCAATCCTCAACAGAAAGAACTGTACATGACACCTCGTCCATTCTACGAGTACCAGAACCTGAGTAACAAGTGGAACATGCGACTCGGTGTCGTCGCTCGTAAAATAAACAAGTTAAAGAACAGCAAGAAGGCGCTTTCATTCATCTGTACCCCAGATGTAGGTCTTCATCCATGTGTACTTCCTATGCCTGAGAACTGGAGACTCTTCAAGGGTTCGGCATGGTGGTGCATCTCCCAGGATCTTGCACAACATGTATATGAGGTCTATACAAAGTGTCCTGAAGTACGCAACTACTTCATCGACTCATTCGGTCCTGCAGAGACACTCATACAGACTATCGTATTCAACAATCACGACTTGGCAGAGAAATGTATTCAGACCAGAGGCAAATACCCTGGACTTGAAGCACTCACCCCACTTCACCATATAGTCTATGACCCTGTAATAAAGGTTATGGACGAGACAGACTATGACACTCTTATGGCAAGCGGCAAGATGTTTACTCGTAAGATTGTAAGCGGCAAGAGTGACAAACTTGTAGAGATGATAGATAATGGCAGAAAGTAAGAGAATGGAATGGCTAGATGCCATGCGAGGATTCACTATGATACTCGTAGTTGCATATCATGTGGCGCAGATGGGATTTGAGCAATCAGAGAAGATTTCTGCCTCACTCCCATTTCTCGTCCTTTTCCGTATGCCCCTCTTCTTCTTTGTGAGTGGTTTTCTTGCCTACAAGAGCCGGTTCGTGTGGAACACATCCTCCTTCTTCGCCCTTACATGGAAGAAGATAAAGATTCAGGTTCTCCCGGCACTCATATTCCTATGTGTATTCATATCATTCAAGGGACGACACGAGTTCTGCGAGAGTTTCATGATATGCATGAAGTCCCCGACCAAGGGAGGCTACTGGTTCACGTGGGTACTGCTTCAGATGTTTCTCATATACTATATAGTGGCGTGGCTATCGCAGAAGGCTCGATCCAACTCGCCGGTATGCCTATTATGGTTCATATCGTTCATGGTATACCTCTCGCTCTACATGCCACGTGAGTTTGGGAAATACTGGAAAACACCGTTCTTCATGTACTCAAGTGTATATGAGACCATGAAGTTCTTCCACTTCTTCCTCCTTGGCAACATAGTACACAGGTACTGGGGGAAGGTGCAGGACATCTTTGACTCAAGGTGGTTCTTCCCGACACTTATAATAGCAGCATTCTGGGGATGTGCAGACATATTCCGCTGGCATATATTCAAGGGTGAATGGACAAACATGCCGAAGACCTGCGCCATGTATTCGCTGATGTTCATAGTGATAATGGCATTCAGGCATTACAAAGAGCATTTCACCCAAGAGCAGGCAACAGGAAGACTATTACAATATATAGGTACACGTACACTTGACATCTACTTGCTTCATTTCCTCTTCCTGCCAAAGTTACCGGCTATAGGAATGATACTTGATGCAAACCATCCAAACTTCGCTTTGGACATTGTACTTGCTGTATCTGTTGCAATAATTGTCATAACTTTTTGTTGCATAACAAGCAACATACTAAGGATAAGTCCTGTGTTTAGCGAGTTGCTGTTCGGCAGAAAGAGGCAAGGGGGGTAAAACTTTAGTAGTTAAAATGGAGTTAAAGAGAAGTTAAAGAGGAGTTAAAAAGACGAATGATTGTTCGCGGAGAACAATTAACAATTAACAATTAACAATTAACAATTAACATGCCTCCGGAACAGGGGGTGCGTCAATTTTTAACTTTTAACTTTTAACTTTTAACTTAAATCCATGCCTCCGGAACATGTGAACAAATGTTACCACAAATAGAGAGACTCAGTCCCCTCCCCCTATAGGAGGGAGGTCGGGAGAGGGGCCGATATCATTTATAAAAATATGAACATAGCACTATTAATAGCAGGCGGAGCAGGAAACCGTATGGGACAAGATATCCCAAAACAGTTTATGCATGTAGATGGATGTCCAATCATCATCCATACAATGAAGTGTTTTCAACAGCATCCAGACATTGACACTATCGCTGTAGTATGTCTCAACGGCTGGGAAACTGTCCTGCAGGCGTATGCAAACCAGTTTAACATAACAAAACTTAAATGGATATTCCCTGGAGGCAATTCCGGTATGGAATCCATACACAACGGTATCTATGGACTAAAGGACAATGGCTGTGCAGACGAAGATCTGGTACTTATCCACGACTCTGTAAGACCGCTTCTTAGCCAGGATATCATAAGCAGCAACATAGCAATATGTAAAGCTTATGGCTATGCTATTACAGGTATTCAGTGTAGAGAGGCTATACTTGAGAGCCATGACGGTTTTTCATCAACAACAAGTATTCCTCGTGATAGCCTCATCCGTACTCAGACACCACAGACCTTTAGACTTGGCAACATCATAGAAGTTCATGAGGAGGCTAAAGCTAAAGGCATAGATAATAGTGTAGCATCATGTACACTTATTGCAGAAGTAGGTGGACGTGAGATGCATATTGTACCTGGTTCTGAAAAGAACATCAAGGTAACTACCGTAGAAGACCTTGAGATTCTTAAGGCACTTATGCATACCCAGAAAGATGAGTGGCTTAAGTGATTGCCCACTGTGCCTACGGCTACCAGGCAAGAATGTTTTTCCATCATGCTCTGGTATCAATAGCAAAATATACTGCAAACAGCTACTGTGTCATTACGAAGCGCTTAAGAAGGGATCACGAAGCAATGTCGAAGAATGGCAAAAAAGAAAGATGTTCCAGATATTTCTGTTCTTGTAAAAAAACTTCACGAGATTACAACAGCAAATGACAAAGTACATAGATGATATTATCAAAGCCTCATCGGCATCCCTTCCTTGGGAAAAACTTGACGGCTGCAACATTCTCATAACAGGAGCAACAGGACTTATAGGCAGTTGTCTCGTAGATGTTCTCATGGCAAGGAAAGACAAGAAATACCATGTCTATGCTTCTGGTCGTAATGAGGCAAGGGCTATGAAGCGTTTCAAGACCTACGCTTCCGACCCATCATTTCATTTTGTCAGGTATGACGTGATGGAACCACTTGACTCCAATGTAGAGTTTGACTACATCATACATGCAGCAAGTAATGCAAGTCCTAACTTCTTTGCAGAGAAACCTGTTGAGGTCATCAAGTCCAATATAATAGGTACATGCCAGCTCCTTGACTATGGCAAGGAACACAACCTTCGCCGATTCCTTTTTGTATCTTCCGGTGAAGTATATGGAGAAGGTGACGGAAGAGTTTTTGACGAGGACTATAGCGGATATGTCAATCCTGCGAAACCACGCTCTTGCTACCCTTCTTCCAAACGCGCTGCCGAGACACTATGTGTCTCCTACGGAAGCGAATACGGAATAGATACCGTCATAGCAAGACCATCACACACCTATGGTCCTCATTTCACAGAATCGGACAATAGAGTATATGCCCAGTTCATACGCAACATACTTGACGGCAAGGACATAGTCATGAAGAGTACAGGAGCTCAGTTCCGCTCATGGTGCTATGTAGTTGATTGTGCAAATGCCCTACTCCATATCCTTTTAAAAGGTGAGAATGGAGAAGCGTATAACATAGCAGACTCAAACTCCAACATAAGCATCAAGGAACTTGCCGAGATGATAGCAGATATAGGCGGAAAGAAGGTTGTAGTAGAGTTGCCGTCCGATCACGAGAAGGCAGGTTATAATGTAGTTACAAAATCTGTGTTCGCGACAGACAAGTTGAGGGCTTTAGGTTGGGAACCAATGTCCACGATGAGAGAGAGCATGGAACACACAATAGAAGAGCAAAAGAATCTTTATGAGTAATATACAGGAATATATGCAGAAGCACCTGAGAGCCGTACAGCTCAAGGAACTTGAGATAATGAAGGCTATCCATCAGGTATGCGAAAAGAATAATATCGACTACTGGCTTGACGGAGGTACAATACTCGGTGCTGTTCGTCATGGAGGATTCATTCCTTGGGATGATGACATCGACATTGCCATGCGAAAAGAAGATATCCCTCATTTCGTTGAAGTAGCCAAACGAGACCTTCCTGACTGGTTATATGTACAGACACCAGAGGAAGATCCAACACGTTTGCCTATGATTAAGATACGCGACAAGAACTCGTTCCTTGTTGAAGGTTCTGACGACTTCTCACAACCATATCCAAAGGGACTGTTCGTGGACATATTCCCACTTGAGCCATACCCAAATGTGTCTCGCAAGTTCTGCAAGAGAGTTGTGAAAGGCTACAACCGTGCAAATGCCATTCTCGGTGCAAGCCACTATTACTCATGGCGTTCAGCTGCTGAACTCTTTTGGTTCGGAGCAAAGAGGGCATGGTACAGGCTCAACTGGGAAACAGCATGTCTGTTCAGCAAGAAAGATACATTCTTCAGCAACACATTAGAGACAAACGGCTATGGCATCATACACCGTAGAACAGACATATTCCCAACAACAACAATAACATTTGAGGGTGAGACATTCAGGGCACCAGCCAATCCCGACGCATATCTCACCAACATATACGGAGACTACATGACACTTCCTCCTGTCGAGAAAAGAGGAATGCACGCAATATTCTTCGTTGAGAGTTTGTAAGAAAAAAAACTTTTCCATATCTTTGCGTAAACATTATTAAAAACATAAAATTCTAAATATTATGGCAGATTTCAAGTACGCTCCTATGTTCCAGGTAGGAAAGGACGACACAGAATACCGCCTTCTCACAAAAGAGGGCGTGACTGTTAGCGAGTTTGAAGGTCACGAGATTGTCAAGGTTTCAAAGGAAGCCCTCACATTACTCGCACAGCAGGCATTCCACGATGTAGAGTTCATGCTCCGTCGTGAGCACAACCTTCAGGTTGCAAAGATTCTCAAGGACCCAGAGGCTTCTGAGAATGACAAGTATGTTGCACTCCAGTTCCTTCGCAATGCTGATACAGCATCAAAGGGCGTTCTTCCATTCTGTCAGGACACAGGTACTGCAATCATTCACGGAGAGAAGGGACAGCAGGTATGGACAGGTTTCGAGGACGAAGAGGCTCTTAGCCTTGGTGTGTTCAACACATACACTCAGGACAACCTCCGCTACTCACAGAATGCACCTCTCAACATGTATGACGAGGTAAACACAAAGTGTAACCTCCCAGCACAGATTGACATTGAGGCAACAGAAGGTGCAGAATACAAGTTTGTCATGGTTGCAAAGGGTGGTGGTTCTGCCAACAAGACATACTTCTACCCAATGACAAAGGCAACAATCCAGAACGAGGGCACACTCCTCCCATTCCTCGTAGAGGAGATGAAGCACCTCGGTACTGCAGCTTGTCCTCCTTACCACATCGCTTTCGTTATCGGTGGTACATCAGCTGAGAAGAACCTTCTCACAGTTAAGCTTGCTTCTATCAAGTACTACGATAACCTCCCAACAACAGGTGACGAGACTGGTCGTGCATTCCGTGACATCGATCTCGAGCAGAAACTTCTCAAGGAGGCATACAAGATTGGTCTTGGAGCACAGTTCGGAGGTAAGTACCTTGCACACGACATCCGTGTTATCCGTCTCCCACGCCACGGAGCATCTTGTCCAATCGGTATGGGTGTAAGCTGTTCAGCAGACCGTAACATCAAGGCAAAGATCAACAAGGACGGTATCTGGCTTGAGAAGATGGATTCTAATCCAGCAGAGCTTATCCCAGCAGAATATGCAAAGCCAGGTGAGGGCGCTCAGACAATCGAGATTGACCTCGACAAGGGTATGGATGCTGTACGTGCTGAGCTCACTAAGTATCCTGTTTCTACACGTGTAAACCTCAAGGGTACAATCATCGTAGCACGTGATATTGCTCACGCCAAGATCAAGGCACGTCTTGATGCTGGCGAGGGAATGCCACAGTACTTGAAGGATCACCCAGTACTCTATGCAGGACCTGCAAAGACTCCAGAAGGCTATCCATGTGGTTCAATGGGCCCAACAACAGCAGGACGTATGGATCCATACGTAGACGAGTTCCAGGCAAATGGCGGTTCACTTGTAATGATTGCAAAGGGTAACCGTTCACAGCAGGTAACAGATGCATGTAAGAAGCATGGTGGATTCTACCTCGGAACTATCGGAGGTGTAGCAGCCGTTCTCTCACAGAGCAGCATCAAGTCTATCGAGTGTGTAGAGTTCCCAGAGATCGGTATGGAGGCAGTATGGAAGATCACAGTTGAGAACTTCCCTGCATTCATCCTCGTTGACGACAAGGGCAATGACTTCTTCAAGCAGTTAAAGCCTTGCACTGGATGCACTATACTATAGTTAAAAGTTGAGAGTTTATGGTTGAGAGACTTTACCCAAAAGAGTAGATTCTCGCGACCATAAACACTATATAAAGTCATAAGACGATGTTTAACTTTAGAAAACTCAAAGCATACCAATTCTCTCGTCTTCTTGTTCGTGATATCTACATTCTTTTACAACAATATCCCCAAGAAGAAAAGTTTTGCCTATGCAGCCAATTGCGACGAGCATCCATTTCCATAACTTCAAATTTGGCAGAAGGGTTAACCCGCACATCGCCAAAAGACCAGTTGCATTTCGTAGAAATGTCATATGGTTCGCTAATGGAAGTTTTAAGCCAATTGGAGTTGTCTTGTGATTTAGGATATATTACTCCTGAACAACTCACCTCAATTGAAAGAACTATAGAAGAGGTTGCAAAACTGGAATCCGGTTTGCGTAATTCAATAAAAGAAAGAATCGTTTAGAATGGGAAAAGAACTATACATGGTAAAGTCTCTCAACTCTAAACCCTAAACAACAAACTATAATATGGACGAAGTAAAAAATTATATCAGCGCAGCTGAGGAAGCAATGGAAATGGCAACAATGCATCTTGAAGAAGCATTTGGCCGTATCCGTGCTGGACGCGCTAACGTACACATCCTCGACGAGATCCGTGTTGAATCTTACGGACAGAACGTGCCATTGGCAAACGTAGCAAGTCTTAATACTCCAGATGCACGTAGCATCACAATCAAGCCTTGGGAGAAGCAGATGCTCAAGGTTATCGAGAAGGCAATCATCGACTCTTCTGTAGGTATCATGCCAGAGAACAATGGTGAGATCATCCGTCTCGGTATTCCAGCACTCACAGAGGAACGTCGTAAGGACCTCACTAAGCAGTGTTCTAAGGAGGCTGAGACAGCAAAGGTAAGTGTTCGTAACGCTCGCCGTGATGCTATCGACAAGCTCAAGAAGTCTGTAAAGAACGGTGTACCTGAGGACATGGAGAAGGACGCTGAGGACAAGGTTCAGAAGATTCACGACAAGTATGTCAAGAAGATTGACGGCATGCTTGACGAGAAGAACAAGGAAATCATGACTGTGTAATCTCTGACAACAGTCATACAACAAATACAGGAAAAGTCGTGTGGATTGTTCCACACGACTTTTCTTTTTCGTTTTTCGACCTGATGGGCAAAAAGAAAAAACTTATTTCCTTTACAACATTCAAAAGGTCCACTCTCAAAAAAATGTTTCTCACTATACCAATTTTGTTACATTGAAACCATTTTGTCATCATCTGAAACAAAAATAACACATATGAATGAAGATGTTAAGTAATTTTGTATCGTCAAAACAAATTACTCAACTAAATATTGATACACTTATGAAAAACTTAGGTAAGATTATACCAGTTATGCTATGCTTCTTTGCCATGGGATTCGTTGATCTCGTGGGCATTGCAAGTAACTATGTTAAGGCAGATCTTAATCTGTCAGATTCCATGGCTAACATGTTTCCAAGTCTTGTATTCTTCTGGTTCCTGATATTCTCAGTACCAACAAGTATATTGATGAACAAGATTGGAAGAAAAAACACAGTATTGCTATCACTTGTTGTGACAATAATATCCCTTCTCCTTCCTATCTTCGGAGAAACATTCGAGTTGATGCTCGTATCATTCTCCTTCCTCGGAATAGGTAATGCTCTTATGCAGACAAGTCTTAATCCACTTGTCGCAACAGTAATGAAGGGTGGAAACCTTGCCTCAACCCTTACCTTTGGTCAGTTTGTTAAAGCTATTGCATCTTTCATGGCACCATATATTGCCATGTGGGGAGCACAGGCAAGCATACCAAGTTTTGGACTTGAGTGGAGAGTACTCTTCCCTATATATATGCTATTAGGAATAATTGCCACCCTGATGCTATTCATGACAAGCATCGAAGAGGAGAAGGCACAGAACTCAAATGACTCTGTAGGCGCTGCTTTCACAGGTGCTATCAAGTTACTTGGCAACCCTATTGTCATGGCCTGTTTCCTTGGAATAATGTGTCATGTAGGTATTGATGTAGGTACCAATACAACAGCTCCAAAACTATTGATTGAGCGTCTTGGAATGTCACTCAACGAAGCAGCATTCGCAACAAGCCTATACTTCATATTCCGTACAATAGGGTGCTTCACAGGAAGTATCATTCTTCAGAAGATCAGTAACCGCACATTCTTCCTCATCTCTGTTGCAATGATGATACTATCAATGGCAGGCATGTTCATCGGAACAGAGCAATGGATGCTCTATACAGCTATTGCATTGGTAGGTTACGGTAACTCAAACGTCTTCTCTCTCTGCTTTGCCAAAGCAATGGAGGCAGTTCCTGAGAAGCAGAACGAGGTAAGTGGACTCATGATCATGGGACTCTTTGGTGGAACAGTATTCCCTCTCTTTATGGGTATTGCAAGTGACGCGATGGGACAGGCAGGTGCTGTAGCTGTAATGGCAATAGGAGTTTTATATCTATTAATGTTTAGCTTAAGGAAATAATTGTTTCTCTATATTTTTGAATAGTTGATTAGTGTATTTTGAGCCGAAATCTGAAAAAGATTTCGGCTTTTCCGTTTTTATTAAGTTTATTTTCATTCTATAAATGGTAAAAATAAGTATATTTGTGCATTAAACAAATAAAAATGATGAAACAAAACCATTTCACTTACATACTATTTCACATTCTATTACCTTGTACATTATGCATCTCACTCATATCGTGTTCACAAGATAACAAGAAGATAGTTGCTGTGTCCCAATGTTCTATGGACGAATGGCGTAACCAGATGAACAAAGAGATGGAGCACGAAGCATTCTTCCACAAGAACATGGAAATAGAGATTCATTCCACTCCAGACGACACAAAACAGCAGATCAAAGATATCGAAGGATTCATCAAGCGTAAGGTGGATGCTATCGTAGTAGCACCTAACGAGTGGGAACCACTAAGACCCGTCATCGAGAAGGCATACGATGCAGGTATCCCAGTTGTACTTATTGACAGAAAAGTAAACAGTGACAAGTTTACAGCTTTTGTAGGAGGCGACAACGTCAATGTAGGACGTCAAGCAGCCCGCTATATCATTGATCATTTGCCAAAGGGAGGTAACATTATAGAGATAGAAGGACTTGAAAGCAGCACATCGTCTCAGGAACGCAAACAAGGACTTCACGAGGTGCTTGACTCATTTCCGCAGATAAAGGTCATTGCCGATGTTCACGCCAACTGGCGAAGACAGATGGCATATGAGGTTATGGACAGCATCATACCTTCCCTCAAGGATTCAGTCATCGACATCATCTTTGCCTATAATGACCGTATGGCTATTGGGGCAAAGGAACATCTATTGGATTGCATAGAGAAGAACAAGATAACACTACACCATCTACCTCTGTTTATCGGTGTTGACGCCCTACTCGATGACACACTTGGAATAGGTAGAGTGGAAGATGGAACACTTGATGCTTCTTTCCTTTACCAGACAGGAGGCGACAAGGCTATCCACACCGTGTCATGCATCCTTGAAGGAAAACCATATGAACGCGAGAACGTATTCGAGACAAGTATTGTGAACAAAGGTAATGTCCACCTTATGCGTATACAGGCAAATCACATAGGGGAACAAGACAAGAAGATAGAGTTTCTCAATAACAAGCTCGACAAGTTCTTTGACGACTACAATGCACAGAAACTTGTGATGTGGACATTCATCATCATAGCCATCCTTGCATGCATACTATTAGGAGTCACGATGCGCCTTTTCATAGTGAAACACAAGCTAAACAACAAGTTGCAGAAAAAGAATGAGCTTCTAAAGAAACAGCGTGACGAGATCTCACAACAGAAAGAGTTGGCGGAGCGTCAGCGTGACGAACTTGAGACAGAAAGAGATAAACTTATCGAGGCACAGTTCTCTTCAGAAGAAAAGAAAGAGATTGAGAGCACGAATGTACAGATTGAGGAAAATGGAATATCACCTCAGGATCAGAAGTTCCTTGATAAGTTCATGAACACGATACGCAACAAGATGTCCGACTCCGATGTCACCGTAGATATGCTTGGAGCAGAAATGAATCTTGGACGAGTACAACTATACAGAAGAATAAAAGCCTTGACCGGTAAATCACCTAATGAGATTCTACGTGAGGCAAGACTCTCAAGAGCCAAGGAACTTATAGGCAAAGGCGAGATGAACGTTTCGGAAATAGCATACGAAGTAGGATTCTCAAGTCCTTCGTATTTTGCCAAGTGCTATAAGGACCTGTATGACGAGATACCAACAGACGCAATGAAACATAAATAACAAATATTGTTGCAGCAATTCGCAAATTTGTTTCACTGAAACGATTTTATGAATTGCTGCAACAAATGTTTCTACCCCTTTCTATTGGTTATTATATCTTTGCGACACAGTTGTAAGACTACGAAAGAAAGAATAATAATCAATTAACAATTACCAATAATTATGAAAAGCAAAACGCTCTTAGGAGTACTTCTCCTTTTGTTAAGCTCTGTAACTGCATTGGCACAATCCATGAAGGTCAGCGGTACTATCGTTGATGATTTTGGAGATCCACTTATGGCAGCTACTGTGCTTGAGACAGGTACTGGCAATGGTACCGTAACAGATATGGATGGTAAATTCACCCTTACCATGGAGTCTTCAAAACACACCCTCACCATTTCGTATGTAGGTTTCAAGAAACAGGTTCTTCAACCTAAGGCTGTGATGGAAATAAAGATGGAGGAGGACAATGTCCTTGCCGAGATGGTAGTCACAGGTTACCAGGTTCAGCGTAAGGCAGACCTTACCGGTGCAGTCAGTACAGTAAGTATGTCTGAACTACAGAAGCAAAACGAGAACAACCCAATGAAGGCACTTCAGGGTCGTGTTCCAGGTATGAACATCAGCGCCGATGGTAATCCTTCGGGTGCCGCAACAATCAGAATCCGTGGTAATGGTACATTGAATGACAACGACCCGCTTTACATCATTGATGGTGTACCTACCAAGTCAGGTATGCATGAACTTAACGGAAATGACATAGAGTCAATACAGGTGCTCAAGGATGCTGCCTCTGCAAGTATCTACGGTTCTCGTGCTGCAAACGGTGTCATCATCATCACAACAAAGAAAGGTAAGAACGGTGAGGTTAAGATTAACCTTGACGCAAGTATTGCCGCTTCCATGTATGCCAATCGCATGAAGGTACTTAATGCAAAGGAATGGGGACAGGCTTTCTGGCAGGCAAATGTCAATGATGGCCTTGATCCAAACAACAACTCGCTCGGCTATCACTTTGACTGGGCATACGATAAGAATGGTGTCCCTACACTTAACGGTGTTACAATGCAAAAGTATCTCGACCCAGCAAATACCATTCCTGCATCCGATACAGACTGGTTTGACGAGACAACTCGTACAGGTGTCATCCAGAACTACAATGTGAATGTAAGCAATGGTTCCGAGAAAGGTTCAAGCTTCTTCTCACTCGGCTACTACAAGAATCTTGGTATCATCAAGACCACAGACTTTGACCGTTTCTCTGCCCGTATAAATACAGAGTACAAACTTATCGGTGACGTCCTTACTGTTGGTGAGAACTTTACCCTTAACCGTACATCAGAACTGTCTGCTCCAGGTGGTTTCCTCGGAAACGTGCTTCAGTACAATCCTTCATTCCCTATCTATAATACTAAGGGAGAGTTTGCCAACCTTACTGGCAGCTACTCTGACCGTGAGAATCCTGTAGAGGTTCTTGACCGTAACAAGGACAACAGATACAAGTACTGGAGAATGTTTGGTGATGTCCATCTTAATCTCAGACTCGCAAAGAACCTCAACATCCGTACTACAGCAGGTCTTGACTATGCACAGAAGGAGCAGCGCTTCTTCACTTATCCTATCTCCAATGGTAATGTATCATCAAGTACAAATGCAGTAGAGGCAAAGCAGGAACACTGGACAAAATGGATGTGGAACGCAGTTGCAAGCTATAACCTTGAGATTGGAAAGAACCGTGGTGATGCCCTTCTCGGTATGGAACTTAACAGACAGGACAACACATTCTTCTCAGGAAAGAGATACGGTTTCGCAGTTCTCACTCCTGACTACATGTGGCCAAATGCCGGTGTTGGTGAGCAGCAGGCATTTGGTTCAGGCGACGGATTCTCTCTCGTCTCTTTCTTCGGAAAGATCAACTACACATTCGACGACAAGTACCTTGCAAGTGTAACTGTTCGTCGTGACGGTTCAAGCCGTTTCGGTAAGAACAACAAGTACGGTACATTCCCATCAATATCTGCTGGTTGGCGTATAAGCAGGGAATCATGGATGGAAAATTTGACAGACAACTGGTTAAGCGACCTGAAGATCCGTGCAAGCTGGGGTCAGACAGGTAACCAGGAGATCAGCAATACAGCCCGCTATACACTCTACACATCCAACTATGGTGAAGCCAACTTCGGTGGCCAGAGCTATGGTACATCATACGATATCCAGGGAACAAATGGAGGTCAGACCCTCAACTCTGGTTTCAAGCGCAACCAGCTCGGTAATGACGATATCAAGTGGGAGACAACAACCCAGACAAACATTGGTTTCGACTTTGCCTTACTCAATAATAGAATATACGGTAGCTTTGAGTGGTATGACAAGAGAACAAAGGACATCCTTGTATACATGCCAGGTATCGGTGTAATGGGTGAAGGCAGTTCAATGTGGATCAATGCCGGCGAGATGCTCAATAGAGGTATTGAATTCAATGCCGGCTATCGTGGCAACATTGGCAAGTTCAGCTATGACGTTACTGGTAACATAAGTACAAACCGCAATAAGGTTACCAAGCTTCCTGAGACCATTGCCTCAGCAGGTACATTCGGCGGTAGCGGTGTAGAAAGTGTTGTAGGTCATCCAATGAACTCTTATGTCGGTTACATTTACGATGGCATATTCAAGTCACAAGAAGAAGTTGACAACCACGCAAGACAGGAAGGTGCCGCAGTTGGTCGCATGCGATTCAAGGATCTTAATGGTGACAAGCAAATCACAACAGCGGACCAGACATGGATTTATGATCCGACACCAGATTTCACATGGGGTCTTAACATCTATCTTCAGTACAAGAACTGGGATTTCACAATGTTCTGGCAAGGTATTCAGGGTGTAGATGCCCTCACAACAGTTCGTCCAGGAGATGACACAAATGGTGGATACAAGGTACAGACAGACCTTTGGGCAGGTGTCAATGTCGCTTACCTCAACAAGGGTGACCGTGTCCTCAATGCATGGACACCTAATAATCCAGGTTCCAACATCCCAGCACTCTCTACATACGACAATAACAATGAGAAACGCTTCTCTTCTTACTATGTAGAGAATGGTTCATTTGCCAAGCTTCGCACTATCCAGATTGGATATAATGTACCAGATGCCATTGCTGCAAAGATGCACATGTCAAAGCTTCGCATGTATCTCTCAGCACAGAATCTGTTGACTATCAAGAGCAGCAGTTTCACAGGTGTGGATCCAGAGAACACACTTTTCGGATATCCAATTCCTGCTAATGTGACATTCGGTATTAACGTTTCTTTCTAACCTTTTAATTAAGTACAATTATGAAATCAATATATAAAGTTCATGGCATCCTGTTGGCATCAATGCTGACAATGGGCTTAACATCTTGCTCTGATTTCCTCAATGAGCAGGTTCCTCAGGGAACATTGAGTGACGAGCAGGTCAAGAATCCTGCCTATGTTGACAATATGGTCACTTCTGCCTACGCCATTTTTACTACAGCAGAAGACATCAACTCATCATTCTCCATGTGGAACTTTGATGTAAGAAGTGACGATGCATACAAGGGAGGATCTTCAACCAACGACGGTGACGTGTTCCACCAGCTTGAGGTTGAGCAGGGCGTTCTGCCAACAAACTGGAACCTTAATGATATGTGGGTACGAATATACAACTCACTCTCTCGTGTAAATACAGCTATAGGAGTACTTGAGTCTTGTGACGACTCATATTCCCTCAAGAAAGAAAGACTGGCAGAGATGAAGTTTCTTCGTGCCTATGCACATTTCCTTGCAAAGCGCCTTTACAAGAACATCCCTTTCATTATGCGTACAGACCTCTCATACGAAGAGTACAACTCTGTATCAAACACAGCATACACAAATGATGAAGGTTGGGCACTCATAGCAAAAGAACTTGAGGAAGCATATAAAGTTCTCCCTGTAAAGCAGGCAGACAAAGGTCGTCCAACAAAGGCAGCATGTGCAGCATTCCTTGCAAAAGTCTACCTTTACAAGGCATATCGCCAGGATGATGCAAAGTCAAACAAGGTCACTTCCATCAATAAGGAAGACCTGGAAAAGGTTATCGAGTATTCAGACCCTGCAATTTATGCAGCAGGTGGATATGCGCTTGAGAAAGATATGCACAATAACTTCCGACCAGAAGACCAGTACGAGAATGGTTGCGAGTCACTATGGGCAATGCAGTACTCAAGAAACGATGGTAGCACTTATGGTAACCTCAACTGGTCATACGGACTTATCGTTCCTAATATCCCAGATGTAACAGACGGAGGCTGTGACTTCTACAAACCTTCACAGAATCTTGTCAATGCATTCAAGACAGATGCTAATGGGCTCCCAATGATTGACTCATACAACAAGAACAATTACAACATGGCAAAAGACAATGCTGACCCACGACTTTTCCTTACCGTCGGAATGTCAGGACTTCCATATATGTTCAACAAGAACTTCATCATGGATCAGTCAGCAGCATGGAGCCGTTCAGGAGGTCTTTACGGTTACAATGTGACTCTCAAGCACAATGTCGATCCAGCATTACTCGGTTCATACCTCATTCATGGTTCATACTGGGCAAGTCCTATGAACAGAATAGTATTCCGCTATGCAGATGTGATACTTGAACGAGCAGAGGCAATGGCACAGCTTGACAAACCAGCAGAAGCAATCGAACTTGTCAATCAGATTCGTACTCGCGCAGCCGGTAGCACCCAGATGATTGCCGACTATCCTAATAAATATGGTGTAAGCCTCTACTGCAAGAACTACACAGGTTCCTACTCTAAGGAAGAAGCCATCAAGATTGTGAAGATGGAACGCCGTCTTGAACTTGCCATGGAGTCAGAGCGTTTCTTCGACCTCGTAAGATGGGGTGATGCCGCAACAGAGCTCAATAACTATTTCGCAGCAGAGAAAGAGCGCGTCACATTCCTAAGTGATGCCAAGTTTACTGCTGACAAGAATGAGTATCTGCCAATTCCTCACTCCCAGATCTCTTCTTCAAACGGTCATTACACACAGAATATAGGTAACTGGTAAACAAGCTTAAAAGAAATACAATATGAAAAATATATATAAGATAGCATGCACCTTCATGGTCACTCTTATGGGAGTGTCATGTAGCAGTGACAATGTAAGTGATCTTGAATTGTCAGGCGACTGTTCAATTGAGACTCTCGTTCTCAATGACAAATATGAAGGTACGATAAACAATAATACCCGTACTGTCAAGGTCAAGGTGCCAGTAGACTTCACAGACAAGTCAAAGATGAATGTTTCAGACCTGAGAATATCAGCAGGTGCAAAAGCAGACATTGCAAAGGGAGACATCATAGACTTCAATGCAGCAAAGGTTATGCATATCACAAACGGCGACCTCTTCCTTGACTGGACAATCAATGTGAAGAATGACGAGGCAAAGATTACCTCTTTCATCATTAACGACACATACAAGGCAAGTATTAACGAGGCAGATCACACCATCACAGCATTCCTCCCAGCAAGTGTTGATATCAAGAAGGCTGTACCAACAATCGCATACAGCGAAGATGCAACCATCTATCCCCTTGCAGGAATGGAGACAGACTTCACAAAACCTGTGGAATACACTGTGACAGGCAATACAGCAAGTCAGACATACACAGTAACTGTTCAATCCGTGTCAGCACCATCTGTCATCTTCCTTGGAAGTGCAGGAGCAACAACAATGGATGAACTCGTTCCTGAGGAAAAGGAAGCCTGCAAGTGGATGCTTGCTAATGTGGAGAACTCACTCTTCGTATCTTGGGATGACCTTAAGGCAGGCAACATAGACCTTTCTAAGTGTAAGGTTATATGGTGGCACTGGCAGCACCAGCCATCAGAGACACTCAGCGACTTCGAGAGTGGAGCAACATCTTCTGCAATGGCTTGTCGCAACATCCTTACAGAGCACTACAAGAATGGCGGTTCATTCATCTTCAGTCGTGCCGCAGTTAACATGGCAGCATCATTAGGTGCTGTAAAGGATCAGCGATGCGCAAATAACTGTTGGGGAGCAAGTGATGACGGCGGTGACATACTTGCAAACTCATGGGACTTCCCTGTAGCAGACAAGAACAACTGGATGTGGGCAAACATAGTAGGTGGTGTAGAGCCATTGAAGACTCTCGATTCAGGCTATCAGATTTCCAACTGTGTATCCCAGTGGGGTATGTGGGGTGACTATTCAGATCATGCAAAATGGTCAGAGCTCACAGGATGCCGAGTTATTGCCCATGGTTGGGACAATGCAGTCACAATATGGGAAGCACCAGCATTCGACGGCACATTCGGAAAGGGTGGAATCATCTGTTTCGGTTCTGGATGCTATGACTGGTATTCTCCAAATGCATTTGAAGAGAACTATCATAAGAATGTTGGTATCATGACAGGCAATGCCATCAACTATCTTATGGGAAAGTAAAGAGGAGGAAAGAAAAGGAAAGAGGAGTCCCCAAGCAACGAAGAAGGGATAACTCCTTCTAACTCCTTAAAGTAATACTAATAACAACCATTTTTTTGATTTTTCTATGAAGACAATGATATATTCAGCAATAATGCTATCAGCCCTCGCACTTGCATCATGCAGCGACGAGAAGTTTGACGGCGACCCTATCAAGAATTGGGATGCTACCACAGAACGCTTCATTCCTAATGAGGAAAGTTCGCTCTCAACATACTACACACCTTCACTTGGTCGTGTAGGTGACCCAATGCCATTCTATGACGAGAAGGCAGGCGAGTTTAAGGTCCTTTACCTACAGGACTTCAATAACAACAAGCCATTCTGCTATCATCCTATATGGACAGTAGCAACAAAGGATTGTGCCAACTACACATCACTTGGAGAGACACTCCCTGTAGGCACAAGTGACTTCCAGCAGGATGCCGCTCTTGGTACAGGATGCTGCTACTATAACAAAGCAGACGGATTGTACTACATCTACTATACAGGCCACAATCCAAACTGCGAAAGCACAGAGGTAGTCATGAGAGCCACATCTCCTGACTACAAGACATGGACAAAGGACAACTCATGGGCTCTCTATGGCAAGGACTACAATCTGTCCACCTCAGACTTCCGCGATCCGCAGATTGTCGAGGACAACGGAACATACCACATGATTATCGCCACACGTCAGGGTGATCCTAAGTTTGCCGACTTCACATCAAAGGACATGAAGAACTGGGATTTCAATGGAATCTTCAATGCTGTTTGGGATCGTATGTGCGAGTGTCCAGACATCTTCAAGATGGGTGACAAATGGTACTGCATCTATAGTGAAGGTTTCCAGACAATATGGAGCCGTAAGGTTAAGTATATGATGGCAGACTCCTTTGAAGGTCTCAAGCAGTGTTTCGGAGACCCTGGCGCCAACTGGCCAAAGGACGACAAGGAAGGAGTCCTTGACAGTCGTGCTTTCTATGCAGGAAAGACAGCAAGCAATGGCAAAGACCGTTACATCTGGGGATGGTGTCCATACCGTTCAGGAAATGGCATAGACGAGATGAACATCAATGTGGGCGAGAAGGAACCAAACTGGAGTGGAGCACTCGTTTGTCACAAACTTATCCAGCATGAGGATGGAACACTCACCATTGGAGAAGTCTCTGGTATCAAGGAGAAGTACAACAAACCCGCAGAGGTTAAGGTCATAGCAAGCAACGGATATGGTGATGGTACACTTTCAGGTGAAGGCACCTATGTTCTCTATAACCGTCTTGGCTATCACAATCACATCTCTTTCGTTGCCACAGCTTCAAGTGATGCCGACAAGTTTGGTGTATCATTATGCAGAGCCGTGGACGCAAAGAAATACTATACTTTAGTTGTTAACCCTGAATGGGAGAATGGTCGTCGCAAGATCAACTTCGAGCAGGAGGGTGCTGAAGGCAAGGGGTTCATTGAAGGAGCAGACGGCTACATCTTCCCTCGTCCAGCAGACAATGTCTACAACGTAGATATCTACACAGACAACTCTGTCGTGACAATGTACATAAACGGAATATACGGATACACCCAGAGAATCTACGGTATTCAAAGAAACAACTGGAGTATCAACAGTTACGGCGGTACTATTAAGATATCAAACCTTTCTGTCTCTCAGTATTGACAAACTCTCACAACACAAACACAAGATAAATGCCTTGCCTATCATTATGAAAATGAATAGGCTTGGCATTATTTGAAACATTTGTTACACTAATGACATTTTTGTTACAAGAAACAAAAATGGTTCATAAAGAAACAATTATTGCATTAGATATTGCATAAAGTACATACTTTTGCATCGTCACAAACTAAAAGATTTTTTTCATTAGTTAGGTTAGTTAATTAATAGTATTAGGTTAAAGTAACTGAAGCATCCCACCTTAGTGTGGAGGAGTTAACAGGAGTTAATTATCAAGATGTTAACGATAGTTGACATACGATACCTCATTGGTAGAGGGAGTATTCCACGAACAGTCAATCGTCTTTTTACTCCTTTTTACTCCATAAGTTTCATCACCCAGAAAGGTGGGAACTTTAGTTAAAGTAAGTATTGTTTTTGAGGGTAAGAAGATTGTTTATGAGGATACTAAAAAGATGAGATAAACAAAAAATACAATACCTATGAATCTAAAATCACTTACAACAGCATGTGCTGCATTGCTATCACTCTCTGCACATGCTCAACTTAAGATTGAAACACTTGCCCACGATTACTGCAACATCCGTGTAGCAGCACAGGAAAAGAGCAAATATCTTCTTCTCCCTGTAGAAGAGAAAGCGCCTGAAGCAGATATCCGCGTTATTGTGAACAATGATCATCTGCGTGACATCAAGGTAAGACTCGCACTCGGTAAGATTGACTATTATGTACCGTTCCTTCTTGATGAATGCAGAGGCAAAGAACTCATCCTTCAGACTCGTCTCAATGCCGACCGTACCAACCGTGGCGGAGTCGGTTCCGAAATAGGAATAAAGGAGATCAAGCTTTCCAACAGTTTTGACACAAAGAACATAGAGAAATACCGTCCAGTATTCCACCACACACCAGTATATGGATGGATGAACGACCCTAACGGCATGTTCTACCTTGACGGTACATACCACCTCTTCTATCAGTATAATCCATACGGTTCAATGTGGGGCAACATGAACTGGAGACATTCCACTTCAACAGACCTCATCAACTGGAAGGACGAGGGCATCGCTCTTGCTCCTGATGCAAACGGAACCATATTCTCCGGTTCATGCGTTGTGGACAAGGAAGGAACAGCAGGATTTGGCAAGAACGCCGTGATTGCCATGTTCACCTCTGCCTATTTCACACCTCAGGGAGACATACAGACACAGTCACTCGCTTACTCTACTGACGGAGGAAAGACATTCAAGAAGTATCAGGGCAACCCAGTCCTTACAGCCGATATCGCAGACTTCCGTGATCCTAACATGTTCTGGAACGAGGACATCAAGGCATGGAACCTTATCATGTCTGCCGGTCAGGAAATGAGGATCTATTCTTCACCTAACCTCAAGGACTGGAAGGAAGAGTCTCGTTTTGGCAGAGAACTTGGCGGTCATGGAGGTGTATGGGAATGCCCAGACCTCATGAAGGTACCAGAAATGGTAAATGGCAAGATTGTTAGCGGCAAGTCAAAATGGGTACTTGTCTGCAACATCAATCCAGGAGGACCTGCAGGCGGTTCCGCTACCCAATATTTCATCGGAGACTTTGACGGACACAAGTTTACTGTAGACAATCCATCACGCTACTCTGACGGCAATGCACTCTGGATGGACTATGGAAAAGACCACTACGCAACAGTTTCTTTCTCTAACGCACCAAATGACCGCAAGACAGTCATTGCATGGATGTCAAACTGGGAATATGCCAACGATGTTCCTACACGACAGTATCGCTCAGCCAACTCAATAGCACGTGATCTCTTCGTCTACAAGGCAGGCAAGGAATACTTCCTCGGTAGCGCCCCATCACCAGAATACGATGGTAAGGGACTTGACAAGACATTCAAGGTATCAGGCAGCAAGACCATAACACTTACCAACGCAGAAGGTGACGAGTTCAAGATCATCTATGACCAGAAGGCAATGACACTCACTTGCGACAGGACAAAGAGCGGCGAAGTAGGATTCTCACAGAACTTCCCAGTCAACACCGTAGCACCTGTACACAAGAAACTCACATCAATCCGTGTATTCATTGACAGAAGTTCAGTAGAGGTGTTCGGTAACAATGGAGAAGTAGTATTAACAAATCTTGTATTCCCAAAATCAAAATTAAACTAATATGAAAGACTATATAGTAGGACTTGGCGAGGTACTCTTCGATTGCCTCCCAGACGGTAAGAAACTTGGTGGAGCACCTGCAAACTTCGCCTATCATGTGAGTCAGTTTGGACTTAACGGTATTGCAATCTCTGCAATAGGAGATGACGAGGACGGTCATGAGATCGTGAGTCTTCTTGACAAGCAGGGTGCAAAGTCACATCTTGAGACAGTAGCACAGCCAACAGGAACAGTACAGGTAACCCTCTCAGGCAATGGCATCCCCCAGTATGACATCTGTCTCGGTGTGGCATACGACAATATCCCATGGACACCAGCCATAGAGGAGATTGCAAAGAACACCCGCGCCATATGTTTCGGTTCACTTGCTCAGCGTACCGTTGTTTCCCGCACAACCATACAGAAGTTCCTTGACACGATGCCAGCACTCGGCACACTCCGTGTCTTCGACATCAACCTTCGTCAGAACTGGTACTCAAGGGAAATCATAGAAGAGTCCCTCAACCGTTGTAACATCCTCAAGATAAACGACGAGGAAATCGTAAAGGTAGCAGAGATGCTTGACTTAGGCTCTATACGCGACATAAACCAGGCAAAGACAGAAAGCGAGAAACTTCTCCAGCCAGTTGACTTTGAGGACCAGATACGAGACCTCATCCGCATCTACGACCTTGAGATGGTAGTTCTCACCTGTGGAGCATACGGTTCATACGTCATCACAGCCAATGAGATGAACTTTGAGGGAACACCAAAGGTTACCGTAGCAGATACCGTAGGAGCAGGCGACTCCTTCACAGCAACATTTGTAGCATGCATCCTGAAGGGCGAGAGCATAAAAGACGCCCACAAGACCGCAGTACGTGTTTCTGCCTTTGTATGTACTCAGCATGGTGCAATGCCAATCATTCCAGAAGAATTGAAGTAACTCAGCTTTAGCATTGACTAAAATGAGTTAATAACTAAAGTTTTTTTCTGCGAAAGCGCAAGCGATAACCCACCCTTCGGGGTGATGAAACTTAGGGAGTTAATTATCATACGAGACTTCATTGGTAGAGGGAGTATTCCGCGAACAGTCATTAGCTTCGCTGAGCCCTTCGGGGTTCGTCTTTTTACTCCTTTTAACTCCTCTTTAACTCCATTTTAACTCCCTAAGTTTAAGATGGTTCTACTCACCATAAACCTTTTCCAAATGATCTACGATGCCCCTCCAAAAGGGGGCATCTTTATAGTGCTCCATTTTACCGGTAAGCATATTATAACAGTCATAGTCATGTAACTTATCATACTCCCCACTACTTTCTATATATTTTCCGTCTCTATCCCTAACAACATAGTTGTAGTGGTAATAATCCTTACATACCAAAATATCCGCATTAAACAGATATTTAGGCAGAACATCATCCCACAGCAAAACGAACCCATTATTGGTGTCATCCCAACTGACTGAGCATCCTTTAAGGATATCATCATTACAGATGTTATTGATGAAATCATTCACATAGTCACAGATATGTAAATAACGCATACATTTTGCATTGAGACTGCAACGAGACTGCAACGAGACTATAAAAATGCAGGCTTCATTAATTCAACTTTCTTTCTGCGAAAGCACAAGCGTTTTCGTAGGAAGAAACTTGAGTTCATACACCCTCTTAATAGAACAGCATTTGAACAGCCTTTGCTTACGACTTGCTTACGACAATTGTCGTAAGCAAGTCGTAAGCAAAGGCTGTTTTCTACATGTTTACTACGATGGATAAATAGACGTTACAACGAACCACAAAACACCCCACAAGATTACTTATTCCAAGCAAAAAATATTTGAAACACTTTTTCCGGAGAATTTCCCCGTTTGAGTAAATATGGCTATAAACTATTGTACGTCTGTATCCATACGTTTCCTCTCAATTATGGAACATGGTGCTCCCTCGTTAATAAATCATAAAAAAAGCGTATTATTTTGCCTTGTCACTTAAAGACAGTATCTTTGCACACAAATACACATATAACAAACAGTTATTCACAATTGAAAGGATTAGTAATTCGCAATACAGGATATAGTTATACTGTTAAGGCAGACGATGGAAAAGTCTTTGACTGTAAGGTCAAGGGCAATTTCCGCATTCGTGGCATACGTACCACGAATCCTGTCGCTATCGGTGACAGGGTGGAGTTTACTCCTGAGAAACCTAATGATGCTGACATCGAACAGGCTCGTCAGGGACTTATCACGGCGCTTGAGGACAGGAAGAACTATATCATACGCAAGTCAACAAACTTAAGTAAACAGTCGCACATCATTGCTGCCAATGTGGACCTCTGTTTCCTAATAGTGACAGTTACTCAACCTGAGACATCACTCACTTTCATTGACCGATTCCTTGCAAGTGCCGAGGCATACAGAGTGCCTGTGACTCTTGTGTTCAACAAGGTCGATGTGGTGGATGATGAATGGAAAGATTATCTTGATGGCGTTATTCGTCTTTATGAAACCATAGGTTATGAGTGTCGACGTATCTCTGCCAAGACTGGCGAGGGAGTGGAAGAACTACGTCAAGAACTGACAGGCAAGATCGTCTGTCTATCAGGTAATAGCGGTGTTGGCAAATCTACACTCATCAATGCTTTATTCCCTAACCTCAACCTACGTACAAGTGAGATATCAGATGCATATAATACTGGTAAGCATACCACTACATTCTCTGAGATGTACGAGGTGGAAGGCGGAGGATACATTATAGATACTCCAGGAATAAAGGGATTCGGCACATTCAACATGCAGAAAGAGGAGATTGGTCACTACTTCAAGGAGATATTCCATTTCTCTGCAGACTGTCGTTTCAACAACTGTACACATACTCACGAACCACACTGTGCAGTACTTGAGGCTGTTGAACGTCATGACATAAGTGAAAGCAGATATAATTCGTACCTATCAATGCTCGAAGATGAAAAAGAAGATAAGTATCGCAGTGGTAATTAGCGCATTAACGCTAACATCATTTGCACAGACATACGAGGAACATGTAGAAGCAGGAAATAGACTTGCACAGCATGATTCTCTCGAGCAGGCTGAGGCAGAATACAAGTTAGCGCTCAAACTCGAACCTCAGGACTACCGAAATGCACTTGTGTACCATAACCTCGCAAAGGTACAGCAGGCGCAAGGACAGAACGAGAGAGCGCTGACATCATACGAGTATGCCCTCAACATCGTGCCTAAGAATGTACCTATATTAAAGAGTAGAGCAGACCTGTATCTTAAGTTAGGTAACATGACGAAGGCACTCATCGACTACCGTAACATTGTGGATGTGGATCCAAACAATGTGGAAGCACTACAATATCTCGGCTATATTTTCACAAAACAAAGAGAATATGCCAAAGCAAAGACCCACTATGAGCGTCTTTTGTCTATAGATCCAGACAACTACCCTGCTCTACTGGGCGTAGCATTACTTTTTCAGGAGTGTGGCAAACCTGGCGAAGCCATGTCGCGTCTGTCATTACTTGCAGACAAGTATCCTGACCGTGCCGAGATATACAGCATGAGAGCGGAGATTGAAGCTGAAGCCAACCAACCGGAATTGGCTATCATAGATCTTGATAAGGCTATAAGCCTTGAACCCGACAACAAGAATATGATTCTTACTCGTGGCTTCATTCATCTCAAAAACAAGAACAAGTTCCTCGCAAAACGCGACTTCGAACGCGCCATAGCACTTGGTGTTCCAAGAGGTCAGCTGAAGAAGGAACTGAAGGAATGTAAGTAGTTCTTGCCTGGCAAGAACTGGTATCTCTAGAATGTCTAGAGCTACTAGAATATCTAGAGTTTTCTAGAATAACTAGAATAACTAGAATAACTAGAGCATCTAGAATAACTAGAGCATCTAGAGCAACCTTTAAAGAAAAAGATTAAAAATGAAAGAATTCGTAATATCAGAGGCTAAGGTAGAAACAGCCGTATTGGTTGGTCTTATCACGCCTCAACAGAATGAAAGAAAGACAAATGAATATCTTGACGAACTGGAGTTTCTTGCAGAGACTGCAGGTGCCAAGGTAATCAAGAGATACACTCAAAAGGTCAATGGACCAAGTAGTGTTACATATCTCGGTACCGGTAAACTTGAAGAGATTGCCCAGTACATCAAGGACAAGCAGGACGAGGTTGATGCTTACTGGGAGGAACAGATTGCTCTCGGTAACCCTTACCAGCAGACTATAGTGACTGGAACAAAAGCTCGTCATGGTGATGAGTATATGGAGGAGGAAGACGATTCCTACTTCACTCAGGATGATGACAATGAGTACAGTAACACTAAGAGTCGTAAGCAGCGTAAACTTGAAAAGCTTCTTGCAAAGCAGAAAGCTAAGATGCAGGAGGAAAAGGAAATACCACAACCTGTGGGTATGGTCATCTTCGATGATGAACTATCTGCCAAGCAGATTCGTAACATCGAGCAGGTGCTTCAGGTGAAGATCCTTGACCGTACAAGTCTTATCCTCGACATCTTTGCCATGAGAGCCCAGACCGCAGCTGCAAAGACTCAGGTTGAACTTGCACAGTACAAGTACATGTTGCCACGACTTACTCGTCTGTGGACACACCTTGAACGTCAGCGAGGTGGTTCTGTAGGACTTCGTGGTCCTGGTGAGACTCAGCTCGAGATGGACCAGCGTATCATCCGTAACCGTATGTCATTGCTCAAGGAACGTCTCGCCGAGATTGACCAGCAGAAGACTACTCAGCGCAAGAACCGTGGACGACTCATTCGTGCTGCTCTCGTAGGTTACACTAATGTCGGTAAGAGTACTATCATGAACCTCCTTGCCAAGAGCGACATCTTTGCAGAGAACAAGCTTTTCGCAACACTCGACACGACTGTGAGAAAGGTTATCATAGACAATCTTCCATTCCTACTCTCTGACACAGTAGGATTCATACGTAAGTTGCCTACTGACCTTGTGGAGTCATTCAAGTCAACACTTGACGAGGTACGTGAAGCTGACCTTCTTCTTCATGTGGTGGATATCTCTCACCCTGACTTTGAAGACCAGATAAAGGTGGTAGAGAAGACTCTCGCAGACCTTGGTTGTGCAGACAAACCAAAGATGTTTATCTTCAACAAGATTGATGCCTACCGATGGATAGAGAAGGAGGAAGATGATCTCACTCCTCGCACAAAGGAGAACATTCCTCTTGATGAACTCATGAACACATGGATGGCTCGACTGGGCGAAGTTAAAAGTGAAAAGTTAAAAGTTAAAAATGATGATACTCCAGAGTCTTCGCTCAAGTCTTTCCTCGTGAATGATGATATCAAGGCGAAGCCAACTGAGGAGCAGCTTGGAGCAACTCTTGGTACATTCTTTATCTCTGCTCGTGAGAAGACTAACATCGACTCTATGCGTGAGGTACTATATAAGAAGGTAAAGGAACTTCATGTACAGAAGTACCCTTACAATGACTTCTTGTATAACTCGTATGACGAGAACGGAGAAATACAATAGACCCACCCTACCCCTCCCTACAGGGAGGGGACTGGGTTACTCTATTCGCGGAATAAAAGACCCTCCCTAACCCTTTATTTTCTAAATTTTCGTTCTTTCAACCAAAGTGAAGAAGAACCACTAAAAGGTGGAAAATAAAGAAAATCACATATAAAATGAAATTGGATTAGACACTTATTATTTTAAGTGTAGAAAATACACTACCTTTGCACCCAGTAATGAACATGTTACCCAAATAACATAATCGTAAAACTGCTTATTCAAGATAACTACATTATAAATAATTCATATTTACAATCTCCAATTCATGAAATTATCAAATCAGATTGAAGGTTTCGAAGGCTACATGTGGAAGCGCGAAATCAACGTGCGAGACTTTATCCAGCACAACTACACTCCTTACACAGGTGATGACTCATTCCTCGTTGGCCCAACAGCCAAGACAAAAGCTGTATGGGACAAGCTTACAGAGCTTTTTAAGGTGGAAAGAGAAAAAGGAGTGGTTGATGCCGAAACCAAACTACCACAAACACTAGACACTTACGGAGCAGGTTACATTGACAAAGACAATGAAGTTATCGTAGGTCTTCAAACTGACGCACCTCTTAAACGTGGTATCTTCCCAAAGGGTGGTATCCGTATGGTAGAGTCAGCTCTCAAGGCTTATGGATATGAACTTGATCCTGCTACAAAAGAGATTTACACTAAGTACCGCAAGACACACAATGAAGGTGTGTTCTCTGCATACAACAAAGATATCCGTAATGCTCGCCATGCTCATATCATTACAGGTCTTCCTGATGCTTATGGACGTGGTCGTATCATCGGTGACTATCGTCGTATTGCTCTCTATGGAGTAAACAACCTCATAGAAGAGCGCAAGCGTTTCCTTGAGCGTCTCGACATTCAAGAGATGACAGAGGAGTGCATCCAGCGTCGTGAAGAGACTACTGAGCAGATTCAGGCTCTCAAGGCATTCACAAACATGTGTGCCTCATACGGTTTTGACGTTACTCGTCCTGCACAGAATGCTCGTGAAGCTGTTCAGTGGGTTTACTTCGGTTACCTCGGTGCTGTAAAGGATCAGGACGGTGCTGCAATGTCTATCGGTCGCGTCAGCACATTCCTCGATATCTTCATCGAGCGCGACATCAAGGAGGGCAAACTCACAGAGGAGGAGGCACAGGAACTTATCGACCAGATGGTCATCAAGCTCCGTATCGTTCGTTTCCTCCGTACTCCAGAATACAATGACCTCTTCTCTGGCGACCCTGTATGGGTAACAGAATCACTTGGTGGTATGGGTGTAGATGGTCGTACTCTCGTCACAAAGACTTCTTTCCGTATGCTCCACACTCTCGTGAACCTCGGTCCTGCACCAGAGCCAAACCTTACTGTGCTTTGGGCAAATCAGCTCCCAGAGAACTGGAAGAAGTTCTGTGCAAAGATGTCAATAAAGACAAGTGCTATACAGTACGAGAATGATGACCTCATGCGTCCTGACTATGGTGATGACTATGGTATTGCATGTTGTGTGAGCCCAATGAAGATTGGTAAGCAGATGCAGTTCTTCGGTGCTCGTGCTAACCTCGCTAAGTGTCTCCTCTATGCTATCAATGGTGGTCGCGACGAGATATCTGGTGAGCAGATAGGTCCTGACTTTGCACCAATCACAGGTGATTACCTTGAGTACGAAGAACTCATGTACAAGTTTGAGAACATGATGCGCTGGCTTGCCAAGACTTATGTAAATGCTCTCAAGATCATTCACTATATGCATGACAAGTACGACTATGAGGCTTATCAGATGTCACTCATCGATGGTGATGTAATCCGTACTCGTGCAACTGGTATCGCTGGTCTCTCTATCGTTACAGACTCACTTGCTGCTGTTAAGTTCGGTAAGGTTAAGGTTATCCGCGATGAGCGTGGCATTGCAGTAGACTTCAAGCAGGAAGGTGACTATGTTCCATTCGGTAACAATGATGAGAACACAGACAAGCTTGCTCTCATGATAACAGAGAAGTTTATGGAGTTCCTTCGTCAGCACGAGACTTACCGTAACGCTATCCCTACTCAGTCACTTCTTACTATCACTTCTAATGTTGTATATGGTAAGAACACAGGTGCTACTCCTGACGGTCGTGCTAAGGGCGTTCCTTTCGCTCCTGGTGCTAACCCAATGAACGGACGTGACACTAAGGGTGCCGTTGCAGCTCTTGCTTCTGTTGCAAAACTTCCATTCCAGCACTCTCACGATGGTATCTCATACACATTCGCCATCTCTCCTGCTACTCTTGGCAAGGAGGATGAGACTAAGGTTGAAAACCTCGTGAACCTCATGGACGGCTACTTCACTCCAGATGGTGGTCACCACCTCAACGTGAATGTGTTTGACCGTGACCTCCTTGTTGATGCTATGGAGCATCCTGAGAAGTATCCACAGCTCACTATCCGTGTCAGCGGTTACGCAGTAAACTTTGTAAAGCTCACTCGCGAGCAGCAGCTTGATGTGTTGAGCAGAACAATCAATAAGTCATTGTAGACCCACCCTAACCCTCCCTACAGGGAGGGGATAAAGTATGTCAGATAACATTAGCAATATACCAATAGCTTCTCCGGACGACTCTCCCTCCCTCTATAGGGAGGGCAGGGGTGGGACTGGATTTATCCACTCTCTCGAGTCCTTCGGTACAGTTGATGGCCCTGGAATTAGGTTCGTAGCCTTTTTCCAGGGCTGTCCTATGCGTTGCCAGTTCTGCCATAACCCTGACACATGGAACCCTCATGCTCCAGCAAAGTACGAACTGACACCGGCACAACTACTTGATGAGGTAAAGAAATACAAGAACTTCATAAAGAAAGGTGGAGTAACATGTACAGGTGGCGAACCACTCATGCAGGCAGAATTTGTACTCGAATTTTTCAAGTTATGCAGGAAGGAAGGTTTCCATACTGCACTTGATACAAGTGGGGTAATCTTTAATGACAAGGCAAAGGAGGTACTTGAGTATACTGACCTTGTACTGCTTGACATAAAGACTTTGGACGATAACATTCACAAGAGTTACACAGGAGTTACAAGAGAAAACAACCAGAGATTCCTTGATTATCTTGAGGAGATACACAAACCAACATGGATTCGTCATGTGGTTGTACCGGGTATAACTGATGATGATACACGTCTTACGGATCTTGCAAAACACCTATCCCTGTACTCATGTGTTGAACGCATCGAGGTACTGCCTTATCATACCATGGGTAAGTATAAGTATGAGCAACTTGGCATTGCATATCCTCTTGAAGGTGTTCCTGACCTTTCGGATGAACGAAAAGAGAATGCTGTGAATATCCTTCAGAAATATGTAAAGTGCAAGATTGTGTAAGTCGACTTGGTTCTTTTGCAAATTGAAAAGGTAGACAAGAACGAATGTGGTTCTTCTTCAATTTCGTTGAAAATAAATAAGAACGAAAATTAAGAAAATTAAAGAAAATGGTTTCTCCTCCCTTTTAGTTTAACCTGAGTTCGACGAAAACATATCGCGCAAGCGCGGACGAAAAAAAACCTTTAAAAACAGATAAAAACCTTTAAAAACATACTTTGTTCTGCTGCAGAATTAAAAATACTATAGGTTTTTATATGTTTTTTAAGGTTTTTATATGTTTTTTCGGTTCTTCTTCAATTTAGTTGAAAAGAAGTTCATATAATGCTATGCTTTAGAATATGCATATTGCAAGACTGTTAAATATTAAACACAAAGAAACTTGTTTTAAGTATAATTAACTAACAG
>JAZUHP010000087.1:0-5729 GCA_045641785.1 Bacteroidaceae bacterium
GTGTTTCAAGACAAGGAAAAAATAAAAGAATACGAATAGATCGAATCTCTCGAATGCAACGAATATCTTGTACAAGCATATTCATCACATTCGTGTAATTCGTAAGATTCGTGTTCAAAAAAAAGATATTCGTGGTCTTTAAGTTGAAATAGAAAATGTATTGAATGTGGCCTGTTCGTGTATCATATTCAAAACATAAAATCTTGCAAGCAAGTAAAATTGCCAATGCGTAAAAATAAAAATTTTAAAATGCAAATGAAGAAAAAGTAATGTTGTACGTCATTTTACACCGAAGGTGATTTTGATTTTCCACCTTAGGTCGTTTTATGTGTGTTTTACGTTATTCCATAACATTTTCTATTTTAACGCGAACTCGATGAATTTAATCGTGCATGGCGCGATATGTTTTCGTCGAACTCAGGTTATATTAGCAGCATACCTGTCTGTTTTGTGGTCTTTCCTTAACGCCTATGCCATACGGCTACCGTAGGGAGGTCATGCAAAAGGCGCAGACAAAGGGATTTCTCCTTTCTGTCTGCGCCTTGGGTTTTTGGCTAAGTCACAAACCTTGTAACCTTGTAACCTGTCAAGTGAAGCTTATTTCCTTAATACCTTACGTACTGAACCGTCAGACATTCTGATGATGTTGATGCCCTTGCGTAATGTGTTCTGCGAACTGCCGTTGACAGAGTATATCTCAACAGCTTCTGCGTTGCAGTTGTCATCTACGTTGTCGATGTCAGTTGTCATACGCTCCCTTGCTAAGTTATCGCTTGGGTTGTATATGAGAGTCCAGTTGTCGAAGATTGTCCAGTCACCATTGATGGTTGATGACTTCTTGATACCTATGGTCAGTCTGCCGTCATTGCCAACAGTCACATCTACATAGTTCTGGTACTTCCCAGCTCCGAAGTAAATGCTTGCAGCCTGCATGTTGTTAGGGATGTATCTGCCACCTACTGTCGATTCGCTTCCACCAAGTTTGCTGCCTGATGCCTGACTACTTGCACGAACCACAGCCACGCTGTTTGTTGTTCCATTGCCTGTTGCATAGAGTATGGCATGGTTGTTAGATGTGTTGTTGAGGGTAGAGTAGTCGTTGTCGGCATATCCTGCGCGGTAAAAAGCCTGAACACCTACACGATAATCGCCTGCAGGGAGACCTGTGATAGTCTGGTAGTAGTCGAATGTCTTGTTATACTGTTCAGCACAGTTGTAGCTGACAGCAGTAACGCCAGTGCCACTCCAGCCATTGTTGTTGTTACTGTCGTAGCTTGCGTTAGCAATGTACTCAGTCATGTCTACATCCTGTTCCTCTTCTTCGTCATAGTATTCCAGAGTCCAGTTGTCGAAGATTGTTCAGTCGCCATTGATGGGTGATGTCTTCTTGATAACTATGGTCAGTCTGCCGTCGTTGCCGACAGTTGCCTCGATATAGTTCTGGTACTTGCCTGCCGCGAAATAGATACTTGCTGCCTGCATGTTGTTAGGGATGTACTTGCCACCTACTGTAGACTCGCTTCCACCAAGTCTGCTGCCTGATGCCTCGCTACTTGCACGAACAAGTGCAATGCTGTTTGTTGTACCATTACCTGTAGCGTAGAGGATAGAACGGTTGTTTGAGGCGTTGCTGAGAGTAGAGTAGTCGTTGTCTGCGAATCCTGCACGGTAGAATGCCTGAACACCGATGCGGTACTGTCCTGCAGGGAGCCCTGTGATAGTCTGGTAGTAGTCGAATGTCTTGTTGTACTGTTCAGCGCAGTTGTAGCTGACAGCTGTCACACTTGTGCCGCTCCATCCGTTGTTATTGTTGCTGTCATAGCCTGCATTCTTGATGGATGATGTGTAGTCGATGATAGATGGCTGGTCAGATGCCTTGTCCTTAGCCAACTTGATGTTGTCAAAGAATAGGAAGGCGTTGTTTGTTGATGTTGTTCCTTCAGCCACAAATCCTACACTTAGTGTCACGGTCTTCGTTTCTGTAAGCGTGAACCATATCATCTCGTTCTTCCACCCGCCTACTGCTACCTTGTTGATACTACCATAGTATGACTTGTTGTCGATGATGACACCGGTATTGTTTGTGAAGTTGATGTCATTCTTTGCGTTGTACACATCGTATGACATACGGTAGTTGCCGGCAGGGAGTGTCACGTTCTGGGTGTAGACAGACTGTGTGGTCCATCCCTGTGACATACCGAGTGCGCCTCCATTAGTCTTTCCTTCCTTGTTAGCGGCAGGACCATTTGTACCGTTGATGGTGTAGGCAGAACCGTATGCTACGGCTGCGCTACAGCCTAAGGTGCTTGTGTTGGCTGTTGTCCAACCATTGACACTCAGATGGTTTGATGCACCCGTTGAGAGGTTTGTTGAGAGGAATCCTGAGTTGTCGAATCCTGCATTTGTGATGTAAGATGCAGTCACGTCTTCGTATGTGTCGCCATTAGGTGTGATGACCATCTCTGCCTTTGTGCGAAGTGGTGTCTTGTTGCCTATTGGATAGACGGCAATACGGAATGAATAGATACCCTCCTTTGGAAGGGTTGTAGAGTATGAATATGCTGCACCTGCCTTTGCGCTCATGTCCTTGACTGCCACGGTAGCAAAACGGCTGTAGTTGAGTTTGCCTGGCATCTTTGCCTCGATGACAACGGAGTCAACCATGTCGCCGTTAGGGTCGTTCCATTCCAGTACACAGTTGTTGCTTGATGTGTTGAATGAAGCTGTGAAGTTTGTTGGGGCGTGAGTGACTACACGTGGAATGAACTCGTTTGCAGGGTTATATCCAAGATCGTCGTTCATGTTGGCATAGTACTTTCCGAGTGTAGATAGTGTGCCGTCCTTGTATATCTTTGAAGCGTCAACCTCGCTGTTCCAGTAGGCATAGCGCTCAATCCTTGAGTTTGAGTTAAGGATGTCGAGGAGTGGTTTTGTTCCGTCATAGCATGCCTTCTGGTTGGCAGCAGAGAATGAGTTTCTGCCGTCAGGAGCAGCTGAGAAGATACCGTTGTTGTTCCAGCTTGCGCCCCATACCCATTCTGATATCCATACAGGACGACCGTTGCCGTAGTTGTCGCTGTACCATGTGAGACTGTTGAAGGTGCCTGATGGCCAGTAGCAATGGAGGTCGAGGATGTCACATCGCCATCCTCTTGCGTCGATGGAGTCGCAGAATGCCTTGAGGTGATTCATGGAACCGTCATGCGAAGATTCAGAACATAGGCGCATACCGGTACGCATCAGGTTTTGCCAGTTGTTGAGAACTGTTGCTACGTCCTGTGGGTGATCATCGGCTGCATTACCTGGCTCGTTGTTTGTCTTCATGTGACAAGAGTAGTTGACTGAACCACAAGCGGATGGCGAAGGCCAGTCCTCATAGATATGGTTTGGCACACATTCTGTGTCCGGGTAACGGTTCTCGCCCACGCCCCAGCTGTAGCACCATGATGAGTTGAGGGCGTCGTTGGCTGCGAAACGGGTGTCGCTTGCAAGTCCTGCCTTCTTGGCATTCTGCCACTTGAAAAGGCGATATGAAGATACGCGTGCATCCATGTTTGCTGGCATGGCAGGTATCTCAAGGTCTTCCTTGTCTGCTATGAAGCAACGGCTATATCCCCATCCTCCTGTTCCGAGGGCGAATGTAACCATATATCCACGTTTGAGCTTGAAGGAACGAATCTGGTTGTTGAGTGTACTTGCGCTCAGAGTCTTCATGAATCCTCCATCATGACCTTCTGTGTAGGTGTTGCATGATGTTCCCCCGTAATTAGGTTGAGTATAGCATGTAAGTGGCTTGAAATCACTTCCGTAAGGAAGGATGATAGCTCCGTGTGAGTACATCTTGACCTGACAGTTTGTTCCGTCAATAGCTGTGGCACCATTGATCTTGATGTGTGAAAGCCAGTTGCTGATTACGACACTTGGTTTGATGTTCTTGATGATTACGACTGCATGTTCTGTACTCTTGATGTTGACGGTACCTGCAGAAGAAAATGGTGTGGCGCTTGTGATGACATAGTCCACGTTAGAACTGATTGTAACATTGTTCGTTACCTGTGCTACTGTTGTGGTTGTGTTTGCTGCGAATGTGTTAGCGCAAACTCCCAGTGATAGTAGCAATGACAATAATAGAGGTTTCTTTCTCATTGCTAAGAAGGTTAGTTTTTTGGGGCTTGTCCTATGAATTGAATTTGGATGTATTGGTCTTGTCTCCAGGTCGGTTATCTTGGAAGGTTGAAGATACATAGCTAACTATGGTTCAAGACTTTGAGAGATAACGTGCTGGAAAGAAGGCAAATGACAACATATGAACCCTAAGCTCTACTCGTCTAAGCACTCTATAAGTGTAAAGGAAGAGCTATGAATTGCATAAGAAATTGTAATAAATAGAACGTACCTTTAGTTAGTTAATAAATAAATAGTATCAGTATAATGGCATCGCTAATTTTGGGGTTCAGCAATAACCAATAACGCTTTTTCTATAGATTTGTTTTCTTGTTAAATTATTAAACATAGATAACGTTGCAAATATATGTTTTTATTGCAATATGGTATATGCAATTTGTGCAAAAATGACAAATAAGTATGAAAAATAATCATTTCCGTTCCGATTGTGTGCCATAACATGTGGAATTGGGTCTGTTTGTTTGTCCACTTTAAGCATACCGCGAGAATCGCTAATGTGAAGAAATGTATAAGATGACGGAAGCGCACATATTATTTCACATAAATCCAACTTAACTTTTTTTATGTGTTTTCTCTTTGTGCTTGTGTGGAAAATGTATAACTTTGCAATTAATGATTGTGATGCCCAGGTGGAATAGGGTGTTGCACAAATAAGGCAAAATCTATAAACATAAATTATTATGGCTACAAAGTATTCAGGTACACAAACAGAGAAAAATCTTGAAGCAGCATTCGCTGGTGAGTCACAGGCTCGTAACAAGTACACTTACTTTGCTTCAAAGGCAAAGAAGGAAGGATTTGAACAGATCGCAAGTATCTTCCTCAAGACTGCAGATAATGAGAAGGAACATGCTAAGATGTGGTTCAAGGAATTGAACGGTATAGGAAACACAGCAGAGAACCTTGCTGCAGCTGCAAATGGAGAGAACTTCGAGTGGACAGATATGTATGAGGGATTTGCTCAGACTGCTGAGAAGGAGGGATTCCCAGAACTTGCTAAGAAGTTCCGTCTCGTTGCTGCTATTGAGAAGCACCACGAGGAGCGTTACCGTGCTCTCCTTAAGAACATCGAGATGCAGGAGGTATTCGCAAAGAGTGAGGTCAAGGTTTGGGAATGCCGTAACTGTGGTCACATCGTTGTTGGTGAGAAGGCTCCAGAGGAGTGCCCAACTTGTGCACACCCACAGTCTTACTTCGAGATCAACGCAGAGAACTACTAGTGAGAGTTTAGGGTTTAGAGTTGAGAGTTTAGTGACTTTAGTCTGTAGCCTTGTGCTTAGAGCTTAGGGTTTAGAGTTGAGAGTTTAGTGACTTTAGCCTGTGCCTTGTGCTTAAGGTTTAGGGCTGAGAGCTTTGGTTTCTGCCTTTGCCTTGGAGCTGAGAGTGTTTTGAGCTACAGTTCTGCCAGTTTCTCCTGGCAGTTCGCCTCGCTTTTGGTGCTTTGGTTTGCTTCAAGGGGCTGTTCCTAACGCTCCTCTTACTTACTCTTCTCCACCTACCTTTCCTATATGCGAAATAACAGGGGACTGAAACCAACCGGTTTC
>JAZUHP010000088.1:0-3466 GCA_045641785.1 Bacteroidaceae bacterium
TATGAACATGCCATTACCTCGTGAATATTTCTCACTACAATAATAACATGAATTCAGTTAAATATTCAATATTTTATGTCAAAAACCGTAGTATTTATTCTCACTACAGTCACGCGTCCTTAAGTTAATGACATTGTGAAAATACTGGGTTTGCGGGATTTTACTGACCCCGGCTGACCCCAAAATTCTCGCTTGAAAATTCATGTTTTTTAATATAATCATTGAAAAATACATTCAAAACGCTTCAATATCTACGGATTTTGAGGCGTTTATGTTTATAATGCTATTTTTGGATTTTTTTACGGTGGTTGGGTGTACGAAAGGTGTACTTTGAGTGTAAATCTAGTATCGATTGTTTGAAGAATGCCTATATACCAAGGTTTTCTGAAACTCGTGTTCTTCATTTATCAGTATATACACACGTCTTTGTATAATTAATCTTCCTAATAAATTTTAAGGAGGAACAATAATGCTTACCTACAGAAACGAAGGATTCAACAGGCTGAGAAAGAGGGAACAGGCTAGAACGGATGGTCGATATTCTTTCAGGTGGACGGATATGAATGGAAAACGACACTATATTTACGGGAGAACCCTGGAGGAACTGCGATGGAAAGAAAAAGAAATCGAAGAACAACTCGGAATAGACAGAAAACGCAACTATTGGCGTATTACAGTTAATGACATCTATGTTCTTTGGAAACAGCTTAAACGCGGTATAAGGAACAACACTATGGATAATTACATCTACATTTATGAAAAGTATGTCTATGATGATCTTGGTATGGAGCATATCGTGGGACTGGAAAAGTCCGACATTCGAAGATTCTATAACAGACTCGTGGATGTTCGGGGACTGAAGGCGAATACAGTTGATGATGTTCATACGGTACTTCACCAAGTCCTTCAGATTGCCGTCGACGATGGATATATACGTACTAATCCATCTGATTGTGCCATGAAAGAACTAAAGAAAGAAATAGCCTATAACAGCAGAAAAGTCAGGGCTCTGACAGTTAATGAACAAGTCAACTTTATGAATTTCATGAAGAACAGTGAACTATACTCACACTGGTATCCGATTTTTGCCATTCTTCTGAATACCGGCTTACGATCAGGAGAACTTCTCGGATTGCGTTGGTGTGATATAGATATGGATAAGAGAATAATCGATATCAATCACACGCTTGTCAGATGTGACAAAAGTTCGGATAGAGGTAGGAAAAGCTATTATGACATTAATCCACCGAAGACGTCAGCTGGGATAAGAAAACTTCCGATGACGGAGCTTGTATATGATGCATTCAAGATTCAAAAAGAATTAAGACTTCAGGATAAACTTGAGTGCAAAATGTCTGTTGGAGAATATACTGATTTTATTTTTCTGAATAAATTGGGTTGTGTGCAAAGTAATGCTACATTGAACAAAGCAATAGATCGTATAGTACGAGACTATAACAAGGCAGAACAGGAACTTAATCCTGAATCTATGAATCTTCTTCCGCATTTCAGCTGTCATGTGCTGAGACATACATTTGCGACACGGATGAATGAAGCAAAATGCGGACTGAGAACACGCATGGCCGCACTTGGGCAAACGGATATTATGACAAATATGCAAATCTACACAGACATAACAGAAGAATACATGAAAGAGGAGTTTGCGACATATGAGCAGCTTATAAAGAGAATGGAAGAATCCTTAAACAACCCCACGGAAACTTAATAACTTAATCTAGAACTTGTCTGCATATAGAAGGAGGACAGGATAGAGTGGCAAATGATGATGAGTCTATTATGCAAAGCTTTAAAGATTTTGTATCAACAAGGTCTTCGCTCATAGCGTACTATGAAATGGATGCGGAGCAAATTGCTGACTTTAATACGAATATCCTGAGAGTGGAAAGAAACCCGAACCCCAAAGAGTTTCCTGATTTTATTGGGAAATTGATGGATGTTGAGGTCTTTAATCTTACTTCGTCGTTTGAAAACGGCAGTATAGGAGCAGTTTTCTCTATAGAAAACAATGCGTTGAAGAAACGAATGGAAGAGGCTCTAAAACTACCTGACGATCCTGAAGAGAGAAAAAAAGGAAGGTCATATTCCGAAACTTTGGAATACACCGGCCATTCTTATGACTATTGGATTTCTTCACTTCGAAGGAACATCCAAAACCATAAAGAGAGTCGATTGAAGTATTCACTCCACGAAAAAAAGGAAAGTGCATTCATTGCTCACTATACCCAAAAGGTATTAAGTTATAAAGACGAAAATGGCGTTGAGCAGTGGCATAGACTAGGAATAGACAGAAAAGCTTTGGACATAATTGCTAACGAGCTTGATGGGCTGATTGATTATTTTATCCTTTTCAATGAGATGAATTCAGAAGCCGAGGTTTTTCCGATAAATAAGATTCCTTCATGCCTTAGCAAACTCACATTAGATTGTGATTTTTATCCTCGAGAGGGCGCCGGAATGATTTGCATAGGACTTTCTGATACAACAGAGCCAATCTCATTTTCATAACAGACCACTATCTTAGGAGATGAACATTTGAATCTCGATAGATAAGTTGAGTGCATTTTGGCGCAATTTGAGTTAGAATATTACAAAACTATGAAAGGATGTACTGATTTATGAGTGATGAAGAAAAGAAAGTAATTAAGCATATTGTGAAGATAGACAATATGGAAGTTAAAGTCGCCAAGAAGCGTGTTACTAACGCGAAGTTGATTGAGTCAGGAATTCTTTCTCCTGATGATGCAGATATGGATAAAAGGGCAAGACAGGCTGTTAGCAGTGCAAAAAGAAAAGCTAAAGTATGTAATAAGCCATTAGCCGTTTATGACAAGAATAAAAAGACGCCTTTTCTGGTCGATGCAGATGGAAAGCAGGTAAGAATTGGATAACGCTTCAAGAAAACCTAAGCTCTTGTGTTTTGCCGGGCCTAATGGTTCTGGCAAGAGTACGATAACCAAGTATTTTGAAATTGTTGGCGAATACACCAATGCAGATGATGTCGTATCTTCAACTGGAATGGGAAATGAAGAAGCTGCTAAGTTTGTTGACCAAAAGCGATATAATTCTATAAAGGCAAAGTCTGATCTTACATTTGAGACTGTTTTATCTTCGAAATACAAGATGGATATTCTTCGAAAATCAAAGGACGAAGGGTATTTTATCAAGTGTGTATTTGTGTTGACTGCGGATCCTGAATTGAATGTCGCAAGAGTAGAATCACGAGTCATGCAAGGTGGTCATAATGTTGATAAAGAAAAAGTCAGAACGCATTTTTACAAGTCTCTTGCCAACATAAAAGAGTTAATGTCTTTGTGTGATATTCTTCATGTGTATGATAATACTGATTCACCCTTCAGAATCATCCGCAAACACAAAGATAGCATTACGATTTTCCCTAATGAGTATTGGGATGAGGAAGACATTATTGCCTTGATTACTGGAACGT
>JAZUHP010000089.1:0-109964 GCA_045641785.1 Bacteroidaceae bacterium
AAAACATAAAAAAACATATAAAAACCTATAGTGTTTTAATTCTGTAGCAGAATAAAGTCTGTTTTTAAATGTTTTTACCTGTTTTTATCGGTTTTTCTTCGTCCGCGCTTGCGCGATATGTTTTCGTCGAACTCAGGTTAAATAGGGTGTCCAGTTTAGTGATTGTCTTTGGTACAACAAAACTATACAACACATACCTTTATACTCCGTTCAAAACAGCGCGTGAACACCTTTTGCTTACGACCTGCTTACGACAATTGTCGTAAGCAAAACGAGTTTACTACGGGTTTACTACGATAGATAAAAGGAATCTCCTGCAACAAAATCTGATACAACTAACTGGAACTCGCGTTAAACACATACATTTTGCATTGAGTCTGCAACGAGTCTGCAACGAGTCTGCAACGAGACTATCAAGTAAAAAGGTCAACAAATCTACGAGAAACCTCCAAGGAGCGCACGAGCAGCACTCGAGCAGCGCACACGATTCTCCAAGCAATCACGTGCGCTGCTCGAGTAATGCTCGAGTAATGACTGGTGAAAAGGGGGTGATTGAACAATATGCTAAGGAAAACAGTTTTTATAAAACGAAAATTTAGAAAATTAAAGAAAATGGTTTTTAAGGTTTTTTTTGGTTCTTCTTCACTTTAGTTGAAAGAACGAAAATTTAGAAAATTAAAGAAAATATTTAAGGTTTTGAGCGTTCTGTTCTGCGTTCAGAGTAAAATAACCTGAGTTCGACGAAAATTAATCGCGCAAGCGCGGACGAAGAAAAACCGATAAAAACATAAAAAAACATATAAAAACCGTTTTTCTTTAAGCGACTAATTTCTCGTTTTAACAACTTTCAACAAAATTAAAGAAGAGCCTTAAAAACAGATAAAAACCTTTAAAAACATACTTTATCCTGCTGCAGGATTAAAAATACTATAGGTTTTTATATGTTTTTAAAGGTTTTTATATGTTTTTTCGGTTCTTCTTCACTTTAGTTGAAACATGAAAGTAAAACGAAGGATATATAAATTGTCGTACTTGTTTTTTTTTGCCGAAAGCGGCCTATAATTAAAACCAAAGAAAACAGATTAAAACCGAGGAAAACAGTTTTTTCTGCGTTTTATCGAGTCGGTTTTCTTTTGTTTTGATTGGTTTTCAAAAGGTTTTAATTACAGACCGCTATGCGGTAAAGCCTTTGCGTTAGTATAAGCAACTGGTCGCATAAAAACATTTGCTTTCAGTATTATCTACTTTCAACCAAATTGAAGAAGAACCGTTTTTTCTTCGTCCGCGCTTGCGCGATTAAATTCATCGAGTTCAGGTTAAAATATATTGTCCCAAGCCAGGAAATGTGTCAATTTTTACGCTATACATAAAAATCAATAATGTATAGCATGATAATTGGTTAGAATTTTGTATGTTTGCAAAGAATAATAATAAATTCAAGTTTAGCAAGCTTCACTTGAAAGGAGTTAAAGGGAGTTAAGTGGAGTAAAAAGGAGTAAAAAGACGAATCCCGAAGGGCTCAGCGAAGCTAATGTCTGTTTGTGAACATACCCTTCGGTTAGTAGAGTATCGTCTTTTAACTCCCTAAGCGACGAAGGAGCGATAACTTCTTCTAACTCCTTTTAACTTCTTTTAAGTGAAGCGAAACATGGATAATAATAAACGAAATATGAAAACAAAGTTTTTTTATTTTTTTGCTATCGCTCTGCTGAGCGGTTTGACGGTATTTGTGAGCAGCTGCTCTAAGGATGATGACGAAATAGACAATAATGAGGAGCAGACTGAACAGTCATATATTGATGACATAGATTTCGTAAGAAAAAGACTGGTGTCGCTTGACGCTAATGGCAATTTCAATGGTTTGCTCTGTGGCGTGTATATCGACGAAAGCAGACCTACTACAGCCTTTGTAAGCGTGGAGAATCTGAATGAGGCTAAAGAGTTGTGGAATAGTTTGATTCCTTACGATGCCAAGGCTGTGGCTAACGGTGATAGCGAGTTGGTAGAACTGACTGATGAGAATGGTACGAAGCAGGGCGATATGCGCTTTAATGTGCTGAGCAGTGGTAGCGAACTGGCAGAGATCGTGTTCTCTTCGTCTAAGCTGATCGATGCTCGCCTGTCGCAATTGGTTTTCATCCCGTCAAATTTCTGGCCTAACAATGATGGTGGGTATGAAGGCTATACACCTGTGATAATGACTCGCAAAGGTACTGACACTAAATATGCCGTGATCAAAATGCCAAACACTACTGGCAAAGCAGGATACATAATACACGTAGGCGAAAAGAGATACATCATTGACCGCGAACATCAGAAGGGTACAGGTACGCTGATGAGGTATTTCCCATCTACCTCTTCGATGGCAGTAATCTCAAATACAATCAAAAGTAATCCTAATTTGTGGGAAGTGCTTTCGCAAGTCTCTGGAGTGAGTGTCGAAGAACTTAAGACATCAAGGTTCTTCCTGTCTCGCGCGGATCAAAGGTTTGACTATGTGTTCGACATCTCTCAAGTGCTCGAGACTTTCACTGTTCCATTGCCATTCAACTGGATTTCTCAAATTAGGGATGACAATGCACCAGGCTTCTGGAACTACACATCGAGAGTGTATATCATGACGCTTCAGGATGGTGTCATTCATCTGACAATGGATAACAACTTCGTACCGGGCAAGATTCCTGATGATGTGGTGAATGAGTTGAATCTGACAATGGATGACTTTGAGCTTGAGTAAAAAGAGGACCCACCCTAACCCTCCCTATGAGAGGGAGGGGACTGAGTTACTCCATCGCGGAGTTAAGTTAAAAGTTAAAAATTAAAAGTTAAAAATTGACGCACCCCCTGTTCCGGAGGCATATAATTATGAATTATGCATTATGCATTATGAATTAATTAATGTTCCGGAGGCATATAATTATGAATTATGCATTATGCATTATGAATTAATTAATGTTCCGGAGGCATGTTAATTACCTTCGGTGAGAACGCTTCGCTTAGTTGTTAATTATTAATTACTCTCCGCGAACAGTCATTCGTCTTTTAACTCCTTTTTACTCCTTTTAACTCCATTTTAACTACTTTAGAAAACAACTATCAGCATGAATAAAATATTTGCTTTGATGCTTGTCTTAGCTTTTGCTCTGGCAGCATGTAACGATGCAGAAGATAGAATTATCACTGTGATGGACGACTTAATGCCGTCTGTCACAGTGATTTATTCTGTTAGTGGTCCTGGCGACAATGGATATAATGACAAGATGGTGGAGGGTGTGGTACATTTCTGCGACAGCACGAATGTGGCTCTCCACACCATACGCCCGGCTTCTGTAGAGGAGGCAAGGAACATGGTGAATAAATGGATTACGGACACTGAGGGCAGAGCGACTCGCTCGATGCTGATTCTGGCAGGCAACGAGTACTCTGAACTGGCATCTTCCATTAAACCTATTGAGGACAAGAACAGATGCATACTTCTGGTGGAGAGTGAGGATGATAATATGCCGAAGGGCGTGGTGACGGCTTGCGTGGATAGAAAGAGCGTGATGTATCTGGCTGGTGCCATGTCTGCCCGCACTTCTGCCTACATCATGGCTGCAATGCCGGGTGATAAGATGGTGGAGACTTCGATAAAGGCGTTTCGCGATGGCTATGAGGCTCATAAGCACGGACATGAGATAGAGGAAGTGTATTATCTGTGCAAGAATGAGGAAGGATATGCAGTGCCTAATCTGGCATATAACTATGCTGACAGCGTGACTTATGCCCGCATGGGAGATTTCAGTAAAATGAATTTCATTCTGCTTCCTCTGGCTGGTGGCTCTAACACTGGTGCTTACCTATTCATGATACAGTCGTTTGGAACAATGTTAACACATCAGGCTGTCATTGGAGTGGATGAGGACTATAGCGGACGCTTAGAGATGTCACCATTCTCTATCGTTATACGTGTAGATAAGATGATGAAGGATTGCATATCTACATGGCTGAATGGAAAGTCTCTGCCTGCTCATTACACTTACCGTATGGATGATGGGTTTGCTGATGTGGTAGTGAATCCGTCGTTCAACAGAGGTAGTATATATGCTCTGGAGGAGATTGTTATAGGTGAAGGTGACGAGGCACATACTACAACAGGGGCATTGCCTGAAGATTACTGGACGAAGAAGTATGAGGAGTTGAGAAGCGAGGCTTTGGAATATGGTAAAAACAAATAATGAAAATGGGAATGAGGAAGATATTTGCTTTGATGGTTGCGTTGATGCTGATGTTGACAGGATGCAACGATGCTAATGATCAGTTCGTCGTGGGTGAGCATGAGGTGATCACATACAAGGTGGCTGTGTTCTCCAAGCCAGAGCAGAAGGACTGGATGATGCAGACGATTGGCTGGGCTCAGTCCATCATGGAGAGAGCTCAGGCAAACCAGAGGCATGAGATAAAGCTGGAGTTTGAGTGGCTGGATCAGACTATGAGCAACATGGATGCTGCGCTGTCAAGGATTGGTGAGGGCGAGTATGTGGCAGTGCTGGGACCATCGGAGGCGGAGGAGGCAAAGATTCTTCTCTCTTCTTCTATTGCGAAAAAAAATACTGTTATTCTGCCAATGATTGGCTCGTCTGAGTTGCAGAGACTCTATGCTGACAGGAATAATGTGTTTTTCATGACACAGAGTGATGTGATGCAGAGCGAGATATTGATTAGCATGGCGCATGAGACATGGACTGCACAGCAGCTGGCGCTGGTGACGTCGGACGACGGATATGGCGAGACATTCAGAGAGTGGTTTGGCTTTCAGGTGGAAGAGATGCACTGCGGAATGCACAGTCTGGAATTGCTTGGCAAGGATCTGACGGTGCAACAGGCTGTGAATAACTACCAGAAAAGACACACGGATGCGTATGAGAGCCAAAATGTTGTGGATAGCGAGGAATTGACGTTCTTCTTCCCAAGTTCGTCGAAGGAACTTTTGGAACTGGACAGAGTGCTGACGGATATGGAGGCAATATATGGGGACACTGAGAGATATTGGGCAGATCAGACTGTCTGTTCTGACAGATGCGTTGACTACGACATTGCAAGCCAGGTGAAGCACAGGTTCGTGGGCGTGGAGCCTGCCCCCCTGCCTGAGTCGGGGTTCGCGGCAGCATATCAGTCTAAGTTTGGCAAGTATCCTAAGAACGGTACGGCACAAACATTCGATACGGTATATCTGCTTACCTATGCTCTGAGCATTATGGAAAACGAGGGCAGGAATAATATGAGTGAGCTTTGGAAGTGCATTGTTGAGGTGGTAGATGGAGACAAGAAAAACACATCCGGATGGCTGGCTGCGGATGTGGAGCAGACAATCAATCTGCTGAAGAGTGGCGAGCGTCCTTCCATAAAGGGAGTGAGCAGCACTTGGGATTTCGACAAGCGTTTTCATTGTGCGCCTATCAACACCACCTACAGGTATTGGGTGCTGGATAATGGCAAGTATGGCACAGTATCGTATGTGAGTACGAATGGCAATAATGGCGGTTTGTCGAACTTTGACCTGTGGGCTAATGATAAGTTTATTGTTGATATCCCTGATTTTATTGGCGAAGAAAAACAATATGATGAATTGAATGATAATTATGCTGTGATAGTGGCAGCATCAACTGAATGGAAGGACTATCGCCATCAGGCTGATGCGATAGCTATGTATCATCTGCTGAGGGACTATGGATATGATGATGATCACATCATCATGATCATGGAGGACAATATCGCAAACCACGAGAATAACCTGGATAGGGGTGAGGTAAGAGTGGAACTTGGTGGCAAGAATTTGTACAGCGACTCAGTGCATAATGCTATTGACTATAAGCTTAGCGACCTTAAGTCTTATGATGACTTGATAGACATCATGACGGGCAACAGCAGCGAAAAACTGCCGGTGGTACTACCTTCGACAGCCAAGGATAACGTACTGTTCTTCTGGAGCGGACATGGCAATAGCGGCACGCTGTATTTGAACGAGAGGAAGTTCCCTGCGCTTGCTGTGAAACGAATGCTTCAGGAAATGTCTGATAAGGGCAAGTATCGCAAAATGTTCTTCGTGATTGAGGCTTGCTTCAGCGGCAGCGTGGCACAGTCGTGCGAGCGCATTCCTGGTGTGCTGTTCCTGACTGCCGCCAATGCGTTCGAGACATCAAAGGCAGACATTGCGGATATGAGGCTGAATACTTACCTGAGCAATGGTTTCACTCGCGGTTTCCAACAGAAGATCAGGAAAGATAACAATGTTAATCTTCTCGACCTGTATTATCATGTTGCATCCCAAACAGTAGGTTCTCATGCAAAAATGTATAACATCCCTGCGTTTGGATCTGTAAAGGACACACACATGCAAGAATTCTTAAGGATAGGGAAATAGATCAAGTTTCGCAAGAAGTTTGAAGAAGTTAAGACCCACCCTAACCCTCCCTATGAGAGGGAGGGGACTAGGTTACTCCATCGCGGAGTTATTCGTTCACGGGTTCCGGAGGCATGTTAATTACCTTCGGTGAGAACGCTTCGCTTAGTTGTTAATTATTAATTGTTAATTGTTAATTACTCTCCGCGAACAGTCATACGTCTTTTTACTCCTTTTAACTCCTTTTTACTCCTTTTTACTCCTTCCAAAACCTGAAGTCTTAAAAATGTACGTAGGTTTATGCAAAAAAGAAACTCATACCTTATAGGCAAGGCATTCAAGAACTACCTGACGGCATCGGTAATGACCGTTGCTGCCACTCAGATAGCCAATATAGCAGATGCCTCGATTGTGGGCAATCTGATTGGTCCAGAGGCATTGGCTGCCGTAAACCTGAGCAAACCTGTGTTGCAGACCATCTATGCAGTCTCTGTCTTCTACATCTCAAGCACCACCATGATGGTTGGCATTGCCATCGGCAAGGGTGACAAGGCAAAGGCTAATAAGCTCTTCACTTTCTCGATGCTGACATCATTGTTGCTTGGCGTGATATTTGTTGTGGGTGGCATTGCTGGGTTTGACTCCATGTCACAGATGCTATGCAATTCCGACACCCTTAGACCGATGACCAATGACTTCTTGTGCGTAACCGTGCTTTCTTCCGTTCCTCAGTTGCTGATGTACACTTTCCACCAGTTCGTAACGGTGGATGGTTCGCCAAAGCTCATCACGCGCGCTGTCATTGTGGGAAATATCTTCAATATCCTGTGCGACATCCTGTTTATTAAGTATTTCGGATGGGGTATCTCAGGTGCTGCGTGGGCTACTTTTATCATGTATGTAGTATGCGTACTGATGGTGTTGCCACACTTCCACAAGAAAGGAACACTGCGTTTTTGTTTACCAAAATTGGGCGAAATAGACTACAAACAGATTGCAACATACGGTTTTCCCCTTTTCGTCAGTATCGTGTTGATGTCGGTACAGTTCGTGAGCAACAACTATGTAGCAAGCGTCTATCTGGGTGATGATGGTCTGATTGCCCTTGCCGTGTGCATGCAGTTGTTTGCATTCTCGATGATAATTCTGACGGGAACACTCCGTACCATTCAGCCTGTAGGTGCTATCATCAAAGGCTTGGGCGATGACCGAGGCATGCTGTTCCTGCTCAAGAAGGCATACGCCTTCCTCGCTATATGCCTGACAGCATTTGCCCTTGTGCTTGTTGTTTTCCCTACTCATATATCAGCACTCCTTGGTGCTACCAACGAGGGAGCGTTAAGTATCATACAGAAAGCTCTTCCGATCTTCTCTTTGAATATTGTGATGGAAGCATTGATATACAATCTCATTCCTGTATATCAGTTCTATGGATACAAGAACCTGGCACTTACTATCTCTTTCGGTAAAACTCTGTTGCCTATGTTCGGTTTCTGGCTGCTACAAGGTGGTTGGATTGGCTTTTTCCTCGGACAGGCAGTAGTGGCAGTTGTTATCCTGATATGTACAGGAGTGATAAGGAGCAAGGACAAGTCGCTGACACCTGTATTCCTCATCCCAAGGGGTGACGATAAAGATGTCTATGATGTGACCATCGATACCACTATTGCTTCATTAGGCGAGAGTACCAACGATTTGCTTGCCTTCCTGCAGACGCAAGGATTGTCCAGAGAATCATCAAACAAATATGTGCTTTGTGCCGAGGAATTGCTTAAGAACATCATTGACCATGGACACGCCAGGTATGTAGATATTCGTGCTACCAAGAGCATCATATCGATACATGATGACGGCAAGCCATTCAATCCGCTGGAGTATAGCCTCTCCCCAGTCCTCCCCAATAGGGAGGGAGTTGGTTTTGGTCTGAGGATAGTAAATGGCATCGGTGTCGAAATGAAGTACGACTACCGTTTTAACCAGAATATGCTGACTATAAATATAGTATAACCAAATCTGATAGACTATGACATATCCATTATCACAAACTCAGATGGGTATTTATGTCACTTGCATGAATACTCAGGAAGAAGGGAACTACAATATAGATATGCTGTATAAGCTCGATGGGGATGTAGATACCGAACGCTTGGCAAAGGCGCTTGACAAGGTGATTGAGGCACACCCATACGTGAAGTCACGACTTGTGACTGGCGAGAATGGAGAAGTTGTGTTCGAAGATCACTCGGAGGACGAGTTCCATGCATCGGTATTTGATATTAACGACATTGAGGATGTTCGCACCCATCTTGGCGAGGATTATGACCTGATGCACGATCAACTGTTCCGCCTGGAGATATACAAGACCAAGAAGGGCAATTATCTGTATGTCGATTTCCACCATATCGTGTTCGATGGTATGTCGATGGTGAACTTTCTGAAGGAGGTGAATCGTGCATATATGGGCGAAGCGCTGATAGGCGAGGAGACCGATGGCTTTGCGGTGGCAGAGCATGAGGCAGAGATGCGTCAGAGCGCAGGCTATCAGCAGGCAAAGGATTGGTACATGAAGGAGTATGCCGAGGCATCAGATATTGATTCAATGCCATTGCCAGATGTCCAGACAAAGGAGCCAGAACACTTTGCCGACATCCGCATACCAATGGCGATAGACAAGTCAAAGGTAGAGGCATATTGCCAGCAGAATGGCTGCAAGGAGAGTATGCTGCTGACCATGGCATTCGGCTATACCCTCGCCAAATACTCTTGTGATGATAAGGCACTGTTTAATACCATCTATCACGGACGGGCCGACCGCAGCACACGCAACAGCTTCTGCATGATGGTGCAGACTTTGCCGGTGTTCATCGACTTCAGTAAATCCAATGAGGTTAGCACACTGTTAGGCAATGTTACAGTACAGATCATGAAGGCACGTCAGAATGCGAGCTATTCGTATGGTGAGGCTTGTACAGAGATTGGACTCAAGAGTGAGATTTCCTTTGCTTATCAAGGCTCACTGAACGGCTTCGAACTCACTCTTGGTGACAAGAAGCAGTCATCAGCATACCTATACAAGCATCACCCAGGCATACAGTTGAGCATCCGACTGGTAGTTGAGGACGACAAGTATGTTGCTAAGGTGGATTACCCAACACACAAGTACTCAGAGCAGATGGTGGGTGGCATCATGAAGACATATTGTCAGATTGTGAAAGAGATGTGCGAGAAGAAGAACTTGAACGGCATTGAGTGCTGCGATGAGATAGAGATTGCAAAGCTGGACTCTTTCAATGTAAAGGAGAACCCAGTTTCGGCAGATGAGGATGCAGAAGAGACCGTTCTCTCACTCTTCCAGAAGGCTGCTAAGCAGTATCCTGACAACATCGCTGCTGTATTCAAGGAGAAGAAGTACACCTACAAGCAGCTGGATGAGTTGACCGACAAGATTGGTGCACTCATGTATAATAAGATAAAGGATTGCGGAAAAGAGGAACCTGTTGTTTCTATCCTTATCCCTCGCAACGAGTACATGTTCATCCTGCCATTGTCAGCCATGAAGGCGGGTTGTGCATACCAACCACTTGACCCGTCCTACCCACAGGAACGCCTTAACTTCATGGTTAAGGATGCTGACGCTGCACTCTTGATTGCAGATTCAGAACTCAAAGACATTGTCAATGAGTATGAAGGCGAAGTCTTGCTGACTGATAGTATCATAGAAGAAGCCACAGCGTTTACAACCACCGATTCTAACTCCCTCCCTAATGGGGAGGTTGCTCTCTCCCCTAAGAGGGAGTCGGAGGGGACTTTGGGAGGGTCTTCTCTCTTTATCCTCCTTTACACCTCAGGCTCAACAGGTGTGCCTAAGGGTGTGATGTTGGAGCATCAGAATCTGGTGTCATTCATCAAATGGTATCGCAGGTACTATGACCTCAAGCCGGAACACAATGTGGCAGCATACGCCTCGTTCGGCTTTGATGCCAACATGATGGATATGTATCCTGCTCTTACAACAGGTGCTACCCTTCACATTGTTGCCGAGGAACTTCGACTTGATCTTGTTGCACTCAACGATTACTTTGAGCAGAATAACATCACCCATAGTTTCATCACTACTCAGGTGGGAGTACAGTTCTTGCAGAACACAGAAAACCACTCGCTTAAGCACCTTAGTGTCGGTGGCGAGAAATTGGTTAGTGTCGATCCTGTTGAGGGCTACACTTTCCATAATGGATATGGTCCGACGGAATGTACTATCTTCACAACTACATTGCCTGTACTGAAGAAGGAGCCAAACATACCTATCGGCAAACCTACTGACGAACTGGAATGCTATGTGATGGACAAGAACCTGCATCGTCTGCCTGTTGGTGCTGCAGGTGAACTGGTGATAGTCGGCAAGCAGGTGGGACGCGGCTACCTGAATCGTCCGGACAAAACTGCCGAGGTATTCTTTACCTACAACGGCAAGCGTGCATATCACTCTGGCGACATTGTGCGCTATCGTGAGGACGGAAACATCGAGTTTGTTGGTCGTAAGGATGGTCAGGTAAAGATACGTGGATTCCGCATCGAGATCAAAGAGATTGAGGCTGTAATCCGTGATTTCGAAGGTATCAATGATGTTACCGTTCAGGCATTCGACGATCCAAACGGTGGTAAGTTCATTGCAGCATACATTGTCAGCGACAAGGAGGTAAACATTGACGAGTTGAATCAGTTTATCCTCGACCAGAAACCACCTTACATGGTGCCTGCAGTAACCATGCAGATACCTGAGATTCCACTCAACGTGAACCAGAAGGTCGATAAGAAGGCATTGCCAAAGCCAGAGGTTAAGCAGAAGGCAGCAAGTGAAGCACCTGCCGCCCCGCTCAATGCACTCGAAACAGAATTGAAGGAAATCATTGCATCGGTAATCAACACCGACGACTTTAGCATCACCGACATTCTTGGCTATGTTGGTTTGACATCCATATCAAGCATCAAGCTTGCCACCCTCATATATAAGCGCTTCGGCATTCAGATCAGTTCAAAGACTCTTGCCAAGGCAGGATCGCTCCAGAGCATTGAGAACGAGATATTGGAGAAGTGGATGAATGGTGAGGTTATAAGGTCAGCCAGTTCTGAGGTTATAAGGTCAGAGGAACCTCAAGACCTCACAACCCCAAAACATCAAGACCTCACGCCGATTCCTCTGACCTACCCTCAGACGGGTGTCTATATAGACTGCATGAAGAATCCTGGCACAACCCTCTACAATGTGCCATTGAAGGTGGCATTCCCGGCTTCCGTAAGTGGTGATGAACTGCAAGCTGCAGTTAAGGCTACCATCGATAATCACCATAGCTTCCGCCTCACGTTCGGGAATGTTAATGGCGAGGTTTGTCAGATATACAACCCTGATGTGGCTGTCGAAGTTCCTGTCTGCGAGATGTCAGAAGCTGATATGCTGGCAGCAGAGGACAATTTCATGCGTCCGTTAAACATCGAAAGGGGACCATTGTTCCGCTTCGAGATTGTTAAGACTCCGAGCAACACTGCTCTCTACATTGATATCCATCACCTCATTACCGATGGCGGTTCGGTTGACCTTATAATCCGTGAGATTGCCTCCCGACTGAACCATGAGGAAATCGAGAATGAGGATTACTCATACATGCAGTTTGCCCTCGACCAGAAGGCTGCCGAAGGTGACGCAGAATATAAGGCTGCCAAGGAGTTCTTCCATTCGCGTCTTGCTTCCTGCGAGGGAGCGAGCGAGATAACTGGCGATATGCCAAAGGACGACAATGCCGTACATACCCTCGGCACGAAGTCCTGTCCTGTTGACTTTGTTCCTGTAGAGGCTATGGCAAAGCACCTTGGAGTGACACCGATGAGCGTGTTCCTTGCTGCTGCCTACTATACCGTAAGCCGCTTTGTCAACAACAAGCAGGTATATCTCGGCACTATCTCTAACGGCCGAAGCAACCTCCGCACCTACAATACCACGGGTATGTTCGTCAACACCCTCGCCCTTAGCAGCGAGATAAAGGAACAGACCGTAAGCGAATACATCAAGGAGACTGCCGATAACTTCACCGAGACCATCAACCATGAGCAGTATCCGTTTTCCAAGATTGCTGCCGACTATGGTTTCAAACCTGAGATTATCTTCGAGTATCAGGTAGGTGTGATGGCTGATTATGAAGTGAAGGGCGAGAAGGCATTGCTGAAGATTCTGAATCTCGACCTTGCTAAGTTCAAGATGAAACTTGCTGTCTATGATTCACCAAATGGCGGACAAAACATAGTAATCGGCTACGACGAGGCAGTCTATTCACCAACACTTGCAGAGACTCTTGCAACTTCGCTCAGCGCCGTAGTAGATCACTTCGTGAACCAGCCTGACGCTCTTGTCAAGAACATATCGATAATGAGCCGTGAGCAGAAAGAGGCAGTTGACAGGCTCCACAGTGTTGCGGCAGCTCCTGTTGAGAACAAGCTCTTCTATGAACCTATCGAGCGGTTTGCCATCTCACAGCCTGACAAGGTTGCGCTGATTGCAACCGATCGAACCTTGACTTACAGCGAACTGAATGCCGAGGCTAACCGTGTGGCACACGCCCTTATGGCACGCGGAGTGCAGAAGGGCGACCGTGTTGTACTGCTGCTCCCACGCACCAGTGCCGTGATGCTCTGCATCTTTGGTGTCAACAAGACTGGTGCTGCCTACATACCTTGTGACCCTGAGTATCCTGCTGATCGCATCAACCTCATCACCGAGGACTCAGAAGCGAAGTATGTCATCACTACCAAGGACAAGATGGCATCTTATCCTGGCAAAGCCATTGATGTCGAGGAGCTGCTGAGTCCCCTCCAGCTCACCCAGGGGAGAGAGACAAATCCGGACGTACACGTCGAGCCTGATGACCTCGCGTACCTTATATATACTTCTGGCTCAACAGGTCGTCCTAAAGGCGTCATGATACGCCATGAGGGTATCTGCAACTACCTGCAGTGTCACCCAGCCAACCGCCACATCTATGCAATGGCTACTGAGGGCAGTTGCTATCTGAGCGTTACAACCCTCTCGTTTGACATGTCGCTAAAGGAATATGGTGTCGCTCTCTTCAACGGTCTCACCTTAGTCCTCACCGACGAGACACAGAGCAACAATCCTATCGAGCTGGCACGCTTGTTTAAGACTACTGGTGCAGACATCTTCAACGCTACGCCATCACGTCTGCTCAACTACATGGAACTGCCAGAGTTCTGCGAAGCTCTGAGCCAGTGTAAGTGCATACTGAGTGGCGGCGAGGCATACAGCGACAAACTCCTTGCACGTCTTCATGAGTTGAAGCCTGCACATATTTTCAATACATACGGTCCTACGGAGATTACCGTATCGTCTAACTGTGCCGAACTAACTGACACAGACCATATCACCATTGGTCAACCTCTGCTCAACTACATTGAATTTGTTGTTGACCCCGACGGCAACGAACTGCCTGTTGGCGTAGTGGGCGAGCTGTACATCGGTGGCGTGGGTGTTGCGAAGGGCTATAATAACCTTGATAAGCAGACTGCCGAACGTTTCGTAGAGTACAATGGCATCAGATGCTATCGCTCTGGCGACTATGCACGCTGGACACCTGACGGACGTATCGTCACCCTTGGACGTATGGACAACCAGATTAAGCTGCGTGGTCTGCGCATTGAACTTGGTGAGGTGGAGGCTGCCATCTGTAAGGTTGCTGGTGTGAAGCAGGTTGTTGTCATGGTCAAGAAGATTGATGGCGTGGAACATCTTGCAGCATACTACACTGCCGACCATGCCATTGACATTGAGGCGATGAAGGCTGAGATAGGGCAGACACTGACTCACTACATGGTGCCAACAGCTTACAGACAGATGGATATGTTCCCTCTCACGCCTAATGGCAAGACTGACGTGAAGCACTTGCCTGAGCCAGAGCTGGCAAAGGTGGGTGGCGATTATGTAGCACCTAAGAATAAGATTGAGGAGGATTTCTGCCACATCTTCGAGGACGTTCTGCAGCTTGAAAAAGTCAGTGCAGCAGATTCGTTCTTCGAACTTGGCGGTACGTCGCTGACAGTTACTCGTGTGATGATTGAGGCACAGAATCTCGGCTACAGCGTTGCATATTCAGACATCTTCAAGAATGCAACAGCACAACAGTTGGCATGTCTGGTTAAGGGTGGTGGCGAGACGGAGAACGCAGACCTCGAGGTTACCGACTATGACTACACCAAGATAGACGAATTGCTTAGTCACAATACGCTCGACAGTTTCCGTAACGGTGAGCGTCTGGAACTTGGCGATGTTATTCTTACCGGTGCCAATGGTTACTTGGGTATTCACATCTTGCATAACCTGCTGGAGAACCATCTCAAGCAAAACCCTCAGTACAAGGTCTATTGCCTTGTGCGTCATGGTCATAATGGTATAACAAGTGCAAAACGTCTCCAGTCGCTCCTGTTCTATTATTTTGAAGATGGGTATGACGAAATGTTCGGCACTCAACTCATAGTCATTGATGGCGATGTTACTGACAGCAAGGCATTCGATAAAGTTGCAGATTTATGTTCTCTTCCTGAAGGAAGGAGCAGGGGAGGGGCTCTTACTCTCATCAACTGCGCTGCCATCGTCAAGCATTTCTCTGAGGGAACCGAGATTGAGGACATCAATGTCGGAGGTCTTCAGAACTGTGTTGACTTCTGCCTTAAGACTGGTGCTCGCCTCATACAGACAAGTACCAACTCTACAGGTGGACAGTCAGTAAATGGATACCCAGATCCTAACTTCCTGTTCTCGGAGCAGGTTCACTATTTCGGTCAGTCTTTGACGAGCAAATATACCCACTCAAAGTTCCTTGCTGAGCGCATTGTGCTTGAATCAATAATCGAGAAGGGACTTGTGGCAAAGGTTGTTCGCCTTGGTAACCTTGCCCCACGTGCAACTGACGGTGAGTTCCAGATAAACTTCCGCACTAACTCTGCCATGGGACGTTTGCACATCTACCAGATGTTAGGCGTTGTAAGCTACTCTCAGACTATGTCGAAGATGGAGTTCTCGCCTATTGACGAAGTTGCACATGCCGTATTGCTGCTTGCTACTACGCCTAAGGAATGCATCATCTTCCATCCATTCAACGACCACATGGTCAAGTTGGGCGATGTCATTCAGGAAATGGCTAAGACACTCGGTATAAACGTGGCTGAGGTTGAGGATGAGGAGTTCGAAGCAAAGCTCCAGGAAGCTGCACAGGATGCAGAGAAGGCTAAGATTCTGCAATCTATGCTTGCTTACAAAGCTGGTGGCAAAGACAAGGTGTCTTCTTTTGCGAAGTATAATCCATACACCATAAATGTGCTTGCCCGACTTGGATTCCACTGGAATGTTACCTCTTGGGACTATGTTCAGCGTTTCATCTCGGCTATTGCTGCACTCGACTTCTTTGAGGATGTGAGATAAGGTGTCACTTGAAAGGAGTAAAAAGGAGTTAAGGACCCACCCTAACCCCCCCTACAGGGAGGGGACTGAGTTACTCTATCGAGGAAAAAGGTGCTCACATATTCCGGAGGCACGGAGTTAAGTTAAAAGTTTGACACTCTGTTCCGGAGGCATGTTAATTGTTAATTGTTAATTATTAATTACTCTCCGCGAACAATCATTCGTCTTTTAACTCCTTCTAACTCCTTCTAACTTCTTCTAACTTCTTCAAACTTCTTGCGAAACTTGAATTAAAATATGTTGACAATCAAAATAAATGAGTGGTGAAATGAATCGGATTAAAATCTGGAAGACCATAATTATACTCTTGCTATTCATACTACAGAATAGCGCACTTCAGGCTCAGGATACCAATGAGACTGGAAGCCTGACAGTAACGGTTGAAGGTACAGAACTGGAACATCTTCAGTCAGTGGCAAACATCATGGAGGTACTGCCGGGTGTGGTCAGCACGGAAGAAGGTTATTTCCTTATAGGCCGTGGCAAACCAGACATCTACCTCGACAATCGCAAACTGAAGGAACTACTGGAGCTTGACCAGATAAGTGCTGACAGGGTAAAGGAAATAGAAGTGCTGCGTCATCCGGGTGTCGAGTATGACAAAGGTGTCGAGTCCGTCATCGTGATACGACTCAAGAAGAGCGAGGCAGAGGGTTTCACGCTCTCCAATGTTTTGCGATTTGACCAGACACATGCCTTTTCCACCAACGAGCAGCTTACTCTGGGATGGCGAAGAAAAAGATTCACGCTCGGTGGCTTCGCAGGATGGAATGAGGACCGGAGCTATTGGCTGCGAAATACATTCATCAACGAATACGAGGATCATAAGCTCATCAATGAGATTAGGCAGTCAGCACATCACGATGTCACAGCGAAATCGCTTACAGCACGTTTCTCCCTGCGTTATGATTTCGACCACAGCAACAAGTTGTCGTTCAGATACTCATATCTCAACAGACCTACCAACGATACACGGCAGGAGGAACTGTCTTCGAAGTCTTATTATCCTGACACTCGCCATGATTTTGCATTGGAGTATGAGGGGAAAATAGGTAAATGGAACGTCACCGTTGCTAACAACTGTTTCATCGACCGACCTGAATTCAGCGTATTGCGACCAACTTATAGTACCTTTTACCTGCGTAAGGAATTTGACTCGCGAACTTACATGAAAGCCTCCAGAAAACTATGGCAGGGAAGCGTGACAGTGGGTGCGGAACATGAACTGGATCACATGAATCTGAAGATGTATGAGGACAACCCCTCGTACAACCCTCAGCAGAAATTATACTTCAGCACGCATGCTGAGCACCCTGATAATACTCTTGCTGCTTTCTTCAGCGCTATGCAGACCTTTGGCAGATGGACTGTCGAGGCAGGTCTCCGCTACGAGCATAACAGTCATGCCTATCGCCCACTAAGTGATGACGGTCTGATGCTTTACCTTGATGACATACAGGCAAGGGGAGAGGTAGGAAGTCTGGAAACGGACGCCCTCGTGTCTGAACTCATGAAGAACCGCGAGGTAAGGTTTTCGAATGACCGTCTGTTTCCATCGCTGAAGGTTTCAACGAAAATAGGCAAATCGGAACTATCTCTGAAACATACAGAGAACAGCATCCGCCCATATCTCGGTCTTACACGCCTGAGGTACAGCGAACTGGAGATTCTCAACATGAAGATGCTTTGGACGGAGTACACCAATGCCTCTTCGCTGGGGTGGAAATATGAATGGCTGAACCTCACAGCCACATATATGCACTATAAGAATCCTGTTTGTACGACAACATCCTCTGTCAACCAGTATAATGCCAATGACTATGGCGCCATGGATTATGCCATCATGCTGTCGCCAAAGATAGGTATATGGAGCCCCATGCTGAATGTCAACTTGCATAAGCAGTGGTTTACGATGCCTCTGGCAAACGGAAAGGACGTTCTGAAAGAGCCTCTACTCATGATGGTGTTCAAAAACACATTGCAATTGCCACGCAACTGGACTATCCGTCTCAACGCACAATGGCACAGCAAGGGTGCGAATCGTAACGACAGATTCTATACTACAGACTTCAATATGGACGGTTCCGTGCAGAAGAATTTTCCACGCTTAGGACTCAGTTTCGTATTCAATGCCCAAAACATCTTCCGCAGTTCTTACTTCGACATCTCCAGATACGTACAGGAATACTACGGCGTATCTGAGGGATTACGTGACAGAATACCGCGAAAGTTGTCGCTGACAGTAAAGTACGATTTGAAATAACCCGATAATGGTGCGATAAGACAAAAAAAGTGACTCACTATTCTCTACGAACAATGAGTCCCCCAAGTTAATTAATATAAGTTATAAGTATAGATGTATTTGGTTGTTCTATTTCTTACGAAATAGTTAAACTATATAGCGCTTGTAGTTCATGTTGTTTAGAACCAAGCGGAAATCTTCTTTGTCGTATATTTGTTTGTCTAAGTCGTTGATGCAAAGCTCAAGTTCTGGTGTATAACCTGTTCTGCTTGATAGCCATGCATCACGTATTTCCATGAACACCATTCTCGCCTGAAACAGGATTGAGAGGAGCTGGTCAGATGCATTTTTTTCGTCTTTTAGCGTTAATTGGAAATGTGGAGTTACACATTTGCTGACAAAGTCGTATTCTAGTTGTTTTAGAAATGGCATACAAGAACTAAGACTTTCATTGTCAATGTGGTCAGTAAGATACTCCAGTTTCTTTACTAATGAGTCTGCTGCGAGCATACGATCAGTCAACTTGCTGTCAAACCTCTCGTACATCGTACCTTTGTACTTGTTAGTTTCCATTTAATAAATGTGTTTGATTAGATAGAGTGATTAATACATGTAATTGTGATTTTTGGTACTGCAAAGATAAACAGAATTCCGTAAATCTAACAAGTATTTTAAAGGCTTTTTTTTTATTTCTTATGCAGTGTCAATTCCACAATAATAATGAACACAAAAGGATAAATTTATCACTTTTCCTATACTTTCTTGCTAAGTCTATAGGTTTTTAAGGGGTTACGTTTTTTATTCTTTTTTCTTCTTCCCGTTGCTTAGGGCGAGTACCATTCCAAGTGTCGTGATGGCGATACCCATAATACCCATGAAGGTGACACGCTCATGAAGTATGAGGACTCCTGCCATCATTGTCACGAGAGGTTGGAAATATATGTAGTTCGTTGCTTTTACCGCACCGAGCTGTTTCATTGCCCAGCTCCACATGAGATAACCGCCTGTTGATGCTATTATACCAAGAAACAGCAGGTTTAGCATTATGTTTGTGTTTAACAACGTGTTTGCGTTTATGTCTATTGGTTCGACTAACATGAAATATGGAATGATGGACAGTATGCCATATCCAAAGACCTTACGTGTGATGAAATCTGAGCTGTAGCGATCCATTATTCGTTTCATTAGCAGAGAGTACAAAGCCCATGTTAATGCAGCGCATAGTGCAAGCATATCTCCTTTTGGATTGAGGTTGAGTACGAGTTGACCGTTGAGTATTACCATTACAACGCCAACAAATGCCAGTAATGAACCTACTATCTGTATTATGTTCAGTCTTTCGCTCTTGTAGAATATAGAGACAACAAGGGCTGTTAGGAGTGGACATGTACTAACCAATATACTCACATTGGCTGTTGTAGAGTATATAAGAGCCATATTCTCTGTGAGAAAATATAGCGAACCTCCCATCACACCAAGTCCAAGGAAGGTCATTTCATCTTTCCAGTCCTGTGATAGGAATCGTTTGTGAGATATGACTGTCAGACAGATATATGCCATAATGAATCGAAGTAGAAAGATGTCAGCTGGATGCATTCCTGCATTCAGTAACACCTTACTACTCACGAATGTTGTTCCCCATATAAAAACTACGAGGATTGCTACGATATGTTTTGTTATCTCACCAGACATTTGTCGAGAGCTTCTGTTATAGCATTTTTGTCAAGTTTCTGACCGATGAATACAATCTTCTGCATACGGTCACCGTATTTCTCGTCCCAGTCACGGCGTAAACCTGGTTCTGCTGCCATAAGGCGCTCCAGTTCGTCTTTTGGCATTGTGGCATACCATTGACCAGCCTTGCTGATCTTGACCTGCTTTCCTGCCTGCTCAAAGATATAGCACATCTCCTGCTCGTCGTAGAAGTAGCATATTCCTTTTGTGCGGATAACACCCTTAGGCCAGTTGATGCCAACAAACTCGTCAAACTTGACAAGGTCAAGTGGCTCGCGACGGAAATAGACGAAAGTGCCAATGCCATATTCTTCTGCTTCTCCTTCTCCGTCATGGTGATGGTGGTGGCAATGACCACATGTGCAGCCTTCTGGATGATCATGATGATGGTGATGCTCGTGCTCATCGTCATGATGGTGCTCATGTTCATCATCATCATCGTCATCGTCATGGTGGTGGTGATGCTCGTGTTCATCGTCGTCATGGTGATGGTGGTGATGTTCGTGTTCATCGTCGTCGTGATGGTGGTGGTGATGTTCGTGTTCATCTTCGTCATGGTGATGGTGGTGATGTTCGTGTTCTTCTTCTTCGTCATCATCATCATCAACTGGTTTGTCCAATTCCTCCATCCATGCCGCGGAAGAAGCTACCGAGTTGAAATCGAAGCGACCTGTTGAAAGAATCTTGTCAAGTTCAACCTCTCCATAATCGCAGTCAATAATCTCTGCCTTTGGTTGTAGAGTACGAATAATCTGGCGTATGCGTTCCAGTTCTGATGGTTCAACTTCCGAAGCCTTGTTAAGGAGAATGATGTTACAGAACTCAATCTGCTGTATAACGAGGTTCTCGATGTCGTCCTCATCAATGTTTCCGCTGATGAGATTGTTTCCTGAACCGAACTCGTCCTTCATGCGAAGCGCATCAACAACAGTTACAATACAGTCAAGTGCAGGTACTCCATCCTTTACATACTTTTCCTCCATACGTGGTATAGAGCATATTGTCTGTGCGATAGGCGCTGGTTCACATACACCACTTGCCTCAATAACAATATAGTCAAATCGTTTCTGGGCAATGATATCGTGAAGCTGTTCAACAAGATCCATCTTTAGCGTACAACAGATACATCCATTCTGGAGTGCAACAAGACTCTCGTCTTTCTGATCTACTATACCCCCTTTCTGGATAAGGTCTGCATCAATGTTAACCTCACCAATATCGTTAACTATAACTGCGAACTTTATTCCTTTCTTGTTTGTGAGAATCTTGTTCACAAGTGTTGTTTTGCCACTGCCTAGGTAACCAGTAAGCAGGAGGACTGGTGTTTGAGAGTTATTCATATCTAATATGTTTATGTTTTTGAAATTCCGCTAAGTAACGTGCAAAAACAGTCCAACTGTTTCTATGTTGTGGAGTACGAAAAGAATAAAGGTGTCAAATCATGAGAGACTTGACACCTTATACTGTATGACTGCTCGAAATTACTTTACGAGCTGAGCCTTGAACTCCTCACATGGCTTGAAGTAAGGAATCTTGTGCTCAGGTACAACAACAGACTTGTTCTCCTTGATAAGGCGACCAATCTTTTGCTTACGAGTCTTAGTAGTGAAAGTACCAAAGCCACGGAGGAAGATGTCTTCGTCATTTACGATGCTGTCCTTAACAACAGCCATAAATGCTTCAACAACCTTGAGAGCTTTTTCCTTCTCAATACCTGTCTCATTGCAAATCTGAGCTACTATTTCTGCCTTTGTCATATATTAAATCGTAGTGATTTTGTTTTCGCGTTGCGAAGGTACACAAATAAATTGAATTGAAAAAATAGATTATCAAAAACTTATAGAGTTTTTTGATTTTTTCACACTCTTATATGTCGTTTATGCGTATTTTGTCCGCATTTTATGACTTTATTGTTCTTGTTCGTCGTGAAGTATAGGCAGTTGCCAATGAAAATGTACAGCCAGTATCCTAATGCCGAACACAGAAACTGCGCATAATATCTGACAAATATAATTAGGTAGTTCTGCAAATAGAGCTAAAGAAAATACTATGCCACCAAATATACATGCAAGAGCATATATGTCCCTTCTGAAGATAAGTGGAACCTCATTGATTAGTATGTCACGAATGACTCCGCCCGCAGCGCCTGTACACATGCCCATTATGTTTGCTGCCCATAATGGGAACCCTGCATCAATCGTCTTCTGGAATCCCACCACAGCAAATAGTGCCAAACCGATTGCGTCGAAAAGGAATATGGTACCAGAGATGCGGTTGACGAACTTGTGCCAGAATATGTAGCATACGAGTGCTATTCCTGTGATGACAAGGTATATCCATTGTGTCATCCAGAAGGGACTCATATTGAGAAAGAGGTCACGTATTGTTCCTCCTCCACAAGCTGTTGCCCATCCTACGATATAGGCTCCAAAAAGGTCAAAGTTCTTAACTGAAGCCAGACGTATGCCAGATATTGCAAATGCAAATGTTCCGGCATAGTCTATTAGTTCTACTAATGACATATAATGATTAATTCAATATAGGTTTCAGACTCATCCTGGCTCTCCCTAGAGGGAGGGGGCTAAGTCTCTTCATCTATTGGAATTCTCTTTACTTCTTCATCATCTCTTCTATTGCAGCGTCAAGTTGGGCGTCTTTTCCCTGTTGAACGTCTGCAGGATCATTATATATAAGTATATCTGGTTGCAGTTCCATGTTCTCAAGGTAATTGCCCTTTCTGTCCATGCAACCTACCTGAGGTATTCCAAAGTAAAGGCTACCATCAATCTGTGTCTCCCACCATACGGCAGTCATTGTACCAGGAACAGGTGCGCCAATGAGTTTGCCAATACCCAACTCCTTATACACCCATGGAGTACCATGAGCATTTGAGTAGTTGTCCTCGCAGATAAGCATACAAGATTTCTTTGTGTACTTATTGTAAGGGTCGCTTCCGACGTATTGTCCTCGAGGCATGAAACGCTGGTATTCAACTCCAGAAAGTAGTGTTACAACATCATCGTGAAGCCATCCTCCACCGTTGTGGCGAGTGTCGATGATAACACCTTCTGTATTACGATACTTGCCAAGCAATTCGCTGTAGAGTGTACGGAAACTCTTGCTGTCCATACTCTCGATATGGATATAGCCGATCTTGCCACCTGTCTTCTCTTCCACATATTTGCGGTTGCGCTCAACCCATCGGTGGTACATGAGCCCATTCTCGGCACTGGCACTTATTGGTTTGATGTCCACATCAAATGAACTTCCACCTTTCTTTATAGTAAGGCAAACTCGTTTGCCTACCTTATTAGACAAGAGGTAGTCGAGAGTGAGCGAATCGTTAATCTCATTACCGTCAACATGTGTGATAACCATGCCCTCCTTTACCTCTGTCTTCTTGAGAGCGAATGGACTCTTTGCCATGATCTCCTTTATCTTCATTCCCTGACCTGTGTATGTGTCATCATAGAACACTCCAAGTCGTCCCACATTAGTGGCATAAGGTGCTCTGTAGCCACCACCTGTGTGTGATCCATTCAACTCTCCAAGTATCTCAGACAGAAGGTCTGCGAAATCATAGTTGTTGTTGATATATGGGAGGAACTGCTTATAATTGTCATGGTACATCTTCCAGTCGATACCATGTATGTTAGGATCATAGAATTTCTCGTTCACCTGACGCCAGCAATGTTCAAAGATGTATTCACGTTCCTGTGCCGGGCGGTAGTTGAATGATGCCTCAAAGTTGATGCTCTTGCTGTCACGACCACCCACCTCAAGTTTCTGAACTACACCAGAACGAGTATAGTACATAGTCTTTATGTCCTTGTCTGTCTTTATTGCAGAACCGCCTATGCCACTTACCAGTTTTGAAGTATTGCCTTCCTTTATGTCCTTCTTCCAAAGGTCGGTGCCATCAACCGACGAAAGGACATAGTAGAAGTTTTCGCCCTTTGCATCAAGAACACAGTCTCCGATTCTGCCTGATGAAGACGTGAGTCGGATGATACGGTCCTCTACATTAGTGAAGTCGAGATCCAGTTCCTCCACCTTTGCAATCTCACCTTTCTCTTCTGCCTTCTCTTTCTTTTCCTCTGCCTTCTCTTCTTCTTTCTTCTCCTTCTTTGACTTAGAAGCCTCAAGGAGTTCAAGATCCTCCTTGTTCATGTGGAACTTGTCATATTCCTCTATGTCGAAGAACATTATATAATAGTCGCTCTCAGCACCCCAGCTACCGTGGCTACGATAACCGGCACGGTCAGAAGCCCATACCATAGCCTTGCCGCCAAGTACCCACTTGGCATTCTCGTCTGTATATCCGCTGTTGGTAAGATCATGAACCTCAGTTCCGTCAGCCTTGACAGCAACAATGTCCTTGTTGTTCCATCCACCTATCCCTATGTAGTCGCACAGTAGCCACTTGCTGTCAGGACTCCATGAGAAGTTGACATCACCATCGCTATAGCTATAGTTGTACTTGCCGTCGAGGGCTGTAACTATCTTTCCAGACTTGATGTCCACAACACGAAGGGTAGTGCGGTTCTCAAGGAAAGCTACCTTCTTGCCGTCAGGAGATACTGCAGGCTGAAATGATGTCTGGTCAGTCTTTATTATGTTCTCCTCCTTTAATGACTTTGCACGAGTAAAACTGCTACAGTCCTTATCTTCGATGCTTGTCTGGTATATCTGCCATAGACCTTGTCGCTCACTATCATATATCACACTCTTTCCGTCTGGCGCAAAACATACGTTACGTTCCTGTCCGGGAGTATCTGTGATCTGTCTTGTTGTTGCATAGTCAGCAGATGTGACATATACGTCGCCATGAACAACGATCGCAACTTCCTTGCCGTCAGGACTTACCGAGAAGTCACCAACACCACTTGTGAGTGTTTGACGTATCAGTTCCCTCTCTGTATTGTCTGTTGTGACATTGATTGAAACCTTTTTAGGTGATCCGCCCTCCGTATATGTGTATAGCTCGCCATTATAGCTGAAGCAAAATACTCCATTGCAGGAACGTGTGAGGAAACGTACAGGGTGATCCTTGAACATGGTAAGTTGTTCCGATGCCTTGGCTCCTGCTGTACGTTTGTAGAGATTGTACGAACCTGATTCTTCGCTCAAATAATAAAAGGTATTGTTATCGCCCCATATTGGTTCACGATCTTCTCCCTTGAATGACGTGAGCTTTGTGTACTTGTTGGCTTTCACATCCCACGTCCAGATATCCCTGGTGATACTGCTTGTGTGGTGCTTGCGCCATTTGTCCTCATATCCCTTTGCATCATTGTAGAGCCAGGTATTGCCATCTTTGCTTATTGAGATATGTTGCATAGGAAGTGAAGAAACCATGTGAGGTCTGTTGAAATCTTCCTTTGACTTCTTCTTTGAATCTGTAGGCGCTCCTGGAATCTTTATCTCGTAAACCTGAGCAAACTGAGCACTTGGAAACTGCATACTCTCAGTTGAAGGTCTAACATGTGCTGTGTAGATGATTGTCTGGTTGTCGCGGAAAGTGATTGGAGTCTCGCCTGATGGTGAACTTGTAACCTTTGTTGGCTGTCCGCCCTTTGAGGACATGACAAAGATGTCCATGTGCTTGTCTCTGTCGCTTGCAAAAGCTATCGTTTTGCCGTCAGGGCTCCATACTGGAGCTGTGTCGTATGCTGCGTTTGTGGTAAGCTGGTGTGCCTCGCCACCTTTAGCACTTACGGTATAGATGTCGCCTTTGTAGCAGAAGGCGATAGTGTTGCCATCTGGTGAGATTGCTGCCTGACGAAGCCATTTTGGTGTTTCTGCATTTGCATTGCTTGAAAGAAATGCAAACGAAATAGCAATAACTGCTTTTAGGGTTTTGTTCATTGTTTTGTTTCTATTAGTTAATTCGATGCAAAGTTAATACATCGAAACGCCTTTGCCAAGAGTTTTGGACGTTTTTTTGTCAGTAATTAGGGTGCCCTGTTAATCTGGAAGCGAAAATGAAGCCTCCATTTTTATAGTCTCGTTGCAGACTCGTTGCATACTCAATGCAGTCTCTATGCAAAATGTATGTATTCTTCGGGTGTTAGGTGGTGGTATTGGACGTTACAGATTCATTAGCGACAAAGTATTTTCTTGTATTGGATTAAAGGTATGTTTGAAACCATGTAAATGACTTTTTCAATATATTAAATATCAGGGAATAGGGGACCGCGCAGAACCCTCCGATCCCTGAATTTGTTCCTCGTTCTCTTTATTTTTTTCTTCAATAGGACAAAGCCTATTGTGTCAGTACTTTATTGACTTATTTTCATTACCAAACATGTTTTTTTTGATAATAAATTTGTTCGCCTTGTTATTTTTAATACATTTGCATGTGATATCAAGGGTAATTAATCAACAATTTAAGTACTATTAACAATTAAACACCATTAATCAAGATGAAAAAGTATTTCTATTTATGCATGATTGCAACAAGCCTTCTCAGCATCTCAGCTTGCGATTTTGATGATGATACAGCAGAATCAAAAGATTCAGATTCCGAATCAAAACCTGTTGCTACAAGCATTGGAATCAAGAATGTATTTGAAGAAGGACTTCCAAAACAATTCTCTATGTATAAGAGTGTCGATGTTGACGCAAATGGTAGAGTAACAAAGATTGAGTCAGATTATGAAACCGCTATCTTTGATTATTCAGATGCCACTCGTGCTGGTCAGGAATATGATGTGAAAATTTCAATCATGGAAGACTCATGTGTCTACAAAGAATTATATTGTAAGGTTAACAAGTCTGGTTTTGTCTATGATGTCCAAATGTGTTATTATGGTGAATGCGAATACACATGGGCAATTGAGTATGACAATGACAATCATTTAGCCAAGGTGTCTCGTACATCTGTAAGCGCTAACGTCACTTTCGATATTACTAACATCTATTATCAGAATGGTGATATCGTAAAGGTTACAAGAGAGGATCCTGATAAGCATCGTGACGAGTGCATTATCAAGTACACAGATGCAAACCACTCTACTCCTATCGCTAACAAGGCATGCATCATGCTATTTGACACATCGTTCAGCATCGACCTTGATGAGATGGAATATGCATACGTTGCTGGTCTTCTTGGAAAGGCTACAACTCATCTTCCATTGGCTCAGGAAAGAATATTTAGCGAGAACGAATCTGCTATGTACTATTTTAGTTGGACACTTAACAATGCCAACATGCCTACAATGCTCGAATATTCTGATTCCGAGGGTTATCAAATCGGTGAGTATACTTGGACTTGGTAACAGCTCAGATAAATTGGTAATGTATAACTACCAATCATCAGGAAAGAGTGGAAAAGTGAACGGCAATGCTCCGTTTTCTGGACGCACACTGACATTTTACTGAAAAAGAGGGATCACAGGGACTGGTTCTGGTGATCCCCTATATCTTGACAATTGACAGTTATTTGGATAATTCATTGCTGTCGACCACAGTGACGACTTCTGAGGGTGCCCTTCAGGGGACATTCAAAACCGTCACTTGTAGTCGGTAGATAGATAATCGAGATAGGGGAGATGTTGTTGAAGATGTTTTTTTGCAATCAATAGTTAGACCGACCAGGGGGACGGTTCTACCGGTCCCCTGCGGGCACCGTTAGAATCCGTCCCCCTGGTCGGTGTTCGCAGAAAAGCAAAGGGAATACATGAGTTAAATAAGAATGTCTCTTTGTAATTTTGTATAACGTCTGACGATATTGTCTGAGGTGCTGATTTCAGAGGGGGTAAGCTAAAATTAGGGTACATATTCTAATTGATTCTTATCAGCGAAGAAATTTGATTCCATTACGAATCCAATACGAAGGGATTACGAAGCGATGTCGAAGGATTTTGCAGGAGAATTGTATCCTTATGTGAATACTGGTAAAAACATACTTAATGAGTTTGTATCTTTCATCGAACAATCATTACACGAGGATTACTCGAGGATTACTCGAGGAGCGCACGTGATTTTGTGGGGACACCTCGTGCGCTCCTCGAGTGCTCCTCGTGTAATGACATAACGATAATGCCGAGAAGTAAGGCAAGGTTGTGTAAGTCTAAAGAATAGGTTGCCCAATTAATCGTGCTTGCGGTAAAGATATTTCTTTTTGGTACAAGCGACTGGACACCCTATCTAAAAAATGAAAATGTTGTGTACCTTTTGTTGTTACTCTTGGTGTGAAAAAACGTTGTAATCTACACAAAACAATAAGTTGTAGTCTTTTAGTATTTCTAAAGTTTGGAATATAGAATTATTTGGGTTATTTTTGCAGAATTATTAGATGTATTCAAAATATGAAGATAGGACTTGTACTTGAGGGCGGAGGAATGCGCGGACTTTTCTCCGAAGGTGTGTATGATGTCATGCTTGAACATGGCATTCTTGTTGATGCTGTCGTCGGAGTGTCAGCGGGAGTCTTGTTTGGTTGCAACTATAAGTCAGGACAGATTGGTCGAGGACTAAGGTACAATACCCGTTTTGCCAATGATCCTCGTTACATGGGATGGAAGTCATGGTGGAAGACAGGCAGCTACCTGAATGACGAATTTGCTTATCATACTATGCCCCTCGAATTGGACAAGTTTGACTTTGAAGCCTTTGATAGTAATCCGATAGAGTTTCATATTGCCTGTACAGACATCGTCAATGGCAAGGCTGTATATAAGAAATATGTGAAGTCGGATGACAAGATTCTTGACTGGTTGCGTGCTTCTGGTTCTATGCCTCTCATGGCAAACCCAGTGGAAGTGGATGGCTATACAATGCTCGACGGCGGTATAATAGACAGTATTCCATTGAAATATGCTCAGGAGGCAGGTATAGAAAAGAACATCGTCATATTGACCCAGCCAAAGGGATACCGAAAGAAGCCATTCTCTGCTGTGTGGCTCTTCAAGTGGTTCCTTAAGAAATATCCTAAGGTGGCAGAGATGATGGCTGTTCGTCATGAGATGTACAATGGCGAGATTGACTATGTGTACTCTGAAGGCGAGAAGGATAACACCCTGCTCATCTATCCTGATGCACCTCTTGATGTGAGTAGGGTAGAGAGAGACGTGAACAAGCTTCGTGAATGCTACGAGATGGGAAGGCGCAAGGGATTGGCAATTATAGATGAAATAAAGAATTTTGTGGGACGATAACTCTTGCCTCCAAAAATGACAAATCTTGGTGGACTCCACCATAAAGTAAGTGGTCAAAGTTATTTTAATAATGCTATAGTAAGTGAAGAAAAAACTTAACGTCGTATTCCTGATAGCAGGAAGTGAACCATTAGGAAGTGCAGGTATGCAGGCAGACATCAAGGCTATTACAGCTTGTGGAGGATATGCTGCATGCGCTCTTACCGGAATTGTGGACGAAGACACGAGAAGGGTTAAGTCTGTGTTCCACATGCCTGTCGAACTTGTTGTATCACAAGCAGAATCTTTCCTTGGCGACATTGACACGGGATGTATCAAGACAGGTGTGCTGCCAAGCAAGGCTATCATAGAGGGTGTTGCTGGTGTCATAAAGCGATATCCGAACGTACCGCTTGTTTGCGATCCTGTTGTTGTCAACTCTGTTGGAGAGAAACTGGTTAGCGACGATGCTATTGACGCATACAAGGAGTTCATGTTCCCGCTGTCAACTCTTATCACCCCTAATCATCGAGAGGCGGAAGTGTTGCTTGGACGTAAGATTAAGGATATACGTGAGGACATCAAGGAACTGGGACGTTGGGGCAACTCTGTCATTGTGAAGTCCATTGAAGGAGAGGACACCCTCTCTGATTTTCTTTATAATGTAAAGACCGGAGAGGTGATGGAATTCAAGAAACCGAGGATTGAGACAAACAACGTCAATGGAACTGGCGATTCTTTCAGTTCTGCCATTGCCACTTATATCGCAAAGGGGTATGAACTGAATGACGCTGTGGCAAAGGGCGAAGAATTTATAAGTAGAGCTATCGCTCTTGGTGCCGAGTACGAGTTCGGTCATGGTTTTGGTCCTGTGCATCCTTGTTTCATGGAAGACAAGAGTGTACATGAAAGAATATACAATTAAATATGAATGCTTTGATTTTTGCTGCGGGATTGGGCACTCGACTCAAACCGCTAACAGATACAATGCCAAAGGCTATGGTGCCAGTAAACGGTAAACCTTTGGTGCAGATACTTATTGAGAAACTGAAGAGTGTTGGCGTGACAGAAATCGTGATCAATGTACACCATTTTGCACAGCAGATCATTGACTTTGTCAAGGCTAACGATTCATTCGGTATCGACATTAAATTTTCGGACGAGACAGATATGCTTCTTGAGACGGGTGGGGGACTGAAAAAAGCGTCCAAACTGTTCTCTAACACAGAACCTATACTTGTTCATAATGTTGACATCTTGAGCAATGCGGATCTGGAGTCACTCTATAGTGGAGCAAGGCATACGACTATGCTTGTCTCTGAACGTAAGACTCAGCGATACTTGCTATTTGATGATAGTAATCGACTTGTAGGATGGACAAACATAGCAACCGGTGAGGTAAAGAGTCCTTTTAGGGATATCAATCCGGATAACTACCATAAATATGCCTTTTCCGGAATACAAGTGTTTAACCAAGAACTGTTGCCATACATGGACAACTGGGATGGCAAATTTTCCATCATCGACTTCTACCTTTCAATATGCGACAAGGTAGAGATAAAATGCAAAGCTGATAAGGAATTGCAACTTCTTGACGTCGGAAAACTCGACACAATAGCAAAAGCTGAAGAGTTTTTGGGCAAGTAATTCACATTTTTGTCTATAACTTTTTAGATTTCGTGGTAATTATTTACCTTTGCAAAGAAATATATAATATATTCTATATACAGTGCAACAGAAAATTATCATTTTAGACTTCGGTTCACAGACAACTCAGCTCATTGGACGACGTGTTCGTGAGTTGAACATGTTCTGTGAGATTATGCCGTACAACAAGTTCCCTAAAGATGATCCAGCTGTTATTGGTGTCATTCTTTCGGGTTCTCCACTCAGTGTGTATGCTGACGATGCCTTTAAGATTAACTTTGAGGACATTCGTGGCAAGTACCCAATCTTAGGTATCTGCTATGGTGCACAACTTATGGCACACACATTTGGAGGAAAGGTAGAACCAGAGGGCACTCGTGAGTATGGTCGTGCTAATCTTGAGTTCATGGAAGAGGGCAATCCTCTTCTCAAGGATTTTGCTCCTAACAGTCAGGTGTGGATGAGTCATGGTGATACAATCACAAAACTTCCAGAAGGATTCCATGTCATCGCATCAACTTCTACTGTTAAGTATGCTGCTTACGCTGCAGATAACGAGCAGATCTGGGGTGTGCAATATCATCCTGAAGTGTTCCACTCAATAGACGGTACACAGCTTCTCAAGAACTTTGTTGTTGACATCTGTGGCGGTAAGCAGGATTGGTCACCAGCTCAGTTCGTTGAACAGACTGTAAAGGAAATAAAGGAGCAGGTTGGCGACGACAAGGTTATCCTTGGTCTCTCAGGTGGAGTAGATTCATCTGTTGCTGCTGTTCTTCTTAATAGAGCTATTGGAAAGAACTTAACATGTATCTTCGTAAACAACGGTCTTCTTCGTAAGAACGAGTTTGAGGATGTGCTTCGTGATTACGAGTGCCTTGGACTTAATGTTGTTGGTGTAGATGCAAGTCAGAAGTTCTATTCTGAACTTGCTGGTGTTTGTGAACCAGAACGTAAGCGTAAGATCATTGGTGCTGGATTCATCGATGTGTTCGAGGCTGAAGCAAAGAAGATTGAAGGTGCCAAGTGGCTCGCACAGGGTACTATCTATCCTGACCGTATCGAATCCCTCAACATTACTGGTAAGGTTATCAAGTCTCACCACAATGTAGGAGGACTCCCAGAGAAGATGGGACTCAAACTTTGCGAACCACTTCAGTGGTTGTTCAAGGATGAGGTTCGTCGCGTAGGTCGCCAGCTTCAGATGCCAGAGCACCTTATTACTCGTCACCCATTCCCAGGACCAGGTCTTGCTGTCCGTATACTTGGCGACATTACTCCTGAGAAGGTACGTGTACTTCAGGATGCTGACGATATCTTTATCCGTGGCCTCCGTGAATGGAAGGTGAAACTCTCTGGTGAGGAAGCTCGCAAGGTTCTTGCTGCTGGTGTTCCTGCAGACATGAAGGATGGCGAAATTGAGGTAAGCCTCTACGACCAGATATGGCAGGCAGGTGCTATTCTTCTCTCTGATGTCAAGAGTGTTGGCGTCATGGGTGATGAACGTACTTATGAAAACCCTGTTGCACTTCGTGCTGTTACAAGTGCTGATGCCATGACTGCAGACTGGGCTAAACTTCCATACGAATTCCTTGCAGAGGTAAGTAACAAGATTATTCGTAATGTTCGCGGAGTAAACCGTGTATGTTATGATGTCTCTTCAAAGCCACCTGCAACTATCGAGTGGGAGTAATCCTTCTGAGTTAAAAGTTAAAAGTTAAAAGTTAAAGGTAGATGGGAATTTCAGATTCCCTTCTACTTAAAACAATAATAAGATGAAAAAATATCTTTCATTGGTTCTTCTTGTTCTTACATTCTGCCTTACAGGATGTATGTCTTACAAGAAGGTTCCTTATATCCAAAATAGTGCAGATGTGGACCTTACTCAAGGTGCAGGTCTTTATGATGCAAGGATTATGCCTAAGGACTATCTCACAATTACTGTGAACCTTCCAAAGGATCCTGAGGCTGTAAGAATGTTCAACATCTCTATTAGTGGTGCTGCAACAACAAACTCTGTAACTGGTACTACAAATTTCTCTTCAATGTCTTCTCTTCAGTCTTATCTTGTTGAGAACGATGGAACAATCGACTTCCCGCTCCTTGGTCGTATCAATGTAGCAGGAAAGACTCGTCTTGAACTCCAGGATTTTATTGTAGACAAGATTTGTCCTACTTATGTGGTTGAGAAACCAATCGTACTTGTTACAATATCAAGTTTCAAGATTTCTGTTCTTGGTGAAGTCAATGGCCCTGGCCAGTATACCATCTCTAACGGAAAGGTTAATATCTTTGAGGCTGTCGCTATGGCTCGTGACCTTACTGTCTATGGTCGTCGTGACAATGTCAAGTTGATTCGTGAGTTGGCAAATGGTGAGAAGAAGATCGTCGAACTTGACCTTAATGATGCAAGTATCATTAACTCTCCTTACTATCAGCTTCAGCAGAACGATATCCTCTATGTTACTCCAAACAAGGCTAAGGCAAAGAGCTCAGGTATTGGTGCTGAGACAAGTTTGTGGTTCACATCTACAAGTATTGTAATTTCTATTGCAAGTTTGTTGTACAATGTGCTTAAAAAATAATGTCACTTTGAAGATGTACATTGTTTTATAATACACTATATATATTCGGAAGTTGTGATGTGAATGTATCACGACTTCCGTTTTTTGCTCAATAAGAGACAATAATCAACAATAATAATATGGCTGAAAAATTAAGATTTCAGGTTGTAAAGGAAGCTTTTAAACGTCAACCTGTTGAGGTTGCTGTACCTAATGAGCGTCCTTCCGAGTACTTTGGAAAGTATGTTTTCAATAAGCAGAAGATGTATAAGTATCTTCCTGCTAATGTGTATGCTAAGATGTGTGACGTCATTGATAATGGCGCACCATTTGACCGATCTATTGCTGATGCGGTGGCAGAAGGTATCAAGACATGGGCTATGGAACATGGTGTTACCCATTACACACATTGGTTCCAACCTCTTACCGAAGGTACTGCGGAGAAGCATGACGGCTTTGTAGAGCACGACTGGAAAGGTGGTATGGTTGAGGAGTTTGAAGGTAAACTGCTTGTTCAGCAGGAACCTGATGCAAGTTCATTCCCTAACGGTGGTATTCGCTCCACTTTCGAAGCTCGTGTTTATTCTGCATGGGATCCAACATCACCGGTGTTCATCATTGGTGACACTCTCATGATTCCTACTATCTTCGTCTCTTATACTGGTGAGGCACTCGACTACAAGGTTCCTCTTAAGAAGGCTCTCTTTGCTGTAGATAAGGCTGCTACTGCTGTTGCTCAATTCTTTAATCCTGATGTTACAAAGGTGAAGTGTAACCTTGGCTGGGAACAGGAGTACTTCCTTGTTGACGAGGATCTTTATGCTGCACGTCCAGACCTTGTTATGACAGGACGTACACTCATGGGACATGATTCTGCAAAGAATCAGCAGATGGATGACCATTACTTTGGCAGTATACCTGCTAGAGTAGAAAACTATATGCGTGATATTGAGATTCAAGCTCTTGAACTTGGTATTCCTTGTAAGACGCGCCATAATGAGGTTGCACCTAACCAGTTTGAGCTTGCTCCAATCTTTGAGGAAACAAATCTTGCTGTTGACCATAACATGCTTATGATGTCAATTATGAAACGTGTTGCTCGTAAGCATGGTTTCCGCTGTCTCCTTCATGAGAAACCTTTCAAGGGTATAAATGGTAGTGGCAAGCACAATAACTGGTCTCTCTCTACCGATACTGGTATTTTGCTTCACGCTCCAGGTAAGACTCCTATGGAAAACCTTCGTTTTGTTACATTTACGGTTGAGACGCTTAAGGCTGTATATGACCATAACGGTCTACTTAAGGCTTCCATCATGAGTGCAACAAATGCTCATCGTCTTGGTGCTCATGAGGCTCCACCTGCTATCATATCTTCTTTCCTTGGTAAGATGGTAACGGATCTGATTGATCATGTAGAGTCTGCTGATGATGATATGTTGGCTGTGGCTGGTAAGACAGCCTTCCAACTTGATCTCCCTTCTTTGCCAGAGTTGTTTATTGACAATACAGACCGTAACCGTACTTCACCATTCGCCTTTACTGGTAATAGATTTGAGTTCCGTGCTGTAGGCTCTGAAGCTAACTGTGCCTCTGCAATGTTGACTCTTAATACAGCTGTAGCAGAAGCTCTTACTGATTTCTATAGTCGTGTGATGGCTCTTGTCGAAAAGGGTGAGGCAAAGGAAACTGCAATCCTCAAGGTTGTTCGTGAAGATATCAAGTACATCAAACCTATCATCTTTAACGGTAATGGTTATGGAGATGAGTGGAAGGAAGAGGCTAAGAAACGTGGACTTGATTGCGAAACATCTGCTCCAATCGTGTTCGACCGTTATCTTGATGAGTCTTCTGTCAAGATGTTTGAATCTATGAACGTGATGACTAAGTTTGAACTACAGGCTCGTAATGAGATTAAGTGGGAGACTTACACAAAGAAGATTCAAATTGAGAGCCGTATCTTTGGTGACCTTTGTCTCAATCATATCATTCCGGTTGTGACAAAGTATCAGTCTATGCTTATTGATAATGTAAGTAAGGTGATGAGTATCTTTGATAAGGAAAAAGCAACAAAGATTTCTAACACTAACATTACAATCATTGAACGTATCTCAGAGCATGAGTCATTCATCATAGAAAATGTGGAGAAGATGATAGAGGCTCGTAAGGTGGCAAACAAGATTGAGAGTGAACGTGAAAAGGCAATTGCGTACCATGATACAGTTGCTCCTCTGATAGAAGAAATACGTTATCATGTAGACAAACTTGAAACAATAGTTGATGACGAGGCATGGCCATTGCCTAAGTATCGCGAACTATTGTTTATCCGATAACTTACTTATATGAGGTCCTGATTTTCAGGACCTCATTTTGTTTTTTTTTTTTTTTTGCTTGTTGTTTGGTATGTTTCTTGATTTGATTAATACACATGTGATATGTGTGGGTGAAACTTCCTTTTCGTCATATTTGTTTCGTGGAATGAATAATATTTAATATATTTGCAAATATTATAACTAATCAATTATATTACCTTAAAAATAAATGAAAAGGATTCTTTTATTTTTTACTGCGTTAATTGCATTAAGTACAAACGCTCAAACATGGACTGATGTTACTCAGTATTTCTTCACTAATCCAAATTTCAAGAATGGAAGTACAAGTGGATGGAGCTTTTATGGTAGCCCATCCAAAAGGGTTGATGGTGCTATAGGCTTCACCACAAGTAATTTCTTTTATTTCTATCAGATGTGTGAAAGTCTTGGTGTTGGTCATTACCGCCTAACTATCGAGGGCTTTTATCGTGATGGTACTGCTAATTCTGATTGGCAGAAACACTTGAATACAAGTTATAAAGGAAATTCAAAGGCTTTCTACAGTTTTTACTGCAACGGATTATCAAAAGAGATAACCATGCCATGCATATCTTCTTCTGCTCAGACAGAAAAGGTAGATGCCAATGACGTGCTTGTAGGTAACAGCAAGTACGTACCTTCTACTATTGATGGTGCTGCTAATTGGTTTAAGAAGGGCTATTACTCAACTACAATAGAGTTTGACAGCAATGATAGCTATATGTATATTCAACCAATATGCCAAACTTATGATGGTGCAGGATGGCTCGTTTTTGGTGGTGTAAAACTTGAGTACAAAGGTGACATTGTTCGAATTAAAAATATAACATTTTACAAACCAGAAATAAAGATTACGGCTGGACAGACTGAATATAACGGATATTCAGTAACACCAGAAAACGCTACTGTCAAGAAGTACACTTGGTCTTCAAGTAATACTAAGGTTGCTAAGGTAAATCAGTATGGTGAGGTTACAGGCGTGTCTAATGGAGTGGCAACAATAACCATTAAGTCTATTGATGGTGGTAATGCTGTTGGATCGTATAGGGTTAATGTTGTTAATCCAGTAATTGCAACTACCTCTAATATGAAGATTTCTGAAGTGGCAGTATCAAACCTTGACATGATTGTTGACCCTTCAGGTAACTATGGTTCTTGGATGGTTCTGTCTAATCCTACAAATGATATTGTGAAGTTGTCTGGTCTTTATGTTACTGATGACAAACAGGATTTGATTAAATGTGCTATCAAATGTGAACCTAACATAATTCCTATGAAAGGAAACACATATGTTTGGTTTGATCATTATGATGCGGTATTTGCTCCTTCACAAGTAAATTTCAAGTTGAGTTATGATGGTGGCACTTTGTATGTTACAAATGGAAAAACTGTTATTGATAGTGTCGCATATCCTAAGTCTGTGGCTCGAACATCTTATGTTCGTTCTTCATTAGATTCCGATAAGTGGTTATATTGCTCTGACCCTGTTTCACGATATTATGGTCAAACATCATCTGTGTTAGAGAATGGTGAACAGGTTGAAGCACCTGTATTCTCTGATAATGGTGGATTCTTTACAGGAAAGAAAAATGTTTCAATAAGTGTTCCAGAGGGTGTGACAATGATTGTTACATTTGATGGTTCAACACCTACTATTGATAATGGAAGTCGATATAGTAAAAGTGTTAGTTTTTCTCTTGACAGAAGTTATGCCATTCGTGCAAGGGCATATAAGGAAGGATATTTGCCAAGTGACGTTGTTACACGTTCTTACTTGTTAAAGGATAAGGAGTTTGTGTTCCCAGTTATCTCATTAGCAACAGATTCATATAACCTGTATGGCGATGAATGGGGTATTTTTGTGGAAGGCTATGGAAATGGTAGACCAGGTAATGGAAAGAGTTATAGCTGTAACTGGAATGCAGATTGGGATAGACCTGTCAACTTTGAGTTTATAACTGCTGATGGCGAATATGCTCTTAATCAGGAGGTAGATATGAGTGCCTGTGGAGGATGGAGTAGGGCATGGACACCACACTCTTTCAAACTTAAGGCAAACAAGTACTTTATGGGACTAAATACCCTAAATAACAGGTTCTTTAATGATAAACCTTATAATCGTCATAAGGTTCTGCAGATTCGTAATGGCGGAAATGATAATAAGTACCGTTTCAAGGATCCTGCTCTTCAGGAATGTATTCGTCGCTCTGGATTGAATGTAAACACTCAGTCTTGGCAACCTGTTCATGTGTTCATTAATGGGCAGTATGAGACTGTTCTTAATATGCGTGAACCAAATAACAAGCATTATGCATATTCAAACTATGGATACGATACTGATGAGGTAGACCAGTTTGAGATGTCTCCTGATTCAGGATATGTCCAGAAAGAGGGTACGCCTGATAAGTATAATGAATGGTATGACTTATCATCTAATGCTGCAGATCCATTGACATATGAAGAGATATGCAAACTCGTTGACATAGACGAGTTCATTAACTATATGGCGATAGAACTTTTCTTGGCAAATAATGACTGGCCACAGAACAATGTAAAGGCATTCCGTTCTCGAAACGATGGAAAGTTCCACTTTGTCCTGTTCGACCTTGACCAGGCAGGTGATGTGAAGACTTCTCCTTTTGACGAATTTGCAAGAAAGAAAACACGAACATTTGACTATCTTTACGGAGATGAAAGGACACCTTGGAAGACTGGTGACCGTGTTACTCAGGAGATTAAGTTGGTTACAATATTCCTTAATATGCTTGAGAACGATTCATTCAGGAAACAGTTCATAGACGCGTTCTGTATTGTGTCAGGATCTGTTTTCCATCCTAATAATGTTACTCCTATCATAGACGAGATGATGACGTACATGAACAAGGGAATGAGGTTAACTAAGGAAAGTTGTACTCTTAGTCACGATGAAGTAAAGGCTGCATTAACTACAACGAATAACAATAAAAAGATTGATTATTTGAAGCAGTTCAAGAATATGAAGATAAACACACGTTCAATCGTATCAACGCTATCTTCTAACATACCAGAAGCAGAGATATACGTTAATAACATTAAAGTTCCTTATAATTATTTCTCTGGTACGCTTTTTGGCCCACTTACTATTCGTACATCAGCTCCTGAGGGATATAAGTTCTTGGGATGGTCAAATGGTATCACTAATGATATTAGAAATACCGATTTCGTTGTAGAGGTTACAGGTATGTCTGCAAGACTATGTGCAAACTGGGTGAAAATGACAGAAGAAGAGATGATTGCTCAAAATCAGATTGCTTCTCCTGTAGTTATTAACGAGGTAAGCGCTTCTAATGAAATCTATGTGAGTGACTACTATAAGAAGTCTGATTGGATTGAATTGTATAACACAACAGATAACGATATTAATATCGCAGGTTTGTTCTTGTCTGATAATGTTAGCAAACCAAACAAGTATCAGATTCCTGTTGACAATCCAATGATAAACACTATCGTACCTGCTCATGGATATAAGATAGTGTGGTGTGACAAGAAAGAAAACATATCTTCTGATATTCATGCTGACTTTAAGTTGGAGGCGGAACAGGGGGCAGTAATGTTGTCACGCTATAATGATGACACTATGCTATATTCAGACACTTTGGTGTATTCTGCGCATAATGGTACTGAGTCCTATGGAAGATATCCTGATGGTGGTGTTACATTGCTATGTATGGGTAATCCGAGTCCTGGTGCTAAGAATATATGTAGCAGCAATATCTTCGACTTTATGACGCCTGAAAAATTCTATACAGGTATAGATGACGTACACACTGCATCTGTATCAGATATTACAATAGCCTATGTAGGTGATGGTATTGTTAATGTGAAGTCTGAAAATGAGTTACGTCACATTACCGTTGTTTCTGCATCTGGTAAGGTAGTAGAAGATGTTCCTTGTGCTAATTACTTCTGTACTTTGAATGTTTCTCATTTGAATAGTGGTGTATACATCGTTAAGGCTGTAGATAATGCAGGTCACGTTGCTATTCGCAAAATAATAATCAAATAATATAGGTAGTTATTATTTTAACGCGAACTCGATGAATTTAATCGCGCAAGCGCGGACGAAAAAAACATATAAAAACCTTAAAAAACATATAAAAACCTATAGTGTTTTAATTCTGCAACAGAACAAAGTATGTTTTTAAGGGTTTTTATATGTTTTTGAGGCTTTTTTTTCGTCCGCGCTTGCGCGATATGTTTTCGTCGAACTCAGGTTATTTTACTGTTACTTAATCAACATTTGCACGAAAGAAGCAAAGTTACATTAGATATAAACAAAAATATAGGGAAGAGTCTTCAACGACTGTTCCCTATAATTTTAATTTCTAATTTTTTTTGGAAGCTTAAGTAAATATTTTCCTTGTCCACTAAATTAATCTTTCTAATTAATAACTGCTTTAATCCATTTATTCATTCATCCTATAAATAATAGCTTATTTCTATGTTCATCCTTCCCGTTAAGCTCCCATGCTCAATCTTACATTAATAATCCCTTGGCAGGAAATTACTTTTTTTGTATCCTAAAAATCTTAATACCTTTACTTATTTTGACGTTGCAAAGATATGGCGAAAAATCGTCTATCAATAAGACAAAACTACAAATGTTTTGACATCTTTTTGTAAAAATAGCAAAATATAGTGTTGAAACGGCAAAATGTGCTGTTCTTAGACGGTTTCTGTGAGAATTATAACATTTTCTTGACCTTTTTTCTCCTAAGATAATTGCACTTTTTCTTTTTTCGTAGGCATAATTTCTGGAATTTACAGTTTGGAATGCGTATTACATCGTCTAAATTTGTTGTTTTTTTATTTTTGCAAGTGTCGAATTGGACAATGTCTGTGATTGAATTGTATTATGTTTGCATTTGCCTGTATTATTTTTTTACTCTGTAATATAAGTAATGTTTTATAAGGATCGTTACTTTATGACGACAATATTGTGTCAAAATTTTGCCTGATGTTCCATATTATATACATAACAGGCGTAAAGAAACGTTTTGATATGTATTATTAGCGAAATGAAATATTCTTAAATATGAATAGATGTTGAATATGGCTGTTTTTTTCGTAAATTTGCAAAAATTAATGTATTTAAGAGATAATTTGTTTATAACGGGATAAAGTATTTATTTTTATAACGGGATAAAAGGTGAACAAACGAAAGTAATATTTGTATAATGAAGACAGTTGTTTATTTTTTGGTGTTCTTTGTAGCTTTATTTTTTCTGTTATTGTCAGGAAGGAATAATGAACAAAAGAGTACTAATGAGGTAAGAGCAAATCAGGTTGAAAAAACTGTTGCCTTAAAGTAAAGGGGGTCGATTCTAAATTTTGATAGTGTTTAGAAAGACGAAAGGATTTAGTGACTATTCTGTATTAAGCGGTGTAGTCATTTTTTTTAGGTAATTACATAGAATTTGACGAAAACTATCGCGCAAGCGCGGACGAAAAAAAACCTTTAAAAACAGATAAAAACCTTTAAAAACATACTTTATCCTGCTGCTGGATTTATAACACTATAGGTTTTTATATGTTTTTAAAGGTTTTTATATGTTTTTTCTTCGTCCGCGCTTGCGCGATTAAATTCATCGAGTTCACGTTAATTACATAGAATTGAATTTGACACCAACTTTCTTTTATGGAAAGTGGTGTTTTTTATTCCCTTTCTATTACACAAATTCTGTCCTTTGATTCGATTACCTCATTTTCCGTAAAAACTGCATTCCTTGCCCAAATATACTGATACCTATATTCTTCATTTTCTCTTAATCGAAATACATGAAATTTTAGTTGTGATAACAAATCTCTATATGATTCAGTGCAGTTATATCCTATTGCTAAAATTTCCACACCTTTTTCCCTTTCATTCATATTTGATTGTTTTAATAGAACAAAGGAGTAATCATCTAATGTTACCATATCATAAATAACAAAAGACAAAAAATCATCTACATTTGCAGAATAGTATAACTCGCAAACATGCTGGGGAATATGATTTAATGCAATTCTATCACCTTCTATTGGCTCAAATGTATAACTACAAGTGGTGTTTCTATTGAATGATGGAGTACTAATGTTATATATTATCATATATTTTCATTTTTTTTTGTAAAGATAATAATATTTATAAAGAAAAACATAAGATGGTAGATAATGTTGCTTTTGTAAGAGAAATAAATTATAAATTAAAATATTTATCCAACAGTAAAGACAATTTTTACTTTAACCGAAAGCAAATTATACAGAAAATTACACAGAAAATTTGCTGGCTAATTTGCTTTCAGTCACATCTATTAGCTAAAAGGGAGGAGAAAACATTTTCTTTAATTTTCGTGGTTCTTCTTCAGTTTCGTTGAAAGCTGTTAAAAACGAAAATTTTGGAAATTAATAGGGTGTCCAGTATGTCGTACTTGTTTTTACCGCAAGCGGTCAATAACTAAAACCGGGGAAACCATATAAAAAAAATTTTTCTTAATTTTCGTTCTTATTTATTTTCAATCAAATTGAAGAAGAACCGTTTTCGTTCTTGAAACCATTTAAGTTCTTCGTCTGTTTCTGTTGGAGATATTGGAGAACTAAAATTTTGTTTTACGATATTCATTCCGCAAGATTTTAAAAAAAAGAATGTGACAAACGCTATGGTTTACCACATTCTTGTATATTAATGTAACTTAGTTAATGTAACGATATTTATCGGATATTGATTTTGTCAAGATCAAATGAAGTCTTTACTTCTGGAAGAACTGGAACGATGAGGTTGATTACATAAGAACCATTTTCAATGTTCTCTGCAGTTGTGAATACACGAAGTTTACCATTCTTAACCTTGTAACGAACATTGCTCTCAGAATTTCCATCAACAGATATGACATTTATTCCATAAGACTTTCCTTCGATGAAACGAATACGAGCAGGAATAGCAATCTCTGCAACATTGTATGCATCAAGTGAAGTAAGTTTTACATTACCGTCTACGTCATAAGTAGTCTCTGCTGCTGAGTATGTTACAGTCTTAGGAGCCTTAGACTTCTTTGAGAATGAGTTTGCGTTTGCTGATACTGCAATAATCATTGCAGCAACCATAATGATTGACTTTTTCATAACCTAAAATCTTTTTACCTGTGAATAGTCCAAACTATTATCCTAAAGGACCTTCACAATATTAAACAATCTTTTTAATTACCTTAAAGGTTTCCGGAATACCTCTTTTTCTTATTTACAGTGCAAAGTTACGAACTATTATAGATTCAATTCTATAATATTTGACATTATTTGTAAAAACATAGCGTTTTGTTTACTTATATCAAGTGTATCAAAGAAATGTTATGGGTGTATTTCCGAAAAGGAACAACGGTGTTCGTGCACATATGTAAAATGGAATGTAAGAATAAAGTCCCCATTGTTTATTTAACAATGAGGACTCTATAACTATAGGTGAGTTCTATTAATTAGCTTGAGAATGTTTAATGGGCTGTCTCGTCGCAGATTTCTTTCTGCTTTGCAGAACACAGCAAACTATGTTTCAAGAAGATGAGGAGAAATCTGCAAGAGAGAAACCTAAAGTTTCCAAGCTACTTCAAAAAGAACTTATCAATTTATAGAACACCTATGTAAGCTAGATTTGTAATGAATACTCTTGTGCGATATTATGCTACCTTATTCAACTTCTTTATGATAGAGAAGATGAAGAGAGCAGCAACAAGGCAAATTGCCATGAGGGTACCCCATACTACATAAAGATTCTGTCCCCAGATATAACCAGGAATCTGTACGAGGAAGTTACCGAGTGCAGTAGAAACGAACCATCCACCCATCATCATACCTTTATACTTAGGTGGTGCAACCTTAGTCACAAAAGAGATACCGATAGGAGAGAGAAGAAGTTCTGCGAATGTGAGTACGAGGTAAGTCTCGATTAGAAGATTTGGAGACACATTTGCCATATGGAGATTAGAACCATCTGCAGCATATTCAGGAGCAGGAAGACCAAGTGAACCAATTGTCATAAGGAGATAAGCTGCAGCTGCAACAAGCATACCAAGTCCAATCTTGACTGGAGCCTTTGGTTCCTTGCCCTTCTTTGCAAGCCAACTGAATATAGCGATGCTTACAGGTGTGAGCATAACTACGAAACAAGCATTGAACTGCTGGAAGATAGGGGCATCTACCTTTACACCCTCAGCAGGAAGTTGAGTGTAGTTCCAGTAGAGATATGCAGCAGGAATAGCGATAAGAGCAGCACCGATACCCTTCTCCTTTCCTGTCTTTCCCTGGAAGAGAGAGAATGCGCCGAACACCATGAATATTGCCGCTACAAGATTTGTCACATCAAATTGCATTGCCTCAATACCTGTAGATGTTGTTGCAGTATAGTCACGAGCAAAGAATGTGAGTGTAAGACCATTCTGGTGGAACGCCATCCAGAAGAATATTACAACAGCGAACACAAGACATAGACAGATAATACGCTCCTTTGTCTCTGCTGGGGAAAGTTCGTCTGCAACTGCTTCAGCTGTAGCCTTAGCGTCTTTCTTGACAGATGAGATAACCTGAGCGTATGTAGACTTTCCGAACTGGAAGATCATGATAGAAACGATAAGTGATGCACAAGCAACAGCAAAGGCATAGTGATATGAGTCTGCTACGCTAACGCCAAGTGAGTTCTGTGCCCACTCCATAATCTTGATGGCTGCAGTAGGTGCAAACATGGCACCGATGTTGATAGCCATATAGAAGAGTGAGAAACCAGCGTCACGCTTGTCTGCATAAGTAGGATCGTTGTAGAGGTCACCTACCATTACCTGAAGGTTACCCTTGAAGAGTCCTGTTCCGATGCTGACAAGAACAAGTGCTCCTGCCATAGCAATCATAGCAATTGACTGACTTCCGAGTGGGAGTGCAAGGAGTACATAACCGGCAAACATGATGAAGATACCGATTGTTACAAGTTTGCTGTAGCCCATCTTGTCTGCAAGTGCTCCACCAAAGAGTGGGAGGAAATACACAAGCATAAGGAAGCTTGAGAAAATAGTACTTGTAAGTTTCTCGTCAAAACCAAAGTTGGCCTGCAAGAAGAGTGTAAACACAGCGAGCATAGTATAGTAACCAAAACGCTCACCTGTATTTGCTAAAGCTAAGGTCCAAAGACCTTTTGGCTGTCCTTCGAACATAGTAAAAAAGTTATTAGTTATTATTTGATATTAGGTTTCTGAAGTCCATAACCCTTCTTCTTGTCCTCGATGAGGAGTAGGAAGGCGATGAGTATTGCAACAGCACCGAAACTTGCAAAGATGGTCATTGACTCTGTGTAGTCGATTATACCCTCTGCATTAGTGTTTTTATCATTCACAGAACCAATCCACATAGGAACCATAGAAAGACCAATGTTCTGGATGTAGAAGATAACTGCATAGGCAGTTCCAAGAAGTTTCATTGGGATAATTTTTGGAACAGAAGGCCACATTGCAGATGGTACAAGACCGAATGCAATACCGAGAATGATCATAACTGCTATTGCAAGAACCCATGAGTTGATTGGGAGTGCAAAGATGACATGAACGATTGTCAGAAGAATGGAACCGATAATCATAAGTGTTGCTCCCTTACCATGCTTGTCATATATTCCACCAAAGAATGGAGTGAGGAAGATTGTTCCGAATGGAAGCATTGCAGGGATAAGACCAGCCAACTCTGGGTCAACACCATACTTGAACACCATAAGTTTTGTTGCAAACTTAAGGAATGGGAACACTCCTGCATAGAACATGAGACAGAGAAGTGTGATGTACCAGAAACCCTTGTTGCCGAAAAGAAGACCAAGGTCAGAGAACTTGAATCCTTCCTCTGGTTCGCTATCACTTGCAGCGGCTGCAGCATCTTCCTTCTTGTCCATCACATTATATACTATAAAAGATATCATACCGATGCAGAGACATGCAGCACCAAGACCTACTGATGCACTTACACCTCCAAATGCCTTTGCAATTGGAAGAGCAGCTCCAAGAGCCACAGCAGTACCAATTCGAGCAAGAGCAACCTGAAGTCCCATGGCAAGAGCAAGTTCATGACCTGTGAACCACTTCACGATAACCTTGCTGACCGTGATACCTGCAATTTCACATCCTACACCATAGATTGCAAAACCGAGGGCAGCATAAGCAACCTGTACCTGTACTTCTCCACCAAATGGAACCCACATTGTTCCATCAAAGTTATTTGCTACAGCCCACCATTTTATAAGAGCACCAGCAAACATAAGAGCTGTGGAAAGAAGTCCTGTAAAGCGTATTCCGAACTTATCAAGGATGATACCACCGAAGAAAAGAAGAAGGAGGTACACATTCATAAGTCCGTATGCTCCAGAGAAGAAGCCATACTCTGAAGATGACCATCCAAGTCCCATTCCATTCTCTGAACCAGCAGCTGCAGTAAGAAGTGGTTCGAGTGGAGACATTACATCTGTGAAGAAATATCCGAACATCATTGTGACGGATACTATTATGAGTGCTGTCCAACGCATAGCTGGAGAGTCACTTAGCTTTTTCTGAATAACCTGAGTCATATTTTTTATTTACCATTTACTATTTACCATTTGCCATTCGGACAAAAGGATTGTGCTTTTATCCGGAGGCCGTTCCCTTTGGGGGACGGGGGACTTATTTTACATATGTATCAAGCCAGTTGAAGAATCTTCTCTGCCAGAGAATACCATTCTGTGGCTTAAGTACCCAGTGGTTCTCATCTGGGAAACAGAGGAACTCGGCTGGTATGCCACGAAGACGGGCTGCGTTAAATGCAGACATAGCCTGTGAAGTAACGATGCGGTAGTCCTTCTCACCCTGGATGCAAAGTATAGGAGTGTCCCACTTGTCAACGAAACGGTGAGGTGAGTTCTTGAATGTCTTGTCATGACCGTTCCAGTATGCGCCACCCATATCCCAGTTTGCGAACCACATCTCCTCTGTCTCAAGATACTGCTGCTCCATGTTGAAGATACCGTCATGTGCGATGAATGCCTTGAAACGCTTGTCGTGATGACCTGCAAGCCAATATACGGAATATCCACCAAATGATGCTCCTACGCATCCAAGACGGTCCTTGTCAACATTAGGGTTACTCTTGACTGCCCAGTCGATGGCTGATAGATAGTCGTCCATACACTTGCCACCATAGTCCTCGCTGATTTCCTCAAGCCATTTCTTTCCGAATCCAGGGAGACCACGACGGTTAGGTGCAATGACAATGTAGCCCTTTGCTGCCATCATCATGAAGTTCCAGCGGTATGACCAGAACTGGCTGACAGGACTCTGAGGTCCTCCCTCGCAGAAGAGGAGGGTAGGGTACTTCTTGTTCTTGTCGAAGTTAGGAGGAAGAATTACCCATGAGAGAATCTTTCCATCAACAGATGTGTTTACCTGTGCATCGCAAGTTCCCCAGTCGATATTATCATAGAAATACTTGTTTTCTCGTGTGACAGACTTGACATTTGCAGTAACCTTATCGTTAAAAGGTGACCATTCCTCAAAGTCAAGAGTGTTCTTGCCCAAACGGTGCTGAACTACGTTAGCGGATAGCTTGTCAGGGTTAACCTTCTTGCCTGTTGGAGACATTGCAGGGTCAACAAGGTAAAGTTCATGACTCTCGCAGATGCTGTGGCGCCCGCAGAGAAGCTTGTTGCCACAGAGCTGTACTGATGAATAGTCATACTGTCCGTCTGTAATGCGGCGGATATTGCCAGCAAAGTCTGTTGCATATACATGAGTCGTTCCCTGCCATGTGCTGATGAAATAGATCTGCTTACTGTCTGCCTTCCATTCAAAAACATCAACAGGAGTGTCGAACTTCTCTGCAAGTTGCTGGATAGTGCCTGTCTTGAGATCCATGACGAGAAGACGGTTGATATCAGACTCATATCCGTCACGCTCCATGCTCTGCCATGCGATGTATTTACCGTCAGGAGAGAAGGAAGGATTTGTGTCGTAACCTGAGAGAAGGAATCCTGATACCACATTACCTGGGTAACTGCGGTTGTTAACCATCTGATTCTTGAGTGATTCAGTATAGTCAACGGCAGGACGCTTATAGTCCTTTCCCTTGCATATATTCTTTGATTTGCCTGACTCTACATCATAGAGGTAGATGTCGGCATCGGTAGAACATGCATAGTCGCGGCCCTCAAGCTTGCGACAAGTATATGCGATGGTCTTGCTGTCAGGACTCCATGCGAGTTGCTCGATGCCACCAAATGGCTTCATTGGACATTCGTATGGCTCTCCGTTGAGTATATCCTTGACGTTTGTGACAGCATTGCCATCAAAGTCTGCCACATAAGAATGAGGAATAGACTCAACCCACTCGTCCCAATGACGGTGCATGAGGTCATTGATAACACGACCACTTGCCTTGTCAAGGTCAGGGTAAATGTCATTTGTACGCTTACCGTACTTGATAGATTTTACAAGGATAACCTTCTTCTCGTCTGGAGAGAACATGAAGTCCTCCACATCCTCCTTCTCGTGAGAAAGTTGCTTGCGACCAGTACCGTCTGGGTTCATAGACCAGAGTTGCATAGTGCCTTCACTATCCAATCCGAGGAAGGCAATCTGCGCACCACCTTTTATATATTTAGGAGAAACCTCAGAAGTCTTTGCCTCTGTCAGAAGTTTCTCATTTGTACCATCTGCATTGATGGTATAGATTACCGTATGACTCTTGTTCTCCTCTACACTATAGTAACTTACATTGTAAGCGATGCTTTTAGCGTCAGGCGAAACACTTGCACCACCAACGCGTCCCATCGCCCAAAGAGCTTCTGGAGTGAGAGCGCGTTTTTCAATCTTAGGTGTTTGGCGACCAATGAATGTTTTAGGTTGAGCTTGAACATCAGTCATAGCAAGTAATGAAGCTGTGATAATTGAGATTGTTTTGAGGTTCATTTTCAAAAAGGACTAAAGGGCGGAACAATTATTCCGCCCTGTAGATGATTATAATTTTTATTTCTTATTGTTCTGCTGCTGTTGCTTCTGCATCTCCATCTGCATCTGCTGAAGTTCTTGAAGACGAGCAAACATAGAAGAAGGCTTCTTGCCATTGGATGCATCCTGCTTGCGCTGCTTACGACGCTCCTCAAGCTTGCGGAGAAGTGCTTCATCGTCTGTTGTCTTACGGAGAATCCACATGATGAGGACTGACATAAGAGTAGAGATGAAGTAATAGAATGTGAGACCAGAAGAGTACTCGTTGAATGTGAAGAAGAAGATTAGAGGCATAAGATACTGGACCCACTTCATCATATTCATCTGTGCAACCTGCTCTGGAGTCATTGAATCCTGCTGCTGACGCATAGTGAAGAATGTCATGGCAACAGTAGTTACACACCAAAGCACACAGAAGAGTGAAAGGTGGTCACCAATTGCCCAAATCTTGTAGCCCCAGTTAATGACATCATCGTATGTACTGAGGTCGTTAGCCCAGAGGAATGACTGTCCACGAAGTTCGATGGCATTTGGGATAAAGTTGAAGAGTGCCACGTAGATAGGCATCTGTATAATCATAGGAAGACATCCGCCCATTGGGTTTGCACCATATTCACTATATATCTGCATCACCTCCTGCTGCTTCTGCATTGCCTGACTTGGGTCTGGGTACTTCTTGTTAAGTTCTTCCATCTTAGGACGAAGCACACGCATCTTGCTTGAAGCGATGTGTGACTTCCTCATGAGTGGGAAGACACAGCACTTAATGGCAATAGTAAGGAGAAGAAGTACAATACCCATATTGAGTCCCCAACCTGTCATCCAGTCAAAGAGATAAAGGATGAGGAAACGGTTGATCCAACGTACAATAGGCCATCCGAGATATACAAGTGACTGAAGGTCAAGGTCACTATTTGCATTGAGGAGTGCCTCATTCTCTCTAAGAGTAGAGAACTTGTTTGGACCTAAATACATAGAGAATGAAGTAGGTTTTACGCCCTTAGGGTCAAACGATGCACTCATGTTGGTAGCGTAAGTCTTAAGATATCCGCTTCCTTCCTTGAGTTTCTTTGAAGCCATCTGGTTAACCTTGACGCTCTGTTCTGCGATAAGAACCTGACTAAAGAACTGATCCTTGTATGAGATCCACTTGATGTTCTCTTCAAACTCATCTTCTATCTCATCGCCACCCATGCTTGAGAGTTCGTCTGTATCGTCATCTGTGTCGCGATAAGTGATAGTAGCATATCTGTTCTCGAAGTCATAACCCTTCTCCTGCTGTCTGATCTTCTCATTCCAGCTAATATCCATAGTCTTGGTCTTAGTAGAGAAGAATCCTTCTATGTTGTTTGCACGAACATCGATGTTTACGAGGTATGAGTTAGGAATGAGTTCATATACGATGTCAAGTGAACCATTAGCGATAGGAAGAGACATAGTCACACTTGTATCGCTAATTTTAGTTGGCATGAAATAGAAGTCGCTTGTCTTGATGTTTGAATCTTTTCCATCGATGGCAATATCGAAAGAATTGTCACCTTTATCAAATAAGACAACGTTTTTACCCTTCTGGTCCTTGTACTCGCCAGTTGTTATTTCTGCTTTTTCAAGTTGACCACCTTTATTACTTATAGTAAGAGCAATAAACTCATTCTTTATGATTGTTCTGCCATCTTTGATCTGGCGCGCTACATGAAAAGGATTGAGAGTGTCAGTCAACTCCTCTGCCAACTTAGCTTGTTCCTTAAGAGCATTTTCCTTGTCAATCTTTTCCTGTTCTGCAATTCTTACAGATTCGATAGAGTCTCTACGTAACTGTTCCTGACGCATTTGTGCAGCATCCTTCTGGTTATACCACGTCCAACCAAAAAGGACAACAGCCATGAGAGTCCATCCAATTAATTGATTTTTATCTTTCATCTTATTTTTGTATGTATTATTTTCGTTAAAACGGTTATAAATCTAAATGTGTTATTTCGTGCATTTTGACCTTACCAAGTGCTCTGACTTGGAATTATGGCACAAAATCGTGGCAAAATTACAAAAAAATGTTATAAATTATGCAAATAATGCGTTCAATAATACTTTTTATACTACTTTTGCTTAAGAAAATCTATTATCGGAATTAAAAAATATCAAATATGAAGACAAGATTGATAATGATACTCATTGCTTTTGCAACGGTTATGAGTGTAAGTGCAAAGAAATTTCCACAGATCACATTTGAGAAAACAACTATTGACATGGGGAAATTTTCTGTTGACGACCCAGTACATACCGCATACTTTAAGTTTAAAAATACAGGTAAGAAAAATCTCATTATTAATTATGCTCATGCTCAGTGTGGCTGTACTGTTGCTGAGTATCCTAAGGATCCTATTGCCCCAGGAGCTTCTGGTGAGATTAAGGTGACATACAACGGATTCGGCAAGATGCCTGGTGTCTATAAGAAGTCCATAACTATTCGTTCAAACAGTAAGAGCGAGGTAACACGCCTCTTCATCACCGGCGATATGGTTGATGTCCCTGTGTCAAAGAAATAAACATGATTTTTTCTTTCACAAAGAAAAAACTTTTCCTGCTATCTAGTAAGTGATTATGGCAGAACTCTTAGATATTGAAGTCTGCAGTAAGCCACTGTATATTATACGACCATGAGAACGTATTTTGCATAACCATCCGCGATAGCATATTGTAACCTGCCTGTAAAGGTATTAACTTTGCATCCAAAAAGAATATGGACAAAGTTGATCTTTACAGGCAGGTTTATTTTACATTCAAGGAGCTGTGTGCCGAGGGCAAGCAACCTTGCTCGTTTCGCACTTATTGTAAGGAGTATGGCGTTGACCAGAATCAGATGCCAATGGTACTCAAGGATGAGTATATACCAGTAACAAAGCTTCCCGGATATGTAAGGGATGGCGGCAAGGCACTTATATGTTCCCGTATTTAACGCGAACTCGATGAATTTAATCGCGCAAGCGCGATATGTTTTCGTCAAACTCAGGTTAAGCCAAGAAGAAATCCGGGCACAAGCTCCCTTCACGGAAAGCAAGTACCCGGATGCGTATGTTCCAGAGTCCGTCACAGACGACTCTGTCGTAGTTGCGTTTATTTCAATTCCTTAACGAGAACAGACTTGTGGTATACATTGTAGCTCTCAAGGAATCCCTCAAGGTTCTTTACAGGTGTATCCTTTGTAACTTCCGTCTCATAGTATACGCAATAGCATTTATCCTTAGCATGCTCTTGCAGAGAAGAAGCCAGGTAGAAATAACCCAATTTTTCATCCTCAGAAGCATTGGCAACCTTCTGTCTGCCTGCTTCGTTGAGTTCAACCTTGAGTAAAGCCTTTACAGGGTGCACTTTGAACTCTATAGGCAGATCAATCTTGCGACCAGGGAGATTGTCCCCTATCTCCATATCAAACAGAGCCTTTATAGATGGATCACCATCCGCGATGTTGTCCACTATAGTGCTTTCATCCATTTTGTAGTACGTTGTATCACCATCGTGTATGAGAGTCAGAGTGACATCACCGTAATCAAAGAAATCTTTATGCATTACGGCACGATAGTGCGCATACTGAATAGTAGGCTGTTTAGGCTCCTCTTTGATTGGATCATCATCATCATCCCCGCATGAAGTAAGGAATCCTGAAGAAAATACGACCATAGCGGTCATGAATGTTCTGAAATACTTGTTCATATATAAAAACAATTAAATAAATAAATTATTAAGACAATGAAATATTTTACATTTTCGATGGCAAATGTAAGAATAATCCCTTATCGCTGCAAGGAAATCCGCAATTATTTTGTCCCCTGTCCCCTTTTTTTTGAGAGGATACAGGGAATGATTGTTTTTTCTTGTTTTTCCCTTTTTGTTTAAGTTTTTTCCAACTGGACGTTTGCGGCAAAAACAAGCACGACAAACTGGACACATTATTTGCTTTGTTTTCATTTTTTTATTACTGACCGCTCACGATTGTAGTTAGTACAATAAACTGGACACCTATCAAACACCACAAAACACAATACGGGAAGGCATAAATAATGACTAATTTGTAAATATGTTTGGATTACAACTGATTTTTATGTATCTTTGCCCTCGTTTTGGTAACAAGTAAGAAGTAACTACAAACTGACAATAATGAATCAACAGTATTCTTCGGCACTCTTGGAACGCGCTGTGGACGAGTTCTCGAAACTTCCTGGCATTGGTAGGAAGACAGCGATGAGACTTGTCCTGCATACTCTAAGGATGGAGATAGGTTCGGTTGATAGTTTCTGTCAGGCTGTACAAAACCTTCGCCACGAAGTGAAATACTGCAACGTGTGTCACAACATTTCCGACACGGATATATGCCAGTTATGCGCTAATCCTCAGCGTGATGCAAGTACGGTATGTGTTGTCGAAAACATACAAGATGTGATGGCAATAGAGGCTACTATGCAGTATAAGGGACTGTATCACGTTCTCGGAGGTGTCATAAGTCCTATGGACGGTATAGGCCCGAGCGACCTTGAAATAGACAGTCTTATAGAAAGGGTTGAAGCAGGTGGGGTAGGCGAGATAATACTTGCCCTGAGCAGTACGATGGAGGGAGACACCACAAATTTCTTCATTTACCGAAAACTGATGAACCATTCTGATGTGAAATTGACGGTGCTTGCACGTGGATTGTCAATAAATGACGAACTTCAGTATACGGACGAGGTTACATTGGGTCGTTCACTGGTGAACAGAGTTCCTTTTACGGGTAATTAATGTCAACAATTAAAATTTTACGGATTTGGGAAAGAAGATTAACAAGATATTGCTTGTACTTAAGGCAAGTGTAATAGCAGGATGTATCATCTCCGCCATCATCGTTTTGCTTGGCGAGTTGAATGTGTTTCAGGACTATGTTGTAGAGCCACATGGCGAGGACGAGTTTATCCTTAACAGCGTGGCAATATGCCTTACATTACTTGGCATTCCGTTGTCAATAAAGTTCTATACACTTTGTACACGTCACGCTCTTTGTCGCATGAACAATGACGAGGCATTGAATAAGTTCCTTAAGCATGGAGTTATTCGCAACTCCACCTTTGGACTTATTGCCGTCGTTGACATAATGATCTATTATCTTACTCTGAATATAGCAGGTGCACTCTGTGCTCTTGTTGTGGGAGTGTTGACAATCATCTATTGCTGGCCTAAAAAGCAGCAGATAGATGTTTATCTTGAAAAAGTAAATCAGGAAGATTAAGTGCCTTGCGTACTTGAAAACAGAATGTCCCTTCTCAAACCATCTTTAATGATTCATGAAGATTTCAATCGTCATAGTAAACTATAATGTAAAGTTCTATGTGGAGCAGTGTCTGCTTTCTGTGGAACGTGCCTTACAAGGAATGACAGGAGAAGTCTATGTTGTTGACAACAAGAGTACAGATGGTTCTGTGGAATACCTCAAGGCAAAGTTCCCTTGGGTGTTTTTCATAAAAAATGATTTCAATGCAGGATTCTCCAAGGCAAACAACCAAGCCCTGAAGGTTGCAAGAGGCGAGTATGTGATGCTTCTGAATCCTGACACAATAATAGGCGAGAACACATTGAAGGAATGTGTGTCGTTCTTTGACAGTCATCCAGACGCTGGTGGAGTCGGTGTACGAATGTTGCGAGTGGACGGATCGTTTGCTCCTGAGTCAAAACGTGGAGTACCAACACCTTGGACATCGTTCTGCAAGATGTCTGGACTTTGCGCCCTGTTCCCTCACAGTCGTCTGTTCGGCAGATACTACATGCAGTTTATCCCGAACGACAAGGTAGGGGAGATAGAGATCATGTCTGGTGCTTGTATGATGATGCGCAAGAGTGTTCTCGACAAATGCGGATTGCTCGACGAGACATTCTTCATGTATGGTGAAGATATCGACTTGTCATACAGAATAATGCTGGCGGGATACAAGAACTATTATCTGCCGTCAACTATACTTCACTATAAAGGTGAAAGTACACAGAAGAGTTCTTTCCGCTATGTAAATGCGTTCTACCAGTCGATGCTGATATTCTTCCATAAGCACTTTGGACGTTACAACTATCCACTCATATTTGTCGTCACATTGGCAATATACGGGAAAGCAGCTTTGACGTTCCTCACTCAGCAGTTGAGGAAGCGTTCTGTGAAACGACTGTCGTCAATTCAGTATATGCGTCAGAAAAAGTTTCTCCTTGTGGGCAAGGGACGCAACCTGAAGGATATGGAGGAGCTGATGGAAAAGAATCATCTGTACCATTCAGTTGCCTCTGCCATTCCGGCTAAAGATGAACCTACAGCGGACTTTGTAGTGTTCGACACAGACGCCTATACCTTTGACGAGATACTGGAATGGTTCCGTCATAATGATGTGATGCGTCCACGTCCACTTATTGCTACATACTTGAGTATGAATCGCATGATAGTGACAGGTAATATGGTAATTAGTTAAAATCACAAAATAAAATGCTTAGAATTGCAGTTCAATCAAAGGGCCGTCTTTTTGAAGACACAATAAACCTCCTTCAGGAGGCTGGCATCAAGGTTCCAAGTAGCAAGCGTACATTGCTTGTTCAGTCATCAAACTTTCCACTAGAGGTTCTCTACCTCCGCGACGATGATATTCCACAGACAGTTGCAAGTGGTGTGGCAGATATCGGTATCGTTGGTGAAAATGAGTTTGTAGAACGTGGTGAGGACGCTGATATCATCAAGCGTCTCGGTTTCAGCAAGTGCAGAATCTCTCTTGCTATTCCAAAGTCTATCGACTATCCTGGTGTCCAGTGGTTCAATGGCAAGAAGATTGCCACTTCTTATCCTAACATCCTCAGAAAGTTCATGCAGGATAATAATGTTAATATGGATATCCATGTTATTCAGGGTTCTGTAGAGATTGCACCAGGTATTGGACTTGCTGACGGTATCTTTGATATTGTAAGTTCTGGTTCAACACTTGTCAGCAATAATCTCCGTGAGGTTGAGGTTGTTATGAAGAGCGAGGCTCTCCTTATTGGCGACAAGAAGCTCTCTGACGAGAAGAAGGCTATTCTTGAGGAACTTCTTTTCCGTATCGAGTCCGTACTTATTGCAGAGGACAAGAAGTATGTTCGCATGAACGCTCCAAAGGCTCGCCTTGCTGAGATCATCGAGGTTCTTCCAGGTCTTAAGAGTCCTACAATCATACCTCTTGCTGATGAGGATTGGTGTTCTGTACATGCTGTTCTCGACGAGAAGCACTTCTGGGAGATTGTTGGTCAGCTCAAGGCTCTTGGTGCAGAGGGTATCCTCGTGACTCCAATTGAGAAGATGATACTATAAAAAAGAGGACCCACCCCAGCCCTCCCTAGAGGGAGGGGGGACCATTCGGATTCTATCCATTTCGGGCCTCTAACTTGTATTATTCAAACTGTTCGGCAATGTCTTGAAACACAGAGAGCACGGAGAACACAAAGTTTTTACTAATAAAACAAGACTTTTCTGTTTCTTTGAGATTTCTGTTGCCTCTGTATTAAAGATTGAATAATATAGGAAATTAACATATTAATAACAGTTATATATGTCGGACGAAGCTCCCTCCCTCTAGGGAGGGGTGGGGTGGGTCTGATTATTATTATGAACATTATCAAATTTCCAGGTAAGGCAGAGTGGGCGGCTCTTCTTGAACGACCACATCGTGATGCCAGTGAACTTCGTGAGACAGTCAAGACTGTTCTCGATGATATTCAGTCTCGTGGAGATGCCGCTGTTAAAGAGTATGAGGCAAAGTTCGACAAGGTTGAACTTGATTCTCTACAGGTTAGCGAAGCAGAACTTCAGGAGGCGGAATCTCTTGTTAGTGATGAACTCAAGCAGGCTCTTGTGCTTGCCCATCATAACATCGAGAAGTTCCATGCAAGCCAGAAATTTGAAGGTCAAAAGGTAGAGACTGCACCGGGTGTTGTATGTTGGCAGAAATCTGTCGCTATAGAAAAGGTGGGTCTCTATATTCCAGGAGGTACTGCACCTCTGTTCTCTACAGTCCTTATGCTCGCAACACCTGCAAAGATTGCAGGATGCAAGGAGATTGTCCTATGTACTCCTCCTAATCGTGAGGGTAAGGTTAATCCTGCCATACTTGTTGCTGCTCGTATTGCAGGAGTAAGTAAGATTTTCAAGGCTGGTGGAGTTCAGGCTATTGGTGCTATGGCTTATGGTACAGAATCTGTTCCAAAGGTCAGCAAGATCTTTGGACCAGGAAACCAGTTTGTGATGGCTGCAAAACAGCAAGTTAGTCTACATGAGGTGGCAATAGACATGCCTGCTGGTCCAAGTGAGGTTGCTGTTGTTGCTGATGATACTGCAAACCCAGTCTTTGTTGCTGCGGATCTTCTTTCTCAGGCAGAGCATGGTGCAGATTCTCAGGCTGTAATGTTTACTGATAGTGAATCTCTTGCAGAAGCAGTAAACAAGGAGGTTGAGAAGCAACTTGAGGCTCTCCCTCGTAAGGAACTTGCTTCTAAGTCTTTGGAGTACAGTAAACTTATTGTTGTCAAGGATCTTGATGAGGTTATTGACATCTGTAATGAATATGCTCCTGAACATCTTATCCTTGCAGTAAAGGATTATATGGCAGTTGCTGATAGGGTGGTGAATGCTGGTAGTGTGTTCCTCGGTAACTATTCATGTGAGAGTGCCGGTGACTATGCTTCTGGAACTAACCATACACTTCCTACATCAGGTTATGCTAAGGCATATAGTGGTGTGAATCTTGATAGTTTCTGTCGTAAGATTACTTTCCAGGAACTTACTGCGGAAGGTATTCGTAGTATTGGACACGCCGTTGAAGTGATGGCTGAGAATGAGCAACTTGATGCTCACAAGAATGCAATGACTGTTAGAATACAGAGCTTATGAAAAATCTTCAGGAATTAGTTCGCCCAAATATCTGGGCGCTTAAACCATATAGTTGCGCTCGCGACGAATTTAAGGGTGTAAAGGCTGATGTGTTTATTGATGCCAACGAGAACCCTTTTAATAATAATGTGAACCGTTATCCTGATCCTTTGCAGGATAAGGTTAAGGCACTTATCTCTCCTCTCAAGGGTGTACCTGCTGAGAACATTTTCCTCGGAAACGGTTCTGACGAGGCAATAGACCTTCCTTATCGCATCTTCTGTCGTCCAGGAGTGGATAATGTTGTTGCTATTGATCCTACATATGGCATGTACGAGGTATGTGCTGATACTAATGATATTGAATACCGTAAGGTTCAACTCGATGAGAACTATGACATTCGTCCTGATGCTCTTCTTGAAGCTTGCGATGAGAACACAAAGATCATCTTTATCTGTTCTCCAAACAATCCTACTGGTAATGCCTTCAAACGTGAGGCAATAGAAAAGGTTCTTAATGAGTTCCAGGGCATTGTGGTTGTTGACGAGGCGTATGGTGAGTTCTCTTCTGTTCGTCCTTTCAGATTTGACTTGGACAAATATCCTAACCTGATTGTTCTCAACACTTTCAGTAAGGCATGGGGTGCTGCAGGTATTCGTCTTGGTATGGCTTTTGCATCAACTGATATTATTGCTTTATTTAATAAGGTGAAGTATCCGTATAATGTGAATATCCTTACTCAAAATAGGGCTATAGAGATTCTTTCTGATACTGACATGCTCAAGAATCACATAGATATGATTCTTCAGGAGCGACAGGGATTGATGGATGACATCGCAAAACTTCCATTGTGTCAAAAGGTTTATCCTACTGATGCGAACTTTGTGTTGGCAAAGGTTACTGATGCGAATGCTATTTATAAGTATCTTGTTGAAAATGGCATTATTGTCCGCAACCGTCATCGTGTCACCTTGTGTGAGAACTGTTTGCGAATAACAGTAGGAACAAAGGAAGAGAATAAGAAACTGATTGCTGCTCTTGAGCAGTACAAATAATAATTAGAATGAAGACTGCACTTTTTATAGATCGTGACGGTACAATACTTGTTGAACCTGCTGACGAACAGATAGATTCTTTTGATAAGTTTCAGTTTGTTCCTGGTGTGATTCGTAACCTCAATTTTATCCGTACTAAACTTGACTTTGAGTTTGTCATGGTAAGTAATCAGGATGGACTGGGTACGGATTCATATCCAGAGGAAGATTTCTGGCCTACTCATAACCTTATGCTCAATACTCTCAAGAGTGAGGGCGTGGAGTTTGATGACCAGTTGATTGACCGCAGTTTCCCTGAGGATAATCTTCCTACTCGCAAACCTGGTACAGGTATGCTTGGCAAGTATATGGGTGGTGAGTATGACCTTGCTAATTCTTATGTTATTGGCGATAGACTTACAGATGCACAACTTGCACTTAATCTTGGTTGTAAGGCTCTCATCATTAGCAATGATCCTGCCGTAACAGAGTCTTCGTTGTTTGCTGAGAACAAGTCTCTTCGTTGTGTACAGGCTTGGGACCAGATAACAGAACAGCTTTTTGCTGGTGAACGTGTGGCAAGTGTACGACGTACTACTAAGGAAACGGACATTGATATTTGGCTTGACCTTGATGGTACTGGCAAGTGTGATATCAATACTGGACTTGGGTTCTTTGACCATATGCTTGAGCAGATTGGTAAGCATGGTAGCATTGACTTGAGAATCAAGGTTAATGGCGATCTTAATGTTGACGAGCATCACACAATAGAGGATACTGGTATCGCTCTTGGTGAGTGTATCAACAAGGCTCTTGGAGACAAGAGAGGTATAGAGCGCTATGGCTACACTCTTCCTATGGATGACTGTCTCTGCCAGGTTGCTCTTGACTTTGGTGGTCGTGCTTGGCTTGTATGGGATGCCGAGTTCCATCGTGAACATGTGGGTGATATGCCTACAGAGATGTTCCTCCATTTCTTCAAGTCATTCTCTGATGCAGCACGTATGAATCTTAACATTAAGGCAGAGGGTGACAATGAGCATCACAAGATTGAAGGAATCTTCAAGGCTCTTGCAAGAAGTATCAAGATGGCTGTTAAGAGGGACATCTACAAGTTCCAGCTTCCAAGCAGTAAGGGTGTTTTGTAAATGAATTACTTAACTCGGCTTTATCTTTCTGCTAAGTCTTACTGTTACAAGGGGTGTTCGGTTATAAGAGGTAATTATTTATAACCGAACAACTGAAAGAAATTGCTAAATACGAGTTGCCTAATAAGACTCTTTTGAAATATACATTTAGGGAGTATTCTATAAGTTAATAGGGTGTATAGTTGTTTGTGCCTTGTACATGTGCATTACAGTATGTGATAATAACAGGCACGATAAACTGGACACCCTAGTTGGTTGATAAAACCACCTTTATTAGTCACATACAGTTTATGAACAATTACGTCAAGCCATTGGTTCTCGCAATTTTGTTTCCTTTAATTAAATATTCCGTTGCAGCACTTTTCATGCTGTTTGAAATATTTACGGATGCTCACGTAATGGAGGTGTTTGAAAAGGAAAACAATAATAAGGAATTACAGGATATATTTTGCACAGCAGATTTCGCTTCTAAAGCTGATATTATTTCATGTCTACTTATTGTTGCCATAGCTTACTTTATGAGGACGATAGATTTCAAGAGCTGCTTTAATTATAAGGCGACAAAGTGGAATAAGGCCTGGACAGGTATCTTGGGGGCTGTGTTTGTTGTGGTCAATGTTGAAGTGCTGTCCAAGGTTGTGAATTTTGAGGATTATCTTACTGATTCATTCCTTATCATGTCAAAAAGTTTGTGGGGAGTTATGTGTCTTTGTATTATTGGTCCTCTGACTGAGGAACTTATTTTCAGACATGCCATAATACGTTTTGTGCGAAAGTCGGGTGTAAGTGATCTTGGTGCAATAATCATCTCTTCGTCTTGTTTCTGTATTGTGCATTTTAATCCAGCACAGGTGTTTTTTGCTTTTTTTGTTGGAGTAGTATTTGCAATGATATATATAAAGACAGGAAATATCATTATTACTACGATGCTACATATTGCAAACAATTCTTTATATGTTCTGCTTGCAAACATATACGGCAATTCTTTTAATGATTATCATTTGTCGCTATACCTCTCATTTGGTATAATGGTCGTTTTAGCATATCCTACATATAAGTTACTAAGAACTTTCTGGGAATCGTATGATGCATAGTCTTTGGACTATGCATCTTTTTTTTATTTTCATGTTTCTAACATTACCTGAAAAACGATCAAAAGGGTGTAAAAATGACACACGGTAAAATCTTTCAATCTTAATATAACTGTGTTACATTTAATGCATTATAGCGTAATATGTAACTTTTGGGGTATCATTTGTAACAAATAAAGAAACGCACTTGTTTACATTATTGTACTTTTGTCGCGAACAAAGTGCGTAGTCGTTGAATTATTCGACCCAAAACAATAGTTTGGATATAGTAGGATCAAGTTACAAATGAAAAAAACGGTCGTCACACTTATGGTCACATGGTTAACAGTATCATTTGGATATTTTAAGCCTATACTATTTATACACTAAGCACAGAGCTAAATGATGTCTTGAAGAATAACATTATCAAAAACTCCGTGTTTTAGACGTTAATAAATAGTATGATAACAAAACTAATAACACATTGCTAAAAGAAATTGAGAGAAAACAAATTTAATATTTAACCTTTAATTAATAACACTTTTCTTAATCATGAAGAAACTGTTTACTTTTGTCTACACAATGGCAGCTGCTTTAGCTGTTAATGCACAGACTCCAGACGCAAGCAAATGGACTGTTGGTCAAGATGTGACTGCAGAGATTGGTTTGGGTGACTGTGATGGTAGTTTTTCTGGTGATAAGACCCTGAATGGTAATGGTGACTATGATGTAAAGTCAATTGGTAACTATTGGAAGGGTTCAACTCCTGTTGAGTATCATGCTCCAGAAGAGCCTTATCCTGGTGTTATCGGTTTTTACAACGTAGGACTTGTCGACATCTACCAAATTGTAAGAATCCCTGCAGGTTCTTATACACTTAAAGCAAACTCTTGCTATCGTGAGGGTACGCCACAAGATAACTTCCTGAATCATTTTAAGGGAAAGAAGTACAAGAATGGTCACATGTACATTGATATTCTTGCTGATGACCAGACTACTGTTACTCGTGACTTTGACCGTGTTGTAAAGTCACTTGCAGAATCAGAACAGAACGAAAGAATCTTCTTTGACGCTGATGGTTCTTGGAAGAATGACTATGAACATAAGGTAAAGACTGAAGAAATTGATGCTGATGGAAACCCAGTATGGAAATCATATTTCTGCCCATGCTGTCTTCCTGGTATCGCAAGATATTTCTACGAGGACATCTATGCTAATGAGAAGAAGTTTGTCTTGACAGAAGAAGCTTATGTTAAGATTGGTTTCCGTAAGACTGCTTCAATGCCTCAGGACTGGTTGCCATTTACAAATGTAAAGGTAATATATAATGGTGAGGCAAATAATACAGAACAGCTTGACTGTGCTATTGATGAAGCTGTTTCTTCACTTGAGGAACTCGATGCTCTTATTGAGACTCTCTCTGAAGGTGGACTTGATGGACTTGCAGGCTCTATTGGTGATATGAAGAGCATTTACGAGTCTGAACTTTCTGAGAACGGTGAGAACCTCGATAAGATTATCGAAATCAAGAATAAGATTGATGCTTCTGTTGTTACATTCACATATTCAATGGAGTCAATCAACGAAGTTTTGAAGCTCCTTACTTCTTGTGACGCTATCCTTGCTTCTACAAACTTTGAGGGTATTGAGAAGTTCAAGAGTGAATTGGCAGCAATCAAGGAGAAAGCTAATGAGGCTGATCCTGATAAGATTGGTTCTGATCCTATCGCTTACTACAAGAACTTGGTAAACGAACTCTCTAAGAGTCGTGCTAATTACCTCAATTCTCAGGAACCAAATGAAAAGGGCGCTAAGGATTTCTCTTCTCTTATCACAAACCCTTGGTTCGTAAACCCAGAGTATACTCCATCTAACGATATCGCTAATGGTGGTGAATATTGGCACCTTACTGAGGCTACTTGGGCTGACTGGGGTGGTACACTTAAGGATTGTGCTGACTATAGCAACAAACTCACTACTATTCCTGGTATCACAGACATCTGTTCTCAGGTGGATATCTCTTCATCATCAGATGTTACTAACCAGTGGTTCAAGTATATCGACCATACTGATGGTTGGTGTTCAGGTACTCGTCTTTACTATCAAAGCCGTCTTATCGGTAACTCAACAACATGGGCTCGAGGATTCTCAAAAAATGATGGTACTCCTGGTATCGAGGGTATTGCTCAGCAGCTTGTTGGTCTTCCTAACGGTTACTATTCTGTAAACTGTCTTGCAAAGGGTTGGGATGCTGAATCCGACTGGAACAAGAATATTCAGTTCCTTGGCTGTTTTGCAGAAAACTCAAAGGAGGTACGTGTTTCTTCTATTCCATCACAGAACATTAACCAGTGGTGGGAGTGGAACTCTACTACTACATCTTGGGATGATGTATCTACTTCAATCGTTTCTGTAGAGGATGGTAAACTCCTCATCGGTGGTGGTGGTTCTATCGCTAATACTGTAACTGGTTTCCGTCTCTTCTATTATGGCGAGACTCCAGACTTCAGTGAGATGATTCAGGACAAGATTGCTGGTATCGAAGGACTTATTCCAGAAGATCTCTTCGCTGGTGATAAGAAGGCCGTTAAGGATATTCTTGCTACAATCGCTATTCCTGTTGCTTCTTCTGAAGCATACGAGAATTCTCTGTTGATCATTGACCAGGCAAAGAAGAGACTTGATGCTGCTGTCAACAAACTTAAGGAGTATACTGCTCTTGCAGACCTTAATAATATCATTGAGGACTTCGCAGAACCTGCTTATGAATTCTTCAGCAAGGAAGCTGGTAAGTCAGAAAGCGAAACTTACGAGAAAATTGATGAGTACAATGCTATCGGTAAGGCTTATACTGTGTATAATGAGGCATATCAGACAGCTATGGAATTCAAGAGTGATCCTGTCGTAGCTGCTGTCTTGGACAAGCAAATTACAGAGATGAAGGCAAAGATGCTTCCTGCTGATGTCGTGAACTCTTACGCTTCTAAGTTGTTGCTTCCTATTAACATCACTAAGATGAATGAACTTGGTGCTACTTCAGGTACTGCTGCAGCTCCTGCTTCAGTTTCAAGCTTCATCGTTAACCCAGACTTCACTAACGAACCTTCTAAGGGTTGGGTAGGTGAGACTCCTTCAAATAATGAGTACTCTTATGATGCAAAGGGTGACAGAATTAATGCTGAACTCTGGAACAAGTCTGCTTTCACACTCTCTCAGAAGATCTATGGTCTCCCAGCTGGTAACTATGTACTTCGTGTAAAGGCTATCTATCGTGACGGTGGTGAGGTTAAGGCTGACCTTGTAGAGAAGTTCAATAAGGCTGGTAGTGAAGAAGCTTGGGAAAACCACAATGCACAGCTCTTCGCAAGAACTAGTAAAGATAATGAGCAGTTCACATACATCAAGGCTATCGAGTCACTTAAGTATACTGAGACTTCATTCAAGACTGTTATGACAGAAGTTTCAAAAGACGGTGCAGACCTCGTTGTTGCTAAGATCGTTACTCTTCTTGATCCAAGCGAATACACTCCTATTGAAGAATGTAAGTACGAAAAGAAGAACTTAGGCGAATATCCATTCGACACAAAGGTTGGCGACTACTTCTATCCAGCTTCTATGCAGGGATTCTATAGCGTTTGCCAGAGTCATCCTGAGGATGTAACTAATGAGGTTAAGATTACTATTAACAATGCAGATGTTCTTGAAATCGGTATTCGCAAGACAGCAGCAATTGGTAATGACTGGGTAATCTTTGACGACTTCGAACTTCTTTATGAATCAGGAGAAGAATTGAAGAACATGGTTACAGGTGTTGACAATATCGTTGTCAAGTCTTCTAATGGTGCTATGTTTAACCTTGCTGGTCAGCGAGTTAACAATGACTTCAAGGGTGTAGTAATCATGAACGGTCAGAAAGTTCTTAACAAGTAAGGATTTTATCCTTAGTTAAATACGGTGGGGCGCATCAGAGAGATTCTGGTGCGCCTTTTGTATGTTAATTAAACTTAGGGAGATAAAAGGAGTTAAAGAGAAGTTAAATGGAGTAAAAAGACGAACCCCGAAGGACTTTACCGCAAGCGGTCTATAATTAAAACCAAAGAAAACAAAAGAAAACCGAGGAAAACAGTTTCCTAAAGTACTATTTGACTATTTACAATTTGACTATCTCCATCCGGTTGATATGTTCCGAATAGCAATTGTAAAATAGTAATATGTAAAATAAAACTGTTTTCTTTTGTCTTGAAAGGTCTTCAAAGATTTTAATTACAGACCGCTTGCGGTAATAACAAGCACGATTAACTGGACACCCTATTAATTAACCAGAGTTCGTTATTATTCAAGAGTGTACTCCAATGTAGTGACAACCCTCACTTTCTTTATAAAAGGTGTGTTGCTGTCTCTATCCTCAATGGAGAATTGTCCTTGACTGGCATTGCGTATCTTGCCAAGTGAACTGCCGCTATCCTCGGCAAACTTTTGGGCAGTAGCTCTTGCGTTCTTTGTGGCATCTTCCACCATCTCTGGTTTGATCTTGTTCAAACCAGTAAATTCGTAGATGACAGGATTACTTCCATATTCCTCATTTATGATAGCAATACCTTGTTTCATAAGTTCTGTTTGTTTGGTGATTAGTTTGCACACCTTCTTGACATTCTTGGATGTGACAATTATTATACTCGTTGCCTTGTATCTATAGTTGAGGAGTTCGTTGCCATAATTATCTGCCTGCCTATCAATTATATTAGGTGGGGCAACATTTATCTCATCCTCGCTAATACCCTCCTTCTTTAGAAAAGCTATGACCTTCTTGTTCTTTGCTTCCAGGGTCTCATACATTTCTGTTGGGTCATTACCGAGTTCTTTGTAAACGAGAGGCCATGTGACCTTATCCGCGTCAACTTCTCTTTCTGATAATCCTTTAACTGTTACTGACCTGTCACTATCCTTGAATGTAACAATTCCTGAACGGATTGACAGACCTAAGATTGTCAATCCTCCTGCAATGATTGATGCAGAAATAATGTTTGTTCTCATAATCGTTTTATTAAATAATTTTAAGTTTCTTTCTGTGTAAGATACTTGAATTAGTGGTACTATGTTTTAGAATACAAACGCAAATATATGCCTTATGTGGATTATACGATGTAGGAAATCCCCTAATTATTGTTGGGGAAAAGACATTTGACAAATGACAAAAAATTATCTTGTTTTCCTTTGGTAATTAAAAAGAATAATGTACTTTTGCAAAGTAATGTTAGTAATTCAACTTTCTCAAGCTTCAGAAAAAAAAGATTAATAGGTTGTAAGGGGTTAGGTTATTGGGGGGGACTCATTGAATCTATGTTTGAATTCATTCAAGACTTATATTCTTACCGGCGTAGCAATCTTAAAAGCTTATAACATGTAAAGTTGAAAACCTGCGTTATCGCTTACGCTTTCGCAGAAAGAAACTAGAATATGTAATTAAAAATTATACTTGATATGTGATTAACATAATATATATGTACTCTCTTTGTTGTATCATTTCGTTTCTTATCAGTCACGATACACACATCAATCTTGCAAATGAAGATGGAAATCTACTCAAAAAGAGCAAACCTATTATAATAAATAATCATGATCATTTGCTTACTAAATGAAATTGGAATAATGAAAAAATATATAGTACTATTCACTCTAATACTGTTTCATGTAGCATCAAAGGCACAAACTACTTCAAATGATGTTGGACCACAAAAAGGGTTCAAGGTATTTGCAGAAGCGACTGGTGGCTGTGGACTTGCTTTGAGAGGTTTTCATCGAGCAGCAATATCTGCCACAGCAGGATATCAGTTTAATCCGTACCTGTTTGCAGGTGCAGGAGCTTCGTACGATTTTAATACCAAAGCACCTTTTGCCTATGTTGATGTTAGGGGAACACTTAACCAGCAGTTCTCTCCTGTTATTGATATTAGAGGAGGTCTAAATATAAATAATAGTAGAGTGTATCTATCACCAACCTTTGGATGCAGATATGCACTTGAGAATGGTAATGCCATAACACTTGGTGTTGGATTGGATTATACATATTTGTGGTATGTGGAAAAGATCCCTTGTACCTATTATGACGAGGTGTATAAAGAAAACAGAACTTACTTCAACAAGATACGTACATTGACAGACAATTATGCTTTATGCTTTAGATTGAGCTACGAATTCTGATAAGTAGTGTGTCCTGTTTATTGTACTCGATGTTGCCGCAAATGGCAGAATGTAAATAACAAAAATTTAGACAGTTAAAGATGTTTGCATTTATTTGTTATGTTGACTTAGTCCAATATGCCTGGTTTAGGTACAAGTAACCGGGCAACCTAATAAACTAGTCATATACGTGTATGTTATAACTTAACATATTTAGCAACATAATGACACAACAGTTTGCAAAATAGGGGTAAGAGGATTATACGTGAAAAATATTATAATAACTCAAGACTGTTGCTAAAGATTTGGGATTTATCCATTTGCACTTGATTGTTAGATTATAAATTTATCCGACACTCAAAAAAAGATTATTTTTAAACTGGAGATTACTTGCATTTGATGTTTTTCTTTTATATTTTTGCACCGAAATTAAGTTAGTGAATTTTAGACAAAACCTTATACCAAATGATTCAAACTGTTATAAAGCGTGATGGCCGTATCGTTGGCTATAACGAAGAAAAGATTATGGCTGCAATACGCAAGGCAATGTTGCAGACAGACAAAGGCGAGGATGAGACTCTCATTCATCGCATATCTGATCGTATAGGTGCTACCGGTAAGGAACAGATGACCGTAGAAGCAATCCAAGACCTTGTAGAACTTGAACTTATGAAGAGTCCACGCAAGGAGGTAGCTAAGAAATATATTGCATATCGTCATGAACGTGACATCGCACGTAAGGCAAAGACTCATAATCTCTTCCAGTCAATCATAGAAGCAAAGAGTAATGATGTTACTCGTGAAAATGCAAATATGAACGCAGAGTCTCCTGCTGGAATGATGATGAAGTTTGCCAGTGAGAGTACTAAGCCATATGTTGATGATATCCTTCTTTCTGAAGAGAGTCGTGAGGCTGTAAAGCATAATCTTCTTCATATTCATGACAAGGACTATTATCCAACAAAGTCTCTTACATGTATTCAGCACCCTCTTGACCATATCCTACAATATGGTTTCATGGCTGGTCATGGTGAGAGCCGTCCTGCAAAGCGTATAGAAACAGCAAGTGTAATTGCATGTATCTCACTTGAGACAGCTCAGAACGAGATGCATGGAGGTCAGGCTATTCCTGCCTTTGATTTCTATATGGCTCCTTACGTACGTTCTTCCTATCAGGAAGAGGTGAAGTATGTAGAGCAGATGACAGGTCAAGATCTTTCAGATCTCTATGATGCAAAGATTGACGACTATCTGAAGAAAGATCTTGATGGACTTTCAGGAAAGGAGCGTGCTAAGCAACATGCTATAAACAGAACTGTCGGACGTGTGCATCAGGCAATGGAGGCTTTCATCCATAACATGAATACAATCCATTCTCGTGGTGGAAACCAAGTTGTGTTCAGTTCTATCAACTACGGAACTGATACAAGTGCAGAAGGACGTTGCGTTATTCGTGAACTTCTTGAATCAACATACGAAGGAGTTGGCAATGGCGCTACAGCAATCTTCCCAATCCAGATATGGAAGAAGAAGAGAGGTGTAAGTTACCTTCCAGAAGACCGTAACTACGACTTGTACTGCCTCGCTTGTAAAGTGACAGCACGCCGTTTCTTCCCTAACTTTGTAAATCTTGACGCACCTTATAATCATAACGAAAAGTGGAGAGCAGATGATCCACAGCGTTATAAGTGGGAGATTGCAACTATGGGTTGCCGTACTCGTGTATTTGAAAACCGTTTTGGTGACAAGACAAGTGTAGGAAGAGGAAACCTTTCTTTCTCAACAATCAACATAGTTGGTCTTGCTCTTGAATGTATGAGCATAGAGAGCAAAGAAACACGTATCAACTCATTCTTTGCTAAGCTTGACGATCTTCTTGAGATTACGGCAAAACAGCTCCATGAGCGTTTTGAGTTCCAGAAGACAGCTCTTGCAAAACAGTTCCAGCTTGTTATGTCAAAACTCTGGATTGGAGCAGAAAATCTTAAGGAGAATGATACAATAAAAGATGTCATCAATCAAGGAACCCTTGGTATTGGATTCATCGGACTTGCCGAATGTCTTATTGCACTTGTGGGTAAGCACCACGGAGAAGATGCAGAGGCACAGGAACTTGGTATTAAGATTGTCACATATATGCGTGACAGATCGGTAGAGTTCAGCGAGAGATACCAGCATAACTACTCAATACTTGCAACACCAGCAGAAGGACTCTCAGGCCGCTTCACTAAGGGTGACAAGAAGAAGTTTGGCATTATCCCAGGAGTTACAGACAAGGACTACTATACAAACTCAAACCATGTGCCTGTGTACTTCCATTGCAGTCCTCGTCATAAGGCTGAGATTGAAGCTCCATACCATGACCTTACTCGTGGTGGACACATCTTCTATGTAGAGATTGATGGTGATGCCACACATAATCCAGAAGCAATCATGAACATCGTTGATCTTATGGATCAGTACAACATTGGTTATGGATCGGTAAATCACAATCGTAACCGCTGTATGTCTTGTGGATATGAGGACGCTACAGAAGGGCTTACAGTATGTCCTAAGTGTGGTAGCACCAATATCGATACACTTCAGCGTATCACAGGTTATCTTGTTGGAACAACTGACCGTTGGAACTCGGGTAAACTTGCAGAACTTCGTGATAGAGTTGTACATAAATAAACACCCACATATACCAATAAAATACAAAAAACTTTGTAAGGTCTCCCACAGAGTACTATCTGTGGGAGACTTATTATTCCTATAATATTCATACATAGTCTCTGAGAATTGTTAGAAGCACAATCTTCGAGTTAATTGTGTCTCAATAACATTGGCGATAGTATGAATAATACAGGATAAGAGCATCATTAACAGATTCAAAATCTTAATAGATATGTCAACTCCAGTTAGTTTGCGAGTAATAAACATAGCCGAAGGAACCTGTGTCGACGGGCCAGGACTTCGCACATCAATATACTTCTCAGGATGTAGTCATCATTGTGAAGGATGTCATAATCCACAGTCTTGGGACATAAATGCAGGAAAAGAAACGTCTATAGAACAGATTATCAAGGTTATTGAGTATAATGGTTTTCCTGTCACATTCTCAGGAGGTGATCCTCTATATCAGGTTGAAGGTGTGACAATACTTGCACAGGAAATAAAGAAATCACTTGGAAAGAACATCTGGTGCTATACTGGTTACAAGTGGGAGGATATAGTTGGCAATCCAAAGTTCCTTCCATTACTCGAAACCATAGACGTATTAGTTGACAGTCCTTTCTTATTGGCGAAGAGAGACATTTCACTCAGGTTCAGAGGTAGTGACAATCAACGTTTTATCGACGTGCAAGCATCACTACATCAGGGAAAGATGATTACACTAGAATTCTAGGTGAACGCTCTTTCTATTAATATGATTCAAGTAATGTAGGCAATTTGTTTTCAGAGAACAACAGTAGAAGTATTTGTTGACTATATATTTTTTTGAGCAGTGTCATTGTTTGGCACAGGTCTGTTCTACCGTTGCAAGTTGTTAAGAACTAAAACTAATTGCATGTATTTCTAGCCTGGAGTTTTTATCGTCTGTCCGGAGTTTTTGTCGTCTACCTCAAAAGAAATTGAATGCCAAAGCTACCACACAGCAAAGGATAGCAACAGGGAAGAGCCCCCATCCACGCCATGCAGCAACAGTACCACACACAAGTGCGGCAAGACCTGCCAAACGGGTTGTGGTTGTTTCCATTATTGCAGGAAAAGTCATTACAGCAAGTGTTACATAAGGTACATAGTACAAGAAACTACGAATGAAGACACTACGTATCTTCCCCTTGATAAGAGTGACAGGAATAACCCTTATCGCATTGGTCATCAAAACCATTATAACGATATATATAACAAGACTATGATTCTCCATCTTCTACATCATTTATTGGTTTGAGTGCTGCAGCCACGGCAGAAATCAAGATAGTAAGAACAATGGTTCTTGTTCCAGAGCTCCATTCCGAGATATATGGTGCAAAGGCAAAAGCACCACTTAACAAAAAACTGGCAGTTACTGCCCATAACACAGCCCTATCCGCCTTTGCTGGTGGAATGATAATAGCTATGAACATACCATACAAGGCCACACTTAATGATGCTATTATGTTTTGAGGAATGAATGATGCCCCAGCCGCCATTATTCCTATAGCCGTACCACTTGCCCATGCTGTTGCTGAGACAAGAGTTGCACCGATAGGGTAGGACACAGGCAGACTACCTGGATATGCTATAGATATGCCAAACACCTCATCAGTTATACAGCACGCCGCAATAATTCTCTTAAATAATGAAGTACCCTCAGCAAACTTCTGTGTGAGAGCCGTACTCATCAACATATATCTCAGGTTTGCTATTAGCGTGATACCTACAACCTCCATATATGCAGCACCTACTGCCACAAGCGAATATACACCATATTCACCTGCAGAGGCACGAGTTAGCCAACTGCCAATGAATCCAGCAATAGCACCTATTCCTGCACGTCCTGCAATGATACCTAATGAGAAAGACACAGCAAAGTACCCCATACCAATAGGTATGCCGTCAATCATTCCCCTTACAAGAGGACTACAATTTCTAGTATTCATTATCACTAAATGTTTCTTGGAGCATGTATGACATAGGTGACGATTCCCCACACACAGAAATGATCATCTTCTGTTATTCTCCATTCCGAATAGTTAGGGTTAACCGGTAAAAGATAGCCTTTACCGTCATGCACCCTCACATACTTCATCGTGTACTCTCCATTAAGTTCACAGAGAGCAATCTGGTTATCCTTCGGATCACGCTTTCCACTATCTATAACGATGATATCACCATCATAGAAGTTTGCATCCTTCATTGAGTCACCCTTTACCTTGATTAAATAGGAGGAACTCTTGTTTGGACAGATAAGGTTAATCAAATCAACATTATCAAGCAGTGACTCGTCTTTTCCTATGACCTTCTGATTCTCGGAATAAGGCAAGTTCACACTTGCCACATCTGTTGCCTTAACCACCTCGCCCATACCATCAATATCAGGGAAATCGTCTGAAGACATAGGGTTAGGAGAAACACTACTGTTCACAGGCATGCTGTCAACAATAATGTTATCGAGAGTATGTTCTATGACTGAATTGATATCAATACCGAAATCATCGATATACGTATCCTCAACCTCATTTTGGGCAACGAGCTTATTATTATTCATGTCCCTTTCTATACACTCCCTTATATAATCCGTTTTGTTACTATGGCTCTCAATATAATTAGCCATGTAACCTGGCGCACGAAACGTGATAAGTTTGCTGTCCCCCTTAGGTCTTCCAGCACCTTCACGTGCTCCCCCTCTTCCTGATTTCTTCTTTTTCTCTTCCATGGATTAGTTTATAGACAATGAGTGAAAAAAACAATTACAAATATAATCATCTTTGGCAACGTATAAAAGAATTTGTCAATAATCTTTGTCCTTCCAAGATATTTTTACTCAAGTTGCGTGATTTCTTAGCCTGATAGTTTATAAAGTTTACTCCGTTGCAAAAGAAGCGTGATTTTATCTATACTTTACAAAACCAACATTATTTTCCGGGTAATTTGCTTTCGCTAAAATGTATTCGACAGACCTGATGCCCCCAATAATTTCATGGCAATTTGCATAATCGAGCGTAACGAGTGAAAGAGTAGTCCACATAGTGAATGCAACTTTTTTACAATTTTGTTGCAAATACTTTGCACCACGTAACATTTATGCGAATGTTACATGAAAACAACAAAATGTTACATCACTTAAAGCGTGCAAATATCAATGTACGTACATTTGTCGCACCTAATCAGAACTTGTGCTATGTTTATTACGCAAATCTGAATACCAAGAAAAAAGAGATTATTAATATTTTTATTTTAACCTTTAATTATTCGGCTTAACAGCCATTCCTTGACAATCATGAAAACAAAATCATTGTTTTTAGCTTCGTTATGCATGATGGGAGCAGGTTCTGCTTTCGGTCAGGCTACAAGCGTTGTAAAGGGTACCGTCGTTGACCAGTATGGTGAACCACTTATTGGTGCGAAGGTAATCCAGGTTGGCACTACAAATGGTGTTGCAACTGACGTAAATGGTAAGTTTACCATTAGTGTTCCAAAGGGTGCAAAGCTATCAGCTTCATTCATTGGATTTGTGACTTCTACAGCTACTGAGAAGGGCGAGATCAAGTTTGTCCTTGCTGAAGACAAGAAGAACCTCAATGAGATTGTTGTTATCGGTTACGGTACAGCACGCCGTTCAGATGTAACAGGTTCTATCGCAACTGTAGGTGCAGACAAGATCAATGAGAACCCAAGTACAAACATTGCTTATGCTCTTCAGGGCCGTGTTGCCGGTGTTGACATGCAGCAGACTTCATCTGTACCAGGTGAGGAGATGCGTATCCGTATTCGTGGCCAGCGCTCTCTTACTGCATCTAATGACCCTCTGATTGTACTCGACGGTATTCCTTACCTCGGTAACCTCTCAGACATCAACCCTTCAGACATCAAGAGTATAGATATCCTCAAAGATGCATCATCAACAGCTATCTACGGTTCCCGTGGTGCTAACGGTGTCATCATGGTAACAACAAACAAGGGTGTTAACGGTACTCCAGCACGCGTTTCCTACAATGCATATGTTGGAGCAAAGACTCTCTTCCACAGATACCCAATGATGACAGGCGACCAGCTTCAGGCACTCCGTAAGGCTTCTGGTCGTTACCAGAACACTCTTGACGAGCCAGAGGGAACAAACACAGACTGGCAAGACCTCTATTTCCGTACAGGACTTGTTCATAGCCACAACCTTAGTGTTGCAGGTGGAACAAACGGAGGAAGCTATAATGTAGGTGCATCTTACTATCATGACGAGGCTGTAGTACCAACTCAGCAGTATGACCGTTACAACCTTCACGCGAACTTCGACCAGAAGGTTGGCGATTATGTTCATGTAGGACTCTCATCTAACATGACTTACAACGAGCAGGACGGATCACAGCGTGGTATGTATGGAATCCTTAGCATGTCACCACTTGCTGACCCATACAATGCAGACGGAACACTCAAGCGTACTGTCAAGATGCCAAACGATGAGAGTTATGTATTCACAAAGGAGGTTGGCGAAAATCTTAAGGAAAGCTGGCTTAACCAGAGAAAAACTTTCGCTACATATAATAACTTGTTCGCTGAGGTAGAAGCACCATTCCTTAAAGGTCTTAAATACCGCCTAAACATCGGTCTCAACTACCGTACTTCAAAGTATGGAAGTTTCACAGGTACAGGTGTTAACAGCAGTAACCCAGACCAGATCAACGGTGCATCTATCACCCATGATGACTACAAGAACTGGGTAGTTGAGAATATCCTTTCTTATAACCACACATTTGCTGAGAAGCACAACATCAGCGCAACAGCAATGTATTCTGCTGAAAAGACACTCTTTACTAAGAGCGCAATGTCAGGACAGGACATTCCTGCAGAGTACTTCCAGTACTATAACATCGGTCATGCAAACCAAAACTTGACAGTCGATCCAGGTTCTCAGGCATACAAGCCTTATGGACTCGATTCAAGAATGGCACGTGTTATGTATAACTACGACAACCGATACATGTTCTCTGCAATGATCCGTAATGACCGTTCTTCACGTCTTGGCGGTGCAGGCTACACTTACCCAGCAGTCTCAGGCGGTTGGAATCTTAAGCACGAGGACTTCTTGAAGCCAGTTGAGTGGATTGACAACTTGAAGATTCGTATTGGTTGGGGTAAGACAGCTAACCAGGCAGTAGAACCATTCTCTACACTTGGTGCACTCGGTACTAAGCCATACAACTTCGGTTCTAACTATGCAATGGGTTACTACATCTCAAAGCTTCCTAACAAGGATCTTATGTGGGAAAACTCAAACACTTGGAACTTCGGTGTTGACTTCACATTCTTCAATGGTCGCTTGAGCGGTACAATGGAGTACTACATCCAGAAGACTAACGACCTCTTGCTCAGCGTTAACCTTCCATCAACAGCAGGTGTATCATCTGTGATGAGCAACGTTGGTAGAACACAGAACAAGGGATTCGAGCTCACAGTTAACGGAACAATCCTTGACAACTATAACGGTTGGACATGGGAAGCAGGCTTGAACGTATCTCTTAACCGCAACAAGCTTCTTGCTCTTGCAAATGGTACAGAAGAGGACAAGTCAAACGGATGGTTCGTAGGACACCCAATCGATGTAATCTACGACTATAAGTATGCAGGCCTCTGGAACAAGACAGATGCAGATTGGAATGATCGTGAACTCTATGAGCCAGGATGTGTTGAGGGTATGATTCGTGCAGAATATACTGGTGAATATGACGCAAGCGGCAAACCAGTACGTTCAATCAACGAGGACGACCGTCAGATCCAGTCATGTGAGCCAGACTTCGTAGGTGGTTTCAACACAAAGGTTTCATACAAGAACTGGGATCTCGGTATCACAGGTGCATTCCAGTGCGGTGGTCTCCTTATCAGTACACTTCACTCATCTTACGGTTACCTCAACATGCTCACAGGTCGTAGAGGTAATGTTGATGTAGAGTACTGGACACCAGAAAACACAGGTGCAAGATATCCAAACCCAGCATCAGTTGATGGTGACAACCCTAAGTATGGTTCTACACTCGGTATCTTCAGCGGTTCTTATGTAAAGCTTCGTACAATCACACTCGGCTACAACTTTAGACAGCCTTGGATGAAGGCAGCAGGTATCTCTAACCTCCGCCTCTACGCTACAATCCAGAACCCATTCGTTATCTACTCTCCATTCACAAGCGAGACAGGTCTTGATCCAGAGACTAACACACTCTCTAATAGCGGTTCTCACATCGCTGTTGCAATGGGTGGACACAGTCTCCCTGTAGTAGGTACAAACTCACCACAGACACGTAACTTCTTGTTCGGTCTTAACTTGACATTCTAATTTTAATAAGCTTAATCATGAAAAAGATAAATAAATATGGATTGATGGGTGTCGCCTTGATGTCTGCTGCTTTAATGTCTTCTTGTGATGTTCTTGATGAACAGCAGCGTGCAGGTTTTGACCCAGCATTCTTCTCTACAGATAAAGGTGTTGAGGGTGGATTGACAGCTCTCTATGCTCACCTCCGTAACGTGTATGGTCAGGCATACTACTATAACATCACAGAGACAGGAACAGACGAGTATACCTATGCAGAGTCTGCTGACGGTAACTTCAAGGCTGCAGACCTCTCTGGTGTTGAGAAGCTTGACGGTAACAGTTGTCGTGCAGATGTGATCTGGTACGAAAACTTCTCAAGCATCAACAATGCAAGCGGTGTTATCGAGAACGCAATGGCTGCAAATATCAGCGAGGCAATCGTTTCAGAAGCACGTTTCATCCGTGCATTTGACTACTTCCAGCTCGTACAGACATACGGTGGTGTGCCATTGGATCTTGGTTCAGGCGTACTTAAGTTCAACACTACACCAAAGCGTACATCTTCTCGTAACACAGTACCAGAGGTATATACAAAGGCTATCTTCCCTGATCTCCGTATCGCAGTTGATAACCTCCCAGACAACCCACGTCTCACAGGTACAGTAACAAAGAATGTGGCACGTCTCGCACTTGCTAAGGCATACCTTACTTATGCATGGTGGCTTGAGAATCCAAAGAACATTCCTACTTACCCAGCATGTGACCGAGTTGATCCAGATGGTAAGAATGCAGCATGGTACTTCCAGCAGGCATACGACATAGCACTCGACGCAATCAATGACAAGGGTCCTTACGACTTGATGGAAAGTTTCCAGCAGGTTTATGACGGAGCAAATGACCGTAACAAGGAGCAGATGCTTTGGGCAGACCACACAGAGGCAAGCGAGTACTACAACGGTGGTTCACTCTCTTGGGGTAATGGTGGTGCTCCTGATAACTTTGCAGGTTGGATGGGTACATGGAACTACACTACTCTTGTATCTACAGCAGATGATGGTTCAAGCATCAACCCATGTCAGCGTGAGGCAGCACAGATGTACGGTCGTCCTTGGACACGTATGGCTCCAACAATCGGCGCATGTCGTGACGTCTTCAATGACAAGAAGATTGACTCACGTTTCGACGGTACATTCACTTATGTATGGCGTGCTAACTACGACAAGGCAAGCATTGGAAACGCATACGTGATTGGTGCCAACGACATGAAGGTTTATCCAGGTAAGAAGACTGATGCAGGTTATGTTCGTGGTGACAAGATTGCTTCATTCCTCACAGAGGAGACAGCAGGCATCGACTTCTCAAAGGACAACAACAAGGGATTCGGTACACTTGCAGGTCATTCAGACTACGTAGCAAACCTCTCAGATGTTAGCCGTATCGCTTACCCATGCTGCTGGAAGATTGGTACATACCGTACTGACAGCGGCGATGGTCTTGGAAGCCCTAACGGTGGTAGCACACGTCCATTCGTTATCATGCGATTTGCAGAGCTCTACTTCATCGCTGCAGAGGCAAACGTAAAGGGTGCAACAGCTAAGGGAGGCATGGATGCTAAGGCTCTCCTCAACGTCATCCGTGCACGTGCCGGAAAGTGGGCATTCAGCAATAATGAGCAGAAGATGATCAACGAGGATCATAGTGCAGAGATGGTTGCTGCAACACCAGCTACAATCACTATCGACTACATCCTTGACGAGCGTATGCGTGAGTTCTTCGGTGAAGGTCTTCGCTGGTTCGACCTTGTTCGTACTCAGACATGGGTAGAGAAGGCTGGAACATACGAGATCTGTAACTTCAAGGACGGTAAGATCGTTCCACAGGTCAACGGAGGACTTCTCAAGGTCAACCGTACTATCGAGCCTTACCACTATCTCCGTCCAATTCCACAGGGTCAGCTTGACGGTATGGAAGGAACAGAGGAAGAACTTGAGGCTTACAAGAATCCTGGCTACAACAAATAATAGATATCATAGATATTTAGGATTTTCAAATATTAGTAAGAGGGGTGAATCAACATTGTTGGTTCACCCCAATTTCGTTTTACCGCAGTACGTTGCAAGTAGACGATATCGAAAACTCTTCAAGCTTAAATTTACATTCCTCACACATAAGCAAGTGAACAGAATGATTTATGCAGCTCCTGCAATGGGTTTTCTTTTGTTTTGTTTTCAAAGGTTCTAATAATACATTAAAAAAGAGTATCTCACTATCCATAAAATTTGGATAATTGCAAAGGAGAAGCTATATTTGCAATACTAAAAAGACTACAAGTAAGTGAGCAGAACTATTTTTATAATACCTGCTTCCCTTACTAGACATTTTTTGTCCTTCAAAACGGTTATGTAGGGGCCACTACACGCCCTTTCTTGAAAGGCAAAGTTGAAACATTAAAGAACACATCAATTATAAAAAAATAATTCTGATCACTTACATATGAAAAAAAACACAATTATTGCATGTGCGGCAGCTGCACTTATGAGTTGCAACAGCACTACCGTCGACAACATGAACGAGTTTGTTGACGAACTATATAACAAGATGCCACAAGAAGAAAGGATAGCCCAGTTAAGGAGTACCTACATGGACGATCTCTTTGACGAAGAGGGAAGACTCGACACCACCAAGTGCAGAGAACTCATTCCATTCGGCATAGGACACTTCTCACAGTATGCAAGTCAGAAGTCAATGGATGCCAATATCCTCAGAGACAGGGTAGCGGCCGTTCAAGAATGGATCATGAGCAACACCCCAAACGGCATACCAGCCCTGTTCCATGAAGAAGTACTGTCAGGCATCAACACCCGCGACGCAACCATCTATCCACAGCAGATAGGACAGGCATGCTCGTTCAACCCAGAACTTGCTGAACTCAAGACGCTACAGACAGGAACAGCCATGCGCAAGATGGGAGGAGTGCTATCACTCTCCCCAATGGTAGATGTGTGCCGTACCCCAAGCTTCAATCGCCTCGAAGAATCCTACGGTGAAGACGGTTATCTCTCTGCTGTTATGGGAACAGCCTTTGTCAAGGGACTCCAGCAGGGCGACCTGAAGAAAGGAGTAGGAGCATGTTCAAAGCACTACCTCGGCTACGGTGGTGGTGGCGATGCAGACGAGAAGGAATTGATGGAAGAGATCCTCCTTCCACACGAAGCAATGATACGTCTTGCAGGAAGCAAGGCTGTAATGCCTGGCTATCATGCAGTCCATGGAACAAACTGCGTTGAAAACAGCGAGATACTACAAGACATTCTTCGTGGATATGTCGGTTTTGACGGTATGGTAGTTAGTGACTATACTGCAATAGACCAGATACCTGATGCAGCAGACACCCTCCACAAGGCAGCGGCAGCAATCAATGGCGGTAATGACGTAGACTTCCCATACGGAAGCAACTACGCACTTCTTCAGGAAGGACTCGACAAGGGACTTGTCAAGCAGGAAGCATTTGAACGCGCCGTCAAGAACGTGTTGAAGTACAAGTATCGTGCAGGACTATTCGACAAGGAGCCATATCTCTACAGCAAGGAGCATATCACCCTTGACACGCCAGAGGAACGCAAGACAGCCTACGACATAGCAACACAGTCTATTGTCCTACTCGAAAACAACGGCGTCCTTCCACTCAAGGACAAGAAGAACATACTCGTCACAGGACCGAATGCCAACTCCATGTGGGCAATGTGCGGCGACTACTCCTTCCCATCTATGAACTACTTCTGGAAAAAGGTCATTGAAGACGGCGAGCACCCACACGTCGTCAAACTCCTTGAGGCAATGCAGTCACGCAAGACAGAAGGAGTCAACGTGATGTATTCAAGAGGATGCGACTGGACAGAGGAGATAGAGACTCAATATTCAGAGCTGGGTGATGAACGTGCATGGGAATATGAGATTCTTCATCGTAAGGTAGACTCAGGAGAGAAGGCTGACAAGGCAGAAGCATTGGCAATGGCAAAAGAGTGTGATGTCATCATCGCGGCCGTTGGTGAGAATGTGATGCTTTGTGGAGAGAACAGAGACCGCAAGGGACTTCGTCTCCCAGGCAAGCAGGAACAGTATGTCGAAGAACTCATTGCAACAGGCAAACCAGTTGTTCTTGTTGTGTTTGGAGGTCGTGCTCAAGTCATCTCAGGACTTGCAGAAAGATGTGCTGCTGTAATCCAGGCTTGGTATCCGGGCGAAGAGGGTGGTAATGCTGTAGCCGATATACTCTATGGCAAGGTGTCACCATCAGCCAAGCTTAGTGTAAGCTATCCTAATGTTGAACTTAGTGAACCAATATGCTATAACTATTCAGACAAACCTGATTCAAGAGTAGCGTGGCCATTTGGTTACGGATTGACATACACAACATTTGAGTACATGAACTTGTCTGTAGACAAGGAAGCTAAGACATCAGGTGATCATATCAACGTAACCTTTGAGGTCAAGAACACAGGAAGCTACGAGGCAGACGAGATTGCCCAGATATATCTCTCTCCAACATCTGACACCCAGCACATAAGACCAATACAGTTACAGGGCTTTGCAAGGGTTAGTCTCAAACCGGGCGAGAAGAAGTCTGTAAGCACAAAGCTATATGTTGAGCAACTCGGTTACTACAGTAATGAAGGAGTACGTCAATGGAACATTGCCCCTGGCAACTTCATCGTTAAGATTGGCGCATCATCATCTGACATCAAGTTGCAGCAGCAGGTTACTCTGACTGGTGACAAGACGGTAAAAACTCTCCGTGACTATTACTTCTCCGAGAGTGTTGTGAACGCAGCAGAATAGGAAAGGGGAAGGGAATACAGAAAGGCTTTTCGGTTCTTCTGAAAAAATGAAGAAGAACAGATTTTTCCTTTATCACTAAACATCATATCAAGTCACTCGACTCTTTGAACAACAAGGGTTGAGTGACTTTTGCTTTTAAACTGAGTTCGACGAAAATATATCGCCGAGTCGGCGGACGAAAAAAAACATTTAAAAACAGATAAAAACATTTAAAAACATACTTTTACTGCTGCAGAATTAAAAACACAAATGGTTTTTATATGTTTTTAATGGTTTTTGTCGGTTTTTCTTCGTCCGCGCCATGCGCGATTAAATTCGTCGAGTTCGCGTTGCTTTTATTATAGAGTCATCTTACTTTTCCATAGACAGATCGGCACCTCCTTTAAGCGTACTCTTAAAATTACCATTGCCACATTTCCCAAAAAACTAAACAAGGCAACTACGCTACCAACATATAGCAAGACTACAATCATTGCACGAGCATTACTCGAGGATTACTCGAGGAGCGCAAACGATTTGTTGGAGCTCCTCGAGCACTCCTCGAGCACTCCTCGAGTAATCATTATATGATTTTCGTTATAAAAAGCCTTAGAATTATATTGATATTTTGAATTAAATGTTTACTAACAGCAACCATTTTCTACGGGCAAAACAAATAGAGTTCATTTGTCCACAACCCAAAATCACCATCATGAAATATATATACACAAGTTATTTAACACGAACTCGATGAATTTAATCGCGCAAGCGCGGACGAAAGATGCGGTTAAACGAATACAGAATGAAAAGGTATTTTAATTCTGTTGAGTGCTAGCATCTTGGACGTAGTCAACTTAAAAACCGATAAAAACATAAAAAAACCGTTTTTCCTTAAGCGACCAATTTCTCGTTTTAACAACTTTCAACCAAAATAAATAAGAACCAGAAAAGCCACAAGTATTTTAGGAGGAGAAATGATACTACACAAAGGACTTTTATTACAACGACGTTCTTTTACAGCATATTTCACCCACATATAGTTATTTTGTACACGACACCTGTGCGTATTTGAAAAATTATACTTACTTTTGTTTCGGGAAATTGATACACTTAAATATATTTATTGTAATTAACTATTTTATTAACAACAACAAACTATGAAAAAGTTTTATTTTTACATAGTAGCATTATTTGCTACTGTGCTTTGTGGAGCATGTTCTTCTGATGATGTAGAATTTACAGAACCTTATGATTCGTACACGTCGATTACATTTAATGTTACAGGACTCAAGATTTCACTTGAGGAAACACGTGCTTCATCTATTTCCGATGCCTTCCCGATGCTGGAACTTGCATTGTATAGATTGGAAGGTGACGGCTCCTACACGAAATGCCATGAGGCATCTCAGGACAATACAAGTGCTACCTATGGTTCAGTAACTTTTGAAAATGTGAAGTGTGGCACATATAAGTTGGTTGCCATTGGACATAATGACTCTTCCCACCCAAACATTGACGACCCTACAGATATTGCATTCACAAGCTATCCAAATGTATATGGATACACTAATGATATTTCTGTCACAAAGTCAACATCATCTGTAGATGTTCCCTTGACTCATAAGTCAGCAAGATTACGATTCCAGATAACAGGCTATTTCCCTGAAGAAGTGGAGAAATTGCAGATCAATGTTGAAGGTGCAAGTAACACTTACAATGCCATTACTGGTTTTGCATCAAGTAAAGGAACTAAGCTGGTTGTTCAGGACATAACTGCCACACACAGGTCTTCAAAGAGTTTTAATGGTAGTGTGTACACTTTCCTTGAGAAAGAGGAACTGTCTTCCGAAGATTCCTATATCAATGTAAATATTGCAGGACTTGATGCTGGCGGTAACCTTGTTGACCCAAAGACATACAACAAAGTACCAGCAAAGGTAGGTTACGCAACGATCTTCTCAGGCGTGTTCTTTGAATATGGCAATGTTGGTTTCAATCTGTCAGTCAACACTAACTGGGGAACATTAGGTACCGTTGATCTTTAATTCATAATTCATAATGCATAATGCATAATTGCCATCCGGTGGAAATGTTAATGAAATCGAATGGGCAAGCGTTCAAAGGGACAAGGGGACAAATGTTCAAAGAGTTCAAGGGTTCAAATGTTCAAGAGTTCAAACGATTCAACATTACTGCAAGCGGTATATAATTAAATCCTTGGGGAACTAAGCAAAGCAGAAGGAAACGGATTCTTGATGTACGATTCGACTTGAACGGTTTTACTGACCGGTACATAAACAAAGAACGGAAATGGTATTGCCATTTCCGTTCTTTTCATTCTATATGTTCAATTTATTTACTTACAGCTTCTATCTTGACAAACTTACCTACAATCTGGTTGAGTCCCTTGTATGATGTCTTGTATGCAAGGATTGTGATGATGTCTCCCTCCTTTACACCTGTAGCGGCAAAGTTGGCTGTCTTGCCGTCGATGCCATCTGCTACTCCATATACGTAGATCTCGCCTGTCTCGTCTATGAGACCGAAGTTGCCGTACTTGTCAAGGTCAAACTTGATGTTCTCTCCTTCCATGTGGAACACCATTCCTGTTACAAGGTAGTATGTGCTCTTGTCATCATCGAGCGCAAGGAGCTCTGCTGCTGTCTTGACGTCGTGGCTGACATGACTTACTACTACTGCGTTCTTCATCTGTGGTGCATCCTTGTATGATGTCTTGACACTCTGGAGTACTACCTCGTCACCTACCTTGAAGTTGTCTGCGTTCCAGTCTGTGATACCGTATACATATACCTCGCCTGTTCCATCGTTGATGTAGAGGTTGCCGTACTTTGTGTTGGCAATGCTTGTGATGATACCGTGTACCTTGTACTCTGCTGTTCCGTCAGCAAGAAGGTTGAATTCTGCACATGTGACATCAAGAATTGAACCTTCCTGGGCGATTGCTGTTGTAGATGAGTAAGACTTACCTTCCTTTGTTGTTACGAAAGTGAGTTGTGCATCACGAGCACCAGCCTCATTTGCATTTACCTTGAATGTTACAACTGCATTGTTGCCAGATGTTTTGACAGACTTAACTGAGATCCAGTCTGCTGGAGAGTCTACACTCACACCTTCACCCTTGCAAGTGAGGTATGCAATAAACTCACCACCTTCCTTTGGAAGATTTGCTACAGAAACAGAATCAACCTTGATGAGTGACTTCTCGATGCTGATGACTGACACGTTCTTGAGCTCAATGTCTGAACCGTAAGTAGTTCTTGGACCTTCAACTGTTATGATATCACCAACCTCGATACCAAGACTTGAGAAGTTCTTCTCTGCACCTGCTGCATCAAGAGTACCATAGATATAAACCACGTCTGTACCATCGTTGATATAGAGGTTACCGTATGTAGTGTTGGCAATCTTTGTAACAGCACCGCTAACACGGTATGTCACTCCGTCCTTACCCTTATTTACATCAGCACATGTAGAAAGTGGCAATTCCACCTTATCTGTGATCTGGATGACATTGATAAGCTGTGAGTCTGCACCACAAACAAGACTGATTGTACATGTATTTGTGCTTTTTGCAGAATCAGCAGAGAAGATAACCTCGCTCTTGCCTGCAGCACCTGTTGTAGCAGATACCTTAAGCCATGAAGGGATGTTCTTGATAGCCCAGTTACCCTTTGCTGTTACTGTTATTGTTTCAGAACCTCCCTTTGCAGGAAGTGCTACATAGGAACTTGATACCTGAATGTTGTCAAGTACAAGTGCCTCATATTCCTCAGAGCAACTTGTGAAGATGGCAAGAATTGCAATGAGAGATGAAATGATATATTTACTCATATTGAATACGTTTTTTTATCTTTTAGCATTTGCTTTTTGATAGGGTTGCCCTATCTTACTTGCGATTCTTACGCTGTCCCTCGAAGAAGTACTTTACACCGATAGAAGCATACCAGCACTGACCAATGTTGTGCTGTGCAGTCCATGTCTTGCTTGAGCCATTGATAGCAGCAGGAGTAGAGTAGAGAGCATAACCTTCTGCATCAACACCCTCATACTTGAGTACACGGAAGTCATTGCTTGAACCTACGAAGTCTGGGTTACCCCACTTCTGTACACCCCATGAAGAGTTGAAGAGGTTAAGCACATTCTTCATGTCGAATGAGAGCTGAAGCTTATGGTTAGAGTTGCAGATGTTCACATCGAAATCGTGCTTGTAAGAGAAGTCGATACGATGAACGAATGGATTGTGTGCAGCGTATGTCTCAGCATACTCACCCTGATGAGCCTTGAGATATGGGTTGTTATGTACATAATCCATGAAACGAGTCTTGTCATCATCATTTACGAAACGGAACTGGTTCTTTGCAACCTGCTCGTCTGTTGGGATGTAGAGAAGGTCATAGTTGTAACCATCACCGTTCATGTCGTTCTGCATCATGTAAGTGTAGTTGTAGCTACCATTCCAGCACTCATAGATGAAAGAGTAGTGGTTGTTGCTCTTGTCATGAAGGTTGAGTGCAGCGATGAAACGATCTGGAGTAGTGTTGATAGCATCGTGGAGACGCATGTTGTTAGGGTTTGGACCATCAACAGTACCAATATAGTTAAGTACAGATGATGCGTTAGAACCAGGAAGTGATGTGAGTTCCTTGAATACGCTATGAGTGTATGACAACATGAAGTCACACCATTCAGCAGGACGACCGTTTACTGTGATGCTTCCTGTCCATCCATATCCCTTGCTTGTGTTTGTAAGTACATAGAGAGACTGGTTTGTCTGGTAACCAGATGGGAAGATAGCACGGTTGTCTGCACCATTGAGACGAGCAAATCCAGCTACTGAAGGGATAGACCAGTCATCGATAGTTGCACCGTTGATAGTCTTGTTGAAGATTCCTTCTGCTGTAACAGAGAGTGGGAATGATACTGGGATCTGATAGTCAACGGCAATAGTTGTCTTCCATACCTGTGGCATCTTGAAGCTTGGATCTACACCACACATTCCTGAAGAGTACTGTCCCTTGCTTGGGTCAATTGTTGTTGGGTAGCCAAGAGAAACGAGCTTGTTGTAGAGTGCATCTGCTGTAGGATTGCCTTTTGCATCAACCACAAGACCGCCCTTGAACTCATCCATAGTGAAGCCATTCTTGCTTGCGTTCTTTGCATTAACCTGTGCATTGTACTGGATCATACCAGAGTTAGATGGCATGTTAGTGAAGAACACGAGTGGGAGACGACCTGTGAAGAGACCTGTTCCTCCACGAACCTTGAGTGACTTGTCACCAAACACATCCCAGTTGAAACCAACTCGAGGTGAGACAGACACCTTTGAACTTGGCCACTTACCTGTATCCATACGACGACCGTTATAGTCAACAGCGAGAAGTGCGTTGTTTGTCATAAGGTCATCATTATTATAGAAGAATCCATCAAGACGGAGACCGAGTGTAAGCTTAAGGTTGTCGTTTACGTTCCAGTCGTCCTGTGCATATACTGTTCCCTTGTTGAATCGAACTCGTGATGCAGGATCCTTCTCGCCATTGTAACCATAAGTGAGACATACAATCTCAGGAGCAGCACCTGTGAGGAAATCGTCAATTGATGTGTAGCGATAGTAACCAGTACCGTTACGCATATACATATTATCTGCCAACTGGTGCTCGAGACCTACACCTGCCATGATCTTGTGGTCACCAAGATAGTAAGTCACATCATCCTTGATGTTCCATGTTGTAGTGTGAACAGCATTGTTCCATGTGAAGAGCTCATAACCAAGAGAGAGGTAAGCCTGATCATCCTTCAAGATATCGATGAATGGGAATGGATCAGAATCAGTATAGCGCAAATCATCCTTCTTAGTGAATGTAGCGAGGAACTGATTTGAGAGGTTGTCTGTGAGACGGCTGTTGAGGTCGAGAGATAATGAGTGTACCACATTATCATTAGCATACAAAGAGTTAGCGTATGACATAGAGTACTGTGACATACGACTTCCTGACATACGAGTACCACCATCCATAGATGATGCGTTAGGTGACTGCCAGTTACGGTTCTTTGTGAAGTTGTAGCGGAGTGCAAGTTTGTTGCGTGTGTCAATGTTCCAGTCAATCTTAGCGAGGAGCTTATAGTTGCTCTCGTCTGCTGGGAATGAACTGTATGAACCTGTATTGTATCCGTACTGTTTTGCTACATATTTCTGAACAGCCTCAAGGTCTGCATTAGTTGTACGAGAGATGAACTTGTCTGCATCTGCAACACCATCCTCAGATGCTCTCCATCGGTTTACAACTGTTGGAGTCTGGATCATCTCACCATTGACGAAGAAGAAGAGCTTGTCCTTGATGATCGGACCACCCAAAGTAACACCGTAGGTAGTTGTACGGTCCTTCTCACGTGCTCCAGGAATTTGGTCACCATTTACAGCATCACCACGAAGGTTCTCGTTTCTGTGATAAACGTATGCTGTTCCCTTGAAGATATTTGTTCCTGACTTTGTGATAGCATTTACACCACCACCAATGAATCCAGACTGGCGTACGTCGAATGGTGATACTACAATCTGCATTTCCTCGATAGCGTCAATAGAGATAGGGTTGCCACCACCAGGAAGTCCCTTTGAGAGTCCGAAGTCGTTGTTGAAACTTGCACCGTCTACTGTGAATGCAGCAGTACGACCATCAGTACCCTGGAATGTCATTCCGTTACCTCCATAAGGAGACAGACGAGTGAAGTCTGTGATGTTTCTTGTAGTAGTAGGCATGTTGAGCATCTGTGCATTTGAGATGTTTGTAGATGCACCAGTCTTCTCGTAAGCGAACTTACTGCCTTTTGCTGTTACAATAACATTGTTAAGTTCCTTTACGTCCTCTGAGATTGAAGTGTTAAGGCGATAAGTCTCGGCAAGCTGGAGAGTGATGTCTCTGATTACCTTTGTCTCATAACCGATGTATGAGATCTTCACCTCGTAAGGTCCACCGACACGCATACCATTGATGGTAAACTGTCCTTTTGCATTTGTTACAGACTTGTAGTGGGTACCTGAAGGCACATGTGTAGCTTCAACAATGGCACCAATCACATCTTCCTTACCATCAGTAATCTTACCGCTAATGCCAGATGTAGTAACCTGAGCCATAGCTGCTGAGAATACCAACAGCAATGAAATAGCAAAAAGAGCGATTCTTTTCTGCATAATTGTAATAATTAAAAGTTTTGTTTAATAATAATGCTTAACTTCTTTCTTTTTACCCTTAAGGCAGACTTTATTGCCTACCCGAAATAGATAATCAATTACTTAATTCGATGCAAATTTACTAAGTTAATTTTTAATATATGTTACAATATATTTAAAAAGGTACTCCTAAACATTATTTTTCTGGGAATAAAGAAAACAAAAGCGTAAAACTGACTATGTTAAGTGTCAGTTTTACGCTTATATTGCAAGACCATAGAACCATTCCTCAATACGTGGAATGGGATGATATTTACTATTTAGCTATTTTACGGTTTACTATTTAGCATCATCGTTGTTAACTGTTTCCGCATGGAACTCCCTCCCGGGAGGGCTGGGGTTGGGCTTAGTCAAGCTTTGTCCACTCAAGTGTCTGGGAGAAGATAAGGAGTGAGCCCTTGACAAGAAGAGTCTTGGAATCCTTGAACTTCATCTCTACATCAAAGCTCTTTCCCTTTGTAGGGTCATATATCTTGCCGCCTTTCCAAACACCGTCATTATACTTTACCTTTTCAACAAGGACAATCTGGTCTGCACGAACAGATTTCTTTGCCTTGTCTGGGTTCTTCTTGTCAAGCTTTGGTGTACCATCTGGATTATTTGGTTTCTCCAACCAGATGATCTGTGCCTTATATCCATCACCATTCTTTGTAATCTTAACCTTACTTACATTTCCAGCCTGAATAGCCTTGTAAGTTCCAACAATCTTGTCACCCGCATTCTGAGCAACTGCACCTATGCTTACCATGAGGCAGCAGATAAGTGAAAAAATAAACTTCTTCATATATTTATATTTTTTTATGTGTATTTGTCACTATAATCGTTTTTGAGATAATAAGCACTTAGTTTAGGTATAAAAAACAGGTGTACTAATCTCGCGATCCGTACACCTTAAAATTGTTCACCTATTTTTAATACCCTTAAAACTAATTATTTTATGAAAAACGACCAAACATATTAAAACCCATAATGTCAATATTAACTGACTAAAATCGTCGTTGTTATTTTTGACATTGCAAAGATATGGCATTTTTGGATAATCGCAAGCATTTTTTAGACGTTTTTTATATCATTTCACTGCGTGCTACATTTCATTTTGTGCAATACACTGAAAATGCGCGCGATAGAAATCACTCTTATCCTAATGTCAATTTTGTAACATGTTACATAGAATTAAACGTATGCGTTCAAAGTACAATGTTAAGCAAGTAATGAAAAGGCATCACCTTGTCCATAGACTATGAAAAGTACAATTTACTTCACAGAATCTTTTTTATGAACACGGATACCACGAATTGCACGAATGTCATGAATATTCGCAAGCCCCCGATGCTCTTCTTTTCTCTCATTCTTCTTTGGATAACCAAAGATATTCGTCACATACGCATTATTCGTGTTCGTTCAATTCTTAGTGGCTCAACGATTGCCATATTTGCGTCAAGGAACTAAGCGAGATGTTATTTGTACGAGTCTTCGTCTATTGGTTCACCTTTGCCTAAATCCTGATACGCAGTATTTAGCAATTCTGGAGTATACTCAAAATCTCTGTTTACTGGTCTTCCTTCATCATTAAGACAATGGGAGAATAACCAGTCGTAAGTCTGATTCATATAAAAGATCCTTGCAGGGCGACCGTGGTCAACACCCTTGAGTCGTGTGTACAGAAGTCTTGAACTGTCACCATTCTTTCTTATGGCTTCCACAACTTTGTCGGACTGTGCGATAGGAACGGCTCTGTCCGCTGTTCCGTGTATGATCCACAACGGTATATTTGACAGTCCTTCGAGATTCCTGGTACTTGCACCGCCACATATTGCCATAGCAGAGGCAATCTTGTCAGGATAGGCTGCGGCAAAGTCGATGGTGCCATAACCACCAAGACTCATTCCGAACACGTATATCCTTGACTCGTCAATGGAATAATGTTCTTTTGCCCACTCAACAATCTTCCATAGTTTCTCTGGATTCCAGGCACCACCAGGATTCTGCGGTGCCATGATATAGCTGTCTATGTACTGCCCTTTTGCTACAGCATGGATAGGCCCATATCTCTTGACTCTGTCCATATTTGTTCCGCACAGACTCTTTCCATGAAGAAAGATGAGAAGTGGGAAATGTGCCCTTGGATCATGTGTCTCTTCTGGATCATAGAACCAGAAGTTATAACTTCCTGAGACTGCGTTTCTATGTGCCACAAAATCTTTGCCAGCAAAGCTATTGATGCTGACAGTAAATAATAATGCAAGTATATATATAAATCGTAACATCTATTTAATATGATTAATTGACATGTAAGATGATTGAATATTGACTTTGCAAAATTAGTACATTAATGGGACATAGCAATACTATATGTGTTAAAGAATGGTAAATTAAGGTGAGTTCGACGAAAATTATCGCGCCATGCGCGAATAAATTCATCGAGTTCGCGTTAATTTACTTAACCGTATACTGGAAACATTTGAGATTCTCGTCTGCACTTGAGTTGCCGACCATAATCTCGTACTTTCCAGGAACGACAGTCATTGTGTTAGTCTTATCATCCCATCCCTCAAATCGTTCACGAGGAAGTGGAATGGCAACCTTTGTTGATGAGTTTGCCTTGATGTTGACTCTCTTGAAACCTTTAAGTGTCTTGTTAGGTCCATCCACATCATCTATGCGTCGGATATAGACCTGAACTACCTCCTCACCATCTATGTTGCTATCATTCTTGACGTCAACAATCACATTGCCCTTCTTCATCTTTGGCTTGCCAAATGTGAAAGTAGAGTAGGTTAGTCCATGACCGAACTCAAAGAGTGGCTTCTCTGTCATATAGCGGTATGTACGTCCCTTCATGGCATATTCCTCAAAGTCTGGCAACTGATCGTCACCCTTATAGAAGGTGATTGGCAATTTGCCGGAAGGGTTGACATCACCAAAGAGGATATCCGCCAAGGCTGCGCCTCCTTTCTCTCCTGCATACCATGCCTGAATCATTGCATCTGCATTCTGTGATTCTGGTACAAGTCCCATGGCACTTCCAGAGCAATTGACATACACTAGTGGCTTGTTTGCTTTGCTTAGAAGTGCAATCAGGTCACGCTGTACCTGTGGCAACTCGATTGATGTGCGGTCGCCACCGTGAAAACCAGGGTAGTCTACCTTCATCTCCTCGCCTTCAAGTCGTGGAGATATACCTCCGACAAAGACCACGGCATCTGCTTTCCTTGCTGCATTGAGAATGTCCTCATCAGAGTAATATAGGGAGTGACCGAAGTCAAACTTTAGTACCGCTGCTCCAGTGTTCTGTGCATAGCGTAGTTCAATATTATATTTCTTGTTTGCCTCTATGTTATATTCTATGGTCTTGGTGCGAAGAGAATCTTCATTCACACCTGACCAGTCATTGACAAGGGTATCATTATCAATAATGAGCATCAACTTGTCGGTATAGTTCAACCACAAGTCTATCTTGTCAGTCTTGTTTGCAGTAAGTTCAGCCTTGTATGTGGCAGAAAAGTTTTCTATGTTCACGCCTTGTCCAAAGGCTGTTGCACCACCATTATCAAAATTCAATTTCTGCTGGTAGTATCTTCTGCTAACCATCTCGCCTTCAAAGTTCTGGTTATTGTAATAGTATGCTCCAAGACCAACATATTGACCGTCAAAGCAACGAAGAGTATTGAACCAGCTGTTTGTTATAGTGCGCTCTACAAGTCCACATCCTGCCATATATTGCACATCACCACACTTGTTCTTTATACCATCAAGTATTGTTGTGGTTGACTTTGGAAAACCATTATAGTTACCCCATAGCATTACTGAATCAGCTGCGTTAGGACCTATCACGAGTATCTTCATATCCTTCTTGAGCGGGAGGGCATCATTCTTGTTCTGTAGAAGTACGATACCTTCCTGTGCAAGTTTGTACGATATGTTCCTGTGTTCGTCACTTGCAATAACCTCTGGACCTATGCTTCGCCATGACACAAGATTGTCATCGTCAAAGTCGCCTAATTCGAATCTGCCCTTAAGAAGTCGCTTGAGACTTATATCCACCTGCGCCTCTGTTGTCTTGCCTAGCTCTATGGCTTCGGTAAGAGAGCTATAGGCATTGCCACATTCCACATCCGTTCCTGCTATGAGCGCCTTTGATATACCAGATGCACGACTATCAGACACTTCGTGGTGTCCCTTCTGCCAGAAGTCATTAAGAGCCCAGCAATCACTTGTCACAATGCCCTTGAATCCCCACTCGTCACGGAGGATAGTCTGCAGGTATCGAGTGCTACCGCAACAAGGTTCACCATCCATACTCTGATAGGCACACATCACCTCTTTCACATCACCTTCCTGAATGAGTGACTTGAATGCTGGCAGGTATGTCTCCCACAGGTCACGCTCATTAAGGTTATCTATGTTGAATGAGTGGCGGTTCCATTCAGGACCGCTATGCACGGCAAAGTGTTTCGCACAGGCAAAAAGCTTATAGTATTTGCTGTCCTTAGGTCCCTGAAGACCTCTCACGACAGCAAGACCCATCTGTGTAGTCAGATAAGGGTCCTCACCGTATGTCTCCTGTCCACGTCCCCAGCGTGGATCACGGAAGATGTTTATGTTTGGAGTCCAGAATGAAAGGCCTTCGTATATCCTGCATCTGTTGTTCTTACGTGCAATGTTATTCTTTGCGCGTGCCTCGTCACTAACTGCATTATATGCCTTGTTCACAAGGGCGTCGTCAAATGTGGAAGCCATAGCCATAGTGATAGGAAGGACGGTAGCTGTTCCATTACGCCCCACACCATGAAGAGCCTCATTCCACCAGTTGAACTGAGGTATGCCAAGTCGAGGAATGGCAGGAGAGCCATGTTCCATAAGTTTCACCTTCTCATCTAAAGCAAGAAGCGAACATAGATTTTCTGCCCTTTCTTCTGGTGTCAGGTTTGCATTCTGAAATGGATATTGCTGTGCTTGTACACTCCCCATAACACATAAGGCTACACCAAGTAATGAGAGGTATTTTCTTATCTTTGTATACATTTGTTTTTCTTCTTTGTAAAGGTTTGTAAAGATATTTGATTTATTCTTTTGCAAAAATAGCACATTAAAAGGACATAGCAAAGACATATAGGGGTTAAGAATGGTAAATTAACCTGAGTTCGACGAAAACATATCGCGCAAGCGCGATTAAATTCATCGAGTTCACGTTATTTTAACCACTGTGCTCGGCACATACATCATCATTAACTTGTATATGGATTTCTTTGGGGGACCAGGATTTGCACCAATGACACGATTGTTATGAATAAACATATACATAAATATCGTTGCATTCGTGAAATTCGTGTTATTCGTGTTCTTTCAAGCATTAACACAGAATACTATCATTTGCGCTGGGCACACGAACTTCCCCTGTACACAAATCTTCCAAATGCAACAACAATTCTAAAGTTGAAGAGTGAGATATGCGAAGAGCACCAGAATATAATGGACAAAATGCTGAAACGATTAGTGAGCTAATGAAATATAAAAATAAACTCTTACCTTTGCATCGGATTTAATATAGCTTTTTTTCGTGTTAATTTGGTAGAATTAAACTAATTCCCAAAGGATTATCATTATTCCCAAAAAAATAGAAAATCACCGCGTCCGTGAAGGATACGGTGTTTTTTGTTTCTTAGGGGCATAACAAGGTAATGCCCAAACGGCATTACACCATTCCTATATTGGACAAACAAGAGTATTTCTTGGTTTATGAGTTTGCGAGTTCTTTCGCTTGTAAGGTCGAGACCTTACTGATGGGAAATGTCCTGCAATTCATAATTCGAGCCTATAATCTTACCAGCATAGTGACTTTATACATACCAGAGCCTAACGACTTTCTGCAAATGCTAAAGAAGAATACCTTATTAAAATACAATTATAATGGACAAAACGCCGAAATGCAAAAAGACTCTATGTAGTGTAATCGTAAAGTCTTACCTTTGCACTCGATTTAAGATAAATAGCTTTTCATGAATAAAAAATTTCACTAGGTTTCACATAATAATAGTATCAATATACCCAAATTTCCGATCATCGTGTCCGTGAGGATATGATGATTTTTTATGTATAAGTACAGGCGACGACTATAACCGTATGTATGGACACATTAGTCACCTTCCTATAAAGGGGAAGGCTGGAAGAGGGACAGGATAGTTCGACAATTCCAATCAATACATATGTAGCATTGCTCTCAGGAATTGTGGTACCTTCCATGCCATCTTCATTAGTTTTAGCAGCACAGGGTACTTGAATCCGTATTGACGGTATAGCAATACATCCTCTGCCCATACGTGACTCATATGAGCCCCCGTTGTGGACAGTCCGCCCATACGCATCTTGACAACATATTCGTTCAGATATGTGACACTAATGTTTGTCTTGTACAGACACTTGATAAGGAACTTTGTGTCAGCAGATATCTCGTAACGCTCATCATACAGACCACATTTCATTATGGCATCCTTACGCATATAGACAGTAGTGTGAAGAGGAAGCCAACCCCATTTTATCTTGTTACGAGAGAATGAGCCACCCTTCCATATCCTTTTTACCTTCTCGGTATTGTTCCTGTCAACATACATACCGTCTGCATAGAGAAGGTCGGCATTGCTCTCTTTCAATCTATTTGCAATATGTGAAATGGTGGTAGGTGAAATGAGCATATCGTCAGAGTGTACAAAACCAATATATTCGCCTGTTGCCATGCGAATACCTTTATTTATTGCTTCGTACATGCCACGATCCATCTCCGAAACAATCTTTGTTATTCTCTCCTTGTATTCGTTGATTATACTCAGGGTATTGTCTTTAGACGCACCATCTATGACGATATATTCAATATCGTCATAATCCTGAGCAAGCACACTCTCTATTGCGTCACGTATTGTCTGCTCTCTATTGTAACATACTGTTATTATACTAATCTTCACCTATGATACGATTCTATTATATACACTAATCCAAAACGATGTAGTTATGATACCCAAAGGTTTTAGTTACACACCGCTTGGCGGTAATGCCTTTGTTTTAGGTTCAAGCAACTATACGACCTAATGAATAATTTCCCACAAAGATAGAACAATTATTTATTTCTGCGAAGCAAAAAGAATATTTTTATTGTCCAATATGGAGTCCACAGCACTTCATATGGATATAAAGGCAAGAAACGTGCCATGTTCATCTGCCTCTTAAAGAACCGTTTGATATGATTTCCTGATGCCTGATTAAGTTCAAGGCACCCCTTGTCTTTTTCTGGTTTGAATATCTCGCTAATGAGTTGTTCACCATATTTCCTGTTGGGCTTACATATCATCTTGTCCTCTTTCATGCCACATAATGTCTGTAGAATATACATTACACCTGCAGCAAAATCGTCTATGCCAAATTGGTGGAGAATCTTCATGTATTCCTGTTTCTTCTCCTTTGTGATAGTACAGCTGTTAAGTACAAAGTAATAGTCTATGACTGGTTTCAGTTCAAGTTCCTCGTCCATGACGTGGCGAAACAGATGAGTAAGGAGATAGGGGATGTCAAAGTCCATGTCCGTACCATTAAACCCTTCATTGACACTATTACAGTTTGGGAAGAGTCTCTCACCATTCGTCTTCGCCCACTTTTGGAATCGTCTGTTAGCAAAAGGGTTTGCAAAGAACGAGGGAGTGAAGTGCACCTCAATACTCGTATCTTTCATCACGTCGAAGTCACAATGGTGGTACAGTATGTTATGTGGTTTCTTCACAGAACACACATAATCGACAATGTCCTTCTTGTTACCCTCTATCCATACATCGATGTCACTACTATGTCTCTTTTCTGGTTTTGGGTAATACTTGGATATGGACATTCCCTTAAGGATGATGGAGTTGAAACCATGCTTTTTGAATGTTCGAGTCACATACTCCACCTGTCTTTCTCTAAGGTAATAATCCTCCTTCAACTTATTGACCATAGTGAACCAGTCGGCTGTGATATCTGCGGAAGGTGCATGTTCCTTTGGTATGGTATATATAGCATCGAACAGTACTCCTGCAATGCCATGCCTGTTAGCAAGTACATACAACTCACTCCACTCATCCTGTGTGGGAGAAGTGGAGAAAGAAGTTCTATTGCCTAATGCAATCTGTACGAGTTCTATGAATCTGTCTGTCATTGTTTATTTATCACTCTCTTTTTTGTTGCCATTGCAGGATTACCCTTGTATATCATGTTTGCTTCCATATCACCAGTTGCGATACTTCCAACGGTCAGGACAGCATTCTCATGTACAGTAACACCTGGACACACAACGGACTTGGCACCTATCCATGCACCATCTTCAATGGTGACAGGAGCGTTACGATAGGGGAATGAGCTACAGGTATAGTCATGGTTGCCTGTTAGTATCATTGCACCCTGACTGACACACACGTTACTACCTATAGTAACCCTGTCAAGGTTGTCAATCCAGCAGGCTTCACCCAACCAAACATTATCTCCTATCGTGATGTACCATGGCGATTTGATTACCACATTGTTCTTGATAACAAGTCCTTTGCCGATTTTGGCGCCAAACATACGTAAAAAGAATATCTTTATCGACATGAATGGGTTCCAACTGGCACGTACAATCAAGGCATTGACAAAGTACCACAAGGTAATCTTTATCATGCCAGCTCCTTTGTTAAAATTGCCTGTTGTGAAAGAGGCAAGGTCAACCTTCATATCTGAATTGCTTATTTCCATACCTTCATGTTGTTATAGATACTGATCAGTTCGTCAGCTACCTTCTTGGTAGAGAACTTCTCCTTAATCAGTCTTCGACCATTCCTACCCATCGTTACCAACTCATCCTGAGAGGTACCGATGAAAGACATTAGTGCTTCAGCCAATGGCTTGGAACCTTTCTCTATCCACCATCCGCACCGTCCTTCTATAGCGTTTGACTCAGGATTGTATGTTCCACATATATCCTCCCACGGAGTACCCTTAGTCGTGATGACAGGTGTCTCGCAGGCAAGTGACTCTGCAACAACAAGTCCAAAACTCTCGGAGTATGAAGGAAGTACAAACACTGATGCCTTCTTGTACAGTTCATACTTCTGTTCCTCAAACACAGGACCCATTATTGTCACGATATCATCAATATGGTTGTCTGTGACCATGCTCTTTAACTTGTTAATGTAACTTTCATCACCCATACCGACAATTTCGACAGTATAGCCACCATTCCTCAGGGCATTCTGTATGATTGCGACAGCCTCAATGAGATGGTTTATGCCCTTTTGTGGATGTATTCTACCGAGGTACAGGATCTTCTTGCCACTCATACACCAGTCCTTGGAACTGACCATGTCAATGTTTACTCCATTAGGAATGATATGTATGTTCTTGTTCCATCCCAGACGGTAAAGAATCCTCTTCTCATGTTTTGATGTAGAGTGTACCACATCAGCCTTGCTCACGGCACTACGTTGATAGGAAAGGATGGCTGGCATCTTCCTTGTCCAGTAGTTATGTCGGATGATAAGCGTGTCAAGCATACCATGCGGTGTGAGTATCACTCTGTAGCCAAACTCTTTTGCCCACATCACGGTATAGGCACTAAGAGGCAACCAACAGGTGTTGACATGAACGACATCTGGTTTTATCTTGTCAAGAACAGCCTTGAATTCTCTCTTCGTGATGAATGTGGGCCACATGGAACTGAGATAACTCACGGTACAGTTTTCGAGTGATAGATTGTCACTCTCCCTATGAGTCAGGACATGTAGTCGACACCTGTCACCCAGTTCCTTCGACATCACCTTCATGAATGAGCCCAGTCCTCCTGAACGTCTGTCAATTCTCGGAATGTAGTGTAGAACAGTCAGTTTACGATTCATGACTGATGAATAAAGGTCATAGAACTGCTGGGCAATACTCTCGCACGAATACTTGTCCTCGATAAGTTGTCTGCCCCTCATTCCCATTGCCTTCAAGTCCTCATCCGACTTGGATAGGAAATCTCTAAGACTCTCAACCAACGGTTTTACTCCTATCTCTATCCACCATCCACATTCGTGCTCATTCAACTCGTTCCATGGAGTACCGACAGTTGTGATTACTGGAGTGCCACAAGCTAATGCCTCTGCTACAACAATACCGAAATTTTCGGAGTGAGTAGGGAGGATAAACATGTCTGCCTCCCTGTACAGCTCAAACTTCTTGTTTCCAAATACAGGTCCTTCAAACTTGACGATATTGCTCACACCCTTGTTTTCTGCCATTGAGACAAGGGACTTGACATACCTTTCTTCACCAAGTCCTACAATGGAAATGGTATAATCCTCCAGTTCCTTCTTTAACTGTGCAACGGCATCTATGATGAAGTTGATACCTTTCTTCTCATGAACACGAGACAAGAACAATATCTTACGTGTCTTGTTCCATGACTGTTTGATTTCGATATTGGTAACATCCACACAGTTAGGAATAACCTTGATGTTCTTGTTCCATCCCAACTTGCGTAGGTTCTTCATCTCAGACATGGCTGTGGAATGGATAACATCAGCATATTTAAGTGCTCTACGCTGGTATATCAAGGTAGCGGGAACTTTTCTCGTCCAGTAGTTATGGGCGATGATCCATGGCTCAAGCATACCATGAGGAGTGTAGATTATCGGGATGTGAATACATTGTGCCACGTTAAAGTCCTTTGCCCATATTGCGAAGTAAGAGCATAGAGGAGTCCAGCAACAGTTTATGTGGATAATATCGGGATGCACTTCTTCAATGAGTCTCCACACCTCATCCTTCATGTTGGTCAGGTTTACGCCAGTACCACTCAGATAATGCAGGACACAGTTATCCAGTGGCAGTTCTTCATCTGTGTGATGTGTTGCTACATGAAGATCTACCAGTTTACCAAGTTCGGGAGTGGTTATCTGCATATAAGAACCTAATCCTCCGGACTTGGCGTCAATGCTTGGTATGTAATGAAGAATGCGTATCATGTGGTTAGGAAAAGAACGTCAGACTCTTCTATTGGATATATCCTTGTGTTCTGTGAAACCTCTTTGCTTCTTTAGGTATGTCCTTGATAGGACGGGCTGGCACACCAGCATACATCTTCCATTCCTCCTCATATGGCTTGCCAAGATAAGCACCTGCGCAAAGAATGGAGTATGCGGGTAACTTTGCACCACCGGTGACTATGGATCTTGTCGCAACAAGACTATATCGCCCAATGATTATTGGTTTGCTGTCCTGTCTGCATTCCATCATGTCAACGGAGTGGGTTAGTATCTGAGTGTTATATCCCCCGATAGCAGAAAATTCGCCCATGATGACGGAGTTGGTGCAATCAATATGATGATTCTTTGTTATTGAACACTCGTCGCCCATAATGAGTTCCGAGCATCTCTTGGTATCATGGGCAAAATGTGGAGAGTCGGTACCTGTAGGGAAACCAGTAATCCAGTTGCCTCTACTGATAATGCTGTTCTTGCCCATCTCCATACGGTCAAGGTTTATTGCTACATTCAGGCTACCTATACTTGCTCCCTCTCTCATCCTCAGGAATCTTGGGAATATGAAGGACAAACCGATATGGGCGGTTGGTGCTATGTCATAGAGGAAATACTTATTCAACACGTATCGTCTGATCTTCCAAGGCAATAGGGTAGTCAGTACCTGTTTTACCCTACCAGTGGCAGGTTTACGTATATGTCCCTTGCATCGCAGAAGTCTCTTGCAGTACAATGGGATATTTGCCATGCGGAACATTATAGGCGCAAGAATGTCATTACGGCCAGAACCGACTTCTTTCAGCACCCTTGTATGTTCATTCCTTTGGCAATCATGATCCGAAGATAGTTGACCACTATGAATCATGTATGTTGCACATTCCTTGTTGATATACCTGTACTTTATGTCCTCCAGAGACACCTGCGCCCAAAACTTGGTGTCTGCAACTAATCTGTATGACTCGTCAAAACCACCAATACGGAAGAACAGTTCACTCTTTATCAGGGTTGCCTGTTGAGTCATAAGCACTATTCCTGCCTTTAGCAGAGGAATGAACTTGCTAAAGTTTGATGTGCATGGTTGACTTCCTATCTTAACCCCATACTCATTCACATAGCTTGCCCTTGCGTACACAAGATCAAGTGAGTCATCACTTGCTACAGCGTCAATGAGCGTCCTATATTCAGGAAGCCATTTGTCATCATCATTTAGAAAACACAGATACTTATAGTCCTTACCGAAAGTACGAAAACCGTAATTAAGCACAGCATATATGCCGTCTGCATCCTTTGGCTCTGCCACACATTCCACATCAGGATATCTATCCTTGATATTCTGCATGGCATGTTCCGGGGAAATGATGATGTGGGTCACATTACTTCCGCCAATTTCGCGAACAGAGCGAATCGTCTCTTCCAAAGAACGTCTTTCGCCAAGTGTTGCTGTAAGTACTAAAATATCTTTTCCCATAATGAACTATCAAATCAAAGGTTTGTGCCGTTTCTGGTATTCAGCTACATAATCCTTATAAATCACTTTATCTTTCACCTGTTCGCCCTCGCTTTCATCATTGTCTCCTGCATCATCAACTGTAGAGTTGATGGCTTCGACATTCATTTCCAATTCATTGTTTTCTACAACATTTTGTTTACGTTTGTAGAAGAAGTTAACATATATGAATGCCATATACAGAGGCAATGTGAGGCGTAAGTGTGACTGAGGAGAGAATAGGGTATGCCACATCATGATGATGAGGAAATATGTCGAAAGAATGATGTTCCGCCTTGATATGAACACGTTCAGTAGTCCCATAATGATGAATGCCCCTATCAAGCAGCACCCTACGACGAACGTGAATATGCCATTATAGCATCCAAAGCCAATGAGAACGGAATGGCAAGGTATAACGTCAAGATCATCAAGATATGATTTTTCGCCCAGGTGCTGGTACTGACTCTTCATCTTTGTGTATTTGTAGCCATAGTCGGAGTCTTTTCTCCACGCACCATGTCCCCATAAAGGTGCATCAGAAAAGGCAATGGCTCCGATGAATGCCTCGGTACGACCTACCTTCAGGAGGTTGATAGGGTTGTATGGGTCATCTGTACGGTTGATCTGTCCGCTATTACCTGTGGCAATTCTACCTTCCAACACGCTATCCACATAAAGCACGTATGCTCCATAAGCAATGGTGAGAGAAGCAACGATAAGTATCACAAGACTCCTTACCTTCTCCATCTTACCAGCAATGATGAATAATGTCATGACACCTGTCATGAAGGCAAGTGCTCCCCATGATCGCGCTCCAAGAAGCATCAACACGACTCCTAACGCAATCATTATAAGACTGGTTGACTTCTTGTCCCTGAAGTAGCTGTACAACATTATGACGTTGATGATTAGAGGCGCGATGACGAACTTAAGGTACACGTTGTCCTGTCCATTAAGGGCAAGGAGTGCATCACCCTGATAATCTGTCTCCATGAATATAGGTCTGAGCACCATGCCAAGGAATGCCCAAGGCAACATTCGTCTTGTACTCTTGAACATCCTTATCAGGAAGTATACATGGCAAAATGATATTACCGTAATGGATATTCCTTTAAGGGAATTGGACAGCACATTTCCTACAACAACCTCAGAAACACACTGTGTACCGAACAACAGAGCATAAATAAAACATAGACGTTTGAAGGACTGCTCTTCAAACATCGGTTCGCGTATGATGAAATAGACGGTGTAGAAGAATACAAACAGCTCACTTATAGATATACTGCCCACTATATCAAACTTCAAGCCGAATCCCAGCTCGAATAAGATAAGCAGTATACCCTTTGTCGGAACCTGATAATCAAATCTTCTCATCTCTATTGTTTAGTATTCTGTATTGCCTTTAGGCATGTCCTAATTAAGTGATCATAATTATTTTTGCAACAGATGCTCTCTATTTGAAACATTATTAAAATAATTCTGATTACCTAATAAACTTATTAATTACAATTTTATAGAACCTGCTTTAATGTATTGATATCTATTCTTTCATTAGCCGGATAAATGGCTGACTCATGCTCCACTATCTCTTCAGGAGTAAAGATGAACCGTATATGCCTTGCAGGATTGCCTGCCACGATAGAGTAGGGTGGTACGTCTTTTGTCACGACACTTCCAGCACCCACTTGACACCCTCTTCCCAGTGTGACTCCTGGGAGCAGGGTTACATTGGCTCCAATACGTACATCTTCCTCAACTGTGATTGTCGTTTCCTCATCACATGTTCTTTCCGTCATCAGTGCCTTGCTAAGTGTGCCAACCTTATGTCCGTGTCGACCTGTTATTACGGTTAGGTGCTGAGCACATCCGGAGTTGTCCTTCATGATAAACTTCCCCCCTGGACCAATGATGAACGTGCCATACTCATATATATTCACATTGTTACCAATGTACATTCTCTCAGAAAGGGTGTTGGGATATTTAACTATGACATTCTTGCCACATGCTCCAAGACGTTTCTTTTCAAGGAACATCCAACCTATCTGGAAAATGATGTAATGAATCTTTAGCAGAACCTTATGTATGAATACGAATATAGACATATGACGTTTTTGCAGTAAACACGTTACTTAATCAAGGATTTATATCGCCATGCAATTTCGGAATTAGGTACGACACCAGCAAATATCTCGTTAATACATCCAAGATTGTTGTATTCCGGTTTATTTGCCACCTGCCAACATGCGACAGGAAAAGCTTCCTTGAAATACTCGTTCTGCATGATAAGATATTCGCCATTTGGCTTCTTGACGTACAACTTGTCGTCTATTATCTGTACGCTTACGCTATACTTCTCGCCATCGCCCTTAGCTGCGAATCTGCCATTTCCACCGACGTTAACACAATCATTCAAAAAATCGTCTCCTTGTCTCGTATTAATGGTCAAATGGTCATCATAGAACAGCAGATGGATGATGTGTGTCCATGTATCATTCTTCTGACCTAATAGTATCACACATGGTGGTATGTGGTCGATGTATTCACCATATCCCTTTCCGAAATTGTGATAAGAATATGTCATGCCGATATACTTGATAGGGGCATCCATATTGACATACATTCGATAGTTGATATCGTTGTACACAATTCCATTGCGAATGGCTGTGGATTGATACCCCTCACCATTCAGCATGAGTTGATGACCACTTTGGGTCGTCATCTTGTATATGTTGTCCTTATCCTCATTTAGGGAAAAGTCGTTATACACAAATGACTTTCCGTTTTTGCCATCAAGAAGATCTTGTAATTCATTGTATTTTTCTTTCTCCATTTTCTCTTTTGCACGAATCATGTCGATAGTTGACATCTCGCCAAAAGATATGGAGTCAATATCGTTGACAAAGATAGTCTGTACATTTGTACCACTATGTATATCAATTTTTTGTGTTGTCTGTGCAGAAACGTGCATAGACAAAAAACATACAAATATAAATAAAGCAATTTTTTTCATATTGCAAATATACTGCTTTTTCTGTTTATGATTGCTATTATTTATACATTTAGTGATGATTAAATTACAAATCGATACGATTTTGCTTAAGATTGTCTATATGTCAAGGAGGGGTACGAAAGGAATCATGTTGGCTTTGAGACTGATAAACAGTATAAAAGTAACTATGTGGAAAATTTAAGGTCACACCAAGATGTAAGACTTTTTTGACAAATGGGACTATGTTGTCATCCTATAAGCATTACTCGAGGATTACTCGAGTAATGCTTGTAGAAACTCGTAGAACGAAGTGCTAATATCCCAATGACTTGAACTTTTTGTATACCTGTTTCCCCAAAAGAGTGTAACCAACAGCATTAAGATGCGTTTCGTCCCTCATGATTGAAGGTGGACATTTGCCGTTTTCCATATTACGAAGATCATCTTCTGTAGGTGTAATACCAGCATCAGTAAGTGCGTCAGTAAATACATATGTGCGCCAGTCAAGGAAATGCTCGCCAAAGAAATCTTGTAGCTTTTCATTTTCAATGACTTTGCCTTTATGGAAACCGATAATGATGTACCTGTCCACACCCGCATAGTCAATCATGTTTTGATATTGTTGAATAAGGTTCTGTGGATCATCATAACCTCCATTTTGACCTATCCATAATATCAGGCAATAGGGTGTTCGATGTACCTTCATGCTGTTAGTGATGACAGGGCTAAATGGAGTAACCATGACGTCAGTAGTCTGGTCCTCTGATGCTATCTGGTAATCGGTCTGTGAATCTGTTTTATAGGTAATTACATACTTCTTGCCATTAATATAGCAAGGGTTTACCGATGTGTTTCCTCCCTGACGCAAAGGTTTCATTATTTTCCCGTATTGGTCGACAAGAGTAATGTCAACTGGAGTACCGTCCGCAGGTACCATGACAGTGTCACGGATATGCATGGGGTTACCTCCCTGACGCGCCCCGATAGTACGTGAGTCCTCTCCACCTACACCACAATTAACATAGCTGTAGCTATCTGTGCCAAGCAGGTCTCTGAGAGCGGTCAGATATGACACTCCAAAACCTCCATCACCAGCTGTTAAACTGTCACCCCAACCAACAATTTTCTTCTTTTCACGAGTTGGAGATGAAGAATCAGCAAATGTGATGGAGTCAACAAGCGACATAGGAATAACCTCAACATCACCATCTGAATATGAAATGATCATGTCTTTAGGCTCTTGCGCATTACACATCAAGCACAAAAGAAATAGGAATGCATATATTAGCGACTTCTTCATATAGTTTCTATATCACGTTACTTTACAGATTTTCCTGACATGTCATATCTGATACCGTTGTAGTTGATAGTGACAGTACCATCATTAACTACCTTACGCGGTGTTGCTTTATTGTCTATAAATGCTTGTGTAATACCTGTGGTAACATCTTCCACGATAGTGAAGTTATTCCAGTATTCTGCTGCCTCATATGCACTCTTACTTCCGGCTGGAACATGAAGTGTTCCGAATGTACTGAAAGTTGCATCTTGTATAGATGGAGGTGTTGTTGCTAAGCAATATACATCCTTTAGATTGTCACAAAGATAGAACACATACGCGTTCAATGCGGTTAAGGTAGATGGGAGTGTCACACTCTCAAGACTGGTACATTCACGGAAGGTTGCTAATGAAAGAGTTGTTACTCCTTCTGGTACATTGAATGTCTTTAGACTTGAGCAGCCCATGAATGCAGTTGAACCAATCATCTTAATATCATTTCCTAAAGTAACCTTCTTCAATGAAGAGCAACCTCTGAACTGTGCATCATTTATCATCGTTAATGAAGTTGGAAGATTAATCTCTTCAAGTGATGTACAGTTCTCAAACACATTTATTCCTATGCGTGATATGTTATTTGATAGCTTTACAGTCTTTAGACTTGTACATCCCTTAAATGCTGAATTTGGCAGACCTGTGATTTGGGATGGCAACTCAATAGTACTTAGAGACGTACATCCTTCAAAAATACTATAAGACTGAAAATCAATATCGGCACTATTGTTGAAAGTTACATTCTTTAGTGAAGTACAACCGTAGAACACGGAACCAGAAATAAGCTTGACACTATTTGGAATGGTGACAGTTGTAATCTTTGTACATCCCGTAAATGCATCACGTATCTCTTCCAATCCCTCAGAGAGCGTAACACTTGTAACATTCTCACAATCTCCAAATGACCCCTGAAGACAAACGACATACATCTTGTTTCCATATTCATCCTCAACATAGGTCGGTACATGTACGTCACCTGAATAAGATGGATATGGTAGGGTGTAGCCTTTACTGTTGCGATAAGTTCCTCGTGGTACTACAGCTACACGATCAAAGTCATAGCCATTTATACATTTCACGTATAATCCGTTGAGAAACCAATGGTAGTCGTCTCTTATTTCAACATTATCCTGTGCATTCATCTTACCTACGAACAAGCAAGATATTAATAACACTAATGTTCTAAATTTGAGTGTATATGTACTGTGTTTCATATCAATTACTTTTCTCCGATTAGAAATCGGAGAGTATAGACGGTAAATTAAAATTCCAACATTCGCAATTAAACATAATGCCAATTAGAGCAGGCAAAAGCATAAAAGTAAAAAGACGTGTATGTTCTATTACTTTTATGCTTATCATAATCCCAAAGACTTTAATTTGTTACCTGAGTTACTTTGTCTTGTAACCAGCTACTTTTCCAATCATTACAGGAATATCGATGTTGTTGATTCGTCCATGGAATATCTCAGCACCAGCACCAATTGCAAATACAGGTACATAACCATTTGTATGGGCACCTGAAGTCCAACCGAGTTTTGCATTATGATTAAGAATGTTCTTAGCAAGATTACCAAAAGCACTCTCATCAGCGTACATGCTCTTTGAACCTTTGTCTTTACCTGCCATCATGTTATCATATGCGCGCTGGAGTTGATCTTCCTGATACTCAGAAAGACGAACAGCCTTCCAGAATCCATAATATTCTTTAAGTTGAGCACGCACTACTTCGTAAGTAAATTTACTGTCTCCAAGTTTTGCACGTAGAGACTTGAGACGTTCACTAAACTCTGGTGCACTTGTACGTTGATATCTAAGCAATTCAGAACGCTGTACATAATCGCCATTACCAAGACCAATTCCACCTGTTTCATGGTCTGCAGTTATAACAATAAGTGTTTCATCTGGATGTTGGCAATAGAATTCGTATGCAACTCTAACAGCTTCGTCCATATCCTTAATCTCCTCATATACAGTTGCTGCATCGTTGGCATGGCATGCCCAGTCAATCTTACCTCCCTCAACCATAAGGAAGAACTTTTCCGGGTTCTTCTTATAGAGGAAGTTGATTGCCGCACGAGTAATCTCCTGCAAGGTCATGTCACCCTTCTTTCTGTCAATGGCATAAGGAATAGCAGAACGGTCTATCTTAGAAGCGGCCTCTGTCTGAAGCATAATCATCTTATCTGCCTTCTTGCATTTTTTCTGATAATCCTTATATCCACGAGCTATTGTATAGCCTGCATTCTCTGCCTGTACATAAAGGTTAGGTTCGTTAGAATTCTTCTGCTCTGGTTTAAGGAAATCGCTTCCTGCAAAGAAATCGAACTTACTTGCAATAAGGTCCTTACCTACTTCATAGTATTTACTTCTATTATCCTGATGAGCATAAAAGGATGCAGGAGTTGCATGGTCAACACTCACGCTTGTCGTCACTCCTACAGCGGCTCCTGTTTGCTGTGCCCATACAGCAACAGATGTTACCGGTGTTATACTATCAGGCAATAAGCCAAGACAGCCATTGTATGTCTTAGCACCTGTTGCAAGCGCTGTTCCACCTGCAGCAGAATCTGTGATACCATTACTTGCACTATATGTGGTTGCTAATGCTGTATAAGGGAAATCGGCAAATGTAAGAGGTTTTGTACCAATACGGCCTTCAAGAGCAGCCATATAAGTTTCTGTACCATTTACCTGATTAACACCCATACCGTCACCAATAAAGTAAAACACATACTTTGGCATCTGTTGTGCAAAAGCACTTACTACAGATGATGCTACAAATACTAAAGAAACAAATATTTTTTTCATGTTGAATATGTTTTTCCCAAGCAAGTGATCATTATTATTTTTTCGCAATAGACAATCTCCTACTTGCAATATTATATTTTTTACAAATATAGCGATTCTGACTGTAACGCGCATACATTATGGGATTTTTTTAACAAAATTGAAACACCATTCGGCATTTCCGAGAATATTTTCTCATAGATGGTGTCCAGTTAGTTGTACTTGATTTTGCCACAAGAGCTTCCTTTTATCTATCGTAGTAAACCCATAGTGACCCCCTTTTGCTTACGACTTGCTTACGACAATTGTCGTAAGCAAGTCGTAAGCAAAACAGGTTTACGTGCTGTTTTGATAGGAGTATAAAGGTAACGCGAACTCGATGAGTTTAATCGCGCCATGCGCGATTAAACTCATCGAGTTCGCGTTAGTTATATAATCAAGAAGGATTAAAAACAATTAGGGAACTAAAGTGAAGCAATTTGCATATCACTTTGGTTCCCTAATTACAGTTATTATTATGACGATGGCAGATGTTACCTTTCGCCTAAAATATCACTTCACGTCTGTTTAAATGTTTCCTCTTCTACGAGCACCGTTACCACGTTCCCCCTGGCGTCCTTGACCACCACGTTGACCTTGTCTAAAGCGATTAGCACGTTCTTTCAATAATTGCTCGTATGCAGAATACTGTTCTTCTGTAAGAATAGCCTTGATAGCTGCATTGACCTTTTCCTGCTTAGCCTTCATCGCCTCAGGATCAAACCTAGGACGTTCATTATTCTTGCGTAATGAGTCACGTTCTGCAATCTGTTCTTTAGCATTATCCAGATATATCTTAAGTGCGGCAGCATACTGCTCGTCACTAATGCCACATTTCTCCTTTAATTGATTTGCCTGGCGTGTAGCCATTTCATCTGGTGAAAACTGGAAGCGCTGCTGTGCAAAAGAAGTAACAGATGCAAGAGCAAGGAAGAATGACAGAATAATCTTTTTCATAACTTTTAGCTTGTTAGTTAATAAATTAGTATTTTCAATTACACTAATTTGATTATTCCATACTATAAAGGTTTAAGGTGCAATGTTTTTTTTAACATAATTTCATTACTCTCTTTTTAAGTACTATACAAGAGACAGAAGGATTACGACAAGGTGGTACCGCACAAAACACCTTCAATAAAGCATCATATCACACTTCCTTAATTATCTCCAAAAATGATGATCTTTAAGAAAAGAAGTAATGCAATGCCAAGAACTGTTATTAACGTGAAGAACAGCTTTTTTCTAATGTTCTCAAATTTCCGATTCATACAACTTTACGCTATTAATAATACTGGTTAAGACTATCTTGATAATAGAATCCACACATTTCTTGTTCGTTGACAAAGTTAAGAACTTTGTATTTCACCTCTCTTGTTAAAATGACAAATGTTTTAACACTTGTTTGTGAAAACGGCAAAATAGGTGTTAGAACAGCAATTTTATACAAGTATGCATCCAAATAAATTCCTACACTAATTGACTTCAGCTTTTAATGAAGTCTTTCGGCTACAAGGATTATACGGTTGTAGGAGTCCCCTCTCCCAACCTTTCCCCCTTTATGGGGATAGCCTAGTTATGTCATTGCTTGGTAAGCCAAACCTTAGGAGACATGCCAATAACATCCTTAAACTTATGGAAGAATGAAGAGCGGTCTCCAAAACCACTTGCCGCAGCAACTTCATCTACTGAAGCGGAAGGATTATCTAACATATATTGTTTTGCATATTCAAGTCTATAAGTAGCCAGCATAGTCTTAAATGTCATACCGTATTTCTTATTCACCAAGGTAGACAATGTAAAACGGTTGGTCTCAAGTTTCTTTGCAAGAATCTCAATAGTTAGAGAGGCATCTGTGTAGACCTTGTCCACCTCCATGCTTCTGATGAATGCAGCGTCAATCTCCTTGTTATATTCGAAAGGAACCACGTCATTCGTATTGGTCGATTTAGACGTTTGTTCCACAACCTCATCAGGACAATCATTCTCTTCAATATCTTCTAATGAAGGTGCTGGATTATCTTCAGAATCTGTTGTCTCGTACTCCTGTCCTACTTCTACATCTTGTGGCTGTTCATCTACTGTCTCAGACTCATTATCCTTAAACACAGGAACATTGCTTACAAACTCCACATAGCTTCCAAAGAATATGCAGAACGCAATACTGAGAGATATTGCCATTCCCACTATAGGATGATTCAACACATAAGAACGTCCAAACACAATCAATGGCATTTCAAACAAGAGAATACCTATTATGAACAGATTTATAATATGCACGCCAGCAGAATAGTCTTCATGCTTAAAGAACTTGAAGATATTCTTAAACGTACTTTTCTGCTTC
>JAZUHP010000090.1:0-69387 GCA_045641785.1 Bacteroidaceae bacterium
CAAGAATATGGGTACAATGACAACAACTCCTAAGATGGCAGCCTTGGCTCCTTTTGACCGCCTTTATTCTTTGGCGGAAGTGGCAGCTATGCCAAAGCGTCAGCGAATACAGTATGAGGCAAGTTTGAAGCGCTACTGGGATTACTTGTCTTATAAAGAGACTTTACGCAATGAACGTAAGCGTGACAGGGCGGAAGCAAGAGCAGAAGGACTAGCCGAGGGTCGTGCAGAAGGACTTGCAGAAGGAATGGAAAAGGGCATTCTTAAAGCTGCGCTTAACTTAAAGTCCATGGGACTCTCATACGAACAGATAAGTCAGGCAACAGGCTTATCCGTAGAAGATATCGAAAAATTATAGAGAAATCACGGGACTTGATGAGTCCCTAATTCATTAATTGTGTAAAACTTATTGCGGTCATGAGAACAATCTGTTCCCATGACCGTATAGTGTATAATGGTTTACTCAACCTTAGCATTTGATAAAACTGATAAGTTGTAAGGTTATAAGGTCGCTATGTTTGTGAGGTTATAAGGTTCAAATGACAGCTCGCGAATTATTGCAAGCTAAATGTCGCCTTAATCACTTTGCTGCTTCTTGCAATCTTCACATTACAGTCCTTCGTAACGATTTTCGGACACTCTTGATTTAGAATAAAAAAGTGCAGAAAATGTTGTTTCGCAGTTGTTATGAAACCGCGAAAGGAATGGATTATGGTTATCTTTGTATAACATCTGACGATACCGTATGAGGTCCCTATTTCAGAGGGGGTAAGCTAAAATTAGGATACATATTCTAACTGATTCTTATCAGCGAAGAAATTTGACTCCGATACGAAGCCAATACGAAGGGATTACGAAGCGATGTCGAAGGATTTTACACATATATTGTACCCTGACGGGAAGGAAAGGATTAAAAGAGTTAAAAGGATCAGCAAATTGTGCCCCCAAATTTTCTGAATAATTTTCTGAATAATTTTCTGCAAAATTTGCTTTCAGTTACAAATTTGGTTTTTATGTTTTTTTCTTCGTCCGCGCCATGCGTGACACATCGGTTTCAACTCTTGAAGAAGAACCACAAAAATTAGCAAATTGATTCCGAAGCGGAAATAATCCCAAGTTGACGATACGCCAAAAACGAAGTACGGACTAAGTACGGTTCAAGTACGGATCAAGTAGCGACTAAAATCATAGGGAAACGAATGCAGGAAACATCCTATAGAATATTAAACGACATCATCCTGTTTTTTACATAGGTCTTTTAAAAGCGAAAAGCGCTAGTCTCACGACTCGCGCTGTTTCTGTTCTCAATAAGTATTAATTTTTTTAAGGTAAAAAGATTGTTTTTAGGATACTGCAAAGGTAGTGCTTTTTATTTTTTCAACAATTGCAATAACCATGTTAAAAAACATAAGTGTTCGCACACACAGCCAAAACAACCAATATTTACCTTAATTTTATCCATTAATTTTCACTAAAAGTCGAACTTTTTAATCTTTTTTGGAACATTTTGGTTCGGTAAAGACACACGTCATTCAACCTCTTTTGTAATGGAAAAAGATGACCTGGCTCAAGAAGCCATTACTTTACCATTACTAAATTTTTTCAACAAACTCCTTTGTAACAGCAAATGACTCTGCAGCAATCTTATCCCAGAAGTCGAAATACTGACTTCCCTTTGTATCATCAAGCGGAATGTCGCTTATGACACGAAAAGAGATAAACGGAACATTGTATGTATGGCAAACCTGAGCAATAGAACAGCTCTCCATGTCCACAGCCTTTGCATCAGGAAAATCGTCTAGAATACTGCCCATCTTGCCCTTTGTGTCAACAAACCAGTCGCCTGACACGATAAGTCCAGGATGCACACCTCCGATACCACTCGCCACACTCACAAGATGTTCATCAGCCTTGAACTTTTCTGGCATACCAAGAACCTGACCTTTAGCACACTCTGAACCACAATAGACATCGTGATAAACGGCCTCTGTACTTGCCACAACCTCAAGACGAGGAACACTCGTCGTTGCGCCTCCTGCGACACCACTTGACACCACATAATCAGGAGAATAGGCATTGATCATCTCAACTGCACCAATGGCAGAATTTACCTTGCCTATACCACATTGCTGAATGACTATCTCCTTGTCACCAAGTGTTCCTATATAGAACACTTTTCCATGTACTGTTTCTTCTCTCTCATCTTTCAAGATGGACTTGAGCTGCTTCAGCTCCTTCTCCATCGCTACAATTATTCCAATCTTCATATTTATCCATTAGGTAACGTCACGCCACTAATTCTTATAAGTTATTATTTTTACGTTACTAAACATACGTGCCAAGAAGGAATAGATCCTTCCATCTATTTTGCAAAGGTACTATTTATCCTCCAAACGAAGACAATTACCGCTAAAAAATGTTCTAAAAGTCGAAGATGGTGTTTTATTAATAGTTATTTTCAAAAAACCGAACTTACAAATTTTATTAGGAGAAACAAAAGTGCTAACTTTGTACCACGATTTAATGCGTAGACACCTTATTTTAGGATATAGAGAAATTAGGTAAAGCAAGATCAGGGAAGGAAGCATCGGCTTCTACCAAATCCCAAACATATAGAGATAATAATAATTAAAAACAATAGAATTGTGAAATTACAAGGTAAAAAATTTGTTTCCTGCTTAGGCATGCTCTCTGTTGCACTTGCCGCCTTTGCACAAAACACGGGTAATTCCGGCACATTACGCCTTACTCTCGACAAGGCAATCGAGATTGCACTTGCAGAGAACCCTACAATCAGGGTTGCTGACAAGGAAATTCTACTTAAAGAAAACTCAAAGACCGAGGCTTGGCAGAAGCTGCTTCCAACAGCTGATGTCACTCTTTCTTTGTCTCACTCCATCTCTGTAGCTGAAATAAAGACAGGTATGGGTAAGTTCAAGATGGGTCTTGATGGTACAACTACTGCCATGGGCTCTTTGTCTGTATCACTCCCTATCTTTGCCCCAGCTGCATACCAGAACATGAAACTGACAAAGGAGGATATCCTTCTTGCTCAGGAGAAGGCACGTGGCAGCAAGCTCGACCTCATCAATCAGGTTACAAAGGCTTACTATGCCGTCCTTCTCTCTAACGACAGCTACGAAGTGCTGAAGGGAAGCTACGAATTGGCATACAAGGTATACAACCAGACTGAGAACATGTATAATGTAGGTTCTGTAAGCGAATTTGACAAGATATCTGCTGACGTGCAGGCTCGCAACCTCAAGGCAACTCTTACATCTGCAGAGACAGGCAAGACCCTTGCCCTTCTTCAGCTCAAGGTGCTCATGGGTGTAACAGCTGATGTGGACATCAAGATTGACGATTCACTTAAGGCATATGAGAACAAGGTTACACTCGCTCAGGCTGAATATAGTGCCTCTGACATCAATGACAACTCTGCATTGCGTACTCTTGACCATAACATGACTCTTCTTAATCGCAGCAGAAAGATCATGAACACAGGTTTCATGCCTACACTTGCTCTCCAGTACCAGTATCAGTACCAGAGTTACTCTAACGAGAATTGGAACTTCTTCAAGTATAACTACTCACCAAGCTCTACACTTGCTATTGCACTTAGCATTCCTATCTTCCACGCAGACAACTTTACTAAGCTCAAGGCTAACCAGATACAGTTGTCACAGCTTGAGGACACTCGTATGAACACTCAGCGTCAACTTACACTCGCAGCTGAGAGCTACAAGCAGAACATGGCAAGCAGCGTAGTTCAGATGGAGTCAAACCAGGCCGCAGTAAAGCAGGCAAACAAGGCTGTTTCTATCTCTAGCAAGCGTTATGAAGTGGGTGGCGGTACAATCATCGAACTCAACCAGAGCGAGACTGCTCTTACTCAGGCAGAACTTACCTACAGCCAGAGCATCTACGACTTCCTCAAGAACAAGGCAGACCTAGACTACACTCTTGGACGTGGCTATGCTAAATATCTCAACAAATAATTGTGCAAATATAAAAGACAATATAACTTACATATAGATTATGAATAAGATTAAGATACTTTCCCTCGCTTCAATCGCCCTTCTTATGTTCTCATGCGGAGACAAGGACAAGGAGGCAACAAACACAGAAGCACAGAAGCCTCAGGTAAAAATCGCTAAGGCTACGAGCGAAAACATTGCTCAGACAGAGACATACACAGCTACAGTTGAAAGTGATGTCAAGAACAATATCTCTGCTAACCAGCCACTCCGTATCGAGAAGATATTCGTTGAGGTGGGCGACATCGTTAGCAAGGGTCAGGTTCTTGTACAGCTCGACGCATCTAACCTCAATCAGGTCAAGTTCCAGTTGGAGAACGCAAAGGTCGAGTTAGGCCGTGCAGAGGCTCTTTATAAAATAGGTGGTATCAGCAAGTCTGTTTATGACCAGGCTAAGACTCAGGTGGACATTCTCTCCACTCAGTTGTCACTCCTCAGCACCAACGCAAAACTTGTCGCTCCAACAAGCGGTGTGGTTACAGCACGTAACTATGACAACGGCGATATGGCAAACGGCCCTATCCTCACAATCGAGCAGACAAACCCTGTGAAACTTCTCGTGAACATCTCAGAGAACTACTATAAGATGACAAAGAAGGGCATGGTTGCCACAATCGATCTCGACGCATACGAAGGCGAGTCATTCGATGGAAAGGTGACTATCGTGTACCCATCTATCGACCCTGTCACTCATACATTCAAGGCAGAGATCACTATCAACAATCAGCAGCAGAAGGTTCGTCCAGGTATGTTTGCACGTGCTACTGTTAACTTCGGCGAGACAAGCCACATACTTGTCCCAGACGAGGCAATCGTTAAGCAGATTGGCGCTGGCGACCGCTATGTATACACATTCAAGAATGGTAAGGTTAGCTACGACAAGATTGAACTTGGCAAGCACATTGGCAAGAAGTATGAGATTATCAGCGGTGTGGTTGAAGGTCAGGAAGTTGTTGTAGCCGGCCAGGCTCGTCTTGCTAACGGTAAGGAAGTTGAAGTTGTAAAATAAGGCAACAGCTTTTTCCCATACACTTTAGCTTTCATATCTCAGTAAGCAATCAATATTATTTTAATGATGCTTAGTAAGTGATTTTCACGACCACTTACTTAATTTTTAACATTTAACATCAATTTATGTCACTATACGAAGGAGCGGTCAAAAGACCTATTATGACAAGCCTCTGCTTCATGGCTGTCATCATATTTGGTATTTTCTCCCTGATTAAACTTCCTATCGACCTCTATCCAGATATCGATACGAACACAATCATGGTGCTCACATACTACCCTGGAGCTTCTGCAGAAGATATCGAGAACAACGTTACTCGACCACTTGAGAACACTCTCAACTCTGTTGAGCACCTCAAGCACGTCACAAGTAATTCAAAGGAGAACGTCAGCGTCATCACTCTCCAGTTTGAGTTTGGTTACGACATTGACGCCTTGACAAACAATGTGCGAGACAAACTCGACATGGTTAGTTCTGCACTTCCAGATAATGTGCAGACACCAATCCTCTTCAAGTTCTCTACAGACATGATTCCTATCATGATGCTTTCTGTACAGGCAGAGGAAAGTCGTCAGGCTCTTTACAAGATCCTTGACGACGGTGTAGCAAACCCACTCGCACGAATCGACGGTGTGGGTACAGTATCTATCGCTGGTGCTCCAAAGCGAGAGATCAATATCTACATGGACCCACGAAAGATGGAGTCATTCAACATAAGCCCAGCACAGATCTCTGGTGCCATTGCTGCTGAGAACCTCAACATCACAAATGGTACTGTAGATGCAGGTACACAGACTTATACTGTACGTGTAGAAGGTGAGTTCAAGGATCCATCTGAGATGAAAGACATCATTGTTGGTGCAAATCCTGCAACTGGAGCAAACGTGTATCTTCGCGATGTAGCACGTATCGTGGACAACCTTGAGGAACGTGCTCAGCGCACCTTCACCAACGGTACACAGGGTGCCCTTATCATTGTACAGAAGCAGTCAGGCGCCAACTCTGTAGAGATCTCCAACAAGGTCATGAAGGCACTCCCTGGTCTTCAGGAAAACCTTCCTACAGATGTCAAGCTTGGCATCATTGTCAATACTTCAGACAACATTCTCAATACTATCGGTTCACTCGAGGAGACAATCATGTATGCCATGATATTCGTGGCACTCGTGGTATTCATCTTCCTCGGTAGATGGCGTGCAACGATGATCATCGTCATCACTATCCCAATGTCATTGATAGCATCATTCATCTATCTCTATGCTACGGGTGGTTCACTCAACATGATCTCACTCTCATGTCTCTCTATCGCCATCGGTAACGTTGTGGATGATGCCATCGTGGTACTTGAGAACGTAACGACACACATCGAGAGGGGTTCTGACCCTAAGCAGGCTGCTATCCACGCAACAAACGAGGTGGCGATCTCTGTTATCGCTTCTACCCTCACCATGATTGCGGTGTTCTTCCCGCTTACCATGGTAACAGGTATGGCTGGTGTGCTCTTCAAGCAGTTGGGTTGGATGATGTGTATCATCATGACAATCTCTACTACAAGCGCCCTCTCATTCACTCCTATGCTCTGTTCTCAGATGCTTCGTCTTCACAAGAAGCAGAGCAAGCTCTTCAAGACATTATATACTCCTATCGCCAAGGCTCTTGACAAACTTGACGAGTGGTATGAAGGCAAGATCAACTGGGCTGTACGTCACCGCAAGATTGTAATCCTTGGTTGTGTAGGTCTATTTGTTGTGTCTATCCTTTGCGCAAAGATCTTCGGTATCAAGTCTGAGTTCTTCCCTGCAAACGACTCTGGTCGTATCGGTGTAAACATAGAGCTCCCTATCGGTACACGCGTTGAGATTGCAGAGGAACTTGCAAAGAACATCACAAAGGAATGGCGTGAGCGCTACGGCAAGGATATGCAGAACTGTAACTTTACGGTAGGACAGGCTGGTGACAACAACACATTCGCCTCACTCCAGAGCAACGGTTCACACATCATCTCATTCAACATCATGATGGTTCCTTCTAACCAGCGTGAGAAAGGTCTTGCCGCTATCTGTGATGAGATGCGTAAAGACCTCAAGGCAATCCCTGAAATCAACAAGTACCAGGTAATGCTTGGTGGACAGCAAGGTTCTGCAATGGGTGGACAGTCTACAGCCACATTCGAGATCTACGGATATGACCTCGATGCGACACGACAGGTAGCCGAGGAGATGGCAAGCCTATTCCGCGAGAACGAGATGATCACACAGGTCAACATATCACGTTCTGACTTCCAGCCAGAGATTGTCGTAAACTTCGACCGTGAGAAGCTTTCAAGAGTAGGACTCACACTCTCATCTGCTGCGGCAAGCGTTCGTAACATCATCTTCGGTTCACAGATGTCTTACTATCGTGAAGATGGTGACGAGTACGACATCAAGGTTCGTTATGAACCAGATGCCCGTATAAGCATGGAGGACATCGAGAACATGTCTATACCTACAGGAACAGGCAAGATGATCCGTATTCGCGATGTTGCAACAATTGAGGAGAGCGCTCTCCCACCAACAATCGAGCGTAAGGACCGTCAGCGTATCGTAACAGTCAATGCCGTTCTTGCTGATGGTTATGCACTCTCAGATGGTGTCGAACTTGGAGAGTCATTCTATAAGAAGATGGCTATCCCAGCAGGTATCACAGTTCAGGTGGCAGGTTCATACGAGGATCAGCAGGATTCTAACCGTGACCTCGGTACACTTGGTTTACTTATCATCATCCTCGTGTTCATCGTGATGGCTGCACAGTTCGAGAGCTTGACATACCCATTCATCATCATGATATCTGTGCCATTCGCACTCTCTGGTATCATCTTCTCATTGATATTGACAGGTACAAACCTCAACATCATGTCTATGCTTGGTGCCATCATGCTTATCGGTATCGTAGTAAAGAATGGTATCGTACTTATCGACTACACTCAGCTCATGCGTGAAAGAGGTATTGGTCTTACTCGCTCTGCAGTTATCGCTGCACGAAGCCGTCTCCGCCCAATCCTTATGACAACACTCACTACAGTCCTCGGTATGGTGCCAATGGCAGTTAGCCATGGTGTAGGTGCAGAGATGTGGCGTCCACTCGGTATCAGTGTGATCGGTGGTCTTACAGTATCTACTATCCTCACACTTATCTATGTTCCTTCTATGTTCTGTATCTTCGGAGCAGTCGGTATCAAGCGCCAGCGTCGCAAACTTAGGGAAGAGCGTGAACTTGACGAGTACTGGCATGAGCACAGCGCAGAGGAGCAATTGATTCATCACGACACTAAGCATTAATAAGGTATGAAAACAGTATTTATAGCATATGATCAGGCACATCAGGACAATGTCATGAATGCCCTTGATGCAAGTAACGCACGCGGCTACACCATCCTCGAACAGGCTGGTGGCCGTGGCACTAAGACAGGCGAGCCACATCTCGGTTCACATGCTTGGCCTTCAATGAACAGCGCAATCTTGACTGTCGTTGAGGATTCACAGGTGACTCCACTTCTCAATCGTCTTCGCAAACTTGATGTAGACAATCCACTCCTCGGTCTCCGTGCCTTCGTGTGGAACGTCGAACAGAGTATCTAATTGCAACGCAATATATTTATAGGAAAAGGGATATTGTCAGAACGACAATATCCCTTTACTTTTTCATAGTCACCGAACCGCTGACACGTTTATGAAACACGAACCTTTATCAGCAAGCTGATTATTTTGAAGGACACAATGAGACGAATCAATCCAGCTTTCTCTTTCGTACGCACCAAAGACCTAAGAAGGTAAGTAATCCGTTAAGGACAAGTAATTCGTAGCCAAACTTGTACCCATACATGTTCAAGGTATAATAATCCAAAAGATAACATAGTACAGGAGATGCTATGGCGATGAAAGGTACAAACTTCTCATTTGGCATGAACTTTGTAATCATTCCAAAGGCATACATTCCAAGCAAAGGCCCGTATGTGTAACTAACAAGTGTATAGATTAGGTCTATCACACTATTAGAGCCTATCCACTTGAACGTAAGGGTGAAGAGGACAAATACCATCACCATTGAAATATGAACCAGATACCTTGTCTTCTCACTATCCTTATCACTCATGTCCTTGCCAAGTACATCAATACAGAAAGACGTCGTGAGAGCTGTCAAGGCACTATCTGCACTTGAGAATGCACTCGCTATAACACCTATGGTGAAGAACACTATGACTGCTCCGCCCATCACTCCTGTGGCAGCAACTCCTGTTAGCAAGTCATCACCCTTAGCAGGTATCTCCATGCCAAGGTGAGAATAGAGCATGAGCAACAAGATACCTAACGCAAGGAAAAGGGCATTGACAGGAATGAATAGGATACCATAGGAACACATGTCTTTCTGTGCCGCACGGAGATCCTTGCACGTAAGGTTCTTCTGCATCATGTCCTGGTCAAGCCCTGTCATCACAATGACAACAAACACTCCACTCAAGAACTGTTTCCAGAAATTCTGTCTGCTGACAAAGTCCGAGAACTCAAAGATGCGAGAATGAGAGTCACTAACTACTGCATTCACAGCATCCCCTACCCCCATGCCAAGCATATCAATAGCCTTATACATTATAAGTAGAAGGGCGATGATGAGACAGAGAGTCTGAAGTGCATCTGTCCATACAAGTGCCTTTATACCACTATTGCGAGTGTATAGCCATATAAACGCCAATGTCACGATGACACTTGCCCAGTACGGTATTCCATAGCCCTGAAAAACGAACTGATGCAAAATAAGGCAGGCTACATAGAACTTGGCTGCAGAGGAACTCAGCTTGGATATGATGAAGAACCATGCCCCTGTCTTGTAACTCTTGTTTCCGAAACGCTTGTCCAAATAACCGTATATTGACGTCAGCCCAAACCTGTAATATAGCGGCAATAGCACGAATGCCACGATAAGATAACCGAAGAAGAAACCCATGCACATCTGCAGATATGTCATGTCTCCATTCATCACCATACCCGGCACTCCGATGAAGGTTACACCAGAGAACGAGGCACCCACCATGCCAAAAGCAACTAATGGCCAAGGCGACTGACGATTACCACGGAAAAAAGCATCATTGTCCTTACTTCCTACAAGTCGGGAAACAAGAAAAAGAATCATGAAATAAACTATGAACGATATAACCATTGTGATATTTTTTTGCAAAGTTACATTTTATTCCATTTTGTTTTCATAACTTTGCAGAAAAGCAAGAAAAAACTATGAGACTAAGGGATTTACTAAAGCTGTTTTCATTTATGATGTTAGTTGAAAGCATCATCTTTGCTTTCAAGATACCATTCATGCGTAACTACGTATATTGCCACGAAATCAGTCCTATGGTGACTAATATTATCCAGTCGTACTATACGAATGTCTGCACATGGCTTCAACTTGCTATTTATGCAGGGTTCGTCCTGACGATGAATGCCCTTGACTCCAAATTTCCGAAGGCACGATTCGGTTTGTTCTTCCGTCTGGACTTCTACCTGACCTGCATATACCCTATAGTCACACTTATGTTGTCTGCAGATGAGATCTTTATCGCATACCTTGCAAAGATTGTCACAGAGTCACTTGCTGTAGTGACATGCATCATTGCAGGATGGGTACTATACGTCAACATCCATATCAACCCTGTAAGAAGGATGTTCTATGCCTACGGTTATCTCGCCCTACGACATTTCCTATACAGCGCAGCACTCATAATAGTGCTTTGTACCGTAGGTATCAATGGACTCAACGAGTCATCCATCACACACAGATCTACCGTTATCATAACATGGTTCTTTGTCATCCCACCACTTATCGTCAGTCGCTGGGTACTTTTCTCTGCAACAGACGAACTAAAGAGGACATTAGAACAACAGGAGAAAGAGAATCCAGTAATTGAAATATAGTAATACCATCAATATCTCTGCAACGAGCGTTATGCGATTAGAAAGGAGCATATCGCTCGTTGTTAGTTCACGCTCATTCTCACCAATATAAGGTTTATAGAAATACTCTCCGAAATAATTATGAGGACCTCCAAAACGGCAGTCAAGTATACCTGCAAGTGCAGATTCTGGCCATCCGGAATTAGGTGAAGCATGTTTAGGACCAAAGCATGCGATGAATCGTAGCAACTCGACAAAACCACGTCCCGCCTTCTTTATATATCCACACATGCACATCAACTTATAAGCAATAATCATTAGCAATGCAGTAAGGCGAGCAGGCACATAGTTGGCTGCATCATCTATCCTTGCTGCCCAACAACCGAAATCCTTGTAGCGTTCTGTATGATAACCAATCATGGAATCGAAGGTGTTTATCATCTTATACGCCATCATACCCGGAAGACCAAAAAGGAAATACCAGAACAAGGGTGCAACAACACCATCAGACAGATTCTCGGCAAGTGTCTCAAGAGCAGCTGTACGACACTCATGGGCTGACAATTCACTTGTATCACGACCAACAATACGCGCTACCTGTTTTCTACCATCTTCCACACTCCTATCTACTGCCTCGAAAACCATTCGTACCTCCTTTCTGAGTGTATGACCGGCAAGGCAATAGAACACTCCTATGGAACAGAAAATGACATACAAGACATTCATGCACCACACATTGGTCAGACTGGAGAATGGCATAGCAATAAACACATTGGCAAGCAAGACAATGTGCATTATGTATAAGGTAAGCAGATAAACCATGATTATACTGCATACCGTGAATACCGCACCCTTTACCATCCTATGTTTGCCTTGATTCAGGTTCCTTTCTCCAAAAGCAATCCACTTACCCATCCATACCACAGGATGAGGAAGAGTTTCTGGATCACCAAAAGCAAGATCCAATAGCCAGCCGAACAACAATGGCAAAAGAACTATAAGTACGTCATACACCATAAGTCAATTATTTTTTTAGACAGCAAATGTACGTAATAAATACTACACATAAAAAGAAAGACTGACAAAATCCGAAGATTTTGCCAGTCTTTATATAATGTACTCTAAATATCAACGATTAGAACTTCCAAGTCATACCGAATGAAAGAGCCTCGTTGTTTACATTGAAGCCATATCTTGACTTAACATCTGTAACAGAACGGTAACCTAACCAACCAAGCTTAGCATCAAGTTCAACCTTGTGAGAGAGCTCAACCTTTACACCTGGACGAAGACCAATCTGGAAAGTAGACTTATCTTCATAATTATTTACACAACCCTCACTATCAACAGACATCTCTGATGAACCAAATGCAAAACCACCATCAACGAAGAATGTAGCGATACCACACTTAGCGAAGTTGTAACGAGCAAAAGGAGCAACATAGAAATTATCCTTTGTAGAAAGAGCATCATTCTCATATGACTGACTCTTGTAACCAAATTCCAAAGCGATATCCCATTTCTCAGAAAGAGAATAACCTACGACTGGAGCAATAGAGAAATTTGTTGTGTTGTTCTTATCACCCTCTGGATTAACAACATCAAATCCGAGTGATCCACCCATCCATACCTGTGCATTAGCGCAGATTGAAGTAGCTGCAACGATAGCAGCAAGAATAAACTTCTTCATAATTTTCTTGTTTTGTTTTTTCCTTTTCCTACTCTTTTCTTTTTACCACTAGAAATATCAAACTGCGAGGTTTTCGGAATCTCCTCGCTTAATTATTATTGCGTTGCAAAGTTAGAGCAAATTTCAAATACCGGCAAAAAAAATCTTGTAGGAAAAACCCTTTTCTGCCATTATAGACACGTTTATTCGACCATTAGAATACATTGCATTGACATTAAGCAACGCTATCCATTAAATATCCAGTCGCAAATTGCCTCTATCAATTCATCATTTTCCTCCTTTTCTTGCACCGCAATCCTGAAAAAAGAGCTGTCAAGACCTTCAAAATTGCTCGCATCACGAATCAAAATTCCATGTTCCTTTGCCAAGAAATCTTTCAAAGCAGATGCTTTCCCCATTCTTAACTTACATAATATAATATGTGTATCGGATGGCCAGCACTCTATACAACCAAGTTTATGGAACTGCTCCACCATTCTTGCACGTTCTTTCAATAGAGCATCTAAATCAAGACGAAACTCATCACCATGCGAAAGGAGATAATGTCCTGCCTCTATAGCCACACTATTAACTGACCATGGCATACGCTGGAGCTTTATACGCTGAAGTACACCGGCATTAGCAGTAATATACCCTAAGCGCAAACCAGGAATAGCATACTCCTTTGTCATGCTATGCAGCATAATCACATTGGGCAGTTCAACTGCTTCTGAAGGCGTAATGAGAGGTTTCTGTGTAAATGGAGCATAACTTGCATCAAGTACAAAGAGTGTATCCTCATTCTTCTTGAAGCACTCAAGGAGTTCATCCTTATCTATGACTGTCCCGGTAGGATTATTAGGATTACACATCCACACCATCTGCGCCCTCTCCGGTATCTGGTCAAGGGCAAAGATGTTGCACAACTGATGTTCATGTACCCTACAGGCATCTGCATATTCGGAGAATGTAGGCATGAGAATGGCTGTTTTACTCCTACGATACGTCTGTGCAATAAGATAGATTGCCTCTGTTGCACCATTAGTCACACACACATTCTCGCTTCCGATTCCAAGAACCATCGACAGTTCCTCCTCCAGAGAGTAAGGTGCTGGTTCTGGATAAGCCACAACATTATCGAGCTTGTCTGCAAGATGGCAGAACAAACCCTCATGATCAAAATGATTATAGACATTCGAACTAAAATTGATACGAATGTCCTTATACTTATATAAATCGTCGCCGTGACCGTTTAGCATATGAAAAGACCCACCCCGTCCCTCCCTGAAGGGAGGGGGAACCATCCGGAACAAGGTGGAAAATCAACCCCGAATGGCAATTACTAATTGTTAACTATTACTTGAACTCATTATCTCATAGAGTTTATCTATGTCGACATACCTCCTCACATGCTCGGCAAGGAGGTCATACTGCCTGTCCTTGAACTCCTCTACCGTAAGCTGTTCCTGACTTCTCTTTGCCCCCTCTATTATATAAGGCGTAAGAATGTGGTCAATGACAGCAGGGTTATCAAGCACTCCATGTACATAAGTACCTATGCAATGGTCCACCTGAAGGATGAGCGGAAGAGTTGAGTCGGCGCAACATTGTTGCTCCGAACCAGACATACTGGCACATTCACCCTGTTCCGCATGGTCTCCCTCCCTATAGAGGGGGAGGGTTGGGGAGAGGGTCCGTTGAAGATCAGGGGAGAGGCTCTGAGCAAGCCTTGTCCGTCCCTGATGTATCTCATATCCCTTGCACCGCTGTCCGTCAAACATGAACTCCACCTGCTCTGTTGTCTTTTCCGCAGTCATTACCGTCTCCGTTGGCAAAAGTCCTAGTCCTGGCAACTGAGGGAGACTACCCTCCACACCATCAGGATCCATGACCATCTGTCCAAGCATCTGGTAACCGCCACAGATACCTATCACAGTCTTACCATCCTTATGGGCACGGATAACAGCCTGTGCCACACCATTACGACGGAGTTCATACAGGTCATCAAGTGTCGCCTTTGTTCCCGGAAGGATGATAATGTCTGCAGCTTCAATATCCTTCACATTATTAGTATAGAAGAGATTTACACGTTCATCTCTCTCCAGAATGTCGAAATCTGTGAAATTGGAGATATGACGAAGGAGAACAACAGCAATCTGAACAGGACGACATTGAACTGTATTGTCTCCATCACCACTGATAAGAGATGGGGAGAGAGTCTTTCTCTTCCTTTCCAGTTCCACGCTATCCTCTTCCTCTATCACGATGTCCTTGAACATAGGCACCACGCCAAGCACAGGAACACCACACAGGTCCTCCATCATCTTCCTGCCCTCCTCAAAGAGGCGCAGGTCTCCACGAAACTTATTAACGATGATGCCCTTGATACGTGCCTTATCCTCTGGTGTCTGCAACATGATACTACCATAAACACTTGCAAACACGCCACCCCTATCTATGTCTGCCACGAGAATCACATCCGCATCAGCATGACGTGCCATTGGCATATTCACAAGATCAGAGTCGCGGAGATTAATCTCCGACACACTACCAGCCCCTTCCATGACAATCGGGTTATACTTGACAGAAAGACGGTCGAAAGCATCATTCACAGCCTGGCGCAGTTCCTCCCTACCCTCCTTACGGAAATAGGAATAGGCAGAACGGTTACCGATAGGTTTACCGTTCAACACCACCTGAGTAGTATGTTCTGAGTTAGGTTTAAGGAGCAGCGGATTCATGTCCGTATGAGGAGCAAGACGTGCCGCTTCTGCCTGAACAGCTTGCGCACGTCCTATCTCATATCCATCAGGAGTAGCGTACGAATTGAGAGCCATGTTCTGCGCCTTGAAAGGGGCAGGAGCATAGCCATCCTGAAGGAATATGCGGCATAGAGCTGTGGCAAGAACACTCTTGCCAACATCGCTACCAGTTCCTACAAGCATTATCGGATGTAATCGTTGGTTCGTCATGAAACTTTCACTTATAAATAAAGAGGGATACGTACAGGGGGTATTTTCCCCGTCAAATCCTTCGACATTCCTTCGTAATCCCTTCGTAATCCTTTATATTTCTTTCGCTGATGAGCATCAATTTTTCTCACTCGAAAATCTTATCTCACCCCCTCTGGAAATACGGGATTGGGAGTGTCTCCAAATTACAAATCAAAGATAAGCATTTGATGCCTTTTTCACAAGTTTTCGATAAACATCAAATGAACTTTTCTTGCTTTTTTAATAAAAGTCAATTATTCGTTACAAAGAAGTGTAATCTGGAATTAGCAATAGTACCCTTACCACAACATTATTCCAAAAAGTGCTTTTTCTCATGTTTTACCGCCCTGTTTTCAAAAAAAGAATTACCTTTGCATTGAATTATTAAAAACTCGCATTTTTCAACGCTTTAACTAGCAAAAACTCAAATTAACTATTAATTATGAAAACAATTCAAAACAAATGGCTGATGCTATTTAACAGCATCCTGGGTATCGTATTATCCTTATTTGGTTTCACATCATGCGGAGATGAGGAAGGAGGCACAGTAGAATATGGTTGTCCACATGCTACATATGAGTTGAATGGAACTGTCACAGACGAGAATGGTCAGAGTATCAAGGATGAAAATGTCATCATTCAAAGACCAGAAAGACCTAACGATACTATAAAAACTGCTGCTGACGGTAGTTACACATATAAAAAAGAAGATATTTTCATTGGTTCACAAGAAATAGTAATTATTGCCAATGACCCAACCGACACTTATGAGAATGACACAGTAAAGGTTGTTCCTCAGAAAGTAAAGGAAGGAGATGGCCATTGGTTCGAGGGTACATATTCAAACGACGTTGACTTTAAGCTTAAGAAAAAGGCAAAATAACAAATGGCAAACATTTCCATTAAGAAGCGCATTGCACTTGAGATGCACCGACAGATGAAAAAGAACAATGCAAAGTTGCATAACCTCAATTATATAATGTGGGAATGCACATTGCGTTGCAACCTTAAGTGCAAACATTGCGGAAGTGACTGCAAGACATGTTCGGAAATATCGGATATGCCAATGGAAGATTTCCTTAAGGCCATTGACAGCATCACGCCACATGTTGATACTCACAAGACCATGATTGTCTTTACTGGAGGGGAACCACTCATGCGTAAAGACCTTGAAACCATAGGAAAAGAGCTCTACAAACGAGAATATCCATGGGGAATGGTCACAAACGGAATGCTACTTAATGAGGAACGACTCAAGTCGTTACTTAATGCTGGATTAAGAAGCGTCACTATCAGCCTTGACGGAATGGAAGAAGACCATAACTGGATGCGAGGACACGAGGATAGTTTTACAAATGCCATGAGGGCTATCAACCTGTTATCACAAACGAAGAATATCAAATGGGATATTGTCACATGCGTAAATGGTAGGAATATCCATTACCTACCAGAACTCAAGGACATGCTTTACCAAAACGGAGTAAGGAGATGGCGTCTTTTCACCATATTCCCAGTCGGAAGAGCAAAGCAATATCAGGAGTTCCAACTGTCCAACCAAGACTTCCGGCACATGATGGATTTCATAAAATCTACCCGACAGGAGGGATTGATAAGGGCAAGTTACGGTTGTGAAGGATTTCTTGGTGAATATGAAAGAGAGGTTCGTGACAATTTCTTCGAATGTATAGCAGGAATACATTGTGCCTCTATTCTTATCGACGGAAGCATCTCCGGCTGTACAAGTATCCGTAGCAATTTCCACCAGGGAAACATCTATAAGGATGACTTCTGGGATGTATGGGAAAACCGTTTTGAAAAGTACCGCAACAGGGAATGGGCACACAAAGGCGAATGTGCCGACTGTAAGATGTTCCGCTACTGCGAGGGCAACGGAATGCACCTTTATGACGACAACGAGAACCTGCTCGTTTGTCACATGAAAAGACTTTAACCTGTCCGAATAATGGGCAATTTCATCTAATAAGTTAATTGGCATTAAATGCCTTATAATTTTCATAACCAAGCAAAAAGAAAGCAGCCAAGCATGAACTTGGTTGCTTTCTTTTTTCGTCAAACACAAACTGGGGCTTAAGGTTCAAGTTCTTCAATCCACTTAACCTTGTTTCCGCGTATGGATTTTATCTTCATCCATTTTGTTGGTACCGTAGAATAATTGCTTTCCATCACTTTTGCATCCAAAATATGAAGTCCATTCTCATCAAACCCAAGTTGTATTAATTGTTCTTTTGAACCAGGAGTTCCATCTCTAAAAATTTTTGATCGCAAAACATCTTCATCTGACTCTTTCTCGACAAATCTCCTCTTGTTATTGATGTGTGTGAAAACACACATGTTAGGAGTTTTACGCGCAAAAACCTTCATTCTTTCAACAAATTCCAAAGCTTTACCTGTTATTTGTTCTCTATCACCAGAAATAAAATAATGCTTTCCCTCCATTCGTACAGCCTCCTTTCTGGGATGTCTGAAACCTTCCGCAGCATAAACATCGTCAGTTTCGTATTTGATATCATATACCTTTACTGTCTTCTCATTACTAAGGAAGTCACTAATTATCCTATGAACCTCTGCTACATTCTCTGCATTACTCTTCTCTGTTGGCATATACTCTGGTTCCACCTCATATCTCGCATTCAAACTATGAAAAAAAGGAACTCTTAGGTCTGTCACACGAGTCATGTTAAACGAAAACCATTCACTAAATGCACCAGCACTCTTTTTTGTATCAGAATCCTTATGCATAGCCAATCTAATGCCCATTTGCAAGGTATCAATAGGAATCACAAAATCATCATAAATACTATCTTTAGGTGTCTGCACAACAAGACTATAACTCTTTGGGCAATATACGCTACACTCTCCAAACATAGACGAGAAAATATCCACAAAGGGATTAAGTTGCTTTTCCTCCATATGCAGTCTTCTGTCACCTTCTTCCTTGTCATCAAGCATTCTTCCACTCATTGATTGCATAGACATTCCATAGGATTCCGAACAGTTAAATATAGTATAATGATCACTTGCTATTGAGTATCGATCTTCTGTCTTAACATTTGCAGCCTTTTCGAAAGTACTGACAATCTTTCCGCGGATTTTGTCAACTGACATTCCATTATTCAAGCCCTGTGCATTTGCAACAACAGAGCAAAACATCATCACAACATATAGTGTCTTTTTCATTATCTTAAAGAATTAAACCGACTTTCTGTCAATAATTAATAATTTTTTGATGCTGCCATTTCCAAAAGTTCATCAAAGAATGCATTTCCGTTTTCAAGAACAGATCGTTCAAATTCCTCCATATCCTCTTTTGCCATTTCTAACATGCGTTCCTCATGTGCATAGAGATTATCCTCCTCATACAGAGGTTCATCATAGTCCTCGAAATCCTCGGTATCATCCTGTTCAGAATGAGCAGTATTCATACGAGTCATCTGTGCTTTTGATATTGCTTTCTTTGGTTCTACTTTTGCCATTTCATAGCGTGGTGTGTCATAAATTGCTCGTTCCACCTCTTGTACCACATTAGTCTTGGTGGTATCATTATCAACTAACTGTTTTTGTTCATCAACACCTATTGAAAAGATGCCAGAAGTATAAAGAATAATGACAAGAATGACAGATGCAGCAACAGCAGCAATTCGCCACCACACAGAAGCAATCTTAGGTTTCAGAGGGACACTCACCCCACCCTCTTGCAACTTGTTATGAACAGAAGAAACAGGAGAAAGTTCCACACCATTTGCCTTGCAGAAGTTGCCAAGCTCTTCCTGTGTTGGCACTTCTGACGGTTCAGCAATCACATCAAACATTGACCTGAATATTTCTAAATCCTCAGGGAGATTTCTCGTCTCACGGAAGAACTGTTCAATGTCGCTAAGTTCCTCCTGACTGTTCTCACCCTCCATATAGAGGTCGAGAAGCCTGCGAATATCATCTATGTTTCGTGTCATATTACTTACCTTTTGATTGTTTGAGTGCAAGAAGAAGATTCTTTCTCGCCTTGCAGAGTGTTGTTCTTACTGTCGTTTCACTTATTCCGAGCATCTCAGCAATATCCTTATTCTCAAGTCCATCCTGTTGACTCATCTTCAGTATTGTCATCTGTGATGCAGGCAATCCATTTATGGTATCAGCCAACCATCCCCGATCTTCAGTTTCCTCCATTATCGACTGAGCATCGTGAGTAGAGATATGGTGCAGTTCCTCGCTCAGTTCGATTGTTTGGACCTTCCGTTTTCGCAATCTTGAAATACTTAGATTCTTACAGATGGCAATGGCAAGAGCATCAACCGACTTATAGTGCTGAAGCCGCTCTCTTATCACCCACATCTTCAGCAATGCATCCTGTGTAGCATCTTCTGCCTCATCTTCATCTTTAAGGAGGCGAAGACATTGGGCATACATCTGCGGCCGAAGTCTGTGAGCTATTATGTTAAACGATTCTTTATCCATTGTCTGTTTTCAGGTTGTTATTTTCGGTACATAAGGTTCATCCGTGATGCCCCTTTTTGAAGGTCCTTCACACATAAGACGCAAAGTTAATTGTTTTGTTCCCTCAAAAGAAGCATTTTTTTAGGATTTTTGTAAATTAATCTGAATTCGACGAAAACTATTAGGGTGTCCAGTTTATAGTGATTGTTTTCTCAAGCTGAGTCAAGTACAACAAACAGGGCACCACATACTTTTATACTCCTATCAAAACAGCATGTGAACACGTTTTGCTTACGACCTGCTTACGACAATTGTCGTAAGCAGGTCGTAAGCAAAGAGGGTTTACTACGAGTTTACTACGATGGACAAAAGGAGCTTCTTGCGGCAAAAAATCAAGTACGACTAACTGGACTTTAAGGTTATAAAAAGGTGAGGTTATAAGGTTCGATACCATAGGACAAAAGCCTAACAGAGTAACAAACCTCATAACCTCATCAGCGAAGCGACCTAAAACTCTAAAGTCTCATAACCTTACAACAACATCCTCTCCCGTGCGTTCCTTGAACCACTTTGTGATGTTCTCAAGTTCAAGGTTAGAGATAGGAGTCTCAGATGAGAGGATGATGAACATGCGCTCCATCGTACTATCAGCAACTGCTGTTGTCCCTCTCGACACAGAAAGACTTTCCACGTGAGGATACAAAACCTTGACCTCACGGAGAAGCTGAGGTGCCAATTCACCCGACTTTGTATACGTCTGCAACTTCTGTTCAAGGTCAGTTATCACCGCCTGTTGCTGTGCTATGACCGCCTCAGCATTATGTAACTCCTTGTTTCCTGCAATAAGTTTTTCATTGAATGCCTTGACACCTGCACCTTGTGAACCCTGGATAACATTGAGCGATGCTCCCTCCAGTTTATATAATGGAAGACGTTCACGAGCAATCTTGATAGATGCGGAATCTACCTCATTACCTATCAGTACAACACTAATCTCACGTTTCTTAAAATCTACCTCATGTGATATGACCTGTGTCATCGGGAAGTGAAGTTCATGATGTACAAAACGAGTGACATGCTGCTCAAAGTAACTCTCACGTACAAGTCTCACGGTAAGCAGTATAGCCGGTATTATTGTCACAAAAGCAATGGCATAGATTATTCGCTTAAGGCGTACTTCTTTATCTATCAACTGTTTCTTCTTAAACTTCATTATGAACATCACACCTATCAATGTGGCAAATGCAATGAAGATAGTGTTGATGATAAACAGGTAGAATGCTCCTGCGGCATATGCCCAGTTACCAGTTGCAATTCCAAAGCCAACAGTACAGAGTGGTGGCATAAGTGCTGTGGCAATGGCAACACCAGGTATGACATTTCCTGTACGTTGACTCTTACTGCTCAAGGCTATTATTCCTGCAAGACCTCCACAGAGGGCAATCAGCACGTCATAGATTGTTGGTGACGTACGTGCAAGAAGTTCGCTCTGTGCCTCAGCAAGAGGGGTAATGAGGAAATACACGGTTGCAGTAAGGACACTAAAAACCGTAGCGACTATATAGTTACGGAAACTGCGTCGAAGTAGGTCGAAGTCATAAATGCCTGCACCAAGTCCCATGCCAATGATAGGTCCCATGAGAGGCGATATAAGCATCGCACCTATGATTACAGCTGCCGAGTTAGTATTCAATCCAAGCGATGCCACAAACACCGCTATGACAAGAATCCACAGTTTTGCACCACGGAAATTCACTCCATGTACTATGCCTTCAATGACTTCATTCTCCTCCGCGGAATCATCAAGTCTTAATAATCCTGCTATACGGTCTATCATTTCAGTATTTTTTCTATTAACCTTTTAATTCTTACTTAAGTTTTGCAGGTTCCTAACTTGCTCACTTTAAGGAGTAAATGGAGTTAAAAGAAGTTATCGTCCCTTCGTCGCTCAAGGAGTTAAAAGACGATACCCTGCTGACATAAGAACGTTTTCACGAACAATCATACTTCTTTTCACTTCCCTTAATTAACTCCTTCCAAGTGAAACTTGCGAAACATGAAGTTCTTATTTCACGCCCCCAAATGAGACCGTCTTCGTGCCAGTAGCAAGTTTGACTGTGACAGTATTGCTATCCTTTGACACCTTAACAGATGAGACAGGAGAGAGTTCCTTGGTAGTGAAACCTACACCATTCTTATCTATCTTCTTCCATAACTGGAGAGTGACAAGAACCTTGCTGTTCTCTACCCTCTCATTGAGAATAGGAAGCAGACATGTCTTGCTAACTGGATGAAGTCCCTTTGGATATACTGCCTTTGCTACATCCGACCATCCATAGAGTGGTATCATGGCAAGTTCATACTCACCGTTACTATAGACTGTAACATTACCCTTGCCTACCTTCATGCTCTTCTCGCTGAAGGTACCCTTAGGCAACTGAGCAAGTGTATAGTGACCGAGACAAATGTCTGTTGCCTCACCCACGCTGACCTTATCCACACGAAGTATGCCATCAGGGAGAGTGATGTCTGCCAACTGATACTTCACTTTGGCATCAGTTTCAAGTACTGCATCACGTCTGTATATCTCATTCTCAAAGCTCTTGAAGTCGTAGAGACGGAGAACCTCCCACTCGCCCTTCTTGTTCTTTGTACCATAGTTCATTGAAATCTCGCCATTCCTACCATCTGCCATCCATGGGAACTCGGTATTGTAGGCAAGCTTGTTGTAGTTCTCTGATGAACGGAACTTCTGCCAATCACTCGCCACAGATTCCTTGCACCAAGAACGCATCTCGGAACCGCCACAATTAGGGTAGTTGGTGATAAGAAGACCTGTTGCTGGCTGGAACTTGTTATACACCTTGCCCGGCTTGATGTCATTCTCCCAAGGTCCCTCATTCTCTGTTGCACTCCAGTACTTTGAATTCTCTGGAAGGAGAAGACCAAGGAAAGCCTTGCCTATCCAGTACACGCTACCACGACAACTGTAAATCTGTACAGCAGGGGCAAACTGACCATAGAATCCCATTGTAGGTACACCATTCTCAAGGAACTCTGGATTAGCCATGAACTGAAGAAGTGAGGCTGAAGCGATGCGACGCATCCAACCATAGTTCACGTCATCAAAACCACCATACTCAAGTATAGGAAGTGGAGTGACAGCCGCAAAACGGTAGCATATGCTACGTCCCCACATATTCATTCTTCCGTCACGAGCAAACATGTAAGGATAGTTATTCACGAGGTCATGCTCATTCTTAAGTATCTTCTCTGAGATCTTCTGATATACATCCGAAGGAAGACCAGACTCTGCAGATGGTTTCATCTTCTTGCCAAAGAACTCTGCCCATAGAGGTCCGTAACTCTGGTATGCCCACATACTATAATAGTCGTATGCTGGAGCATCATTGTACCATCCCTCACCACGGTAACGCTCCACGAGTTTGTTGAGCCAGTCTACCATCTTCTTCTCATCCACCTTATAGCCCTGATCCTTGAGGAACGACTGAATGAATACGTTGAAGAACATCCAGTTTGAACCGATAGAAGGACCTTCACCATAGCTGAGCATAGTAGCCGCAAGAGCATCCTTCTGTTCCTTTGTGAGCGGGTTCCATAACACGTCTGGTGCTGCCTTCATAGAGATGGCAAGTGAACCGAGTTCAAGGAGCGTCTGACTTGCTCCTCCTGTACGGTGAGCAATGTAATGCTTGCTATCTGGGTTGGATATACTGATAAGCTGGTGACGATAATAGTCTGCCACCTTTATTCCGTTATATTCAAGATTAGGATTGTTACGGAGCAAAGGTGCTGCAACAAAGAGTGTACGTGCCAATCCCTCAAGCTTGGCAGTCTTAGCGGCACCCTCATTGGCAGGATAAGTCTTATCCAGCTGCTTTGGGAAATACATCGGATCATCAAGGCAATGGATATAGCTAAATGCACCACCAAGAAGGTACTCACCAGCCTCTATCCAATGCTTACGTGTCATACCACTGTAAGGGCTCTTCTGGAAGTCAGGATTATTCACCTTGAAGACATTCTCTGTCTTCACGCCATCTGCTATATTCGCAGCGCTGATTCCACCCATTGGTGCAGCCGAGAGGGCCAGCACAAGGGCAACCGTGTATATTTTCTTTATATTCATATTCTATTGTTTTTTTCCATTACTTATTTACAAACAAAGATAAAGTGATTATTTGACATGGCAAAGCCTATTGAGTTTAATATCCTGTCGCACCTACTTACTTTGTCTCAAGCGCCACCTTTGCAGCCTTCACACCATCAGCAGAACAAGTGACAACGACACCACCTTGCTGCTTTGTACTCTGGACAATGACCTGTGCACAGCCATTGAAGGCAGGTATGCTGAACGACTTGCAATTAATATCCTTTGGGTGGTCCTCACCCAGGTAAGCAGGATCGCCATTGCCCACACCAATGATTCTGCCCTCTCCCTCAAGGGTAAAGGTAAGACCATTGCTGGCATCTGGTACAAATCTACCCTTCGCATCAAGCATGGAGATGTTCATGACAGCCACATCACGCCCATCTGCAGATATACTTGTACGGTCAGCCTTAATCTGCATCTTCGCTGCTACACCCGTTGTCTCCACCACGTCTGTCTTCACAAGCTTACCTCCCGTATATCCCCTTGCAATGACCTTGCCAGGCTGATAGACGGTCTTCCATGAGAGATGACCATTCTTAGGCATCTGCTTGCGCTCCAGTTTCTTGCCGTTGACAACGAGTTCAACTTCTTCACAGTTGCTATACACCCACACATCAACTTCTTCACCTTCATGTCCCTGAAGGTTCCAATGAGGAAACACATGGAGCGTAGTCTTATCTGTCCACCATGACTGCAAATACCAAGCCTCATCTTTCCAGAATCCACAATAATCCAAGATACCGAACTCAGAGTCTGTTGCAGGATAGCCGAAAGGAGTAGGCTCTCCACGATAGTCGAAACCTGTCCAGTAGAACACACCAGCAGCCCACTCATTCTCTGCATAGAACCTCCAACCTCTCTCAATCACATTCATCACACCTTTCTCACCACTACGGTTGATGCTCTGCATGTGACCTTCAGCCTTCTTCTCATCTTTCATGAACTCATACACGCCACGTGTACCGCAACCAGAAGTTTCTTCCGTACCTACAATCTTCCAGTCAGGGTGCTGCTTATGACGGTTCATCACATCGTTCTGTATGATATAGTTAAAACCGACCACGTCAAGTGACTTTATCAGTTCAGTACCACCAGCGTTGGCAGCTGTAGAGTGACGTGTAGGGTCAAGCAGGTGAGTGTATTCACGCATTGATGCGGCGATACGTACACCCATGTCATTATTCTCAAGTCCCCACTCCTCATTACCATCACTCCAGAGAATGACAGAAGGGTGGTTGCGGTCACGTTTAATCATCATCTCAAGTTGGCGCAAATGTTCGGCATTAACACCCATAAGCCTGTTCTCATCAATACATAGAATACCCTCCCTGTCGCAGATGTCAAGCAAGGCTGGAGTCATAGGGTTATGTGAGGCGCGGTAGGCATTACAGCCAAACTCCTTCAACGCCCTAATACGATATGCCTGTAAGGCATCAGGAATGGCAGCACCCACTCCAGCATGATCCTGATGGCAGTTCACGCCCTTCAGTTTCATCTGCTTTCCATTAAGCATAAATCCCTTCTCTGCATCGAATACCACCTCACGAATACCTGTTGTGGTAGAATACTCGTCCACCACGTTTCCATCAACACTAATCGTAGTAATAACCTTATATAAGTAAGGGGCGTCTATGCTCCAAAGATGAGGGTTCTGCACCTTCATAATCTGTTTACAACTGCCTGTCTGCTTTGCGGCAAGGGTAAGACGAGACAACTCAGAATGTGCTATTTCTTTGCCTTCCGCATCTACCAGTTTCTGCATAACCGTACAACTCTGTCCTTTAAGCGAGGCGTTGTTTACCTCTGTCTCAACAGTCATGACAGCACTCTGGTAAGGACTATGTATGTCAGAATAGACGAATGTACCAAAAGGTGCCACACCGACCTCTGACCTCTTCTCAAGCCATACATCACGATAGATACCGGCACCCTCATAGAACCAGCCCTCCTCGAATGTTGCGTCAGCACGTACACAGATAAGGTTGTCGCCATCATAGTTCACATAGTCACTCACGTCGTACACCTGAGTGGCATATCCACTTGGTTCCGTACCCATATACACACCATTGAACCATACCTTGGCATCACGGAAGATACCATCAAAGCGGAGCATGAGATGCTTACCCATGTCCTCCTTACCTACATGAATAATCTTTCTGTACCATCCCACACTCGTTTCCGGAAACCTATACCCTACTGCCTTATATCCATGCGAATGACTGGCATTACTTGCGTAAGGCAATGTTGTCACCCAGTCGTGAGGCACACGCACCTCCTGCCATGCAGAATCATCAAACTTGTCGGAATAAGGTCCCTCATTATGTATAGAGTGCGCCTTGGTGAGATAATTGAAGTATTCGGTTCCATTACCAAAGTCTTTTGCAGGATCGCTGGCATTACCCAAGGAGAATCGCCATCCCTCATTGAGAAGGACAGATTCCCTGTTATTCTGTGCCCCCATGGTGAGAGAGAACATCAAAGCAAAAAAAGTTAGTGTTTTATTCATGCGGTTAATTAAGTTAGTCTTTTTAATGCGACAAATATACACAAAAATACAGATTTCACTGCATTATTACATCAAATTTTTCATTACCTTTGCTTTATGATTCTTATATTCGGAGGAACAACGGAAGGACGCATTGCAGCAGAGACACTTGACGATGCGGGTAAACCGTTCTATTACAGTACAAAGTCTGAGTTGCAAGAGGTACAGATGCATAATGGCGTACGACTATCTGGAGCAATGACAAAGGACGACATCGTAACATTCAGCAAGGAACATGGTATAGTGTGTCTTGTAGATGCTGCGCACCCCTTTGCCACCAATCTGCATAACACCATTGCAGAGGCATCCACGATATTGGGCATCCCTGTCATACGACTCCAGCGCACATTCTCCCAAATAGTTGAAGGAGCAACATACTGCAAGAATTATCAGGAGGCAATCACAGCAATGGAAGAGCAAGGCGTGACACGTCTTCTCGCCCTGTCAGGAGCAAACACCATAAGCAAGTTGAAGGACTTTTGGACAAAGCACGAGACTTTCTTCCGCATCCTCCATCGTGAGGAAAGCATCGAGATTGCCCGAAGAAGTGACTTTCCTGAAGACCACCTCGTCTTCTATAACGAGGACAACACGCTCCCAAGAATAGAAGACGAGGTGAAGACAATGCAAGGCATAGATGCTGATGCCATCATAACAAAGGACTCTGGCAAGACAGGTGGCATGCCAGCAAAGATTGAGGCGGCAAGGCAACTTGGCATGAAGATCTTCATCATTGAGCCTCCGACTCTACCCTCTTCATTTATCATAGTAACCGGCAGACACACATTACGAAGGGCTGTCGAAGCAATCACGAAGGATTTCTTTCCTCTGCGAACAGGAATAACGACGGGAGCATGTGCAACGGCTGCAACGAAAGCAGCTCTTCTTGCCCTGCTCACAGGTGAGGCACAGGACGAGGTAAGTTTTGCACTACCTGACGGTGAGATTCTTACCATACCGGTAGAGGACACTATCATCGGCAACGGATACGCAGAGAGTATCGTGGTAAAAGATGCTGGTGATGACCCAGACGTGACAAATGGATGCAGGGTACATTCACGCATAAAGAACTATCCGGACGGCACTCCCCTTCCAATTATGGGGGATGGGTCGGGGGATAGGGTCCATAAGATTCGTTTCTTTGGGGGTCCTGGCGTTGGTACAGTCACCCTTCCAGGCCTTGGACTTGAGGTTGGAGGTCCCGCCATCAATAATACACCTCGCAAGATGATGACTGACGAGATTCGCGCCTTATCCGACAAAGATTATGACGTGACAATAAGTGTGGAGGGCGGTGAAGAACTTGCCAAGCGCACTTTCAACTCCAAGGTTGGTGTCGTCGGAGGTATCAGCATCATCGGCACATCGGGTATAGTGTCACCTCTAAGCAACGAGGCTTTTGTTCAAAGCATAAGACGTGAAATAGAGGTAGCAAAGGCGATAGGTTGTGAACACATAGCTTTCGTATCGGGAAAGAAAGCGGAGGAGAAGATCCAATCAATTCTCTTTCAGGCATCCCACCTCAATGATAATACAGACATACAGGGAAGCATCCGGATGGCCTCTCCCCTCCCAATCATGGGGGAGGGGTCGGGGGAGAGGGTCCGTATCATTCACTATGGTAATTTCATAGGCGAGGTTCTTAAGATTGCCCACGAGATGGGATTCATCAATGTGACACTCGGCATCATGATAGGCAAGGCGGTGAAACTGGCAGAAGGACATCTCGACACCCATTCCCATAAGGTGACAATGAACAAGGAGTTCCTCAAATCTCTTGCCGGCAACAACGCTGACAAGATTGATGGCATAACCCTTGCCCGTGAACTGTGGGACATAATGCCACAAGAGTTTTTCGACAAGATTAAGCAATGCTGCTATGAACATTGCCGAACAGTTTTCCCTGACGGCACTCTCAACATCATACTTATCAAAGATGACAAATAGCAATTCAAACATAGTACATTTCATATCGCTTGGTCCTGGAGGCATCGACAATGTGACTCTCGGAAACGCAAAGGTCATAGAAGCAGCAGACACAATCTTCTGTTTCGGTTCACATGGTACTTCCCATTGTGCCGACACCCTCTACGAGTTGACGGACAAGAGCAAGGTTACTGTCATTGATACCCCTATGCTGAAAAACAGGGACAAAGTGATGGAGGTGTATAGCAACCTTGCACAACAGGTACAGATACTATACAATCAGGGCAAGAGTATTGCCATCGCCACAGAGGGCGACACAGGCATCTTCGCAACTTCGCACTATGTGATGGACATGCTGACATCTCAGGGCATCCATTGCCACCAGCATGCCGGCATTCCTTCTTTCATAGGTGCAGGAGCCATCGCCAACCTCCACCTCGTGAAACTGAACGAACGTCTGCTTATCATCCCTGGCGACACTACTGCTGACGAGTTGGCACACCTTGTGGAGAATGGCACAAACCTGGTAATCATGAAACTGTCAATGGCAACAGAGGCGGTACACAAGTGCATGGACATGCATCCGGAGTACCACTATCATTATTTCCGTAATATCGGAATGAGTGACCAGGAGTATAATAATGATATAGAAATTCTGAGAGGCATGACATTCCCATACTTCTCACTAATGATAATACAAAAATGAAAGGATTCCTTATAGCGGCAGCAACATCAAATAGTGGTAAGACAACCATTACTATGGGTATCATGAGAGCCCTCAGGGACATGGGCTTGAAGGTACAACCATTCAAGTGCGGACCAGACTACATCGACCCAATGTTCCACTCTCTCGCTTCTGGCACAGAATCCGTAAACCTTGACACATGGATGGGTGGAGAGGAGCATGTGAAAGACCTGTTCGCCCACTATGGCAAAGGAGCAGACGCATGTGTCGTGGAGGGTGTCATGGGATTACTTGACGGCTATGACAAGTGGCATGGTAGCTGTGGCGAGATTGCCATGATGCTCGACCTTCCTGTCATACTTGTTGTCAACGCCAAGAGTGTGGCTTATAGTGTTGCTCCCTTGATATACGGATTCTCTCATTTTAATGAAAAGATAAGGATTGCAGGAGTGATATTCAACATGGTGGCATCTGAGAATCACTATGCCTTCCTAAAGGAAGCATGTGAAGATGCCGGTGTTCCTTGCCTAGGCTACATGCCGAAGAATCCGAGCCTCAACATTCCCGGCAGACACCTCGGTCTTACAATCTCAGCAAAGGAGGAAACAGAAAGACTTATTTGTCTGTCGGCAGAAGAGATAAAGAAACACATTAACCTTGACATGCTTCCCGACTATCCGCATGGCGACAAGACTAAAGACACCGTCTCCAGCAACTGCCACGAAGACAAGGAGACAGAAAACTCATTCATCTCATCCGTCTGTGGCGAAACACCAATATCGGTAATTGCTGTGGCAAAGGACGAGGCTTTCAACTTTACCTACAAGGCAAACATCGACGCATTGGCATGCAAGGGAGAGATACGTTTCTTCTCGCCCCTCCACGACAAGGAACTACCTGAATGTGACCTGCTCTACCTCCCTGGAGGTTATCCGGAACTCTTTGCCAAAGAACTGGCAGAGAATGAGGGTATGCGCCAGAGCATCAAGAACTTTGCAGAACAAGGAGGCACGATATTTGCGGAATGTGGTGGATTCATGTACCTTTGCAAAAACATAGACGGCACACAGATGTGTGATGTCCTCCCATTCGAGGCAACTATGGAGGGCGCAAAGCTCCATCTCGGTTATCGCACTATGGAAGTGGACGGTAAGACTTTCCGTGGTCACGAGTTCCACTATTCAAGTATCAAGCCAACAAAAGAAATGCCCGACAGCATAACTGTCGAGCAATGTCAATATTCAGCCAAAGGTACCCCTGTTGATACTGCCATCTACCGATACAAGAATGTAATTGCAGGCTACACCCATTGGTACTGGGGGTAAGCAAGTAAGACACGACCTTACTTACTCTGGCATTACAGAATCATCATCAAGCGTGAACTTCTTTGTTTTATTATACTTCTTAACCTTGGTATAAGCTGTGTAACCTAAAGATATAACGATCACAGCAGCAATGATACATGCCAACATATTCCTTACTATTTTTATTTTGTTATTACTTTTACGGTTGCAAAGGTATGGCTATTATCATTACCAAAATCCGAGAATTTATAGATTGTTACGATAGTGGCAATCGGCATGTGCAATCACTTTTATCAATACTTTCTATCGGCTTTTGCTATCGGCATTATCTATAGTAGCAATCGTATAAAACTTACATCACAGATAGCCAATTTACCTTAAAGTATGTACCTTTGCAGCGGATTTAAGAAGACAGAATATCATTATTCATAATTATCAAAGAGAATGGAATTACGACAGTTGAAATACTTCACTCGCGTTGCTGAGCTCATGAATTTCAGCGAAGCAGCAAGGCAACTACACATCACCCAAAGTACTCTGTCACAACAAATTCGCCAGTTGGAATCAGAGCTTGGTGTGGAACTGCTAATACGCAACTCCCACCATGTACGTCTTACCGATATAGGCGAAGCATTCCTTCCAGAGGCGCGTCGCACATTATCTGCAGCTGACACTTGTTTCGCTCGAATCCAAGATGTGAAAGGACTTGAGGTTGGCGAACTAAACATCGGTTCAACATATACATTCCTTCCTCTACTTAAAGAGACGGTACTTGACTTCTATAAGACTCATCCAGGAATAAAGATAAACCTCTACTGTCACTCAATGGAAACATTGATGAAAATGGTAAACGAGGAAAAGATTGATGTGGCACTCTCATACAAACCAAACGAGAGCTATCCAGGAATTGAGTCACACATAATCTTCGACAACAGATTGGTGGTTGTTGTAGGAGACACAAATCCTATAGCAAACAAAACGACCATACGACTCCCTGAACTTGAGCACATACCACTTGCAATGCCAGCAAAGGGACTTCAAGCCCGCAACTGCTTCGACCGTTTGGTTGAAGGACAAGACTATCGTTTCAATGTCAAGCTTGAAGTGAACGAGGTGAATCTTCTTCTCGACATTGTAAGAGGAAGCAATATGGCAACTCTCATTAGTCACGCAACCGTTACAAGAGAACCAGGGCTTAAGGCTCTTTCACTTGACACGCAAGGTACATCTATGGAGGGCGCATTTAATGTAAGAAAAGGTGCTTACATGAAACTTGCCACAAAGGAGTTCCTTCGCCTCTTGTGTGAGAACAAGTCATACAGTATGGCTCTGATGGAGCTGTTTTAGAGTTAGGAGATAGAGTTAGGCAACTCACTACTTATAATTCAAAACTCACAACTCATAACATATAACTCATAATTCACAACTTACAACTCATAACACATGTGGTTTTATAATCTTATTATGGGAAGCGGAGTGGCACACTCTGTACTTCTCATAGCACTTACTATTGCCTTTGGATTGGCTCTTAGCAGAGTAAAGATCGCAGGCATTTCACTTGGTGTCACATGGGTTCTCTTCGTGGGAATAATAGCAAGTCACTTTGGACTTGTCCTTGACCATGAGACGTCACATTTCGTTAAAGAGTTTGGTCTTATCCTATTCATCTACAGCATTGGTATGCAGGTAGGACCGGGATTCTTCTCGTCATTCAAACAAGGTGGAGTATCACTAAACCTTCTCGCTTCTTCACTTGTACTCCTTGGAAGTTTGACAGCCTACATCATCCATGTCATCACAGGCGAGAGTCTTGAAGCTATGATTGGTGTGCTATACGGAGCGGTAACAAATACTCCAGGACTTGGTGCTGCACAACAGACATTCAGTGACATGAACAATGGTGAGACAAACTCCATCTTTGCACAAGGGTATGCTGTTGCCTACCCTCTCGGCGTGGTGGGCATCATACTCAGCATTATCATAACTCGCTATATTTTCAAGATAAACTTCGAAAAGGAACAGGAGCTATACAACAGGAACAACTTCAAGGAGGATGCACAGGTAAATGGTGTTACACTTGAAGTGACTAACGAGGCTGTTGTAGGAAGAACGATTGAGGACATTCAGAAGTTGGCGGGCAAGAAGGTTGTCACAACACGCCTTATGCACCGTCAGTCATCTGATGTGGAACTTGCAACTTCAGACACACGACTTGAGATGGGTGACCGTCTTTATCTCGTAGCAAAACCTGATGATGTAGAGACCTATAAAGTATTACTCGGAACAGAACTGAAAGGCAAGGACACAAGTCTCATCGAGAAGGAGACAAAGGGCGACCTTGTTTCCACACGAATAATCGTCACAAAAGCTTCCCTTCAGGGAAAACGTCTTGCAGACCTTGACCTCCACAACACATTCCATGTAAACATCAGTCGAGTAAGGCGTTCGGGCATAGACATCGTTGCTCACTCTTCTGTCGTTTTGCAGATAGGCGACCGCGTAACAGTTGTGGGTGAGAAGGAAGATGTAAACAAAGTCGAGAAACTTCTCGGAAACTCAATCAAGAGGCTCGATGAGCCACAACTATTTACCACATTCATAGGTATTGCTCTTGGCGTGTTGCTTGGTTCACTCCCTATCTTTTTCCCTGGAATGCCAGTACCAGTAAAGCTTGGACTTGCAGGAGGTCCACTCATCGTGTCAATCCTCATGAGCTATTACGGTCCTCAGTTGCATCTCGTAACATACAGCACGACATCCGCCAATCTTATGATGCGCGAGATAGGAATTTGCATGTTCATGGCATCAGTAGGTCTTGGTGCAGGAGTTGGATTCGTAGAAACTGTTCTCAATGGTGGTTATCTATGGGTTATCTACGGTTTCATCATCACATTCCTACCATGTATGATTGTAGCTATACTTGCACGATTAGTTTTCCACAAGAGCTACTTTACAATAGCCGGAATGATAAGTGGTGCGACAACAGATCCACCAGCGCTTGCCTATTCTAACAGCATCTGCGGTAATGACCAGGCATCTATCGCCTACTCTACCGTATATCCATTATCTATGTTCTTAAGAGTTTTGGTTGCACAGATTCTTGTACTCATAGCATTATAAGGTTATACGGCTACTAGATTGTAAGGTTTTACGGTAGGTCATTTGGACCATACAACCGTAAAAACGTACATCCATAAGCACCAATAAAAGATTTTAAACATAAAAAAGAACCGTTTCTTAGCAGCGATTGCAAGGAAACGGTTCGCTCTATTATTTGAATATTCTACACATAAACCATGTTCTTGACGGAGGGTGCGAATATTCTTCTAAAATTCCAAATAGAAACTGCAATCTACCGGCACAAGAATGTAATAGCTGGTTATACACATTGGTATTGGGGATAAAGATACAAATACAACCAATACTCCATCTCTGTAAATCGTGACGGAGAGGGAGGGTTAATTGTTTACATCCTTAATCAGATCATCAAGTGAATCGTACTTTATCACCCTTCCCTCACGAATATCATCCATAGCAAGTTCTACACTTGACTTTTTCTTTGGCTTTGCACGCTGAGAAACTATAGTAACACCATCTATAGCCTTAAGAACTTTCTTAAGACTTGGCAATATGCTCTGATCTTCCACATTCAGAACAATCTGATGACCTGTAAAATTAGTTGTCATAGCATCCATGAGTTATATTTATTAATGTTGGGTACAAAAATACACTATATTTTTTATACACACAAATCATTCAGCACTTTTTCACGACATTACATTTCCATATTTAAACTATAAATCATATCTTTGCATTCACAATATATACATTATACCAATTAAATAAGAAATATGGCAAGACCAATTAAAGAAACTCCTATACTATTTGGAGAAGACGCTCGCAGATTTGAAGCAAGAATGAAAGAGAAGCGCACTGAGTCTCCAGAAGCTCGTGAGCGCCGGCTCTACCATTACCATCTTGCATTGCAGATGCTGGAAGATGGGAAGAACGTAAAAATGGCAACAACAAGATGAATAAGTTCGAAAATTTACTATCAAAATATCAAATACACAAACTCAACGAAAATGAGTTGGTCAACACTTTTGATTGTGGAGATTCCGACCTCAACGACTTTATAATCAATGAAGCAAAACCTTTTCGCCAAGCTTTATTAGCCATAACCTACGTATTAGCCGAGAAAGCCAATCCCGACAATGTGATAGCCTTCTGCAGCCTTGCAAATGATCGCGTCTCATTATCCGATTTTGAGAGCAAAACAGATTTTAACCGATTTCGCAGACAGAAACATTTCCCACAAGCCAAACGCTTAAAGAGTTACCCTGCTGTAAAACTTTGTAGATTAGCAGTAGACACATCTGCCAAAGGAATGTCTGCAGGTTCATTACTTCTTGACTTTATAAAATCTTATTTTGTTAATGACAATAAAACTGGTTGCAGATTCATCACGGTAGATGCTTATATTGCAGCTATACCTTTCTATGAAAAGAACGGTTTTCTACCTCTTAATACAGACGACGAAGATTCATCATACACTCGTCTATTATAATTTGATCTCAATGATATTGTTGAATAAATATAGTGGCAATACTCACACGAGTATTGCCACTATTCTATTTGTTATATTCAGTCAAAACTTCCACCAGGAGGTAAAGGTCTTTCTGATACATGAGGAGTATCACTTGGAACTCCTGCTGCACTCTGAGTATTTGATATTCCAGTACTTGCCGCGAGCAATGACGCTCTGATTGATGTTCGCACCTCCTTTAAAGAAGGTGACTGATACTGTTTCTTATTCATTTCTATTCTTTTTTACTTCACTATAAACTTCTTTCCATTCTTGATGTAGATGCCAGCACGAAGTCCTTCCTTGCTTCCATCCTTGCTAACCACACGTCCATCAAGAGCATAAATAGGAGCAACTTCACTTTCGGTCTCTGTCTCCACCTCTGCAATCTCTGTTGCCTCAACATCTTCACCAACCACACGAACTTTCACATTAGCCATCTTGCTTGGAAGTATCACCTGAGAATCACGACTCTCAACCTTCATATACCAACGATAAGGCTTCAATGATGCCTGATTATTGTCTGTGTAGCATAGTTCACCACCAGCCATAGCATAATAATGACCGTCCATCATTTCATCACCACTCACACCCTGCGTAGTTCCTACAAATGAAAAAATCATTTCTGCACTCGCTGTTGTGACCGTATCCTGTTTTGCATAAAGCATAGCATCCTTAAGATTTATCGTATAAGTTCCTGCTTTCTTTGCCTTGACAAGATAAGGATGATTTGGTTTTAACGTGCCACGTTTCACTTTGATTATCTCAAGTATTGTCTCATCAATTTCACCATCATCATTAGTATCATACATATTGACATTGTTAATCTTTGCAATCTCAAAATTGTCATTCAATTCATCAAGGTCTAACACAAATGGAACATACAACGCCTGCCAATTAATATTGTTATAAGTACGAGTAAAACACAAATCAGATACTACAGCAGGATGACACACATTTAATGGGACACTATCTACACATAACGATTTATGAACACTTGGTATAATCGACGAACATGAAAGCGTATTAATTCTATAAAACCAATAATAAGAATAATCGGATGATTTATACCCACTTCGTTCAATATCCACAATATTATTTCCACATGGAAGTTCAAGATATTTAACTCTTGCACGTTTGTCCAGGGAAAAACCCTCTTCATAAAGAACCAAGCTACCATTAATGCAACATGATATCCCAGGCTTATAGCTCCCGGAGTAACTGGATGAAACAAAATCATAATTAATTTTCATCCATCCATCAACCCCTGCATTAAATTCGAATTTGTCATAGATACTACTCCACCAGTTAAAATCATTATTACAGGAATAATCAATCGTAACAGACTTTGAGTAAGAATTTACTCGAATGTCTTTTACAATTACTTCATCTTTACCTGCACTTGAAAAAAAATCCTTAGCATAGATAAACTCTACTGTATGATTTCCCTGAGATTGAACAGGCCATTTAAACGTACCAAGTGTTTCACCACTTTTTGTTAACACATACTCACCATCGACACATACGACAAACTTATCACAATTTTCCTCGGTACTGGTTTCCCAATCAAAGAACAAAGTGTCACCTTTCTCTCCTTGAAAGATATATTTCTGAGACGAGATACTGCCATTCTCCTTATTTACAGATGTCCAATCATCAAAAGACACAGAATACACACAAACATCCTCCTGTTTTTCTGTATGAGTTTGAGCATTACATACCAAACATGTTGCGAATAACGCAACCATAACTCTCGCTTTATTCATAACTTTTATTTTACCAAATTAAATACACAACCCTTTTTTATCATTTTTGCAAAAGCATCCAAAATATCGCAAGCATGAACATCACAAAAAACACCATCATTGCCTGTAATATCATTCCAGTTCGAAAATCCAACAGATTCATATTCATCCATACAAAAATCATTCTTATTCAAAGAATCTAATTCTTCTGCATTCAAAACAAACTTGAGATTTAAGTTCCCGCTTGTAATCTCAATCGCATATTGAGATCTATCAGCAGGATTCACATATACATGCTTCTCACAATCTCCAAAAACATCAATTATGTTTTGAGTTGTCACAGATATTTTCATACCTTTCCCCTTTCTCACCTACTTCCCTCCCCCATAGTTTTCGGCATTAAATAATTAACATCATGGATTTAAAAACAAAAAAGGCGGGAGAGTCTTTGTTACTCGTCCCGTCACTCATGGCCTTCGCATTGCCGACAAAATCTGAAACGAGCAACGCCGATACCCACGCCGTAAGATTATATAGATAGGTGTATAGCACAATCGTACCTCATAAGGAGATACAACTATGACTATACACGGCAGAATATAATCCACCCATGGACATCTATCGTTGCATTGTTCTTGATTTTGTCGAAGAGAAGTTGCGAAGTTCTGAGTGACAAAGAACAAGCGTACAATAAACGCCTTTATGTCATCACTCTACGCAAGGTAGAATGATAATCTCCCACACCAACCCGAAGGTATCGGCAAGAGATTCGATGCAAAGTAAAGAAAAAAGTATGAATAATACAAAAAGGAAACACAAGTTTTACTTTCTCAAGCATAAAATAACATGAAAAGACTCCAATCAAGAAACAAATTAGTCCTTGATTGAAGTCTTCTATGTATTGGTTATTTCTAAAGATTACCAAACGAAAGCATCCTTTGCCTGACAGACAAGGAACATCACACATAGATCATGCTCTTGTCGTCAAGATGTACCTTGATGACCTTGTCCTTTGTTGTTTCTGGTATGAAGGTCATCTTCTGAACCAATGTAGGATGCTGCTCTATAGCCTTTCGTATCTTTGAAAGCATAGGACGACGAATGTCTGAATCTGTGATGTCTGGTGCCTTTTCTCTATTACATAGAGACAGGTATGTACTTTCGTATCTATTTTGTGCCTCAGCAAGATACTTTATATCGCTTGCATCATTAGCAGAGATGTTAAACCCTCCATGCTGTAATGTCTCACGGATAAGGAACACATAAAAGGCAGACTCCTTAGGACCAATATCCATAGGTTCCTCTGTCTCTCCCTGTATGGTCTTTGTAACAATAGACAACACATTCCTATGGTTGTAAGGATGAACCACAAGTTTACTCTGCGCCCCCTGACGATAAGTGAGAAGGTCGAAGAGGGTGCGGTAAAAACCTGAATAGACAAAACAGTCATCCTTCATCACATTATTACGCACGAGGTAATAAGAACTGTTCTGGTACTTGAGGAAACGATCCACAAGACCTGCAATCTGTCCCTGTACATCCTCCTCAAGAGGCACGATAAGATAATGCGCCATCATTGTTCCCGACATAGACACTCCAACCCTCATTACGAGTGAAGGACCAGAGATGTCGAGGTCGAAACCAAGTTTACCGAGTATAAGTTCACGAAACAGAGACTCCGATGTCATCTTTCTCATCGACTCCGCTATGGCATTTGCCTGTTCTAACGTGTTTGATGGTGTAAGATAATAGATGATCTCATCTATCAAGCTACTTGAACGCGTGAAATGCTCAATCAACTTTGGTATGTACACAAAATCGAAGTCGCCAACCTTAAAACTATTAACGATTGACGAATAGTTCTGCGTGACATAATCATTTACCACCTTGTCACACCCATTCTCCACAAATAGAACCTGATTGTTGGTAAGCATGACATCGCTACATGGAATTGACACCAACATACCAGTCTTGTCGCCAGTAAGACACTCATGACAAGCAAGGAGCAAAAGAGCCTCAGCCCTACAACAAGAGCCATCAGAAAGACTCAGTTGACCGACCTCCTCTATGAATGTAGCAAGCTGGCGAACAGGCATAGTCTTAATCTCACCAATCGCATCGGCAAGAGTCATTCCCATTGCTACCTCACGAAACTCAGGTGTAATGTCGTATTTAGAACACAAAGACTTGATGAACTCAATCTCATTTGTCGAGATGAGTTCATCAGCCTTCATCATATCGTAAACTATTCGGTAAATGCTTTGACGTGTAATATCTCTCATAAATAATTATATTGTTAGCAGGGGAACAATTAACAGAGAGTTTGAAACTTAAGGAATTAAGATGTCAAGAAGTTAAGACGACAGTAATAAGTGCAAAGCACTAATCCATCTATACATCCGACTCAACTCCTTTATCCCCTAACTCATTATCAAGCAGTATTCTCCTGCAGAAGGGGGCTGGGAAAACACTAATCTATTGTCTGTGGAAGTTTCTGACTTGGCACACGCTGACGTGCATCAAACCCGTCTGTAGGTCCTCCTACAGGGGCCTTGTCATAGTTACTACCTGCCAAAAGCATTGTTCTCACCTTAGCATTTCTCTCTATAGCCTGTGGCTGTTTATATTCTTTTTTCATACTCATTTGTTCTTAATGTTTATTAATGGCACAAAGATACGAAAAAAAATAAAATCACCTCATCACCTTGTAGTATTTAGGTTGATAGTGAGGAAGAATCTCCGGATGGAACGCCTTCACGAAATCGGCAAGGAGGATGTGTGGCTCAACCGGTGATAACTCTCGGTAAGGTGTTTGGGCAAAATTGCAGTTGAGGACCTTATTATTCTTGAACGCATCAAGGTCTGCATAACGAGCATCCTCAGCCTGAAGATCTGCAAGTGTGAACTCACCATCAAAACTACCATCTATCTGCCAGAAATCTGCCTTTACAGCCTTTGCATATACACTCTCAAAGTCAAGTGTGGTACCACCTGTCTCGTCGTGGTCACGCATTATGTAATCAGCACCAGCATCCTTGAATATCTGAGCCATGTAACTTCTTCCTCCCATGACATACCAACCATCACGTATTTGACGACCAGATACGACTGTTGGCAAGTTCTTAGTCTTGTATTCTGCGTTCTCGCCATCTACTGTTCCATAGCAAACAGCACTAACCTCATCCTTCAGCTTGTTGTACTTCTTCTCAATATCTGCAAAGACAGCATTGGCACGACGTGTCTCGCCTGTGATAAGACCTATGAGCTTTATCCACTCTGCCTGACCAAGAGGATCTGTCTCCTTATATCCATGATGAGGGATGAGAGGAATACCGCAATCCTTCAAAGTCTCATAACCACCATGCTTGCTGGCTGAGACGAAGATGTAGTCAGGTTGGCTGGCAATGACAGCTTCAAGGTCGAAATTACCTTCCTTACCTATCTTGACAGTCCTACCATCCTTTATCTGCTGCTTCACGCGAGGGTTGAAGAGGTGACGAAGACTTGTCATTCCCACCACCTTATCTTCTATACCGAGAGCCTCAAAGTTACTCAACTGGAGCGCAGTCATACAGATGAAGCGTGACTTTGGTTCTGTAACAACAAGTTCCGTAGGTTTAGACGAATGAGCAGAAGGATCAGGGTTGCTTATAAAGACATGGACACCATCTTCCTTATAGTCGACCTTAAGTCCCTTTGCATATTTTATCTCTATCGTGTCGCTATACTCCCCAGCTTTGGCAAAGACAGAATCCTGTTGCTGGAAAAGAGAGTCAGCACTAATATCCTCATTCTGCGACGTATTATTGCCACAAGAGACAAGAGCTGCAACTGTAGCAATTAGAACTAAAAATCTTTTCATAGTGCAAAAATAATAAAAATAGGGCAAACACGAACGCCTTCGGTTGCCCTATTAAAAACTTTAAATGATTTTTTCGATTTTTCTGGTTTTTGCAGGGAGGACTGGTTCAACTGAATATCATTGATACTACGAGTTCTCCGTACTTGCCATGTGAGCCTTACGGATTACCTCCCAACCATATAACCATACAAATTATTCCTCTGGATTCATTGAGTGATAAGCATCCTCAAGGAATTCTGCATTCTTTGTGTGGTTGATCCATACTTTGAGGACACCAGGGATCTCAAGAAGACCGCTTGGCTCATTGTTGCTACCAACTGGTACTACAGAAGTGAAACCGTTATGGTTGAAGAACTCGAACCATGAGTTCTCCTCAGAAGCTGGTTCTTCAGCATCCCAGTACTCTTCGCCCTCACCTGCCATATCGTTGTGAGCGTGGTCACCAGCGATAGACATGAGGCAATGGAGATAAAGCTTACCGCTATTAACGCCAGCCTTGCTCATGTTAGCCAATACGTCATCCTTGTATGTATCAGGAGCATCAACAGTTCCTACGAAGAAGTTAGGGTTGAGCTTCTGAAGTGCCTCCTCAAGCTGAGTGTAACGTACATTAGCCTTGAATGTGTCGTATGTGTCAGGGTTACCATGGCCCATGAATGCAACAGTACCATCCTTAAGTTCGTCCTTGCATACTGCATAGAGCTGCTTAGCAACCTCATCTACGTCATTTCCTTCACCCTCGAATGTGTTGAGAAGTGGAAGACCGAGGAAGATGCTCCTTGTCTCGTCAAGCTGCTTGAGATAATCATCATCAAGGTGAGCTGACTTGATGTAACCATTGTTCATGAACTTCTTAACGCAAGCTACTACGTTAGCGAACTCCTCACCTGGGATAACCTGAAGTGACTGAACATAGATCTTCTCATACTTAGCAGCACCGATAGCGTGAAGGAGGTAACGTGGTTCATAGTAGTCACGAACCTCACCGTTCTCACCAGCGCTTGCACGGTTGATACAGATATCAGAAGAGAAACATACGTATACGTCAGCATTTGGGAATGCCTTCTCATACTCAGCCTTAGTGTTGTCGAATGCCTTGAAAGCGTTGCTCCAAGTAGATCCGAATGCTACAAGAAGAACTGCCTCCTTCTTACCTGACTTAGCCTTCTGGTCAGCAACAACCTTGTCATTGTAAGAATACTCTGAAACGACGTTGTTTACTGCCTCATCATCATCATCTCCACATGAAGTGAGAGATACTGCTGCCAAAGAAAGAGCAGCAAAAAGAAATGAATAAAACTTTTTCATAATTTTTGATTTGATATATTGATTAGTAATTTTTTATTCCTCGTCTGTTCTTTGGGATTTAAGTGCAGCACGTGCCACCTTCTTTCCCTGATTGAACTTTACCACAAATGCTCCATACACAGTCGTTCCGCTGGTATTATTACCAAGATGGTAAGGACGCATCGTACGGTCAACATAGTTGAAGATATTGTCAACACCAGCTTCTACCCTGTAAGTAAGTGCCTTGCTGCTCCTGCCAAAATCGTGGGTGGTGTTCAGTCGCCACAGCTGGAACGCCTTTCCGTCCCTGTTGTTCTGGTAAAAGCGTTTGCTGCTACCTCGAGTAGAAAGGTTAACACCTAATTTATATGACTTGCTGAAAGGATGCACATAAGCTAATGATGCCGACCACTTGTGATGCGCCATTCCGTCAATAGTAACCTCATAGAAACGCATCTTTGCATCGTCGTACTGATGAGCAATAGTATTCAGATAACTGTAGGCACCATTAATGGAAAGTTCCTTTGTCAAGGTATATTTCATTGTAAGATCCACACCGTACGTCTTTGCATCCTCCATGTTCTTGTACATTCGGGCAATAACGTGTCCACTACCGTCACCAAGATACGCAGTGGTCACTCCTGCAGGAATCTCACCTACCGGCACATTGACAAGTGCAATCATATTGTCAAGCTTATTCACATAGCCGGTTACAGATACATTGAACTTCTTTCCGCCATACTCCAACCCGGCATTGTAATAGTTGCTTGTCTGAGGATCAAGATTCTTATTACCTATATTGAAGAACGTACTCGAACCCATCACATGAAGATAGCGATAGTTCAGTTCCTTGACAGTAGGTGTCTTGAATCCCTGGCTCCATCCCAAGCGTAAACGGAAATCGCCTAAAGACACCATAGTGCTTACCTTTGGAGTGAATCGGGTACCGAAACTCTCGTTCCTTACCAATCGGAAACCGGCAGTCACATTAAGCCACTTTATCTGGTTGAACTCGTCCTGTGCATAGAAAGACGCTGTCCAGTCGTGAGCCTTACCGTTGTCTGTTCGTGCTGGTGCCTCGAGATAGTCATACCTATATTCTATACCAGTATTGATGGTATTCTCGTAAGGAAGATAGAACACTCCCTTGAGAAGTCCCATTGTCCTCTCCTGATTACTCTGCAGATTCTTCTGTCCCGGATACCATGGTAAAGAATACCACTCTCCATTCAAGTCGCCATACTCCTCGCCAACAAGTTTGACGTACTCGTAAGTACGGTGGAAATACTTATAATAATAGGCATGCTTGTTCCAGTCAACGTCCAGAGAGATAAAGTCATGCGAATCACCTATGTTCCACTTGCCTCCAAGAGATGCACTTGCATTACGATACATGAGATCGTATGTATAGACATCGCAACTTGGAATGTTTCCATGCTGCGGACGATTAATCTGTTTCGTGTAATACGAGCCGTCAGCATAGAGACTAAGCGCAGGAGACACCTGATAGTTAAGACGTTCTGCCACCTGCCAATTGGTAAATGCGTTTACCGTCTTGTTCATGGAGTTATGCTTTACCATTGCCTCAGCATACTCGTCGGAGGTGTTTTGCCATCCATCTGTGTGCTGTAACTGGAAGTTGGTATAGCTGTTCAGCTTGCCTATGCTGAATCCTACCCCATCATGCTGACGCACATCATTATGAGTACCATATCTGGTTGTGTTCTCAAGATAGAGACCGCTCTCGACATGCTTCTTTGTGATGATGTTCACCACACCGGCAATCGCGTCGCTGCCATACAGGGCACTCTGGGCACCCTTCACAATCTCTATCCTCTCTATGTTGTGTGGATCAATAAGACCGAGGTCATTCTCTCCACCATTGTCACCATGAAGTCTCTTGCCATCTACAAGGATAAGGATATAGCTGTTGCCAAGACCTCCCAACTGCATCTGGCTACCCATATCACCCTCATTGAATGCAAATGAAGCAGTCAATCCACTGAGTATATCCTCTATGGATTTGCCCCCGTATGTATCAAGAACCTTACGGGAAATAACCTCTGTCTGTACAGGCGCATTCTTCAGGAGTCTCTCGGTACCGGTACCGGTGACGACAATCTCACGCAGAGTATCGTTCTTCTCCTGTGCATGACCTACACAAACAGAACCCACCATGAAGGTGAGTGCTACTGATAGATGTCTCATTCTTTGAATAGTTATAGATGCCACTATGAGTCCTATTCCTGGGTCCTCCATGACAAGCGTTTGAACGGCAGGTTTTCTGGCTTACCATTGAAATGACGACCTTCCCGACCTAATAGGCAGTGGCACTTAATGTCATTTCCACAAATAATGGTTTACAGCTGCAGGTACAGCTCAGGTCTTCCACCTGATTCCCTCGCACAAGGCAACTGAATGATGCCTCGTTCACCAATTCGGGTGCAAAATTATGATTTTATTTAGAAACAGCAAAACAAAAAGGGGATTTTAAGCAAGTGGCAACTAATAATTGTTGATTAAGCATAACTATTTTGAGAGCAGAACAAAGGTCACAAAGATTAATTCTCTTTTATAATGGTAACGTGAGTTCGACGAAAATTATCGCGCAAGCGCGGACGAAGAAAAACGGTTCTTCTTCAATTTAGAGTTAGGGTGTCCAGTTAATCGTACTTGTTTTTACCGCAAGCGGTCTATAATTAAAACCAAAGAAAACAGATTAAAACCGAGGAAAACCATTTCTTAAAGTACTATTTGACTATTTACAATTTGACTATCTCCATCTGGTTGATATGTTCCGAATGGTAATTGTAAAATTGTAAAATAAAACTGTTTTCTTTTGTTTTGAAAGGTTTTCAACGGTTTTAATTACAGACCGCCTTGCGGTAATGCCTTTACTTTTTGGAGCAAGCAACTGGACACCCAAACAACCTACCTTGTTCCTGAAGCAGATTGCCAAGAACAGGCTATTTCACTTTCAACGTCCTTAAATAAGCCTTGTGCTCATCACTCACACGAAAACTCTCAACAGCCTTCTGGATAGTCTTGTTGTGTGTCCAAGGCGCCAACCTGTTTGCTTCCAGATAAGGGACAGTTGCCTCATACTGTTTTGCAAGTGCCGTTGCAAAATACCACGCCACCATCATCTTGACATAGTAATGGTCGCTTGTAGCAGAAGCAGCCCAATCAAGATATTCTGGTTTAAACTCGTCGCCAAGGAAATGGCTCATAAGCATCTCCAACCCGAAACGTGTGGTATAAGGCGCATCACTATCTATCCAGCGTCTGATGTCAGCAAGAAGCCGACCATGATTCTTCTTTGCCATGAACGCCTTAGGCGACATCAGGTCACAAGTAGCCCAGTTGTCCACATAAGGAAGAAATGCATCCACCGCGCAAAGACATTCGTCATAATCCTTCATCTCGGAGATAAGTAATCCATGAAGGGTGTTCTCATCAATATAGTCATGAGGTAACATACCAAGATATGCACCTATACCCTCCATCTTCGAAAGTTCCTTTGCAAGTTTACGCATCACAGGTATACGCACTCCTATCACCTTGTCCGGATCAACACCCGGCACAAGTTTAACATGAAAATCCTTATACTTCAGATCCTGCAGTTCAAAAAGTCTTGATTGTATATTCATGATGATTCAAATGAAAGCGTAAAGCTCCTTCCAATGGCAACACACCCTTTCCTACCCCACACCACAATCAAGGCAAAGAGAACCCTTGTGGAGATTATCCATAAAGCAGAAATGCCGGTGACAGCAAACACGATGGTATCCTCAAGCATAGAATGATTCATTATAAGATGATAGTTCACATCGTTTGCATCATCCATGGTTATCACACCCTTCTCCTCCAGTTCCACCATCACGGCAGAACCATAGCTGATGCCGAGAACATTGCCAACCAGCCACATGTAAGCTGAGCTACGTGGCAACCCAAAGAACGACATCAATGGAGCGAAAAAGTTTGATAGAGGCTCAAGAAGTGAATATGCCTCAAGCATACGTTGCACCACCATGAGAGTGTAAATGATAAGGAACACCACAAACGACATCTTTATCTGCGACACAAGCCAGGTAACAAGGACCTCTGCGAGTGTACTGTCAACAGGAGCACCAATATACATGTATGCCTCATTCATCTCTGGCAACACAAGATTCAGGAAACCGGCACACACAAATGCCATGACAACACGTATCACACCCATCTTCCAGAATGAGGATCCTGTCTTCTTATTGACAGAGCACTCCATAGGAAGGGCGTGACACAGAGCTATCATAAGTCCCATGATTGTTGCCTGACGAAGTGTGAGGGCAATAGACATCATGGCAGCAATGCCGGCATAAGTTCCTGCCATTGCTCCTGATAGGAAGATTACTGCACACGAACCAGGCAATCCCATATACTGAAATATAGGATTAAGATAACTCGCCATCCATTCCAGAGCCCCACAATACTGGAGCAAAGCCACGGATAGCGATATTGGTATCATCAGTTTAAGAAGCCATGACGCACTCTTCCATGTGGACGGAACAGCGCTTTTCAAGCTAAATACGAATTTCTTTTCAAATGTATTCACAAGCACGTGTCCGTTACAATCTACAATCTTGCACAGCATTCCTGCGATGCACATGGAAGTAATGCCACAAAGCACCTTCACAAGTTAGAAATAAGGTGAAAGCAACAATGCTCTCTACGACCTTGCAATACAGAAAAAGTAGTACACAAGCATAAACATTCCAAGAATGCCGCGTACGATTTCCATTAAGATATTAGTTCCCTGTCTCATTGTTAATTTCTTTTTTAGGTAAGAATGTCTCCTGTAAGATGGAGAATTTGGTAGTTCTAAATATTATGCATGGCAAATATAATGATTATTTGTTTACGTGCAATCTCTTTCTTAAAGTTTTTTTCAGGAAGAGTCACATTTTATTTGTTTACCCCACTTCATAACAGAACCATTGCCATTCACACTTTACGAAAACGGTTCTCTCACAATTTCGTTGGAACCATCCTACGACAATCCTTCGGTCTTCCTCCGTAGCATCTCCATCGAATGTCCATCGCATCTCCATCGAATGTCCATCGTTTCGATGGAGATGCGATGGACATCCGATGGACATTCGGTGAGGATAATACGGAGGCATCTCGAAGGACGAGCAGAGGCAAGGCGTTAACAAGACAAGGGATTTGGCAAGAGTAAAAAAACTCCTGCACAAAACAATAAAACCCAATTTTGTTCGTATCTTTGCAACCACATAAAAACTATGCGATATGGATATTTCAGCTATTGACAAGAATGTCAAAAATATAATATTTGACCTTGGTGGTGTAATAATTGATGTGGACATGCCTCATTGCTTCAAGGAAGTTGAAGCACTTGGTGTTCCCGTAAAGGAGATTATGGGCAATGGAAACAAGGGAGGAGCCACCATCTGTGACGGATTGAGTATGGGTGGTCCTATGGAACAGTACCAGTTGGGCAATATCAGCACACACGACTTTCTTGGTGGCATCCTGCAACTATGTAGACCTGGTACAACGATACAGCAGGTAACAGATGCATGGAACTCCTGTCTTCTCGATATTCCTCAGGCACGACTTGACATGATAAAGAGTCTACGTAATAAATATAAGGTGTACATGCTCTCAAACACAAACGAGTGCCATTGGCAATTCATCGAGGGCAAGTTCTTCTCAGCACCTAACCACACCACAGATTATTACTTTGACCGCGTATTCCTTTCTCAGGAAATGCATCTTGCAAAGCCTGACAAGCGCATCTACGAGGAGGTCCTTAAGGCTATTGACGCAAAGGGCGAAGAATGTCTCTTCATTGACGACGCCACAGTCAACCTCGACGCTGCCGCAAGTTGCGGAATACACACGCTAAAAGCAGATAACACGTTATTCAGCATCGGTTAATGCTGAACAACGTGCTATCAAGACTATAAGAAAACCGCAAGCGGTCTATAAAAAATTACCCAAGCAGTTTCTCCATCCAGATCATGTCGAACCACTCACCAAACTTGTATCCGCAACGGTGGAAGTGGGCGCATTTCTTGTAGCCAAGACGTTCATGGAAGAGAGGACTGGTATGATCAAGATGCTCGTTTGGTGTGTCGATCCAACCAATACAAGCATTGAGGTTGATGACACCCATTGCCTTTAGACGAGTTTCAAGCTCCTCGTACAATGCACGTCCTACTCCTTTACGGTGTGCATCCTCGGCAACGTATATTGTGGTCTCTACACAATGGTCGTATGCCTTACGAGCCTTAAACACTCCAGCATAGGCATAGCCAAGAATCTTTCCATCTTCTTCAGCCACAATATAAGGATATTTCTGCATTATATTCTCTATACGTCCACGAAACTCATCTACAGAAGGCACTTCATACTCAAATGAAATGGCAGTCTTCTCAACGTAAGGCGCATAAATCTTTACTAATGCTTCAGCATCATCTAACCTACAATTTCTTATTTCCATATTCGACAATTACTTACTATTATTCAATATCACAAGTGCTGCAATACAGCCTGGTACCCACCCACAAAGAGTGAGGACGGTTGTTATCAACACACTTCCACAACCCTGGTCAATAACAGCCAGAGGTGGGAACAATAAACACAATAAAACTCGTAAGCAGCTCATTTTTCTAATTCTTTTTTCTGTTTCGGATATTAAGTAATGGGCATTTTCCCTACTACTACTCTGCAAAGTTACATCTTTTATTTGGAAATATGACTAACATTTTGTTACTTTGCAGATAAATTAATAAGTAGGGGGGGCAATTACTTGTTCCTAACACTCAGACTTAGTTCACAAGTTGGACATCCTATTAAAAAAGTAATCACTTGCTTAGCAAAACAGTTTGCTAGTAGACATAGAAACAAAAGACAAAAACACTTCAACAATGAAAAAGAATCTTGAGACTATCTGCATCCATGGCGGATGGAAACCAACAAAGGGTGAGCCTCAGCAGCTCCCAATATACCAGAGTACAACATTCAAGTATGACACAAGTGACCAGATGGCACGTCTCTTTGACTTGAAGGACAATGGTTATTTCTATACTCGTCTTGCTAATCCGACAAATGATGCTGTAGCAAAGAAGATCAACGCTCTTGAGGGCGGTGTGGGTTGTGTTCTTACAAGTTCTGGCCAGGCAGCAAACTTCTATGCGGTATTCAACATCTGTGAGGCTGGCGACCACTTCATCACAAGCAACACTATCTATGGTGGCACATTCAACCTCTTCGGTGTGACAATGAAGAAGCTCGGTATTGAGTGTACCTTCGTTGACCCAGAATGGGACGACGAGCGCATCGAGAAGGAGTTTCGTCCTAACACTAAGTGTTTCTTCGGCGAGACAATATCAAACCCTGGCGGTAATGTGTTCGACATCGAGCGTTTTGCCAAGATGGCACACAAGCATGGTGTTCCTCTCATCGTTGACAACACATTTGCTACTCCTATCAACTGTCGTCCTTTCGAGTGGGGTTGCGACATTGTCACTCACTCTACTACAAAGTATATGGATGGACACGCAAGTCAAGTAGGTGGTGCTGTTGTTGACAGCGGCAACTTCGACTGGGAGGCTTATGGAGACAAGTTCAAGGGCCTCACTACTCCAGACGAGAGCTACCACGGACTTACTTACACAAAGTCTTTTGGCAAGGGAGCATACACTACTAAACTCGTAAGTCAGCTGATGCGTGACCTCGGTAGCATTCCTGCACCACAGAACTCATTCCTCCTCAACCTTGGACTTGAGACACTTGCTCTCCGCATGAAGCAGCATTGTAGCAATGCACAGAAAGTGGCAGAATGGCTGGAGAAGAATGAGAAGGTAGGATGGGTTAACTATTGCGGTCTTCCTTCTAATAAGTATTATGAACTTGGCAAGAAGTACCTCCCTAACGGTTCATGCGGTGTCATCGCCTTTGGTCTTAAGGGTACACGTGAAGATGCCATCAAGTTTATGGACAACCTCGACTTCATTTCTATCGTGACTCATGTGGCAGACGCTCGTACTTGCGTCCTCCACCCAGCAAGTCACACTCACCGTCAGATGTCAGAGGAACAGCTTCGTGAAGCTGGCGTTGCTCCTGACCTTGTTCGTCTCTCTGTAGGTATTGAAAACGCAGAAGACATCATTGCTGACCTCGAACAGGCAATGGCAAAGATGTAGTTAATTATTCGAGTTACGCAAGTTAAGAACTTGCGAAACTTGAAGGAATGAAATGGAGTTAAGAGGAGTTATCATAGGGAGTTAAAAGACGACACTCTGTTGATTCAGGGGGGCGTTTTCACGAACAATCACTCGTCTTTTTACTCCACTTAACTTCATTTAACTCCATCATAGTGAAGTTTGAAACTTAAATAAGGTTATAAGGTTTGAATGATTGTATGCTGGAATTTATTTTCAACAGCTACGGTAACAAACCTTATAACCTTATAATATTATAACCCCACAACCGTATAACCGAAAAACCGTATAACCGTATAACCTCACAACCGTATAACCGAATAACCGAATAACCGCAAAAACACACATTTCCCAAATAAAACGACTAAACTTTAACATTTTTTTATGTTTTGCTTGCACATAAAGAGTAAAATGCCTATTTTTGTGAAAGTGTTAGATATTTCAGATTACTAACTTCGTTAATACTACTTTTTACAATGAAGAAAACATTCTTTTTCATGGCTGCACTCTTATTTGCATCCATGTCTACATTCACATTAACATCTTGTGGAGACGATGACGATAATGAAATCAAAGAAAACTCGGATCCAGGTGCTGTATACAACACACTTGCTACAGTAACTCTTGCAGAGACTCCATTTGCAAACACAGCAAGAAAACTTACTGTTGAGGACAACTCAGAAGTCAAGTCAATCGAGATTACAGAAAATGGAAACTGCATCATCGAGATTGCAGGAGCAAGTGCAGCAACAAGAGCAAGCGTTGCTACAAACTACATCTTTGGTACTGCAAAGCTTGATGCTTCTGGCAACATCATTGCCACAGCCGGCAACTACTCTATCAGCATTCCTATGTTCCAGGCTCTCAAGGTTGTTATCAACGGTCAGGACGTAAAGGTAAAGGAAGAAGCAAGTGACATCAAGGCTTCTTCAAAGACTAACCACCTCTGCCGCACATGGACTCCAGTAAAATACCACGCCTACATCACTTCTGGTGGCAAGGTTTACTTCAATGAGGATAATTACACAAACATCAATGACCTTCAGAAGGTTCTCTTTAAATACATCCTCGGTTCAACTCCAAAGGATAGCGACTACATCATCAAGAACAATATTGACTATATCATCTTCTCTAAAGCAGGTTCCTTCGCAATGGTTTACAACAATGGAGAATCTGAGAACAAGACTTGGAACTGGCTTGACGAGGACGGCAACCTTACTATCCTCAACGCTGACGGTGGCAAGTTCATCAACGCAACAACTAAGTTCTCAGGCAATACAATGTATCTCCTCATCGACGTTGACATCAACGTGAAGAGCGACGCTATCAAGATTGACGAGATCAACGCTAAACTTGTTGTAACACTTTCTTCTAAGTAAACAGACATTATATGAAGAAAAAGATATTATTCGCTTTAGCTCTTGTCTTCTCACTCAACACATTTGCCCAGAGTGACGTATTCAACGACAAAGGTGTTTCACTTGTATATGGTAATCAATCTCTTGACAACAAGGATACAGGAGAGAAGAAGAAATCAGATTTGAATGTGGGCTTGCGATACGACTTTGCTCGTATTCATCTTCATAAGAACCCGATAGCCGACATGGTCAGAATCAACTTTGACTTTGGCATTGACCTCAACTTTGCAAGGTACAAGGACGTGATTAACGACCATTACCAGAAGGGTAACAGTCTCGCCGCAGGTCTTGCATCTAACGACAAGACAGGTGACTGGAACCTCATGCAAGGCGACATAGGTGTAGCTGTAGGTCCTTCTGTACACGTTGCTCCAATCAAATCTTATCAGGACGTACAGTTGACTGCCTACTATCATTTCACTCCTTCAGCATCATGCTTGATACTTGATAGTGAGGTGAATGCAGCTTTCAACCCGTTCATGAGCTTCGGCATTGCCGCTACATGGAAGTTCATAGGCATAGGATATGAGCATCGCTGGGGTGGAGCCAAGTACAAGGACTTCAATGATGACAACAAGCAGGTTGATGGTGTTACTGATGACAAGATCAAGTATAGCACTACTGCAAACAACATCTACCTCCGCTTCGCTTTCTAACATACAAAACAAGGCTCATCTAAGCGTAACAACTTTGATGAGCCTTATTTTTGTCTTCCACCCAAAACCGTTATTTGGAAATTTGCCTTTTTTTTCGTTACTTTGCACCGATAAAAGACTTTTAACATTCATTTTCCACAAATGGCAGCAACACCATTTCTTGAAATACTCGGACTTACCAAACGCATCGGCCATCGTGTGCTTTTTGAAGATATCTCGTTCACAATAAACGAACGCGAGCACATCGGTCTTATCGCAAAGAACGGTACGGGTAAATCGACATTGCTCAGTATCATCGCTGGTAACGAAGGTCACGATGGAGGCAAGATGATATTCAGGAATGATATCAAGATTGGATATCTCGAACAGACTCCAAAGATAGAGAAGACCGAACTTGACAATAAAAGTGATGAGTACCTGCAACTTTACACGCAGTATCTCACACAGATGAAGATCTCACAAGAGGAGGCTTCACGTCCTGAGAGTCAGTTGTCTGGTGGTCAGGTAAAACGAATTGCTTTAGCAAGGGTTCTTGCCAACAAACCAGACATGCTTATCCTTGATGAGCCAACGAACCACCTCGACCTTGAGATGATAGAGTGGCTGGAGAACTTCCTCTCACGTACTACCATGGCTCTGCTCATGGTAACTCATGACCGATATTTCCTTGACCGTGTATGCTCTACCATCATCGAGATGGACGACATGCGCCTCTACCCATATAAAGGTAACTACGCATACTACCTGGAGAAGCGTCAGGAACGTATCGAGAACATGAATGCGTACATCACTCGTGCCAACAACCTATACCGTACGGAGTTAGAGTGGATGCGCTCTACCCCATGTGCACGTTCAAGCAAGGCACGTTACCGCATAGAGTCATTCTATGAACTGGAGAAGGTTGCCAAGACACGCATTAGTGACGAGAAGGTGAAACTGGAGATGAAAGGTACCTACATCGGTTCCAAGATCTTTGAGGCAAAGAATGTATGCAAGTCTTTCGGCGATAAAGTCATCCTCAAGGATTTTGAATACAACTTCACAAGATATGAGAAGATGGGTATTGTCGGCAACAACGGTACTGGCAAATCTACCTTCGTAAAGATGCTTCTTGGACTTGAACCACATGACAGCGGTACCATAGAGATTGGCGAGACAGTACGCTTTGGTCACTATAGTCAGGAGGGCATGAAGTTCCGCGAGGACCAGAAGGTCATAGATGCTGTTCGCGACATTGCCGAATATGTGGATATGGGTGGCGGCGAGAAACTATCAGCCAGTCAGTTCCTCCAGCATTTCCTTTTCCCACCAGAGGAGCAGCATAGCTACATCTATAAACTTAGTGGTGGCGAAAAAAGGCGACTGTACCTCTGTACAGTACTGATGAAATCGCCAAACTTCCTCATCCTTGATGAGCCGACAAACGATCTCGATATCGTAACCTTACAGATACTTGAAGAGTATCTCAAGAACTTCAAGGGTTGTCTTATCATCGTGAGTCACGACCGTTACTTCATGGACAAGGTAGTGGATCACCTACTTGTATTTAATGGTGATGGCGACCTTCGCGATTTCCCAGGAAACTACTCTCAGTATCGTGAGTGGAAGATTGCAAAGGAGAAGGAGGAAAAGGCAAAACTCGACGCCAAACCTTCAAAGAATACTCATCAGACTGCTATAGGCTCATCAAATGACGGTCGTAATGCCAACAGGGCACGCAAACTTACTTTCAAGGAAAAGAAGGAGTTTGAGCAGCTGGAAAAAGATCTGGAGATTCTCAACAAGGAGAAAGCAGACATAGAGGCAGCCCTTTGCGGTGGCACCTCATCAGTTGACGAAATCACTCGCTTGTCTAAGCGTCTTCCTGAACTCAATGACGAGATTGACGAAAAAGAAATGCGATGGCTCGAGCTGAGCGAATTTGCGTAAAAGAGACCCACCCTAACCCTCCCTATAGGGAGGGGATGCCATCCGGAGACACAGGGTAAGTTAAAAGTTAAAATTAAAAATTAAAAGTTAAAGCTTCCTTCTTCCGGAGGCATGTTAATTGTTAATTATTAATTGTTAATTGCTATTAGAGTCAAATGAAGATTACATCAGCAGAATATAAAGGCTCGTCACCTCGAGCAGACATGTGTCCTAAGACAACTATGCCAGAATATGCTTTCATTGGACGAAGCAATGTTGGCAAGTCGTCACTTATAAACATGCTCACAAACAAGTCAAAACTTGCCATGACAAGTTCGACTCCAGGTAAGACAATGCTCGTGAACCACTTCCTTATTAATAATGAGTGGTATCTCGTTGACCTCCCTGGATACGGTTTTGCACTTAGAGGCAAGAGAGAGATGGATAAGTTGTGGAACCTCATCTCTCACTACGTTCTTGATCGTGAACAGTTGACTTGTCTCTTTGTCCTTATTGACATACGCCACGAACCACAGAAGAAAGATATCGACTTCCTAAACTTCGTAGGCGAAAATGGTGTTCCTTTTGCCATCATCTTTACTAAGGCAGATAAACTCAGCAAACAGAAGTGCCAGAATAATGTGGATGCCTATCTCAACTACCTAAAGGAGATGTGGGAAGAACTACCTCCACATTTCGTCACATCCTCGTCTTCAAAACTCGGAAGAGAGGAAGTGCTTGATTACATAGACAGCATCAACAAGAACCTATAATCTCGACAAAATCGAGTCTATATTCTTGACAAAACATCAATAAGCGGGGCATAAGAGCAGGTATTCTGTTACTATGCTCCACTTTTTTTCACGATTCTCTTGTTTTATCAATTATTATTTATACCTTTGCAAATGAATTTAGATAGGAACGTCTCTGTTCACTATCTTTCTCCTTCAAGATATTTTCAACAAATTTTTATTTGCTATCGGCTAACATTAGTTAGTCAGGGTATAGCCTCATAAATACGCTTGAAAGGCGTTTTCTTAGGCGACGTAATATCACATGCATTTCACGCGCCATAAATCAAATCTTTAATTAGGATAAACAAAATACATTATACTCACCTCTATTATGTATAATAAAGAGCAACTGGACGGAATGACCTATTCCGAACTAAAAAAGATTGCTAAAGAAATGGGCATAAAGGGTGCCGACAAGACTAAACAAGACGAACTGATGTTTAAGATTCTTGATGAGCAAGCCGTTTCCGCAGCACAAAACACTTCTAATGACAACACTTCTGCCCGTAAGCGTTCTCGCGTAAGTGTCAAGAACGTGGACAGAGTCTACACTGCCAATCAGACAAAGGCAAAGAAAGTGGACAAAACTATGAAGATAACAAAAGATGAATCATTGTTTGCAGAACTGTCTGACGAGGCAAAGAGCCTTATCGACAATGAACAAACAGATATAAAGGCAGATGATAATGCTGAAGAACTTGTTCTTACAGCAGAGGAAGCACCTGCACCTAAGAAGCGTGGCCGTAAACCAAAAAAGGCTACAGAAGACGCTACTGATCTTGCTGAGGAAGCAAAGGAGGAAGAACCTGTAGCTGAGGAAGCACCAGAGGAGAAAGCAACAGCCAAGAAGACAACAAAGAAGGCTACCGCAACAAAGACCTCTGCCACTAAGGCAAAGAAGACTGCCAAGAAAGATGAGGAAGTTGCAGATGCCGAAATCACAGCAGAGAACGAGGAAAACGAAGTACCTGAGTACATGACTCAGGAAGAGTTCAACGCTGCGAAGGAAACACAAGACAGCAACAACAACGACGCTTCAAACACAAACGAGGATATGGACTTCTCTGGACTCATTCCTGAAGCAGGATATAACAACAGTAATGAGCCAAAGGAGATAATCATAAAGAATGGAGGGTTTGTTCCACCTACAGACGGAACAGACTTCATCATCATAGAAGATATACCTACACTGAAGGAACTGTTTGGCACTCCAAGTCCTATGGACATCTTCAATGAACCAAGAATGGACTACGCTCCAGCAAATACCGCAAAGAGCCAAGCGCCATATGTTGAAGAAGAACCAACAAAGACAGTCTTCAAACATAAGGAATACAACTTCGACAACATACTTGAGACATCTGGTGTTCTTGAAACTGTAGACAACTTCGGATTCCTCCGTAGTGCCGACTACAACTATCTCCCATCTCCAGATGATATCTACGTAAGTCAACAGCAGATCAAGCACTATGGTCTTAAGACCGGTGACGTGGTGCATGGCACAATACGTCCACCAAGAGATGGAGAGAAGTTCTTCCCACTCACAGACATTATCTCTATCAATGGTCGCGAACCTTCATTTGTGCGCAACCGTGCTGCTTTTGAGTTCCTCACCCCACTCTTCCCAGAAGAGAAGTTCAAGCTTTGTAGCGGTGTGGGCGACTCACCTTCTTCACGTATCGTGGATCTCTTCTCTCCTATCGGTAAGGGACAGCGTGCACTTATCGTGGCTCAGCCAAAGACAGGTAAGACACTCCTCATGAAGGACATTGCCAACAGCATTGCAAAGAATCATCCTGACGCATATCTTATCATGCTTCTCATTGACGAACGTCCTGAGGAAGTAACAGATATGTCAAGAACAGTTAATGCAGAGGTCATTGCTTCCACATTCGATGCTCCAGCTGAGAATCACGTTAAGATTGCTGGCCTTGTACTTGAAAAGGCAAAGCGTATGGTAGAGTGCGGACACGACGTAGTCATCTTCCTTGACTCAATCACTCGTCTTGCCCGTGCATACAACACCGTCAGTCCTGCATCAGGTAAGGTTCTTTCCGGAGGTGTCGATGCAAATGCTCTTCAGAAACCAAAACGATTCTTTGGTGCAGCACGTAACATTGAAGGACAAGGCTCTCTTACCATCATTGCTACTGCACTTATCGACACAGGCTCTAAGATGGACGAAGTGATCTTTGAGGAATTCAAGGGTACTGGTAACATGGAACTTCAACTTGACCGCACTCTCGCAAACAAGCGTATCTTCCCTGCCGTCAATCTTGTTGCTTCATCTACTCGCCGTGACGATCTTCTCCACGACCAGATCACACAAAACCGCATGTGGGTTCTTCGTAAGCATATTGCAGATATGACATCTGTAGAAGCTATGGATTTTGTTCTAAAACAGGTCCAGAACACTAAGAATAACGAGGAGCTTATCATTAGCATGGCAAGATAACACAAGAAAGTCCCGAGATTACGACAATCTCGGGACTTTCTTATTATTCTCAAGTTTCTTAAAGCAAGTGATAGGACTATTACCCTTTGTACTGTAACGACATTACTTGCTTGCAGATTCCATATAATCCTTCACCATAGGATTCTCCTTAAACTCGTCAGGTGCAAGGCTATAGATTTCTTCTATCTGTACACTTGTCATAGCACGACCATACTTGCTATACTCTATGTCACAAAGTTGCATGAACCATGTTACGCCAAGAACATTGTCAAAGTTCTCTGTAATGAATTTAGTTTCAAGTTTCTCAAGTGCAATACGAAGTTCTGCTTCATCTTCACCCAACTGACGAAGAATCTCGTCATGGTCAACTCCACTAAGGATAAGTTCAGACTCACGATGTGGCAACTCTGCAAGTTGCATTGTCAATGAGTCGCGAGAGTTAAGGAACACATACAACTTGTCATTAAGAGGTGTTCCCTCTGCCTTCATGATTGAGTTCTGCACATTAACCTTGATGTCTCCCTTTTCAAGAACCACAGGCAACTGGCACACACTCAAATCGAGAACCACACACATGACGGAATCCAAAGGACCAGACATGGAGAACTTTCCGTGGACAATGTCACATGAATCCATCACCACGATTTCACTACCCTTATTGTATTTCAAATATGCAGTATTCGACTCTACTACTGATTGCAATGAAGTACCGCTTATAGTATAATTATCCGAGCATGATGTCAAGGATAACAAAAATGTGCAAGATGCCATTACGGCACCATATATCTTTCTAATCATACGATTGCTTTTGTTTGCTTTTACAAAAATCGAGCAAATATACAATTATAACGGCACCCCACAAAATAAATTAATTTTTATTAACTATTAAAAATCGTCTACTTCTGCACTTTATGCTGAATGCGAAGTACAGGCATGATGTCATTCATGTGATTTGAAGGCAATGTCACCACAAGGGCATCATTTGTACGCTCATAGCTAACCTTTCCAAATCCAAGAAGTTCAACCTTCGAAATCTTTCCTTCAAAAAGTTTGCTTGTCATAGAAAGTGACTTTACAACGACCTTGTTGTCCTTTGGCCATGCCAGAGCAGAAACATACAGGTACTTTCCATCCTTACTCTGAGTGAATCGTATCTCGTCACTTCCTGCCTTAGTGTATTGTCCATCATTAAATCCCTGTGCATTTATCTTGATGTCAGCATTTGCAATAGGACCTTCGCCAAACACCTTCCAAGGACGAGTTTTAACAATAGATTCTTTATTTATCTTCATCCAGGCGCCAAACTCCTTCATGATTGCAAGTTCCTTTTCATCAGGAGCACCGTCAGCACGAAGAGGGACACTCAACAGCATATTTCCATTCTTGCTCACAATATCCACAAGCAGTTTTGCAATAGTCGCAGCACTCTTATATCCGTTACGGTTATAGACTCCTGTGTTATAGTGCCAGTCGCCTATGCAATTACAGCATTGCCATGGACGTTCCATAATCTTATTTGGAGCACCACGTTCCACATCCCAAACAAGAGCATCCTTCTGCTCGTCTGTCAATATCTTACCAAACACCACACCCTGACCGTTTGTCTTATTATATTCATGAGCAGCAATCTTCATGCCCGCATCACTTACGGGATAGAATGGCAATACTGTCACATCAAAATAAATAAGCGACGGATTATATCTGTTTATAGCGTCAAGCGTTCTGTTATAGAAGTTTGTAATATACTCCTTTGTAGGGACATCAGCACCATTCTCCCATCCCCACTGACGATGAATACTTCCATTGTCCCACGTATCACGACTCATGTCATGATCCTGAGCATACAACTTCTGAGGATCAAGTCCTTTCCACCATTTTGCAGATCCATCAGCATTTGGTTTATAGCCATCCTCCTTTGTTAACCATCCATCATACTTGACACCACGCATCTTACCTTTCAAGTCAAAGCGACGACTTGGCTCATACCATGTCCAGGCATGATCAGCATGGAATGATATTCCGAATGGTAAGCCTGCTTTCTTTGCAGCCCTTGCCCATCCATCAAGTATGTCTTTATGAGGACCAATATCCTTGGAGTTCCACTCCTGATATTTAGAATCCCACAAATCAAAATTGTCATGATGATTACCAAGTGCAAAGAAATACTGAGCACCACATTCCTCCGCATAAAACTTTACCAGCGCATCAGGATTCCAGTTCTCAGCCTTAAACAAAGGGAGAATATCCTTAAAACCAAATTCACTTGGATGACCATAATGCTCACGATGATAATTGTACTTGCCGTTACCTTCCATGTACAGTTCACGTGCCATCCAGTCACCTGAACCTTCTACACATTGTGGTCCCCAATGCGCCCATATTCCAAACTTTGCATCACGAAACCACTCTGGTACTTCGTATGTACGCAACGATTCCCACTCAGGAGCAAAACGTCCTGTTGCCATCGGTTCATCGGCTTCCGAAACAGGCACCTTATATGTTTGCGCACTTACCACGGAAAACAACGAAGCAAATAAATAAACTGATAGTATTCTTTTCATTGAGATATTAAGTTAGTATATGCCATTACATGGCTATTCAGTATTTTGAGGACAAAAGTACATAAATTCTGATAATTTCACAATGCACATATTTAACTCATAATAGGACAAACGAAACATTCGCATCATTCAGATTATCGTTTTTTCTTAAAGCAGGCAACGTACACAAACATTTTTCAAAAATAAAGCATAAAACATTTGGATATTCGGCACTAACTCCGTACCTTTGCATCGCAATTGAGAAACAAGGCACTCAACAAGGGCGTTTAGCTCAGCTGGTTCAGAGCATCTGCCTTACAAGCAGAGGGTCGGCGGTTCGAATCCGTCAACGCCCACTTAAAGAGAGAGAGAACATCAGTTCTCTCTCTCTTTTTTTATTCACATGGACATCCTCTATAGTGCTTATGTATCTGTACTGTATGTTTTGTCGATCACAGGAATAGGCATAGTAATGTGACAGCATCCCCAAAAAAGAGTTGACCGATGCCGAAAAATTCCGTGCATCGGTCAACTCTTTACAGATTTTCTATTTCCTCGATTGATAGTCCTGTCGCATGACTTATCTGTTCGAATGCCCTTATAGATTTCAAATTAAATGCAGTTTTAAGAATGCCTTTTCCATGCCTTCTTGAAGACCTTCGGCACGACCTTTCCAAACACCCTCTCCATATATCGACTAAAGTCATATTCTTTGGCAGCCATGACAGTAAGGTAGTTATTGAGACTGTCCATATAGACATGCTGCTACTCAGAATCCATCTCCAAATAGCTGACTATCTGTTCCATCCTCACGAAAAATGGGTTGCTGATCTGTGAAAGCTAATTGAGTTCTCATTATCTCCGTTTTATGTAAAATGTATGCCCAGTACGCTATCCTGTCCTTGCAGTATTCATCACGCATGAAAGCTGGATAGTGTATGCCCTGACTTTATCATTAAATACTTCATTTGTCTCTGTCATCATGGCAGTCGCAATCAATGAATTATCAGAATAACAGCAAAGAGACAGGAGAGCAACAGAGTCCATGCATCAGGTTTTCGCTCTCATTTGCACACCGCACGAACCGGTAGCCCATAACAGCACATTTCTCTTGATAAAGTAACAAAATTGCTTGTAGCATTCATGTTCGATGCATAACTTGCAAATTTTGTATTTATATTAGAAGTCCAATACATGGCGTTAAACTTAACACTTTTAAAAGAACTATTGTAACGATATCCTGCAGCAGGGAAAAAAACATGTACATCATTCAATGAATACATATTTGTATTTGACGTTCCTTTCTTTCCTATGTCATCAATAGACTTGGCCTTATAAAACACAACACCAGCGATTTCTGATCCATTGTAACTATCTACCCACACAGAATAGCAATTGTTCTGCAATTCCTCTAATTCCGTATTTGTTGGCATTCGCCAATCTCCTTTCCAATTAACTATTGCAGCATCGTCATCAACCTCTAGACTAGGCTTCGCAATGACTATATTGTTTGAAGTACTCTTAAAATATTTTATCATATAATCACTTGATGCTTCACACCATTTATAGTCCGAAAAAACATACTTTGACTTTAACAATCCACTAATGTAATTATTGTTAACTTTTCCATTCCAATCCTTAGAATAGCTGTCCATGATAGCAGATTTACACGAACCATCAGTGTTACGCTGACATCCAGTAACTTCACCCCATGCAAAATATGTTCCATAATCGGTTACCGAAGTCGCACCCACATTCATGTTGGACCACTTGATGCCAGATGGTAGTCCGAGGTCAACAGCCTGTGCACTTACTGGTGCTTCACCATAGTTCACTCCAGCCCCCCTTGGACTTGCTATCCACCTGTATGCCTTGCCGGCAACAAGCGTTTTTCCTGTAAGTTTTGTATTGTATTCCTCGCCTGTACTTGACGTTACACTAAGTGTAAGCTCACCTGTAGTACATGGAAGTACAGCCATGTAGAGAGTGATATCCTTACCACTTACGCTTACAAGTTCAAGAGTTTGGCTCTTGACTGCAATCTTGCTTGTGAGCGATCCGTCAGACACGTTCATAGTGCAACTTGACACGAAGACGCTGTTCTCGCTTGTGAGTGTAGCACTCTTCCATGATGCATCTTCTGGCATGGTGAGTTGAAGCATAGCAATGGCACCGACATGTTCGAAGTCGAAGGTTACAACTCCACCGCTTGATGGCACGTATGCCTTGGCATACATGTAGTCGTATGCATCGCCTATATGCTTGAGACTGGCATTGCCTATTTGCTTCTGCCCCATCATAGTAACTGGGACAGAAGTGTATTCACACATATCTTTAACAAATGGACTATAGGCAGCATAAGTATTTCCCTTCAAAAGTGCCCAACCAGCACCATTGAACTCGGCATTAAGTCCGTCAGCATCAGTTGTTATAGTCTGTTTTGCCTGATAGTTTGTTGTTGGCGCTATAGGGAACACACCTATTGCCTCACCATTCTTCCATGCAAACGAGATGGTAGAACCTACATTTGTAAGGTTGGTACGTGTACCATTCTCGAACTCGTAGTCCTCAACGTTGAGAACCACATTGTCTGCGAACTTATTGCCAGCTGTTGACATATCATCGCCAGATGAACAAGATACTATGAGTGCCATGATAGCACATGAATAAAATAGTTTCTTCATTGTTGTTTTATGAGTATTAGTCAATACTTGAAGTTCTCTTTCTCGCACTACTTTCAAACGTAAAGTCCTCACCCTTGACATGAGCCTGTGATTCACCGTTGTATGTTTCATTATTTACACTCCCCACAAGAAGACTTGTTCGCATCATACTAACGCGAACATTAGAGGCCGGCTTAATGTAACTTGATTCCACCTTAAACATAGCATTATGCCACCGAGTTCCAACAATGACGTTATGAAACAGAAAAAGCGTGGAACTATAAGTTTATCACCAAGTTGAAGCTCTGGACTGCTCTGTACAAGTAATAAACAAATAGCCCACGCTTCAGTTATATAAGTAGCCAACAAGAGCTGACAAATACAACGAAGGTGAGCGTCTTTGCCTATCATCCCTGTACTTAGAATTGTCCAGATTCCAACTTAGGATAATATCTTAAACGCTTTTTTTAATATAATAAGACACGGATTGCTCCGCATTGACTTGCCACACGAATGCAGCATCATCGTTGCAAAGATAGATTTTTTCCGTCTAAAAACAAAGGAAAAAATGATAAATTGTGAAGTCACAAATTTTAGAGAAAGGAGAAGTCTTGTTCAAATCTTTTAGACTTGTCTGACAAAAAGCACTTGATTCCGGTAAAAAAAAACAAAGCTAACAAAAAAGCATGTAAGGTAAAAGGCAAAAAGAAACACAAAGATCCCAGAGGCTGAGTATCGAAAGTTCAGTTACTTTGATTACTCTGTACCCTCTGCGCTCTCTGTGTTTCAAAAAAAATATCGCGTAGTACGAATAATTTGATTAGAACTCTGCAGTCTTTGGAGTTCTTGGGAATGGGATTACGTCACGAATGTTCTGCATACCTGTCACGAAGAGGATAAGACGCTCAAAACCAAGACCGAATCCACCGTGAGGACAAGAACCGAACTTACGAGTATCAAGGTACCACCACATATCCTTCATTGGGATGTTACGAGCCTCAATCTCACCTACGAGCTTGTCATAGTTCTCTTCACGAACAGAACCACCAATGATCTCACCAATCTGTGGGAAGAGGACATCAGTACCCTGTACAGTTTCTTCCATAACCTTACCATCAAACACTGGCTTCTCGTCATCAATCTTCATGTAGAATGGCTTGATAGCCTTAGGATAGTTTGTCATGATAACTGGCTTCTTGAAGTATTCCTCAACGAGGTATCGCACATGCTCTGAAGCAAGGTCATCACCCCAGTTACATGGGAACTCAAACTTCTTGCCTGCTTTGATTGCCTCCTGAAGAATCTCGATACCCTTAGTGTATGGGAGACGAACGAACTCTTCCTTGAGAACACCCTCAAGACGTTCAATAAGTCCCTTGTCAATCATCTTGTTAAGGAACTCAAGGTCATCCTTACAGTTGTCAAGAGCCCACTTCACACAGAACTTGATGAAATCCTCTTCAAGATTCATAAGGTCTTCAAGGTCAATGAAACAAGCCTCTGGCTCAACCATCCAGAACTCAGCAAGGTGACGAGGAGTGTTACTGTTCTCAGCACGGAATGTAGGACCGAAAGTATAGATCTGTCCAAGCGCAGTAGCACCAAGCTCACCTTCAAGCTGACCTGACACAGTAAGAGATGTCTGCTTTCCGAAGAAGTCATCATCATAGATGATAGAACCATTCTCGTCCTTCTTGAGATCGTAGAGATTCTTTGTTGTTACCTGGAACATCTGTCCAGCACCCTCACAGTCAGAAGCTGTGATAAGTGGAGTGTGGAAATAGAAGTATCCATGGTTATGGAAATATGTGTGGATAGCCATCGCCATATTATGACGAATACGCATCACAGCACCAAATGTATTTGTACGGAGACGCATGTGAGCATGCTGACGCATATACTCAAATGACTGTCCCTTCTTCTGCATTGGATAGTCCGCAGGACACTCACCATAGAGCTTGATATCAGTAGCCTGAACCTCTACTGCCTGTCCTGAACCGATTGACTCAACCATAGTACCTGTAACTGCAAGACAAGCACCTGTAGTGATCTGCTTGAACATCTCCTGATCAAACTTCTCAACATCCGCAACAATCTGTACGTTATTGATAGTTGAACCGTCATTCAAAGCGATGAAGTTAACAGCCTTACTGCCACGCTTTGTACGTACCCAACCCATTACAGTAACCTCGCTTCCATAATCTTTACGCTGAAGGAGGTCTACAATCTTAGTTCTTTTCATGTGTTTGTTATATTACATCGAGAAGCCCTAGTTAATCTAGAATTACTAGACAAACTAGAGCCTACTCTGTATTTACTATTGATTATTCGAAGCTACCCATGTGAAGCATAGCAACCTCCTGCTCAGTAAGGTAACGCCAGTCACCACGCTTAAGTCCCTTCTTAGTAAGACCAGCAAACATCACGCGGTCAAGCTTGCAAACCTTGTAGCCAAGGCTCTCGAAGATACGACGAACGATACGGTTCTTACCAGAGTGGATCTCGATACCAACCTGCTTCTTGTCTGTATCAGAAGCATAAGAGATTGCATCTGCGTGGATGTCGCCATCCTCAAGAGTGATACCCTCTGCAATCTGCTGCATATCTGAAGCTGTACAGTTCTTGTCAAGCTGAACGTGATAAATCTTCTTCTTGAGGAACTTAGGGTGAGTAAGCTTACTTGCAAGGTCACCATCGTTAGTGAAGAGAAGAACACCAGTTGTGTTACGGTCAAGACGACCTACTGGGTAGATACGCTCGCGACAGCAGTTCTTAACGAGATCCATAACTGTCTTACGCTGCTGTGGATCATCAGATGTTGTCACATAATCCTTTGGTTTGTTGAGGAGGACATAAACCTTCTTCTCGATAGAAACAAGCTGATCGTGGAAGTGGATCTCATCTGTACGCTGAACCTTAGAACCAAGCTCTGTAACAACATTACCGTTTACAGTTACTACACCTGCCTGAATGAACTGATCTGCCTCACGACGAGAGCAAACACCAGCATTAGCAAGGAACTTGTTAAGACGTATTGGTGCATCTGGATCCTCGATGTACTCCTTGTACTCGATACGCTTCTTCATGCTATACTTAGCATTTGGATCGTAATCTGCACTATGCTGACGATTGTTATAGCCACCACGGCCACCCTGGTTGAAGCCACCACGACCGCCCTGGTTGTAGCCACCGCGACCGCCCTGATTGTAGCCACCACGGCCACCCTGGTTGTAGCCACCGCGACCGCCCTGGTTATAACCACCACGGCTATTACCGCCCTGGTTGTAACCACCACGGCTGTTACCACCCTGGTTGTAGCCACCACGGCTGTTGCCACCCTGGTTATAGCCACCCTGATTGTAGCCACCACGGCTGTTACCACCCTGGTTGTAACCACCACGGCTGTTGCCACCCTGGTTGTAGCCACCCTGACCACCATTATATGAAGGACGCTGCTGACGGTAACCACCCTGACCATTATTGTCATAATTACTGCTACCGTAGCTGCTTCTATTGTTACCATATGAAGAACGCTGTCCTGCGTTATAGCTTGGACGACGCTCTGCGCCTGTACCTTCCTCACTTGAACCACCGAAACCAGAAGGACGGAAACCACGGTCATTACTATTTGAACCACCACCGTAAGTTACACGTTCGCTACTGCGATTGAAACGAGGACGCTGTGGACGATCGCCACGATTTGAACTATAGCCACCTTCACGGTTGCCATAAGAAGAGCGATAACCTTCACGGCCACCGTTAGAATTCTCAGAACTGCTTTCTGCAGGAGTTCCCTGCCATTCATCTAATTCACTCATAATAAATAATTTATTCTTTCTTAACACCCGTAATAATAAGGATTTATAAAATATCGGGCTCAGGAAAATTGTTAAAACTTATTGTATTTGTATTTGATTAATAAACGCACAGAAACACTGTGCAATCTTTTTACATTCCAGTATAAGAATGAGGCGTGATGGCACGTAGTTCAGCCTTTACGTTCTCAGGAACATTAAGTCCCTCGATGAAGTTGCTGATTGACTCTGCTGTAATAGCTGAGTTTGTACGTGTAAGAGCCTTAAGAGCCTCATAAGGATTTGGATAAGCCTCGCGACGAAGAATTGTCTGTATACCTTCTGCACAAACAGCCCAGCAATTATCAAGGTCACGGTTTATAGCTGCTTCATTGAGGAGGAGCTTGCGAAGTCCCTTGAGTGTTGACTGGATAGATATAACCATATGTCCCATTGGCACACCAACATTACGAAGAACAGTTGAGTCTGTAAGGTCACGCTGGAGACGGCTAACTGGCAATTTCTGGCTAAGGAATGCAAGAATAGCATTAGCCATACCGAGGTTACCCTCAGAGTTCTCGAAGTCGATTGGATTAACCTTATGTGGCATTGCTGATGAACCAACCTCACCAGCCTTAATCTTCTGCTTGAAGTACTCCATAGACACATACATCCAGAAGTCGCGGTCAAGGTCAATGATTATAGTGTTGATACGCTTCATAGCATCAAACACGCCACCAAGGTTATCATAGTTACTGATCTGTGTTGTCCACTGCTCACGCTCAAGACCAAGTTTCTCAGACACGAACTTGTTACCGAACTCACGCCAGTCATACTCTGGGTAAGCTACGTGGTGAGCATTATAGTTACCTGTAGCACCACCAAACTTGGCAGTAATCTTGCAAGCCTTAAGCTGATTGAGCTGTTCAGTAAGACGGTAAACATATACCATCACTTCCTTACCAAGACGTGTTGGAGATGCTGGCTGGCCATGTGTCTTAGCGAGCATAGAAACATCCTTCCATTCCTCTGCATACTCAGAAAGCTGAGCAATAAGCTCCTCTACCTGTGGATAGAACACCTCATCAAGAGCATCCTTGATTGAGAGAGGAACAGATGTATTGTTGATATCCTGACTTGTAAGTCCAAAATGAATGAACTCCTTGTAAGCATCGAAATTGCCGATCTTATCAAGTTGTTCCTTGATAAAATACTCTACAGCCTTAACATCGTGATTAGTGACTTTCTCGATATCTTTAACACGCTGAGCATCATCTTCTGAAAAATTGCGATAGATATCACGAAGTTGTTCGAACTTTGACTTATCGAACGACTTCAACTGTGGAAGAGGCAATTCACAAAGAGTGATAAAATACTCAATTTCTACACGCACACGATATTTGATAAGTGCGTATTCTGAAAAATAAGAAGCCAAGTCTTCTGTCTTGCTTCGATAGCGGCCATCGATAGGAGATACAGCCGTGAGAGCATCAAGTTTCATTTTATAATACTGAATAATTGTATCTAATCCTGTTAATTATTTTACTTATTTATCGGTATTCTTATGTTTCACATGAAGACTTCTCGTCTTACATCAACACCAGTTCTTTCTACTTTATTCTAAAACGTAAAAATATACACTAACTAAGTTGGGGCAAAGATAACCTTAATTTGGCAAAAACAACACAACTTTCTTATAAAAAAGTTCCTAAACGTCAATATTTAACCTTTTTTAAGTGCTATAGGTAGCCTAAATGCAGTATATACTTCTATTACGACAAACACAATGAATGGAACGAGCCATGATGATGCCTGAAGATAGACATTATATCCAAAGTAGTAACCCGGATGAACAAACATCAACACTGAACTAAAGAGAAGTGCAAAGACAGCAAACGTTCTCTGTCTCAACAGCCTTTTGACCGCAATGCTATCAGACCTCATCTCTTGCTGTACCATCATTCGTCCAATAGCAAAAAAGACCGCACCAAAAGCAAACAGATATGGAACGAAGTCCATACGTGTTATCCACATCGCCGAAGCAATAACGACAACGGTAAGACCACCAAGTTCAAGGAGTCCACTTATCTTATTCTTTTTCATTCTCACTATCTTGTACAATAAATATATCCTCATCATCAGCCTTCATGTAATAGCGTTCACGCGCCACCTCCACTATTGCGTCAGGATCATGCTTGAGTCTTTCAAGAGCTGCCTTATCCCTCTCAAAAGTCTCATTATACTCATTTATCTCTTCCTTAAGCGCACGAATCTTTCTCCACTGCTGATAGCGTACGATAAGCCTTGCTTCGCCAGTAAAGAGAAGCAGCAGGAAAAAGGCACCAGTCACGATAGCCCATTTCGACTTAACGATTCGTAATACTTGTTTAGAATTCAGTTCCATATACTTTCATAAAAACTACATGCAATGGACAAGCGTCTCAATGAAGTCAGTAATCATGTACAAACCACGGACATTACCCATTCGACTGCAAAGATAGTGTTTTTTACATTATCCAACCACCATTTGCATTAACGAAAACACATTTTTCCATTACACATAGGCAAAAGACAAAGAAAGAGGCCATGCAGTATTGAAGTGACCCCGAAAAGTTGGACGTTAAATTAAACGTTAATAATTAAAATCTCTATAGTAGTGAGCTCGGTATTGTGCCGGGCTCATTCCTTTTAATCTAAGCTTTATCCTTTTCGTATTATACCAAGTTATATATTT
>JAZUHP010000091.1:0-56210 GCA_045641785.1 Bacteroidaceae bacterium
TACCAGTTTGTCTTCCTAAGCCCGCTTGGCCTCCGACTTACCCTTTAACCGTCACCCATCCCTTTCGTACGTTTTCTGGTGATAGGCTATAGATGCCATATTTTGCACCTATCCACTTGCCTTCGCGTGCCTTGAAGTGGGTAGGGAGCCATGTGAAGGTCTGTGGCTTCTGCTTGACTGTGGTGTGAGGATCCGCACTGTATGCAAAGGAACAGTCACAGTTCTTGTCACATCTGACGATAACGGATATATGACATTCGTAGTTGTCCCTTGCTCCTGCATTGTACTTGCGTGCTGGTATGATGGCTATGTCTGTCGGTGGCAACTCGCTCTTGCCTCTGTCGGCATCCTTGCATATGATCTGGCGTAGGTGGAAGGCTCCGTCTCTGTAAAGGACAGATAGACGGCAGTAGTCGCGCCCCATGATAATGACGCCCGACTCATGACCTTCGGCAGAGGCTGTGACCGTGAGATGGAGCGTGTCGGTAAATGTCTCGCCCTCAAACTTCTTGAGAAAGAGGTTTGGCACCTCCCAGCAGTTGGTATAGTTCTTAGGCAGGTTATAGCCGTACACACGCATACCTGATGGGGTAGGGAAACCGTAGGTGTCACGGTAGTTGGAGTGCCACTGGTAGCGTTGCAGCTCTGATGTGGATACGGAGAGTGAGGAAGACTTGTTGAGGCGACTCTCGTGCATCATTGGCCATCCGTCTTTCCACCTCACGTCAAGGCGATGGAGTACACGACCGTAGGCTGTACATTCCTTGAAGGCTATGAAGGTGTCGTCAACGAGCCCTCCCTGATGTATACCGTTGTGATTGAATACCCTGCAACTCTCATAGGGGCCATATACGTTCCTGCTTCGCAGGGCTATCTGCCATCCTTTCTCTACTCCTCCTGCAGGGGCGAGGATGTAGTACATGCCATTGTGCTTGTAGAACTTTGGTCCTTCTACCGTATGGTTGCCTTCTACCTGTCCGTCGTACACCATGACAGGATTGCCAATGACACGTGTGCCATCGGCGCTTAGTTCACGTACCGTCAACACGCTGTTGAATCCGCATCTGCTTGCAGCCCAACCGTTGACGAGGTACACACGTCCGTCGTCGTCCCATAGCGGGGTGGTGTCGATGACTCCCTTGGCTCGTAACACCAGAACGGGTTCGTCCCACTTGCCACGTGGATCCTGTGTCTTGACCATCCACACACCATAGTCTGGGTCGCCCCAGTAGATGTAGTATGTGCCGTTGTGTAGCCTTATACTTGGTGCCCATACTCCACATCCGTGTGGAACGCCTTCGCCTGCCTGTGGTGCTCCGCCTTCAAAGGTGCATGTCCTTTTCTCTCCCTCTGGTGTCAGAACGGCATCTATTGCATAGTTCACAAGTTGCCAGTCACTAAGATTATCGCTATACAGTACAGGTAATCCTGGTGCGCATTGGAAAGAGGATGCTGTGAGCCAGTAGCCTCCGTCCTTGCCCTTGCACACATCCGGATCACTATAGTCGCTGAACAGGATCTGTGCTGGTGCCACAAGAAATGATGTGACAGATAGGAATGTTGCTAATGTTCTTTTCATAATTCGTAATTCGTGATTCGTAATTGTCGTGAGGAGCTTTAGGATTCTATGGACCTATGATTTATAGAGATTCTAGAGACTCTAGAAATTCTATAGAGACTTTAGGGTCATTAGGGTCCTTAGGATTAGGGACCTTAGGATTAGGGACTTTAGAGTCTTTAAGGTCTTTAGGCCCCCGTTAACCTTTAACCTTTAACCTTTAACCCTTTAACCCTTTAACCCCTTACTCCCCAACCGTAGCAGTCAGGAAGGTGGCGTTGCCAAAGATGTAGAGGATGTTCTCGCATGCAGGGACGAGGATAGTCTCGCCCTGATGAATGGAGATGCCATTGATGTTTGCTTCGCCCCACAGACAGACAACGATGACGAAGGAGTCACACTTGAAGTCAATCTGCTGTGCTACCTGCACCACTACACGATGGACGGTGAAGTAGGGACAGTTGATGAGCTGGCTCGTTGGTTTGGTACTGTCGTAGCTGGTACGGTACTCGGGCCACACCTGATAGTCGATTGCCTCCTTTGCCTGTTCTATATGTAGCTCGCGTGGGTTGCCGTGTTCATCCTTACGACCAAAGTCGTACACCCTGTAGGTGATGTCGCTTGTCTGCTGTATCTCAGCAAGGAAGTTGCCGGCACCTATGGCATGAAGACGTCCTGCTGGCAGGAAGTAGAGGTCGCCTTCGTGCGCTTCATGAGCAACAATGACATCCTGCATAGGACTCCGTCCCCCAACGGGTTCGGCGGTGGCAAGCGACTCATATTCCTCAGGCGTGATACTCTTGTTGAGACCTGCATAAATCTTGCTACCTACGTCGCTCTTGATCACATACCACATCTCTGTCTTGCCGTTGCATGAGTGGCGTTCCTGTGCCAGTTTGTCGTCGGGGTGTACCTGTACGGAGAGATCCTGGCGAGAGTCTATGAACTTGACGAGTAGAGGGAACGTGTTGCCGAACCTGCGGTACACCTTCTCGCCCACAAGTAGTCCCTTGTACTTGTCTATCAGTTGCGTGAGGGTAAGTCCTTCGTCTACGTCGTCCACCAGTCCTCGGTGTATGGCAACGCTCTCGTGTCCGCTTACTCCACTTATCTCCCAACTCTCCCCAATATTGGGTTGAGCGGTGTATATGCCCTTGAATGGGGCTATCTGATAGCCGCCCCAGATGGTCGTCTTCAGATATGGTTCAAATTTGTATGGTTTCATCGTTTTAATTCATAATGCATAATGCATAATGCATAATTGCCGTCCGGAGACTTAGGGACCTTAGAGTCTTTAGGGACTTTAGGGTTAGGGACTTTAGGGTCCTTAGGGTCCTTAGGATTAGGGTCCTTAGGATTAGGGACTTTAGAGTCTTTAAGGTCTTTAGGCCCCCGTTAACCGTTAACCTTTAACCGTTAACCTTTAACCGTTAACCTTTTAACCCTTTACCCTTTACCCCTTTCCACCTCCAGAGTGCTTCGATGTAGTAATAGTCGGCGTAGTTGATGCTGGCGTCTATCTCGCTGCCAGCAGGCATGTTGCCTACGGAGTGAAGCAGGAAGGCAGGTTTGCTGTCACGACATTGGTACTCCTTGGATGAGAGTGTTGACAGTATTGCTTCTGCCTGTGCGAGATACGCCTTTCCCTTCTCGCTCTCCACATAGGAGGACAGTTCTATGAGACCAGAGGCGATGACAGCTGCTGCGCTTGCATCACGGAAAGTGAAGGGCGCCATTGGGTCACCCATGTCCCACAGGGGAATGCCGTCTGCAGGAAGTTGCTTTAGCATGACGTCGGTCACCTTCTGTGCGAAGTTGAGGTACTTGCGGTCACGGGTGTAGCGGTACACCATGGTATACCCATATATTGCCCATGCCTGTCCACGGCTCCAAAGGGTGTTGTCGCCAAATCCCTGGTGCGTGCAGTTGTAGAGATGTTGACCGCTTACGGGGTCGTACACCGCTACATGGTTTATTGTCCCGTCGGGACGGAAGTGGTAGCGCATGGTGGTGTCTGCATGACTTACAGCGATGTCTATGTTCTCTTTCTTGCCAGAGAAGAACAGCAGTTCAAGATTGATCATGTTGTCGATGATTGTGTTGTGCCCTCCGAACATCTGTACGTTTCTTGGCCATGAGAGGAGTGTTCCCACACGTGGGTTGAAGAGCGTGGCGAGTGTGTCGGCAGCAGCAAGGAGCACCTGTCTGTAGTGCTCGCTATGTGTGGCTTCGTAGCCTTTCATGTAGCTGCCTATCATCTGGAAACCCAGGTCGTGGTCATAGATCTTCTGGTAGGCAAGATGTTCAAGTTCTTTAGTGTAGCCCTTTGCGTTGAGGGTGTCGCCCACCATCCACAGCACACCTGGCCAGAAACCGCTGCACCACTCGCTGGCTGATGTTGCGTCACGTAGGTTCCAGCGACGCTCGTCTGCGCCTATGTTGCGAGGTGTAAGGGTGTAGTCAACGGGCATGAGTTCTTCCATGGAACGCTTTGCCTGTCTTATGCAGTAGGCGATGTGGGTGTCTGCATTAAACTTCTCTGCTACGAAGGTGGTCTTTACCTTTCCTTCCTCAAACAGGTAGCCGTTGCGTGATACTGCACCTTTAGGCTCATATTCGTATGTGTCGCCTACCTTCCTTACTGGTTTCATATCCCAATACTCTGGCCAGCAGTCGACGGTACGTACAAGTGATAGGTGTGATATGCCTTTGAGCCTTATCACAGGTTCGTCGCTGACGGAGTAGTCGCGCCTCTCGTTCATCACAAACTGTCTTGGTGCTGGCACTGGTGAGTCGGCATCAACATCTGTGTACTGATAGAAGAGAAGGGAACCGAAACCGGGATTGTCGCACGTGAAACCAGCACCTTCGGGGCGCACGTAGTGACCCAGTACCTTTGACGTGAATGGCATCGACATGTGTTTGCGACCCACGTAGTGGTTATAGGCAATCTCGAATACTGCTCTCCATTGACCAAGGGCGCCGTCGCTCAGACAGGTCCAGTTGCTGTATTTGCCTGTCAGGTCCTTCCATGTGAAGAAGGGAACATCGTAGCCGAGGTTTGCCCTGGAAGTGTATTCGTAGCCTTTCATCACTCTGTTGTCCATTGCTCCGTAGAGATCGTCGCCCTGTGTCCATGCGACCTCACATGTCTCTGCCAGTTGTCCCAGACCGAGCATCACGTGTGCCTGGTCACGTCCTGACTCCTGACATTGACCGTTGACTGCCACATAGTGAGGCAGGGCGCCGTCGTCCTGACCGTGCAGGAAGTATTCTGTTGCCTGGCGGTACTGTGTCTTGTCATTGCAGTAGACACCAATAGCCATTCGCATCTTACAAACGGCGGCACCCCAGTTGCCATTGGCGTATGGCGACATGCGTATGAAATCGTCAAGTACGGGCAGGAAGGCTGTGCGAAACATCTTTTCTGTCTGTCTCGTGTCTTCCTTGTCCCATCCTGTACCCTTGGCGTGGCGCATCAGTTCGCAGGCGTTGATGAGGATGAATCCCTGTAAGGCGGCGCAGAGAGGAGCGTCGTGGCCGTCAATGCGTACAAGTGTGCTGCTATAGGCACGTATTATCTCCATCGCTTTCTTTGCATGTGCATCTTCACCATCGATGACATAGAGCAGGGCGTTGTAGTAGGCAGCGAGGAAATCGTTTTCGCTTGCTCCCTTTGTCTTGCTGTACTGACCGTCGCGTGCTATGATGTCGTATGGTCCACGCATCTGGTAGCTTGCACTTGCCTTGGGGTCAGCCACCAGTTTGTTGTATGACCCCATTGCTACCATGTTCTGCTCTTTGAGCAGTTTTTGCATTCGTAGGATTGATTCCTTTGAATGTAACATGCCTGGGTGTACGAATGCTTTTGTGAGACTGAACACCAGCAGGAATGTGATGAGTGTAATTATCTTCTTCATATGCTTCTTATTAGGAATGAGATTGGTAATCGGGGGAAAGGTTTAAGGGGGTTAAAGGGTTAAGAGGTTAAAGGTTTAAGGGGTTAAAGGGTTAAGGGGGAAAAGGTTAAGGACTTTAGAGTCTTTAAGGTCCTTAGTCCTAAAGTCCTTAGGGGGGCTTAACCTTTTAACCCTTTAACCTTTTAACCCTTTAACCTTTTAACCCTTTAACCTTTTAACCCTTTAACCTTTTAACCCTTTAACCGTTAACCCTTTAACCCATTAACCCTTTTCTTTGTCACGATGCGTCCGTCTGCATATTTCTGTACACGGATGTACACACCATTCTGTGGTGATGTGACCTTTGTTCCGGTGATAGTGTAGTACTGGGTGCTGACAACAGATGATGAGGCTGCATTGCACACTCCTGATGCACTTTCTATAGTCGTATCGGATAGACTGAATATGTAACTTGGAGTCTTGCTTGTACTTGCCTTGTCGTATGGGCTCTGCCATGCGAAACTGCCTGTCCAGTACTCGCCATTCTCGTTCATGATGGCAAACACCTCATCGTCTGCGTTCTCCTTGAAGAAACGGAAGGCAGGTGCGTCAGTCTCGTAGGTGCTTTCCTCTACATAACCTAATGCTGTGACGAAACCGTTGTTGCCGTAGATGGATGTCTGCTCTACAACAGTTGTGATGTCTTGACCTGTGGACTCGTCATAGTCGCCTGTGAGAACCTCCTTCTCGATACGCTTGAAAGTGAATGTCCAGTTATAGTCTGTCGCCTCGATGCTGTTCTTTGTTGCATCTGCACTTACACCGTCATAGTCGGAGAATGATGCATAGTAGTTGTTGCCGTTAGCATTCTTGTTCTTCTGTGTAAGGTACTTGCCTGTTCCTGCTATGGTGATGGAGTATGTGCCTTCGATGACTATCTCGTATGGCAAACGTGAGTCCTTGAGTGCCTTGGCGCTGTTGGCGAGTTTGTTTGTCATCTGGTCCATAATGTACTGTGACACGTTGCTGCTGACAATGTCAGAGGCGTCGAGTATCTGCTGCTCGAGTGCCTGACATAGCTCTGCTGAGTATTGTCCTCCCTCTGTTCCTACATTGTCCTTGCATTCGTCGAGAATGTCCTGTGCCTCTTTAATTGCTTTTGCAAGTGTTGTAGGGTCTCCTACGGAGTATGGGTCGAAGAGGTCTGCCTCCTCAGGGATGTTTTCGAGGGTGTACCTGTTTGTCGCATCAATACTGCTACATACGGATAGATGGGTGATCTGTGTTGCTGCACTTGAGTTACGGTTTGATGTGTAGCAGTCTATCTCCCAGGTGATCTTGTCACCTTCCTTCATGTTGACGTAGTAGCTCATGCTTATTGGTGCCCTGCCGTCAGCACCATCGTTTGCTACAGAACCGTATTCCTTGGCAAACATATATGAGTCCTTGTCCTGTGTGTTTGTTGTGCTGTCCATGTAGCGGGCACGAATCCAGAGCGGGTTCTCAACCTTTACGTTAGGATCAGGACGGAAACAGCTGAAATCTACCTTGTATACTCCGTCTGCAGGTGCTGTGAACATGATGGCTGGTGCGAGATCGGTCATTGGGTGTGCAAGTCCGTTGTCGCCAATGAAGAGCCAGTCGCCTGTACCTCTATACCATGCATTAACATCTGTGTTGCCGAGTTTGCTTGATGTGTCGTGGTTAGCAAACTTGTTGTATGTGCCATCGCTGATGTTGTAGTAGTAGAATCCCCATGGGCTGTCGCTGTTATCTGCTATGATGTATGTCTCGCTCTTTACATCTCCTGTTATAGGGTCTGAGAGGAAGAGTGCGTAGTTGCCTTCTGCATTATAGTCGACGTCCTTCTTTGACTCAATAAACTTGCGCCATAGTTCCTGGAGCTCTATGACATAGGCGTGTGAGTTGAAGGCGTGAATGTAGTCATTGTCCAGGGCGTCGTATATGGCACCGATAAGTTCCATCAACTGGTTGGCAACGTCTTCATTGTATTGTCCGAACTCGTCGCCTATCTCTGCGTTCATCACGTAGTCCTCGTACTCGTATATCATGGTGTTGAGCAACTGTATGTCGCCACCATCTCCGTAGGTGTCAGCGAAGTTCTCGTTCTGGCGTGCGTATGCTTCCTCCACCTGGGATATCTTGAGTGACTGGTAGAATGCACGGCCGTAGAAGTCACGTGCCCAGTTTGTCACTATATGTGTGCTGTCTGTGTTGACCTCAAACGAGATGATGTCGCCTGCCTTTCCCTCGAATGACATGGTGAGGTCTGTAGGCTGTTGTGCTACATAGCGTTGCTCGGCACCATTGTTGATATGAGCGTTGCCTGAGTAAGTGGCTAACTCGTCTCCTTCCTGACCGAAGAGCAGACGGCACATTCCGAACTTGCTGTTTGCCTGGTTGATGTCGGCAGAACCATTGTAGCGGTAGCGTGGCACGAGACTCAGCAGTCCTTTGCCTGCTGGTACGTCCTGACGAAGCATTGTTGCGTCTACCTGATAGAAACCGTTCTCTGGTACTACGAATGATATGACACTTGCGTACTCGTCATTGGCATAGACCTCATAACCAAGTTTGTCGTCACGAACAACATAGCAGAAACGGTCCTTGCTGTTTACTGTGGTACCGCCGTCGTTGTATGCGCTGTAGTCGTTCCATCCTTTGCGGAGGGTGGATGCGAATATGTTGTTCACGCTACCGCCTTCGTAGTTGCTTATGTCTACCACAAGTTCACCACCTGCACGGCATGGTTGGTATATGTCGATGAAGTTTGCTGCGTTTGAGTCATTGAACTGAGTGAGGAGTGTGTATGTGCCTGTTCTGTATTTGTATTTCTCAAAGCGCCACATGCCGTCCTTTGCAGGGTTCTGTGCAAAGTCTTCTGCTGTGATGTCGTTGAGGCCATATACTGCAATAGGTTTATATGTCTCCTTTGTTGACTCTACTTTCCAGATGTATGAACCTTTGCCTGCGTTTGCTACATCATAGCATGGGTAAGGCATACCGGCATCGGTACTTATTGTCCAGTAGCAGTTCTTTGACCATCCCTGCCATACGAGTTCGTCAGGACATGTTGCATTGGTTGCACGTACTGCGTATACGTACTCGCCTGGTCTCTGTACATCAGCCTTTGCATACCATACCTGACGCTCGAAGTCAGGACGGTCGTTCTTGCTCTCTGCCATACTGAGGAACTTCTGACTGTCTGTGGAAGAGTTGCTACCGTTGGAGAAACGGTACTGATCGTTGTAGCATACCCTCCATGCCTCGTCTGCAAATTTGCCAAGCTCTGTCTTTAACTCGAATGTGTATTCGCTGGCAGACTCTTTGTCGGAGGTGAGTAGTACCTTACGGTCATCTTGCGTGTACAGATAATACCTGGCTCCTCCTACTTCGGTGTAGATACGATAGTTACCATCTGTTATTGTCTGATTGGCGAGGATGCGTTCTGCTTCTGTTGGCTGAACTGGCATCTCATCAGCATATGCTGCTGTTTGGGTCGTTGTACCCAACAGCGTGATTGCTGAAAGTATAAATGACTTTAGTCTCATAGTTGATGTTTTGATTTGGTTTATTATAATTCATAATTCATAATTCATAATTCATAATTGCCGTCCGGAACTTAGGAACTTTAGGGTCCTTAGTGTCTTTAGGGTTAGGGACTTTAGTGTCCTTAGTGTCCTTAGGATTAGGGACTTTAGAGTCTTTAAGGTCTTTAGGCCCCCGTTAACCGTTAACCGTTAACCTTTAACCTTTAACCCTTTCCCCTCTCAACCCACGTGCAAAGTTAGTGGTTAGTTCTGTCACGAAGGTGGTTAGCTCAGAAGGAAATGGTTTTTCTTTATCACAATGAACGAAGTGCGTTTCTACCCGTTGCATTTCAATGGGTTGAACTAAAAAGAAATGCGGTTCGCTAATTTCTGCGAACTGTTTTTGCCTTTTTGTTTTGTATATTACACTACATTTGCTACCTTTGTCTTGTGAAAGAAACCTTGTGAAAGAAACAACACGAAAACTATGTTACGAACCATTATCTTCATACTGCTAATACTGTTTCCTTGGTCAATGTCTGACGCACAGATACAGGAGACCTGTAGGATAAGTTCACTCGATGGTCTGCCAGATGACAATGTCAACAGCGTCTTCAAGGACCACCGGGGACTGATGTGGTTTGCTACGGACAAGGGATTGACATGCTATAACGGTTCTTCCATCGTGAATGTGGAGTGGGATGGTGGACATGGATGTAGAGTGACTGACATCAAGGAGGATGCTCAGGGACACATCTATGCTGCTACGGAGAATGGACTGTATATGGTCAGGATGGATGACTTTGTGATGAGGCGAGTCTATGACAGGTGCAGTAATGTGAAGGCGCTATGTATAATTGGTGATGGTACTATATATGCGTGTAGCAGACAGGGACTGTATCGTTGTGCAGATAATAGGGAACCTATGCTTATCACGCTGGAAGGAAATGTGATGGCTGAGGGTAACGCTACTGTCGATGTATGTACGGAACCTGGTAATGACCATAGGATATGGGTGTGTGCAAGACGTAAGCTGTATAGTATCGACACCTATACGAACGAGAAAAAGTGTTTTGACTTGTCACCAGTGCTTGGCGAGACATCTCAGCTGACAGCATTAGACTGCTATAAGGGTAACATATACATCGGTACGAAGGATATGGGTGTGCTGCGTTTTAGTATCAGGGAGAAGAGGGCTTATCCTTATTCTGTCTTGTCCAATGGCGAGGTTCACGACCTTAATGTGGATGCTAAGGGACACTTGAATGTAAGCATGTATAACTTCTATGAGATTGACATAGACAGGGGGCGCATTGTCAGACAGACGAAGTCGAATAGTGCATATACCAGTTTCCATGATGTTGACCTGGATGTGACGTGGCATGGCCATTATCAGGAAGGACTGTCGTTCAACTACCACAGGCGCATGCTTGCAAGTCATTTTAAGTACAATGATTTTAACTCCTGTGATGTCTGTGTGCGTTCATTCTGTAAGCATGGTGATGATGTGGTCATTGGTACTCGTGAGGGTTTCTACCACATAAACAAGGAGAAGGGTATCTGCCTTTACTTCTCGCCTGAGGATATTGGTGCAAACATCGTGACGAGTGTGGAGTGGTTTGCAGGAAGGTTTGTACTTGCTACCTATGTGTATGGATTAAGGGTGTATGACCCTATGACTCATACTGTGACTGTTCCGCCTGCATTTGAAAGGGATGGAGATGTGACGATGTTTGACATCGGTGACTTCTCCTGCTTTGCCAAGAGCCATGACAATAAGACACTTGTGGCTGCTGGCAATAGCGGATGCTTCATCTTTAACTCGGATATGAGGTGCCGGTACAATTATAATGCTCAAAACTCCAAACTTGGTAGTGAGTATTTTACATCTGCCTTCTTCGATGAGCAGGGGAAGTTGTGGATGGGGGGCATGAACCGTATGTATATCATCGACCTTACGAGCAAGTCTATCATTAATGAGTTTCCTGAGTCGTTCTTCAACAATACGCGTTACCTTGCATTCCGACAGGATACGGATGGTGATGTGATTGCCTTTGGAGACGGCAAGGTGTTCAAGTGTAAGGCAGACCTTAGTTCGTTTGTTACCTATGACCTCAATGAGAAACCTGGATGTGGCAACATCAGCTTTGTATATCCTTATGCTGGTAAGTACCTTGTGGGCACGTCTATCGGTATATTTCTTTTTGACAAGCATTTCAAGCACTACAAGCAGTTTGCGTTCTCTGATAACCTTCCTTCGCTGACCTTCAACAAGTCTGAGATTCAGAAGATGAGTGATGGCTCTCTATGGATTGCAGCAAGTAAGGGACTTGTCTGTTTCTCACAAAGTCAACTGAACCAGCTGGATGATTCTGTTAAGGGGAGGATAATGCTGGACAAGTTGTGGGTAAACAATATGGTGGTGCCTGCCAACAGACTTATGGACATGATTGACAATCCTGCGTTCCGTATAACGTGGAACTTGGGTAGTGACGATATTGCCTTCATACCGTTGATGCTCAACTACTCACTTAATGTCGGTAGACTTTATGAGTATCAGGTCGACAATGGGGATTTTGCTACATCACGTGACCGTGAGATAGTAAATATAAGGAGTCTTTCCCTTGGTTCACATACCATAACTATAAGGTTAGCAGGTCATCCGGAGACTGCTACACGCTACAGGGTGACAGTATTGCCTTCTGTACTCTTCTACTTCGAGATCATCTTCCTTGTGCTTCTATGCATTAGCGTGTATGTTGGTGTTGACATGCACAAGCGTCGTTTGAGACACAAGCAGAAACTGCATCAGAAGCATAAACTGGAACGTGAGATTTCTGCACAGAATGCAGTATATGATCTCAAGCGCCAACAACTTGCGGAGCAGGAGGCTCAGGAACAGGCTCTTGAGGAGGCTCGCCGCCAGCGTACATCTACGAAGGAGTACAGGGACTTGCAAAACAAGGTGAGACAGTACATGGAGTCGGAACGTCCGTACCGTAATCCTAACTTCCGTCTTAGCGACCTTGCCAAGACTGTTGATTCTACTCCTGCTGTCATCTCGTTGATGCTTAACCAGAATATGGAGACGAACTTCTACGATTACATCAATCGCTATCGACTTGAGGATTTTAAGCGTAAGTACAAGTCGCCAAGCTATCATAATCTTTCTACATCTGCCATTTATGAGAAGTGTGGTTTCAAGAAGACTACTTTCTTTGCTGCCTTCAAGAAGTTTGAAGGATGCACCCCTCTGGAATGGATGAAACGAGCGGATGGAGAGATAAGGGGGTAAAGGGTAAAGGGTTAACGTTTAACGGTTAACGTTTAACGGTTAAAGGGTTAAAGGGTTAAAAGGTTAGTCACAGCCCCTAAGGACCCTAATGACCCTAAAGTCCTTAGTCCTAAGGTCCCTAATCCTAAGGACCCTAACGACCCTAAAGTTCCTAACGACTCTAAAGACCTTAACGGCCCTAAAGTCCTTAACCTATAGCCTTTAACGCCCTTAAAGTGAGCAGAGCCTAAATAGTGCCGTCCTTGGCACTATTTAGGCTCTGTTACGTCCTTAAAACTTGATCATCTTCTTGCCATTCTTGATTACTATGCCCTTATAGTCATTGCCAACGCGTTGACCAGAGAGGTTGTACATGACTGAAGAATTGCTTGTGCGAGTTGGTGCATCAATGCCTGCTGCAGCAACAGGGTCTCTGACAACTGCCTTCTTGAGTGTGATACCATTGCCGTGGATAACGAGACCAAGCTGGGCAATCTTGTCATAGTTCTCCTTAGGGAATGTGATGACTGTGACATGGTTGGTGTTGGCTGATGTGCCATATACACTACTTGGACCAAAGTCGGCGTTGTATGTTCTGCCGTTGACAATAAACTTGGACTTCTCGGACCAGTTGCCATAGTAGAGCTGTATGTCATCACCTGAACTGATTGTCTGTGTGTATGTGAGTTCCACCTCACACTTCTCACCTGCGTTCTTGAAGACTGCTGCCTCTATGTTGATTCCGTTACCCCATGTTATTGCCTTGGTGCCTTCAAAGCATGTTACGACAGGTGGCTGAACATATTCTGGATATTTGCCCTTGAAATCGCTTCCGTGGTATGCCTTTGCCATGCGCTCTGCAAGGTCTGGCTGGTTGAAGGCAGGATATGAACGGTAAGTGCCGTCTGTGAGTCCCATCCAGTAGAATGGTGCCATTCCGTTTGCCTTCATCTGCTTGACGAAGTAGTCGACGAAGTTGAACATCACTTCACGACGAACGTCATAGTCTGTCTTGCCGCTTCCTGCATCCACATTGTTTGTTCCCCATTCTCCTATGATGACTGGAGCACCCTTTGAGACGAGGTGAGTCTTAAGACCGCTGATAGTCTGGTCAACACCCGCCTTTATCGTTGTCATGTTGTTGCTGGAGATGTTTGGGTATGTGTGTACCTCAAAGATGATGTGGTTCTGTGCTGCGTCCTCTGGAACTTTCATCTGTGAGAGTGGATCCTGCAGATGTGTGTTCCATGTTCCTTCTCCACAACAAGCACCGTATGTGTTGACGATGAGGTTGCGCTCAGCGTTGTTGCTTCCAGATGCACGTACTACATTGACAAATGACTGTGCGTAGCTGTTGATGGCGTCATAGGCAGACTTTGCCATTGTTGCGTCATACTTGTTTGTTGAGTTGAATGAGGCAAAGCACCATGAACTCTTTATGTCGAGCATCTCATTGTATGACTCGAAGAGCAGGCGCTGGTCGTAGTTCTTGAACTCTTCTGCTATCTGCTTCCATAGGTACTCGTAGCGTGCCTTCTGGTCGTTGTATGTTGTCATGTCTGCCTTGAGCCATGATGTGGACGTGTTGCTGTCTGCGCCAGTGTCATGGTGCACGTTGATGATACAGTAGAGTCCTGTTCCTATGACATAGTCCACGACTTCGTGTACTCTCTCCATCCATGCACGGTTGACCTTGCCATCCTTGTCCATGTGGTTATACCATGTCACAGGTACTCTGATTGCTCCGAACCCTGCTTCCTTCATCATCTTCATTAGTTCCATGGTAGTAGTTTTCTGGCCCCAGCAGTTCTCTGACTCCAGTCCCTGGCCACCCCAGTAGCTGTCGCTTGTGACGTCGTTCACGCTCTGGCTATTGGCTTCAAGTGTGTTGCCGAGGTTCCATCCAAGTCCCATGTTCTTGACTGCCTCTGTTGCAGTCTCGAATTGTGCTTGTGCACTAAGTGCCATACTGGCAAGTATTGCAAAAAATAGATTACGTTTCATTAGTCTTTCTCGTGTGTAGGTTAATTGATTCTGTGATAATCGTACGCAAATGTACAATAATTATCTGAGACAAGGAAATGATATGCATTACTTGTACATGAATTTCTTTATTTTTGAACACGAATATCACGAATTACACGAATGTGATGAATATATACATGATATTCGTTGCATTCGAGAGATTCGTGCTATTCGTGTTCTTCTTTACCGCAGCGCTCGGTTACACGAACTATTCTCACCGAAGGTAATTATCACGAAGCTTTTTTCTTGTACTTTGCCGTTACCGTTACCGTGGTTTCTCCCACGTCTGACGAATGGGAGCGATGACAAAATAGTCCTTGAAAATGAAAAAAACGTACAGGTTTTGTATTAAAATTATAAAATGATGGACTATTTTATATTTTTGTTGTATTATTTTTGTATTCTCGAGGCGATGTGCTACCTTTGCGCTATAATTGAATTTACTAACAAGAAATTAATAACAGGGTAATAAGTCTGTGCAATAGCCGGGCTATTCTATCTACTAACTATCAATCAACCTTATTAACTTAATGACTTTATTTAACTTAATCCCTCAACTAAGGTTGGGGAAGTGTGTTTTGCTATTTGGGGATAACAAAATTACAGCGAAGATTTTCGTATTATGGGTGATGCTATTTTTACCTTTCTTGTGCCAGGGTATTGATGCGCAAAGAAAGACCGACAACCTTGACCGAGGTTTGGTTGGCGTAAAGGTAAATGGTGGTGTGTACCTTAGTTGGCGTGTTCAGGCAGATGAATACTATGACGTCAACTATAACCTCTACCGCAACGGTGCGCTTATTGCACAGAATCTCTACGCGTCTAATTACACAGACCCAAGTGGTAGTGTTGACAACACTTATACAGTCGCTCCTGTCCGTAAGGGAGTGATTGGCGCTCAATGCGCAGCTGTGAAGCCTTGGGCACAGCAGTATCTTGAGATTCCTGTATCAAATATAATTGCACGAAGTGGTGTGACCGTCTGGAAACAAAGTGATCCTTCTACAGCCATGGCTGACTACCAGATTAATGATATCTCCCTTGGTGATGTCGATGGAGACGGTAAGGTGGACCTGATAGTAAAAAGAAAGAACCTGACTGACCAGTATGACTTGTTCCCTGAGAGTAACAAGCAGATGTTCTGTCAGATTGAGTGCTATGCATCTTCTATCAACTACGGTCGTCTCTGGTGGATTGACTGTGGACCTAATATCTGTTATGGTGCTGATGAACAGTGGGATGCTGTAGCATTTGACTGGAATGAGGACGGTGCTTGTGAGGTACTCTATCGTGGTGGTGCAAACACTGTCATTCATCATTCTGATGGTACAACAGAAACTATCGGTAATGTGAATGAGAATATCCGTGGTGGTATTACACATTATGCTAACATGACATTCACGAATGCCGGTGAAGAGTGGCTTATGTATATCGACGGTAGAACTGGTAAGACATACGACGTTATTTCATACCCTCTTCCTCGTGGTAATGCTACCGACTGGGGTGACGGATATGGTCACCGCTCAAGCAAGTATTTCATAGGTGCTCCTTATCTTGACGGAGTTAACCCTTATATCTTCCTTGGACGTGGTATCTATACCAAGATAGATGCTTGTACTTATCGTGTAAACAAGGCTACTAATAAGTTATATAAGGTGGGAAACACGTGGCATAGCTACGAAAATAGAGGTTGGCATGGACAGGGTTACCATAACTTTGCCATTGCTGATGCAGACGAAGATGGTAGTGATGAGATCATCTATGGCTCAATGGTACTTGACTTCCACACAGGTGATAACTCGCTTCATGGATGTGCTTCTACAGGTCTCGGACATGGTGATGCTTCGCATACAGGTGACCTTGATCCATTCCGTAAGGGACTTGAGACCTTTGCTTGTAACGAAGATGACCCTGCCTATAACTACCGTAATGCCGCTACTTGTGAAATCTATGCTCGTTATACAGCTGGTGGTGATGATGGTCGAAGTATGGCAGCGAATATAACAAACGAGTATCCTGGTTGTATAGGTGCCTCTACTACTTCTGGTATCGTGCCTCTCAGTTATGTTCAGCCTAATCCATACGCTCCTACATACATTGATGGTATGGTAAACAACTGGAATGGTCAGACTCCTTACCCAATGGCTCTTAACTTCCGTATCTACTGGGATGGTGACCTCCTTGACGAGACTATCAACGGTCCTGGTTCTAATGAGAGTTACCTTTATGTAGACAAGCTTGGTGCTCGTATCTTTGATACCAACTCCCCACAATGGTCAACAGCCTGTATCAATGGTACTAAGAAGAATCCTTGTGCAACAGGTGATATCCTCGGTGACTGGCGTGAGGAACTTATTATTCGTTCTTCCGACAATAGGTTTATCCGTATCTATACTACTGTTGTTCCTACAGAGTACCGTATGCCTTCACTCTGGTATGACCACCAGTACCGCCAGTCTATGGTATGGCAGACTGAGGGTTATAACCAGCCACCTCATACAAGTTTCTTCGTTGGTGAACTTGAAGGACTTACTGCTGCACCACCACCATATACTTGGGCTGGTCGTACAGGAATTGGCAACAATGGTACAATAACTACAGGTCATAATGATAAGGACGTGCTTATCATGCCTGATGGCAATGGCTCAGAGTATAAGATAACAATGGGTGCTAATGCACAGCCATCTACAGTATTCCTTGTTTCACGCACCACTATAGAGGGTGGTGATCAGGTTGCCTATAAGGAGACAAAGCATACCTTTGACCGTATCCGTATCACAGGTAGTGCATTCTCAGGCACAACAAACATAGCAAAGCAGGGTGATGCTGCTGCTCACCTTCCTTATGCAAATCATACTCATACAGGTAAGACTGATGTATGGATGGGTGCTCTCATCTGTAACGGTAGTCTTGTGAATAGCCCTCTTTGGGCAAACCGTCATACAGAGGTATATTTAGGTAATGCTCTTGATGCGGAGGCAAGTATATACAAGTCTGTTGAGATGGAGTATGGCTCAAAACTCCTCATCACAAATCATAGCGTTAGCACTCCTGTTCCTACTAATAGTGGATATGCTCACATGACTGTGGGTGACCTGACTCTCAAGGAAGGTTCAAGAGTTGTGTTTGATATCAATGGCAGCAATAATGCTGGTGGTGATAAACTGGATATAACAGGTGTTGTTACTACACGTAAGCAGAACTGGAAGTATGGTCCTAAGTATCTTCAACCAATCTTTGAGTTCCGTGCATCAGGTAAACTTGCTAATGGTGACTATGAACTTGGATCGTTTGGAGAATTTGTGAAAGGTTCATCATTCAAGAATATCTTGATTGAGATTCCTAATGGAATGAATGGTAGGGTAGCACAACTGTATGGTAATAGAACAACAGGAAAGTACTATCTCCATATAGGTGACAGCGAAGTAAATGACGAGTTCGTTGACCTTAACGACTTCACAGACAAGATTGTCTACCTTTACAATGAGAATCAGGATAAGTTCCTCAGCCGTGGTGCAAATTGGGGTACTCGCTCAATAGCAGATGACTTTGGTATTCCTGTAAATATTGAACTTGGTAACAATGCGTACACATTGAAGTCTTTGGACAACGATCTCTATCATCAGGGAGATAACTGGATGTATGGCGATGTGAAAACTGCTAACAATTATAGAATCGAACAGGTTGAAGGTAAGACAGGATATTACACATTGACTAATATTGGTCTTGCGTCAAACAATAAGTTATATATTTACACAAAAGCAGGAGCAGATCAGTACGCTGTTGCCACAAATGCAATCATAGGTGATAACTGTACTTCTGCAGAAGACTCTTACTGGCGTCTTATTTCTGCAGATGAGCGAAATGAAATTATCAAGAATCGTTATCAGAATGTCTCTTTGGCAGAGGCAAAGAAGGCGGGTCTTGACGTAGAGACATTCGACGATATTGACACTTACGGCTCTAAGACAGACAATACAAGTAAGATTGTAAACAATACTCTTCGCGTAAATGCAGACGGATGGACTCAGAACCAGATAAGGAATGGTGATAACACACCATGGATAGGATTTGGTAGTAATGTCGGTGAAATGTATATGAGTGCAAACTCTCTTACTCAGACAGTTACTGGACTTACAAATGGACTTTACAAGGTGTCTATGTCTGGATTCTTCCGTGAGGGTACAAATGCCAACTGTGCAAAGTATGCAAACTATAAGATGTCAACAGCTTATCTGCAGGCTGGTGCCAATAAGGTACAGATCAAGGACTGGGCAAGTGAGCGTGCTGCTGATGATAATCCAAATGGTCTGGGAGGTGCAGAAACATTATTCAATCAAGGCAAGTACAATAATGCTGTATATACTTATGTTAATAATGGTACTCTCACTATTACTATTGCTTGTCCTACATACCTGGCAGCAGGATGGTTCACATTCCGTGATGTGAAACTTGAACGCATACATGAGTTGTCACCGGTAAATTCTATTGCATATCTTTATAATCCAGAGACAAAGAAATTCCTTGGACGTGGAGGTGCATGGGGTACTCAAGGTGTTGCAGATGATTTCGGTGTTCCTGTGTTACTTGAAGAGTCAGGCGACAAGATAAAGATGAAGTCTATTGATCACGATTACTACTATGGACTTGCTCCAGACCTCTATTCTGATGTCGCAAGTGCAAATGCCGGACAGTACACTCTGGTAAAGGTCGGAGATTGCTACACAATATCCAGTGATAATGGTTATGTGTATGTTAATGGAGATAAGGTAAGTTCTAATGGGGCTGACGGTAATGCTGCAACGGCTAAGTGGCAATTACTTACTGCGGCTAAGAGAAATGCTCGTGTTGCAGAGTTCCACAATGAGAATGCAGCAAGAGTTGCAGGTGCAGCAGGACTGGATGTGGATACGTATGCTGGATTAAAGCAGTATGTGTCAACATTAAGGTCTGATAATGTTACAAATCTGTTGGAAAATGGTACTCTTAATGGAAATACCAATGGATGGACAGTTGGCACGTTCTCTTCTAACTTGACTAATAAGGCAAAGGGTACATCTAATTTCAATGCAGGTGCAGGTGAACGATATAACCAGACGTCAAAGTTTACAAAGACTATTTCCAAGTCTAATCTTCCTGCAGGACTTTATAAGTTTACTGTGTATGGATTCTATCGTCAGGGTTCTACTGCATATGCTGATGACATTAACTGGAAGTTGTCCAATGCCTACCTTGATGTAAATGGAACAAGAGTGCAGTGGGCAGACCGCTCTACAGGCAACAAACCAAGTTTTGCAGAAAGTGCAGCATCATTCAATGCTGGCAATTATGAGAATACTGTGATTGTTTATCTCAATGGAAATGAGGATATGAACATCACTATTGCTCAACCTGGATGGACATCAGCATGCTGGTTTACATTCTATAATGCTTCCATTACGTATTATGACCTGAATGATGTCACATACTTGATCACAAATGCAAGTTTTGATGAAGGACGTAATGGATGGGCAGGTGAACCAACTGTTAATGACGCCAATAAGAATGCGGAGTTCTATGATAGAACATTCGATGTGTATCAGATTATTGATGATATACCTAATGGATGGTACACAGTTGGTGTTCAGGGATTCTATCGTCATGGTTCAGAACCAGGAACTGCATCAAAGGCACTTTTGTATGCTAATGGCGCATCAACTTATGTAAGACGTATAGATACTGAAACCGTTGCTGCTTGTGGCCTTTATACTGGTAAATTGCCAAACACCATGACTGAGGCAAAGCAGGTATTTGACAAGGGGCTCTACCATAATGAATTAAAGGTCTACGTTTCTGACAATACGCTCAGGTTCGGTATCAAGAAAGAAACTGCAACTACTGCTGACTGGGCAATGTTTGATAACTTCACATTGAAGTATTCGAAAACAAATGATGATACGGAGCGTACCCAGTATATCAAGGACCCATCTTTTGAGACTGGTGACCTTCTCTATTGGAGTTGTGTCGACTATGCGAAGAGTGATACAAAGAGTGCATTGAATTCCGATGCTATTTACACTATGTCAAATGCGCATGGTAACTATGTGTTCAATACTTGGACTCAAAACGCAACAGAGTACGGAACAAGTCAGAACATTTCAGGACTCCCACGTGGTAGGTACAAGCTGAGTGCGGTATTTGCCTCTGACGTGAATAACAAGATATCCATGGACCTCAATTATGGTTACATGACATCTACTTACCAGATGAGTGGTAATAAGGGCAATGGACAGAAAGAACAGATTAGTGAGTTTGTTGTAAGAGACGAGCAGGATCTGTTGCTTAACATTACTTCTCCAACATGGTTTAAGATTGATGATATTCGTCTCACATGGTTAGGAGATGCAGATGATGATGTTCTTGTGGATGACAGCAAGAAATATGCTTCAAGACTTGTCGAGATTACCAAGACAAAGAAGAACGAACTCCCTGTGGGTGACAAGATGTTTGACTACGATTCTAACTCTGAAGGCTTGACTGCCGTGAAGGAACTTATCGATAGGACAGAAACTATCTGTGCAAGTGGTTCTTCTACGTTAGAGCTTGTTGATAATCTTGTAAAGGAGATTATGGAGGCTAATGCTACCATTGGCAATGACAAGAGTCAGTTCCGTTATGTGGGTCCTAAGGATGGCGTGCGTTACAACATCATGGTGGATGGTACACCAATCACATTTACAGGTACAACCGATTCTCCATTCATGTTTAATAAGAACAAGGATGTGAACTATACTCAGTCATTCATACTTGAGAAGGACGATAATGTGGCACTCTCATACCATCTATGTTTCCTTGACGAGAATGGCAATAAACAGTATCTATGTACTACGGGCGATGCTGACAATGTGTCTGGTAATGACTATTCTATCACTACCACAACAGACCCTTCTGCAGCCTTGACAATGACGGTAGAGCGTAGTGCTGATTATGCGACAAGCGATGTTGTATATCTCAAGAATACAAAGCTTGGCAACAATTACCTGAATAGATTGTCAGATACATTCAAGACTGGTTTGGTAAGTGATGGCAAGGGTAATTTCGTGATAAGTGTAGCAGACAAGGCTAATCCTGTATTTAGTGTGACTACTTCTGCTGGTTGGGGTACATTCATTGCACCATTCGCAGTAGATATTCCTGATAATGTACAGGCATACACAGTTGTAGGAGATGAGGGTGAAGGTGTACTTGTTCTTGAGGAGTTAGCAGGCAAAATCCCTGCACATACTCCTGTAGTACTCCGTAACGCTTCTGATATGGATGTAAAGGTACAGGAATCTGATTATGGAACAGCAATGTCTGATGAGTATAAGGTTGGTTATCTTATTGGCCGTTATTCTCCAAAGACTGTTACTGTAACTGATGCAGACGAATACGCTTACTTCATTCTTCAGAAACAGGATGCTGGTACTGCATTCTATCGCTTGCTTAAGGATAGGAATATGACTGCATATAGATGTTATCTGGAACTCCCTATGTCAATGGCAACTTCTGCACGTCTACGTTTCCCTTCTGATGAGGAACTGACAGGAATAGGCAATGTGTCATTTGACGATCTGCCTGTAGTCGACGAGGTCAGCAACGCTTCTGGTATTCGTGTGAATAAGGTACAGAAGGGATTGAACATTGTTAAGTTCAATGATGGCACGACACGCAAACTTTATATCAAATAACTCAACTAACAACACATTATACTAACAATTATGCTTGGTGTGTCGGGGGTAATACCCTGACACATCCAAGATACTTAATCATCAATTACCGAATACTATGTCAAAGAAAAAATATATTGCACCATCTACGTCGATTGAAACTTATCTTACGGATGAGGTTATGCTAGTAAAGTCTTTAAGTTACGAATGGAGTGAGGCAGATGACTCTGATCAGCTTGTACGAATGAGAAATGCTGAACGTGAGATGGCAGAGGTAGAAGAGCGTGCACGTTTTGGTAATTTGTGGTAAAACTGATCCACTTTTCATGATATTATACGGAAAGAGGCGGAAGTAGTTCTTTACTTCTGCCTCTTTTTATGGGTTCTAATGATGCAAAATCATCTATCCATCGTCCGATGTTCCTTCGCTCAGCCTCCGTAGCATCTCCATCGCATCTCCATCGCATCTCCATCGAATGTCCATCGTTTCGATGGAGATGCGGTGGAGATATGATGGACAAGCGACGATGATGTTACGTAGACACCTCGAATGATAATAGGAGGATTTGTGCTATTCGTTTTTGGCGAAAAAAATGTTTTGTTACAGAAGGCTTATCCTACTTGATAACGCATTTTTTTCCGTTGATGATGTAGATGCCAGAAGAGAGGTTGAGAGAACTGATGTCCTCTGCCTTACCATTGAATACAACCTTGCCTGTCATGGAAACGACCTTGAACTGTGAAGTGAAGCTGTTTCCTTCGTTTACAGAGTCAATACCTGTTGCCTCCTCGCCCTCGTTCAACAATGATACTTCTGTATTCTCTTTTTCGCTCTCTTCAACACGGATACGTGAGTTTAAGTTTGGCACACATTCCTCATCCAACTGGATAAGAATGGCAGAGAATGGCTTGAGGGTAGTAGAATTGAGTGTCGCCTTCTTGAGCATATTGTTCTGTAATCCGTAGTAAGAGTAGGCGTCGTTAGTGAACTTGATTGCCTGATATGAACCAATCATTCTCCATCCACCGTTAATGTCGGTGCTGAGATCCACGTCTGGCTCAGTAGGAACAACCTCTACATAGTTTGCCTTGAGTTCTGTGTATTCGCCTTCATCCTTCAATGCCATGATGTAAGGTGTGTTTGCGTGGAATTCACTTTCGCTAGCGCTTTTGTCATTGTTTTTGATGTCGAATGAGAGATTGCCTTCACTGAATGTGTTAAACTCGGCGATTGTCAACATGTCCTTGATATAGCCTGTCTTGTTTCTCTCTTCGCTGATGAGCTGAATAAGTCCCTTGATGCTGAAAGGGAAACAGTATGCTACGTACTTGCCATTAGAAAATGGAAGGTTTGTCATGTGAAGGGTAGTGGCAGTAAAGCTCTTGATATTATAGAATGGAGTAGATGACTCGCGGTTAAGTACAAGATTTTCACACTTGCCATCAATGATAATGTTCTTTCCTGATACTTTTGTTCCATTGTTAAAGAAAAGAAGACAGTTTGAGTTTGTTCCTTCTGGTAGTACGATTTGCTTGTTGCCTTTTACTCCTGGATTGTTATTGAACTCGATGAAGCAAAGGCCTGCCTTGCCTTCTATTCCGTCAATGAATGTAACGATATCGTTAATCTTTACGTTTTGACCTACGTATAGTCCGATACGGGCATTACCCTTGCTTGAGAGTTCTGCAACTGACTCATGGTATGCATTGTTGGTACCAATGTTGCGTGTCACGATACCGGCAGTTTTGAATGCACCTTCCTCTACGAAGTCCACACACTCATCTACTGTTACGTTTGCGTTGTTCCAGTTTATGCCTGCACTAACAACCTTTGGAGTACATGTGGAAGTGTAGCTGATAGTTGATTCGATTGTTTCGTACACATTGATTTCCTCTACAGGGAATGCTGTTTGAGTTCCCAAGCGTCCAACAACTAACATTACACATAGTGCATCCTTCTTTTCCTTTGACCATTTGGCAATGTCGTTAGTGACATCTTTCTTGCCCAAGAAAATCTTTGTGCTGTTATACTTCTCATTAAGCTCTTTGTATGAGATATACCACGCATAGCCATTAAGACCGTTGACGGAGATGTTGAGTGAGCTGTTCTCGCAATACTTGATCAACTTGTTTGCACATGCTGAGTAATATACAACGTCATCGTTGATATTTGCAGTTCTGACCATTTCCTCTTTTGATGTTGTACCATAGGTACCCTTTGCCTCAAAAGATGAGATAGTCTTATCCTTGCTGTCGTTAGAAACAGAAGATAGTGCTACGGTACAATCTCTTGTCTCCTCGCTTACACAAAGTGTCGTGATGTGAAGATTTGCCTTACCATCGAAGTTGATGAAAGGTTGAGAAAGGTACTCAAATCCTGGAAGTGGAGTACAATTAACCTTGTCATCAGCCTTAGCCTTTGACTCGTCTTCTTTTGTAGATGAGATGCTTGAAGAAATGACAGAACTCTCTGTAACATTGTATGAGATTCCGTTATTCTTGTCTTCTACTGTCATGCCCTCTGTCTGAGCATAAATTTTTACACCTGCACATAATAATGCGCAGCAAACTAATAGCTTTTTCATTTTAACCCGTTAATAACCTAAAAACGAATGTAAACAAACATTATAATATCTCTTTCTTAATATCAAAAGTTACTCTATGCTATTCTTCATTCCCGTATAGGGAACGATCCTAAAGAATGTTGGTGTGTTAACACTCCCAACTTTTCACCTTTTGTTTAGCTTACTTCGTCTGTTCTTGTTATATATTATTCATTACTTGACGCAAAGTTATACGTTTACTATAATATACGAATCTGTTGTTTTCGCAAACAGTATAGTGTTTAACAGAATTTAACACTTTGTCGGCAATACAGAACAATTTCTAAAGTGTTTTAGCAACACTAAAAGGTTGGAAGTGCATACATTTAGGTAAAATAGTATATTCAAGTTTCGCAAGCTTCACTTGAAAGGAGTAAAAGGGAGTTAAGTGTAGTAAAAAGGAGTAAAAAGACGAATGACTGTTCGCGAACATACCCTTCGGTTAGCGGAGTATCGTCTTTAACTCCCTAAGCGACGAAGGAGCGATAACTTCTTCTGACTCCTTTTAACTCCCTAAAGTGAGCAAGTTAAGAACTTGCGAAACTTGAATAGTATATCTAGTTTTTGATCACGAATTACACGAATGTTATGAAGCGGACCCACCCCTGCCCCTCCCTATATGGAGGGGAATAGTTACTATAGGTGAAAAGTCCAATGATTGCGACAGGCAGTCATTCAAACCTTATAGCCTCACAACCTCATAACCTCATAACCTTATAACCTCCCCAAATAATGGGTAAAAGTGGAGTTAAGTGTAGAATAATTGCAAAAATGAGACGTTCTTCTATTGTATATTAACTATTTATCGTACATTTGACATTGTTATTACAGATTCATGAACCACAGGTAGTAACTTTATTCCTGTACATGGTAAAAAGGGAAGTGTAGAGGTGTTTCACATTATGCATTCCCGTAACCACTGCGGAATATAGGTGACAAGCCTGAATAATCGGATTGCTTTTTCCGTATGAAAAGAAACATACTATTCATAATCGCGATACTTTTCTGTCTTTGTTCCAGTGCTACGATTCTTAATGTGAAGGATTATGGTGCTGCGGGTGATGGTAAGAATATAGACTCGGATGTGATAAACAGGGTTATTGATGAGGCTTCAAGTCATTCTGGTGACACTGTTTATCTCCCAAAGGGCAGGTACTGTTGCTACTCTATTCATTTGAGAAGTAATATAACTCTTATGCTTGACAAGTATGCCACAATCCTTGCTGCTGTTCCTGATGGAGAACGTGGGTATGATACTCCTGAACATAATCCTGATTCCATGTACCAGGACTTCGGACACAGTCATTGGCACAACTCCCTGATGTGGGGAGAGAACCTTAGTGATGTTACAATATGTGGTGAAGGACTTGTTGATGGAAGTGGTGTTCTCACGCGTGGCTCGGGTAGAAATAAGGGGTCAAGGACAATAGTTGCAAACAAGGCTCTTGCTTTGAAAAACTGTAGGGATGTGAGAGTAAGTGGTATTCGTTTCCTTAACTGTGGACATTTCGCGATGCTTCTTACTGGTGTGGATCGTTTGTTGATTGAGGACGTGGTGGCAGATACTAATCGTGACGGCATTGATATTGACTGCTGTGAAGATGTGTGTGTGAGGCGTTGTAAGATTAACACACTCAACGATGATGCTATTGTACTTAAGTGTTCCTATGCTCTGGGATGGGCAAAGCCGACAAGGAATGTTGTGGTGGAGGATTGTGATGTCAGCGGTTATGACACAGGTACTATGATAGATGGCACAAGGCAAACTTCTGTAACTGTTGTTCCTGATAGGGACGGACCAACCGGACGCATAAAATTGGGTACGGAGAGCAGTACTTGTTTTAGAGATGTCCTTGTAAGAAACTGCCGTTTCACTCATTGTCGTGGACTTGCGATAGAAACGGTGGATGGAGCAGAACTGAAGGATGTGGAGTTCTGTGACATAACGATGACTGATATCTGCAACTCTCCTATATACATTCGTCTTGGAGATAGGATGAGGTCACCTAAGGGTACTTCTCCTTCATCTATAGACGGGGTGCGAATAGATAATGTGGTTGTCAAGGATGCGGATACTCGCTATGCTTGTATCATTTATGGTATGAAGGGCAATCCGATACGTAATGTATCGATATCTAACCTTTCTGTGGAATATCGTGGGGGATTAACCATGCAGGATTATAAGGAGCAAAGAGGACGAAACACGTTCTTCTCTTCTCGTAACGAGAGCACTTATCCCGAACCGTCTGCACATGGCATACAACCTGCTTGGGGATGGTCTCTGCAACATGTTGACGGACTATCCCTTAAGAATGTAAAGATGACTCTGATGACTCCAGACGAACGTCCTAAGATGTTCAAGAAGGATGTGAAGAATGTTACTATAAAGAATTTAGAAATGTCTACTTACAAACCATTAACGCGATGAAAAAACTTTTTACTCTCTCTGTAGCCGCTCTGCTAGGTGTGCAGACGATGATGGCTCAATACGGGGTGTTGGGCAAGGCTGAGTGGCAGACATGCAAGGATCCTGTGACGGGAATGACATTGACAATGCTCACGGATACAACAAAGAATGACAGGTTCCTGTACCAGACGGATCCTATGTGGACGCCTGACGGCAAGTATCTGCTGTTCCGTTCTTCAAGTAGAAGTGAGGAGATAGAATACAAGGACAAGGATGGCAACACGAAGACGAAAAGACCTATGCAGTATTTCTTTATCGAGGTTGCTACAGGAAATATCATTCAGGCAACAACTGGTGAGAATACTGGTAGCGCTTTCCTTGCAAACAAAAGCAATAGGCTGTTCCTCAATCGCAAGGAGGAAGGTAAATGGAATATGTATGTCATAGATCTTGACAGGTTCTTTGATGATGTTCACAATGGTAAGGTGAAGAAATCTACGAAGTATGAGACGTTTATCGGTTCTTTTCCACAGGATATGGGGCGTCCCGGAGGTTATTGCGTGAATAGTGATGATGAATGGGCGTTTATTACTGTAGAGCGTGATGGCACACAAGAGGAGATTGACCGTATGAATGCCAATGCCTTTCTTCCGGAGAGTAATCAGCCAATAAAGATAAAGCCTTCATTGACAGGTATACGTAAGATGAACCTTAAGACGGGTGAGGTTACTAAGGTTTGTGACCTGGAGTTCAAGGTGGGACACATACAGGCGAGCAGGTTCCGAGGCGATGAGATAGTGTTCTGTAATGAGACGGGAGGCGATGCTTATCAGCGTATGTGGTATGTGAAGAGCGATGGCACGGAACTTCGTCCACTCTACAAGGAGACTGCTCTTGACTGGGTAACGCACGAGACGTTTGCAACAGAGGATTATGTCTATTTCAATGTACTTGGTTTTCAGTCACGCCTACGCAAACAGGCACATGGCATATTCCGTATTAACCTGCGCAATGATGATGTTGATGTGGTGGGACAGGTTGAGACTTCCTTCCCGGCGGTGATCGACAATAAGATGCTTGACGGAAAAGGATTCTGGCATTGTAACGCTTCTCGTGATGGAAGATGGGCAACAGGTGATACCTTTGCTGGTAGTGTTTGGGTTATAGATTTGGCAACAGGTGCGCGATATCAGATTGCCTCTGATTGTCGAATGAAGCCAGATCATGCACAGCCTTTCTTTTCTCCTGATGGTAGGAAACTGTGTTTCCAGTCTGGTCGTTTCAGCGATGGCAAAAGGCTAACACTTATGATGGTCGACTTGTCGCAGTTGAAGGTGCTTGCAGACGTTAAGCGCGATAAGTAGGTGGCTGGCAAATAGTCCTGGTTCTTTATCTCCAGACTGCTGTTGTCAGGCTTGTTGAGGTTACCATTCCTGTAAGCAGTCTTAAGAGAATGTGGAGACAGTAGAAACAGAAAGCTCGATGAAATGGTTTGTTTCATCGAGCTTTCTGTAGTTTATTGTATGTTGTACGTCATTTCTTGATGACTTTCTTCGTTGTGCCGTTGGACAACCTGATAATATTGATGCCCTTCTGCATTGTGCTGAGTCTTCGACCGTTGATATCGTGAATACTGATGACTGTAGCGTTGTCGTCAGCCTTCAGGTCAGTAACGTCTGTAACCTTCTTTTCTGAAGCATCTGTGAAGAGGCGGAGATATTCTTTCGAAGCTATTGGAGTGCCACTTGTCGGACAGAGATAAGCTCCTTCGCCAGCTTCCAGACGACCTACATTCTGAATCACGTAACCCTTTCCTTCTTCGTAGTCAACCTTCCAGAGTCCGAGGTAGTTTCCGTCCTGACCGTACTTGGCGCTTGTGATGCCGAGGGCAAAGAGACACCAGCCTCCAGGAGGGGTGTTAAGGTAGCCGTTTGCATCACCCCAGAGTGGGTAGGCGCTGCCATCTTCATTTACGAAACGTAGGGTATAGAGGTTGCCTGTAGTCTTGCAACCTGGATTGCTGACTTTAGTAAACTTGAAGTATTTGTATTCCTCGTTGCCCCATTCTCCCATCTTGGTGTTGCGTACGTTCTGTGGGGATTCAAGACTGCTGTTCACATAGAAGAAATAGTCCTTTTCTGTATCTGTGATGGCAAGAATCTTACCGCTGAGGTTTGATGCTGCAATGTTGACCTCCTGACTGTCATCGAAGTAGTATGAGCCGTTGAACCAGTCTTTTGGAGAATGAACCTCATGAGCATATTCCTTGTACCACTGGAAACATGCACCAGAACATGCCTCCCATGCATTGTTTGCAAGCTTTGTGGAGAACGCAGGACGGAGTTCCTTTGTTGAGAGGTAATAGTCTATGTCCATGTAGTCATGAGTATGGGTGAGCGTCATTCCGCAGTTGCCCAGATAGTCGATTACGTACTTGTATGCCGTTCCGAACTTTGACGTAGAACCTGTACCCCATGTACCATAGTTGCCTCGTACTTCCTCTCCCCATTCGTTCTTCTTGCTTGGCTGACTTGGGTCCTCTGGACTCCAGTCAACCTCGGTGATCATGATTGGGTGTGTCTTGGCAACCGGAACCATGTTGAGGAAGGAGTTGAGCGATGTCTTGTTGTTATAGCTCTTGTCAGAAGTGTTGTACCAGCCAGGATACCAGTGAACGGCATATCCGAACTTGTCATCATTTACTGGGTAAGAAGCGTATGACTTGTAGTCCTGCTGCCATGTGGCTCCCGGTACCCAGATTATTCCCTTGAATCCGTTTGCACGTATCTTGTCAATGACTGGCTGAAAGAAGTCACGCATAGCCGTACTGCTTGAGTTGCCGTTGGCATCACGTATGTTGATTGGCTCGTTTGCAAGCTCGATGGAGAGCCAACCGCTGTATTCCTTTACCTTTGCATTCTGAGTCACAATGTCCCACACGTCTATGAGGTACTGCTGGTAGTAGTCGCCAACCTTGATGGTGTTTGGACACACTCCAGGTGGACGCATGATGACGTACATGCCATGGCTCTGAGCCTTCTCTGCAATCTTGATATAGAGACTTGAGAGGTACGTCTTAAGTCGTGTCTTATTGAATCGGCGTATATTTGACTCGCCAGACACCTCGTTACCGTTAGGGTCGTATGTCTTGTTGTCCTTTGTAGTGAATCCTTTGCAGTAAGTCACGTTCGGATCATCGGTCCAGCATGGGTCAAGGTGAAGACGGAACACGTTGCACCACGAGCCTTGAGCTGTATCTGTGGCTGCAGTGAACAGCTTATTGAAGTAAGTGATACATTTGTATATGTAATCATTACCTTGGCTGTAAACGTCAATCCAGTGGTTGTCCGTGAATCGGTAATTGCAGAAGTAAGGACTTGGAGTGTCCATGATACCGTGTAGCATCACGTTCATTCCGTTTGCATCAACAAGATGGTTGCCTTCGATGTGCAGGTCTGGAGTCTGTCCCCATGTATCGTAAGCCGTCTGGGCTTTTGTAGCCAGACTGGTTACCGCCATCATCAGCATAAGTGTAAAAGATTTCAGCTTCATATAATTAAGATTAAATATTGTTCTCATGTCAGAAAATAATCTAAGGCGGTACCCTGTTGGAGTAACCGCCTTAGATTTTACTTATGAACCATTTGATTACCAAATGATGTTTGTGGAGCTGGAGGGGATTGAACCCTCGTCCAAACAAGGAAGCCATATGCTTTCTACATGCTTATTCCAGCCTTCGATTTTCGTGATGTGACAAGACCTGGACCACCAATCACACCCTTATCCTCTAAATCTCATCAAGTGCATGAGGCTACACAAGACTATTCCCGAATTTCTAGCACCGCTGATCTGGACGCTTCGGAACAACAGCTTCCAGGGCGATGTCTCGTTTCCTCGCCTGGCAAGGAAATAAGGCTAATCTACTATACTTCGATTAAGCAGCGAGAGCGTAAGAATTTTCGCCAATTAAACTTTTGCAGACTGATATTATAGTGAGGGCCAGCGACTCACTGCATGCTTACATACCACTTCATCTCGCTGTCAAATCCAGTCAGCCCCGACTTTCATGTATTATTCAAACGTTTAGGTATGTCCAAATAATGTTAAACTGTAATTAATTTTCGTAAAAAGCTCATTGTATCAATGCTTATTAGCAAAAATAAATGTGACTTTTCACTGTGCAAATATATGGCATTTTGAGAAATCATGCAAGAATTTGTTTAATAAAATTGCTTTTAGTATTAAGTAATGGTAAAATGATAGCTTGTGATATCTTGATTTTGATTGTTTTGATGATTTTGAGTTGTGGCGAACGGATTATGAGAGTATAATGGCTGAGGAATAGCATCGAAAGGAACTGGAAATATGAGCAAAAGAAGAGGATATGTCAATTGACATATCCTCTTGGTTTTATTAGCTTGTTGTCTATAGATCTATTAGTCAATCTCTTCGTCAGCTTCGTAACCACCCATCTCGCGGATAGCATTCTTGAGCATAGTGTACTGCTGGAAGAGGTGGTTGACAGGTTCTTCATTCTGAGTGTAGTCATGCATAGGAGCCTTGAGGTAGAATGAGAGGAAGCGCTGGATGCCACTCTTACCTGCACGTGCTGCAAGGTCAGAGAGGAGACAGAGGTCAAGAAGGAGTGGAGCTGCGAGGATAGAGTCGCGGCACAGGAAGTTAATCTTGATCTGCATTGGATAACCCATCCAACCGAAGATGTCGATGTTGTCCCATCCTTCCTTGTTGTCGTTACGAGGTGGGTAGTAGTTGATACGTACCTTATGATAATAATCAGTATAGAGATCAGGCTGCTTGTCTGCCACGAGGATAGACTCAAGAGTTGAGAGCTTACTTACCTCCTTAGTGCGGAAGTTCGCTGGCTCGTCAAGTACAAGACCGTCGCGGTTTCCGAGGATGTTTGTTGAGAACCATCCGTCAAGTCCAAGGCAACGAGTGCCGATGATTGGTGCAAAACCTGACTTGACAAGTGTCTGTCCTGTCTTGAAGTCCTTACCTGCTATTGGCATACCTGTCTTCTCTGCCATTTCCCACATAGCTGGGATGTCGACAGTTGTGTTAGGTGCGCCCATGATGAATGGAGCACCCTCAGCAAGTGCTGCGTAAGCATAGCACATAGATGGAGCAATGTTTACGGTGTCATTTGCCTTCATGGCAGCTTCAAGATGTGCAAGTGTATCGTGAACCTCCATGTTTGGCTCTACGTATATCTCTGTAGATGCAGCCCATGCAACAACGATGCGGTTACATCCGTTGTCTGCCTTGAATTTTCTGATGTCGGCGCGAAGTTCTTCAACCATGTCCCAGCGTGTTGCACAGTTCTTTACGTTATCGCCGTCAAGACGCTTTGCAAAATTCTTGTCGAATGCTGCCTTGAGAGGAACGATCTTTGAAAGTTCGTCCTTTACAGGATTGATATCCTTCTCCTTGAGTACCTCTGCGTACATGGCACTCTGGTAAGCATTGGCAGGATAAACATCCCAGGCACCGAATACGATGTCGTCAAGTTTTGTGAGAGGTACGATATCATAGTAAGAAAGATATTTCTTGTCTGCTCCCTTGCCAACTCTTATCTTGTCATACTGTGTCATGGAACCTACTGGCTTTGCCAATCCCTTACGTGCCATAAGCACGCCAGTCATAAACGTAGAAGTAACAGCACCAAGTCCTATGACCATGATGCCAAGTTTGCCATCTGCTGGCTTAACATTAGATTTTGTCATTTTTTCTTATTAGGTTTTGTATTAATTTAATTCAATGTGTTAAATAGTCATAAACTCATATTCTGCAAATGTATGACTTTTATGATAATTGCGTGCTTCCCAAATGTCTTCAAAAATGTTCTAATTCCCTTAACTGTGTGTCTATTGCTAAAAATGTGTTCTATTTGTCCTTTGTAATGGCGCTTTTGGGTTGTGAGACTTTAAGGTTGTGAGGTTTTGCGGTTATAAGGTTGTAAGGTTATGAGGTTGTAAGGTTGTGAGGTTATAACCTTATAACCTCACAACCTTACTAGTTACTCGTCAATTTTGGGTTTTTGTCTGTTGCAGAACGAGGGAAAGGAATGATATATAGTGGTGAGTTAGGAGCAAGAATGTAGGTCTTTTGTTCCACTCCCTTAGTGACGACAGGGAAAGTACGTGTGATAGTTTTAGCATATTCCTGTTCAAGATTGAAACGTTTGAGGTCAAAGAAACGGTGGAAGCCAAAGAGTAGCTCCTTACGACGTTCGGTGATGATTGTCTTCATCATGTCCTGCTGAGATGCAGGAGTGTTGATGGTATAGTCGCCAGTTATTCTGTATTTTCTCAGCGCGTTAACCTCTTCTGTTGCCTGTGCTATCTTGCCTTGACGTGCAAGAGCCTCTGCGAGTATGAGATAGGTCTCTGCTGTACGCATTCCTACGGTCATGTAGGTAAATCGTGATGTGGTTGTTGCTGGAGTCCATATTGCAGCCCCTGATCCTGTATCATAATAGTTGCTGATTGTTGTACCACTTTGGCGGAAGAAGAGGCTGTATCGCAGGTCGTTGCTCTCATACAGAGATATGAGTTCTGGACTTATCACAGCATATGCATAAAATGTGGCAGCTTCGGCAGTCCAGCCGCTACCCATCCACATGTAGCTAAGAACCTCAGGATTACCTGTGTCTGCATAGTCACGGAAACGTGCAACACCTCCATTGTCGTTTATCTTGATGTAATCAGCAAGGGCGCTGTTTATAGCCAATGATTTTCGTGCAGCTTCCTCTGCTTTCTCCCAGTCGTGGTGAAAGAGGTAAACCTTTGAAAGAAGTGCCCAGCCAAAAGCAAGGTTTGGATGATAAATGTTCATCGGTGTCTCCTTGAGGGCAGGGACACACTCTTCAAGTTCACGAATGATGAAGTCGTATGTCTGTGCAACAGTAGACTTTGAAGGCGACTCCTCGAGTGTATAGTGGTTCATGATGCAGATACCTCCGTCAGTTCCTGCAGTTGCAGGGTCGTAGGACTTGGCGTATGTGTTTATGGCAAGGAAATGATTGAAAGCCCTTATGCATCTTGCTTCTGCCTTTGCAAGAGCACGTGTGTCATCAGTTCCCGTTGCAGCGTCCACATTATCAATGATGAGATTGCATCGTAGAATGTCACTATAGATGTTCTCATACAGATTATTGTCAGGTATGAGAGTCCTGTCAGCCTTCTCGTTGAAGGTGAAGTTTATGCCGTCAGCAGAAGTGGATTCGAAACCAATAATCTTTGACTCCTTTGCCCAAAGGTCATCACTAAGATATGCGAATGAGGAAGGGTAGTAGCAACGCATGGGATTAGCCACCAGTTCCAGATACTCATTTGCAGTCTCGATAGTAAGAGCTCCCTTAGGTGTGATATCCACGAAAGAGTCACAGCTTGTCAATATGGATGCAAATACGATTGTAAGTATGTTGTTTAACTTCATCTGTCTTGATTGTGTTTTTATACGTTGTTCTTTTGAACCGGAAATGTAAAAATGTAATGAGGCGCAAATCCTGAATAGAGCGTCAAATGTTCACGGCTAAAAAGGATTCCTGATTCTTCATTTTAGAAAGCAGTGCTTAGTCCTATAGACACGCTGCGAGGCTGGTGTAATGAGCGTGAGGCAGAGTTAAGTCCGTATGCCTCAGGGTCAATGTCATTACCAGCGGCACTGATATAGAACAGGTTGTTAGCCTGGAGCGACACCTTTGTGGCACCCAAACCGGCACGCTTAAGCAATATCTTTGGGACATTGTATGAGATGGCAATGCTGCGAAGCTTTATGTAGTCTGCATTCCTTATCTGTCTGTCATTATATTTCCACCATTCTGAGAATGTGCTGGCGTACTGTTGCACATCGGTAGGTATGTCATAGAATAGTCGAACATTCTGTCCAGGGTTCTCTGCTGTCCAACGGTCGTTGATGTGTGATGTCGTAATGTTATACGAGTTCATGTCGGCAACGTCAAGTCTTAGCTTGTTGCCGCCAGAGAATACAAACATGGCGTTTGCCTCAAGGTCTTTCCAACGCAGGTTGAACTGGAGGGAACCGTTGTACTTAGGGAGTATAGAACCGCAATTAACAAGTGCATCTGTTCCTTTGAGTGTTGACGTAACCACAACAGATGTTGGTTTGCCGTTCTCGTCAAATGTCGCCATCTCGTTACCATCAGCATCAAGTATGACAGGGTAGCCGTTTACTACACGACTAAGTCTGTATGCCCAGAGGGTGTTGTAACTTGTACCCTGTACGAAGTAGTTTGCTGGTGCAGTCACAAAGTTTGCAGCGCCATCAGTTGTGGAATGTTCTACATACAGCATTTTGTTGCTGTTGAATCCAAGTGAAAGACTTGTGGAGAAATCCCAATCCTTCTTATGGATGATATTGCCACGGAGAGAGAGTTCAATACCCTGATTACGCATCTTACCATTGTTTATTACACGTTGGGTGGCACCAAGTGTAGAGTCGAGGTACTTGCGTACAAGAAGGTCAGAACCAGTACGGTTATAGTACTCCAGCGAACCTGTGATGATATTGTTCAGTATGCGGAAGTCAAAACCGAAGTTGAAGGTAGATGTACGTTCCCAACGTAGTTTTGGGTTAGGAAGATTATCATCTGTATAGTACAGGTACTGCGTGTTTGTTGGATCCTGACTTAATGTGCGGTAGCGTGCCACGAAGTATGTGCTCGATGTCTGATCCACATTTCCGTTTATACCGTATGTCATACGTAGCTTGAGATAGTCAAGCCATGTGAACTGTTTCATGAAGTCCTCCTGTGAAATGTTCCATCCCAATCCTGCTGACCATAGCGGGTGGTGCTGCTCCTTTGTGTCAAGACCAAAGAGATCAGTCTCATCCCAACGGATACTACCATTCACATTATACTTGCTCATGAGTGTGTATCCTGCATTCGCATAGAATGAAGCATAGCGGTGTCTTGTAAGTGACTGAGACGTTGGTAAGCCAGAGAAACGAAGTGTCTGGTCATACACGAGACTCTCCCAGCCGTCGCTATACAGGCTTTGCCAGTCTGTGCGTGAAGATGTTAGGGCAGTGTCATTGTATCCATACATGAGTTGCTGAACCATACGTGGAGTGTGGTTCTCCCTAAACTCGAGACCCATTATTGCAGTTACGATATGACGGTTGCTATCCCAGTTATGGTCAAATCCTATCTGGTTACGGAAGGTGTAGCGCTGAGAAGTATTAGACTGTTGCATGAATCGACCTCCCTCTGGCAAGAGACATTTACCAGACTGGTCGATAAAGGCATTATGTGTCATTCTCATGAGATATGTGTCTGCCTCGTCGTACATCTCCTGTTTGCGATGAGTCCATTCGTACTGATAGAGAAGGTTGTACTTAAGGAACTTGGCAAACTTAATCTCTGCATTTACGAAAGGACGTAAATGGATGTTCTGTCCCTTGCTTATACTCTCATCGAGAGATTCCAATACATTGAAGCGGAATGGCATGAGCCCTTCCTCGTCTGCCACCTTGTCTATAACTGATCTGTTGATTGCACTACCTGCATACCCACTCACGTTCACGTTTGGAGTATAGACAAGGTTCCCGTCTGCATCCTTTATCTGAGCATATCTCTCCTGAAGAGCATAGCTGCTATATGAACCGTTTGGTGTTTCGCTATTGTTGATGCGAGTGTCAAGTCCCACCTTCACATTGAACCAGTTTGTGATGTTGAAGTTGCTCTTCAAGTAAATAGTGAAGGTATTGCTCTTGTCGTTGATGAGTCTGTTACGATTGTTCTCATACCCAAAAGAAGCATAGTAGTTGTTCTTGTCTGCCTGCTGTGAGATAGACACGTTATATCGCTGTGTTGCCTGGTTCTGCCAGGCATATTTGCGATATTGCTCGTAGTAGTCATTACCTCTCCATTTGTCGATAGTCGATTTCACCATGTCTGCAGTTACCTTGCCATCAGCCTCGTCACGATAAAGCTGGTAAACAGGGCTGTAGTAGTTGTTGCCAAAGCTACTGAACAGGTTTGCTACGCTACCGCTGTTCTGTACCCTTGCCTTATATACTGCAGTCTCATAGTCTATGATGTCACTTGATGATGCATAGTGCATGGCATCGAATGAAGGTTTTGCTGTGATGTGCCAGTCAGCGCTTACAGATACCTTAGGCTTGCTTGTCTTTCCCTGCTTTGTAGTGATGACGATAACACCATTGGCTGCGAGGGCACCGTAGATAGATGAAGCTGCAGCGTCTTTGAGAACTGTTATTGACTCAACATCGTGAGTGTTTATCTGGTCAAGTGTGAGGCTTGTCGGTATGTCGTCGATGACAATAAGTGGCTGTGTACCTACACTATTGGAAAATGTTCCCACACCACGTATTATAGGAGAGTTCTCACCCGTGTTTGGGTTAACCTCCATACGTAATCCTGCCACCTGACCTTCAAGTGCAGATAGCAGATCCTTGTGAATGACACGTGTTAGGGCGGTAGAGTCCACAAAGCCATACGAAGCTGTGGAACGCTCACGACTCAATTTCTGATAGCCGGTTGACACCACCACAGCTTCCTGAAGGAAAGACATGTCGTCTTCCATAGTGACATTATGCTTCTTGCCAGCAGCAGATATCTGCTTTGGCTTCATGCCTATGTATCGGAATGATATAAAACTGTCGTCACCTTTTACTGTAATGGAGTATGTTCCGTCAGCTTGAGAATATACACCATTTGTGGTTCCTGTCTCCACAATGTTCACACCACAAAGTGGATCACCATAGGTGTCGATGACTTTGCCCTTGATGTTTTTCTGGGCATTTATGTAACTTATGTTACTGATGATAGTAAATATAAGAAATATAATCCTTCTTCCCATGATTTAAATCACATGATTACGTCTTTTCTGTGTATTTTTTGCAAAAGTAAGGAAAAGTGCGAACAAAGTACCCTTTTTGTCCCAGAAACATAATTTTGTTTGTAATTTTTGCCTATATTTGCGGAAAAATTGGACAATAAATAATATACATAATTATAAAATGAGTAAAATTCTTATTTCTGCGTTAGCAGTATCAATGGCAATTAATTCCTTTGCAGAAGGAACAAAAACAATCAAGTGGCCAGATGGTTCTAGCCATAATGTGACTCCTGTCGCAACAATGAAAGTTACTGTTGATGGTTTGACAGAACGTACTTTCAGTTTCGGTTCTTATAAGGAGAAGGATTATTTCGCTGTAGATTTCGGTGATGGCGAACTTGTTGTGACAGACTCTATAGGTTTGAGAAATAGTTATGTTTCTAAGGAATCTGTAATAGGTGTTGCGAAGGGTGAAGGAAACATCACTATCTATGCTGAGAGTGCAGATGATGTATGGTACCTCAGTACTGCTACAGGAATGAATACAACATCTCCAATCCAGTCAATAGATCTTTCTTCTCTAACAAAGGTTCAGCAAATGACTATTGGCGCAGCTGCGGTATCAACTATCGACCTCAGCAAGTGTGACAGCCTTCGTACTTTCACAGCTGCTAAGGGCGCGCTCAAGACAATGGATTTCAGTAACAATCTTTATATGACATCTATCAATCTCACAGATAATGAGCTTGAGTCTATTAATGTCAAGAATAACTTAGTGCTTGATCAACTTTCTGTTTATAACAACAAGTTGACTTCGCTTGATCTTACTCTAAACTCATCTTTGACTGGTCTTTATGCATACGGCAACCAGATTACTTCTGTGAAATTTTCACCTCGTGCAGTTTTCAAGACTATTAACCTGAATGACAATGCTCTTACAGAGATAGATGTTCCTGAAATCACAGGTTCAACTTCGATGTTAATGCTTAACAGAAACCAGCTTGAGACTATTGCATTTACTTCTAGTATAGGAAATGTGGAGCTTTCAAGTAACAAGCTTAAGAGTGTTTCAATTGGAAATGCAAATAAGAGCTGTCTTCTTGCAAACAACTGTCTTACAATTGCCACTCTTCCTAAGAAGCCTGCAGGATTGAACACAGAGTCAAAGATTAGAAAGTTTACATACGATTCACAGGAACCAATGGAAGTAGCTTGTGTAGGCAATGTTCTTGATCTGTCTGCTCAGTTGACAGCTGAGGGTGAGCTTGAAGAAGGAACTGCAACAACAAATTATGTATTCGTTGATTCAGAGAACAATAAGCTCGTTGAGGGAACTGACTATACTATTAAGGATGGTGTTGCTACATTCCTCAAGTCATTCACTGGTATCCATGCAGAAATGACAAATGCTGCATTCCCTAAGGTTACAGCAGACAATCCTTTCAAGACAAAAGCTTTTGATGTAACAGTTTCTGATGCTAATGCTATCAATTCTGTTTCTTCAGATTCTAAGAATGAAACAATCTATAATGTTAATGGTGTTAAGGTCTCTTCTCCAGCAAAGGGCGTAAACATACTTAACGGAAAGAAGGTCTTCCAGAATTAATTAGATGAAACAAATAATGCACATATTCATGTCCATGACACTTTCCATGATGATTATTCTCATGGGAAGTGGCTTGGTCATGGTGCATTGTAGTCATACAGGCAACACAAGGATAGTGTCCTACTCACAGTTATGTGAAAAGCAATGTAAGCCAATGGCGAGTTGCATGAAGACCACAGTCCTTAAGTTGTCTACTATGAATCAGGGTGCTCATGTAACTCTGAATCATGTACAACCTGTATTTTTCTTACCTTGGCATTGTGAACCTTTATTTGATTTTGTTAGTTTCTCTTCTCTCAAGGAGAATGTAACGTGTCGTGTCATAACTCATAGACATGGTCCTCCGCGAGATTATCTTAACAAAATCTGCGTTCTACTGATTTAGCCTATTTCCCTCTTTGTATCTTTTCCAAAGTGATAAGTGTCACTTTGCAGATGTTTTATGCACCATGTCGTGATTGTTTTGTGTGGTACAAAAAGTTTTGTACCGTGTAATGCCATGAGTGCGGTAAAGAATATAACTATATCGAAATGAAACGAATAAAACTTATATTTTTGTTCTCTCTTGTATCCTTATGTGGGTATGTGAGAGCACAGGTTGTTGATACCCATAACTCCGACACTTTAGATTATGACGATGACCTCGAATTGCAAGGCGTTCAGGTAGTTAGTCAACAGTTGGGTATGCGTCGTATGTCAGGACCTGGTATCGGCCAGGTCATAGGACAGACAGAATTGTTCCGTGCGGCTTGCTGTAACCTTGGAGAAAGTTTTACGACAAACCCAAGCGTTGATGTCAACTATAGTGATGCTGCAACAGGAGCACGCCAAATCAAGTTGCTTGGTTTGTCTGGAACCTATGTACAGATGTTGACAGAGAACATCCCTAATTTCCGTGGAGCAGCATTGCCATTCTCTCTCGGCTATGTTCCGGGAACATGGATGAAGAGCATTCAGGTATCAAAGGGTGCTGCTTCTGTCCGTAATGGCTATGAATCAATTACTGGTCAGATCAATGTGCAGTATCTCCAACCGGAAGATGAGGAGGGTGTCATCGTCAATCTGTATGGTGACTCAAAGGCTCGTTTTGAGGCAAATGCAGAAGGCAATATCCATCTTAATGACCGATTGTCCACAGAGCTTCTTCTTCACTATGAGGACAGCTATGAGGAACATGACGAAAACAAGGATGGTTTTGTTGATAAACCAAGTGTACGTCAGTATAACCTGCAGAACAGATGGGCATATCTTGGCAATACTTACATCTTCCATGGTGGATTGTCTATGTTGAAGGAGAAACGTGATGGTGGTCAGATTGAACATGGTGGACATGCTGTAGTCAATCCTTATTATGGGCTTTATAAGATTGGTATAGAGACAGAACGCTATGAGATGTACATGAAACATGCCTTCGTTCTTAATAAGGAGAAGGGCACAAACATTGCTGTCATGGCTACAGGTTCTATTCATAACATGGATGCTTCCTATGGTATCCGTAGCTATGATGTGGACGAGAAGAATTTCTATGCACAGATGATGTATGAGACAAACTTCACAAAGAAACACAATCTCTCTGCTGGTTTGTCTTACAATCACGATGACATAGAACAGAGTTATGTCTACGTTCCTGGTGTCAATTACCGTTATAATGAAAAAGAGACAGAGAGTGTGCAGGGAATATATGCGCAGTACACCTACAATCTCAATGAACGATTTATAGCAATGGCAGGTTTACGTGGTGACCTTAGCTCTGATTATGATGGTTTCATAACTCCGCGAATGCACCTCAAATGGATGACCTCTGACTTCATTACACTTCGTGGGGAGATAGGTAAGGGCTATCGCAGTCCTCATGTCTATGCTGAGAACCATAATCTTCTTGCTTCATCAAGGGTTATTCATAGAAACGTATTGGATATGGAAGAGGCATGGAACTATGGTTTTAGTGCAGGACTTAACATCCCTGTGGGAAACAAGGATATCAGACTCAATGCCGAGTATTACTACACAGATTTCATTAATCAGACAGTCCTCGATTTTGACTCTGATCCAAAAAGTGTACGTGTGTATAACTCAGACGGGAAAAAGAGTTTCTCGCACGTGTTCCAGATTGATGCCACATACCCTATGTTTGATGGATTCACTCTTACTGCAGCTTATCGTCGTAACATTGTGAAGGCAACGTATGGTAATGAGTTGCTCACAAAACCTCTGACAAATAAGTACAAGGGACTTGTATCATTGGGTTACAAGACTCCTCTTGGACTTTGGCAGTTCGATGTGACTCTACAGTTAAATGGTGGTGGACGTATGCCAAAGCCATATAAGTTAGATGATGGCACGATGTCTTGGGATAGCACATTCCATTCATTTGAACAGCTTAGTGCACAGGTGACACGTTGGTTCCGCAACTTCTCCATATACGTAGGCGGTGAGAACCTTACAGGGTTCAAGCAGAAGACTCCTATCATTGGTGCTGATGACCCATGGGGACCTAAGTTTGATACTACAATGATCTGGGGACCTGTTCATGGTGCAATGGTCTATGCCGGAGTGAGAGTCAATATCGGTAAGATGTAAGTGTATTTACTAATTTTATATATACTAATTTACTATTTGCCGTTCGTATAAAGTTAAATTTTATTTAACTGCTACCAACTAAGCAAGCTAACAATTACTTTAATAACAATAATTATGAAAAAGTTTTTAATCACATTCATGCTACTTTTCGTAGCAATCGTTACAATCTCAGCTAAGGGTAACAACAAGCGTATTATCGTAACAACAACACCTCAGATGCATTGCCAGTCATGTGAGGACAAGATTATGGGTAACATTCGTTTTGTGAAGGGTGTTAAGATCATACAGACAAGTATTGCTCAGCAAACAGTCACTATCACATACGACTCAACAAAGTGTACTTATAAGGATATTGAGAAGGCTTTTAAGAAGATCAAGTACAGTATCAAGGAGGTTGATCCTAAAACTCTTCCTTCTTGTTGTGAGGGCGAGACTAAGGCAGGAAAGGCAGATTGCCACACAGACAAGAAAGCAAGTAAGTCAGACGCTAAGTGTGATAAGAAGCAGGACTGTGACAAGTCTAAAGATTGCTGTAAGCAGGGTTGCGACAAGAAGCAGGACTGTGACAAGAAATGTGAGAAGTCTAAGAAGTAACGAATAAAAAAACATAGGACATTATGACAATAAAATCATTAATAGCATTAGCATTTGCTATGCTCTCAATCTCTGCGAATGCACAGAACGACTCTATCAGGGTACGTATGGATTTTAATGAGAATCCATGGGGAATGGCAACATGCCCATACCGTACTAATGACAATGGAAGGAAGTCGTGGAGTTATCCAAGTTATGAACCTGAAGCTGCACGACTTACTAAGACCACAGTTTTTGAGGTTTCTGCTTGTGGAGACAAGGTCTCTGTGACTGTTACTCCAAGTGACCTTGACGAGACTGATTATGACAATGCTCTGGTACGTGACGAGAACTACAACAACAATGATGTCGTAGAGACTTATCTCTATGCATATACTGGTTCAAAGATTACTTTGAAGGCACCAAAAGGCTACTACATGGCAAAGGTTGCCTTTGACACTTATCGTACATGGGCAAGTGGCGGTTTGTACTCTGGCGAGGTGACAAATAGCCAACATGTGTGGGGACCAGATACAGTGAAGGTCCGCACATCAATGGCATCAGGTGTGGAAACGACAATTGATTGCTGGTCAGGAGACTCTATTGAGTGGTCTTTGCCTGCTGTGACATCATGCACACGTCTTCGTTACATTGATTTCTGGTTCCTCCCTCTCAAGGGTGATGCTTCTGCTATAAGCGTCGTGACTGAGGAGAAGGCTAAGTCTACTGTTGTTACTCGTGCTGATGGCATGGCTGTTCGTCGTGATGAACGCGATGGTGATAACCTTATGAATCTGCCAAAAGGTGTGTATATCGTTGATGGCAAGAAAATTATTGTAAAATGATAAAGTTTCACAAGTCCCTAACTTGCTCACTTTAAGGAGTAAAATGGATTAAGAAGGAGTTAGCCCTCCTTCGTTGCTTAGGGAGTTAAAAGACGATAAATGCCCTAACCCTCCCTACAGGAAGGGGACAGAGTTTCTAAACTCGAGGAAACATTCGTTCACATGTTCCGTTAGGCATGTTAATTGTTAATTGGACATTCGTCTTTTTACTTCTTTTAACTTCGCTTAACTCCCTTTTACTCCTTTCAAGTGAAGCTTGCGGAACTTGAGTAAAATGTGATATCATGAGTATAAGACGTTCTTTATATATTGCTTCATTTGCATTCATACCTTTGTGTATGAATGCATCTGTTGCTTTTACAAACACATCTGATACTATCACGACTAAGTGTGATTCTGCAGGCGCAGATTCGAGCTGTTGTGCCAAACCAGTAGAGGAAAAGAAGACAGAAACTGCCTATGATAAACTTGTAAAGAAAGGTGGATCGTGTCGTCATGGACTTCTTACAGTACGTCATATAGAAAAGGACTGGTACTTTGAGGTTCCTGAGAACCTCTTAAACAAGCTGTTACTCTCTGTCACTCGTTTCACGTCTGTACCACAGGGATTCTCTATGTACGGTGGTGAGGAGGTGCAGCGTAACACCGTGTATTTCCAGCTTCAGAATGAGAATACTCTCTTCTTACGTAGCTATGCTCGTAGTGTCGATGTACCTGAGGATTCTAAGATGGAGGCTCTCTTGCGTTCTGCGACTGTCGATCCTATCATCTTTAAGTTTGATGTGGTGGGACGAAATAGTGACACAAAGGCTCTTCTTGTCAATGTTACAAAACTGTTTGAGACAGACAACAAGGTTGGCGGACTAATCCAGTCGGACAAGAATGTAGTTAAGCTCGGCGCAATACAATCTGACCGTACTTTTATTGACTCCATTCGCACTTATCCTATTAATGTTGAAGTGTCTACTGTACGTACCTATACAGCAAGTGGTGGCGTCACATTGGCAGAACAATCTGGTTTTATAACAATAGGACTTAATACTTCCATTGTGATGCTTCCTGAAGAACCTATGCGTCCTCGTTTTGCAGATGAGAGGGTAGGGTATTTCCAAGATAAGATTATAGAGTACTCCGATGATGATGCTACTCGTGAGAAGGCAATCATATCAAGGTATAGACTTGTTCCTAAGGACAAGAAGGCGTATAGGGCGGGTAAACTTGTTGAACCTGTCAAACCTATTGTGTACTATATCGATCCTGCCACTCCTAAGAAGTGGATTCCTTATCTCAAACAGGGTATCAATGACTGGAATGTGGCGTTTGAGGCGGCGGGATTCAAGAATGCTATCATTGCCAAGGATTGGCCTAAGAATGACTCTACTATGAGTGTGGACGATGCTCGTTTCTCAGTGTTGAGATACTTGCCTTCTGTTGCTGAAAATGCGTACGGACCACGTATCGTTGACCCTCGAAGTGGTGAGATACTTGAGAGTCATATCTGCTGGTTCCATAATGTCCAGCGTCTTGTGAAGAAGTGGTACATCACTCAATGTGGGCCTCTCGACAAGCGTGCGCAGACTATGGATCTTCCTGATGATCTCATGGGACAGCTTATTCGTTTTGTGTCAAGCCATGAGGTAGGACATACTCTTGGTCTCCGTCATAACATGATAGCAAGCAATGCTACTCCTGTAGAGAAACTGCGTGATAAGGCGTGGGTGGAGGAACATGGTCATACAGCAAGTATCATGGACTATGCTCGTTTCAACTATGTGGCACAGCCGGAGGACAATATAGGTCCAAAGGGACTTTTCCCTCGTATCAATGACTATGATAAGTGGGCAATAAAGTGGGGCTATCAGTATCGTGACGAGTTTAAGGATGCTCATGAGGAGGCAAAGGCTCTTCGCAAGGAGGTTAGTGCCATGCTACGTGGTAATGTACGTCTTCGTTATTGTGGTGATGAAGGCAAAGGTTCTGACCCTCGCTCTCAGGCAGAGGACCTCGGTGACAATAGCATGAAGGCAACTGCTTATGGCATCAAGAACCTGCAACGTGTGATGAAGGACATAGAGAAGTGGACTCATGAGGATGATGATGTGTATGAGAATCTCAACACAATACATCGTACCGTTCGTGCTCAGTATGTTCGTTATACTGGTCATGTGCAGAAGAATATAGCTGGAACATATACAAATAATACTCCAGGTGTGCCTGCTCGTCAGGTTGTTCCTCGTAGTCTCCAGCGTGAGGCTGTCCAGTGGATGGGCAACTACGTTTTTGAACCTGCATTGTGGCTCTATCCTCAATCTGTCGTCGACAAACTTGGCATCAAGGCTCATGAGGAGATTGTAGAATTGCGTATGTCCACTATCTCGTATCTTCTTGCCCCAGGATTGCTTGTCAACATATATAATAACTCGTATGTGGCTGATGAGCCATACATGCTCAAGGACTATCTTAATGACGTATTCTCTGCAGCATGGAAACCTCTTACGGGTACAAATGAACGTAGTGATATGTATCGTCGCCAACTGGAACGTACTTATGTTGAGTTCATGAACAACAGTCTTAATCCTACAGAAAAGCAGCAGAACACAATGACTCTTAATGTTCAAAGGACTGATGTGGGTGCCATTCTGTTCAGTCATATTTCTACGATTGAGGATTATTGCAATAAACAGTTGAAGAGTCACTCTGAGAGTGATGTTAATCACACTCATTACATGGAACTTCTACGTCGATTGAAGAAGATGAGGACTGATTACCTTGGTGATCAGTCAAAATAAGTTTTTTGTTCTTTTTAACTTCTCGTGATGTAACAATTGTTGCATCGCGAGGGAACAAAAACATAGAGGTCAATACCTTGCTCTGTGAACGTTGTCATGATTGTCATTGCCACAATTGTCATTAAGGAAAATGAACTCGATTTCTGCTAAAAATAAATAATAACATTATATTTTATTTTGTCCGGATTTCGCATTTCAAAAACGTTAATGACAATCGTGACAATGACAATCATGACAACGTCTTTTGTGTACTCATCCTTCGTTCTTCCTCCGTAGCATCTCCATCGCATGTCCATCGCATCTCCATCGAATGTCCATCGTTTCGATGGAGATGCGATGGACATGCGATGAGGATGCGATGGCGATAAATCGGAGGCAATACGTAGGCGCTTCATAGGATGAAATAATTCGGGTAATTTATGTTGCCAAACGCAGCAGTTTAAGAAAAGGTTTTCCCTTGTCCCAAAAAGTAAAGGCATTACAGACTACTTGCGGTAAAAACTTGCACAACAAATTGGTTCCCTACTATAAAACCCAATTTTAATTCAAAGAAAATGATTTTGGTCATATTGTTGTCGTTAACACCAACGATTTTGTATCATATTTCTGCCCTTTTCTTAAAATTTGTTAAAAACTGTTTAATGCTTCTTGATGTATGTTTTGTGTGTTAGGTAAAACCTTTATTTTTGTAACGAAAATTAATCCTTGAGATAGAAAACTGTTTAACAACATTCATCGTAGAAAGATATTTGTAACTCCGTAATATACGTAATATTTGATGTTAATATGTTCATTCATTATATTCCCGGTGTATTGAGTAATAAGATCATTCTTCTTGTAAAATTGTAACTAAATTAAATGAAAAAAAGTATTCTTTCCTTCTGTGCATTAATGTGCACAAATGTATTCACTTATGCTCAAAAGGTTGGTGACGTTGTCACTGATGAGTATGGTATTTCTTACAAGATCAGCAAAGTTACTGAGTCAGCTACTCAGGAAGTTGTAAGTGTAAATAACTTTATTACTTATGAATCTAAAGGAGGTACTGCTCCTTATATCAATTATAATCATACAGAAAACATTTCTTTTGCTTATAATTCAAAGGCGTTAGGAAGTGTTGTTTCTTATAGCGGAACATCTAATTCCAAATTGACCGTTGATGTCGCTACTGGAATGTTAAAAAACAATTATAGTGTTTCTTATGAGAATGCTGAAGAATGGGCAATGTATTCTGCTTGTTCTGAGAAATTTTTGAGCGAGAACCGTGACAAAAAGTTCGATGTAAGCTCTGGTACTCTTAGAGGTACAGCTACTTTTATGTCTTATGCTGAATTGAGAGACAATAAAACATACAAGAAAAAATCCATTTATATAGATGGCACTGCTGTGACTGATGGTAAATTTGATTCTAATATCAAAGGTAAGGAGAATCAGATTTGTATGTTAGTTCTTGAAGGGGTGTTCAACATCACCTCTTTCCCTGTTAAAACATTTAATGTTACTGAAAGTATTGCAGAGTGTACACCAACATCTGTATCTTCAGGCATTGATTGGAAAGGGTCTAAGGTTAATGTTGCTGAGTGTGTAGAAAGTGTTGCAGAAGGTGCGTTTGCAACTGCCTCATACGCTATTCGTGCTATAGATGACAATGACAACTGCTATGAGCCAATCTTTGCTTATTCATCTAAGCATGGCTCTCCAAGATATGGATTGTATGTCGGTAAGAATTTTAATGGTGACTTGACATCAGAGATTAAGGCTGGTCTTTGTTTCGTTGACTTCTCTTCTGATTCAAATGTAGACTTGGATAAGTTCAGTACGGTAAATGCAAATTGCCTCTACTATTTCCCTGGAACATCTAAAATGTCAGGTGATAATGTAGTTGTAGGAAATGTTTGTGACAATCTTGTTCTTTCTCGTGAGTCTGCTTGTCCATTCTACAATATCAAGCCATTTACTGCAAATAACATGACAATGAATAATGTTACTCTCAGTAATAGTAAGTTTGTTGCATATTGTCTTCCATTCGGAGGAATCTCAGGGATCACTGTTGATAACACAACTTCCTCAGTCAATGAAATCTTATCTATTGCAGAATTTAAGGGATATGAGAATAGTACATTATCTTATTCTTTCTCTGAAAATGGTTTCCGTCCCAATGTTCCTTGTATCATCAAGTCTAAGTTAGGTAACTATACTTCATTCGGTGCTAAGAATGTTGAAGTGCTTGCTACAGAACCTGACGTGAAGTTAAGTACAGACAATCTTGGAGGTTGGAGGATGGTTGGTTCTTATCAGGCAGTTGAGATGGATAATGAAGATTATGACTATTTCGGTCTTTCTAATAATTCTATTGCAAAGGCTACTCTTCATTCTACAACATTGAAGCCATTCTCTTCTATCATGGTTAAGATGGAAAAAAATGCAGATGTCAACGGTGTTCGTCTTCGTGTTGATGAGAATGTCGTAAATAGCATTGATGTTGCTGATGCAACAGATCTGTCAGTTGATTTAAGTAATGGCATTACTCTTAAAGGCTCATCTTATGCTAAGATTTCATCAATCTCTGGTTCTGTTATCTTTAATGGAATGGTTGATGGAACAAAGTCTTTCAATGTCCCAGATGGAGTGTACGTTGTAAACGGAAAGAAGGTTATTGTTAAGTAATAGGGCTTTTAATAAATACAAAAGGGTGCCGGTTCATGGATTATAATTGAACCGGCACCCTTTTCGTGAATTAATCTACAGAGAAATCGTCATCTATAGGTGTATTGCCTGTTGGAATTGATTCTTCTTGTTTGCCAACTCCCGTATTACTTCCAATTAATAGACTTGCACGAAGCTTTGTCTTTTGAATTAACACCATAGGTGCTTTGTAATTTTTTTCTTTTTTCATGATCTTATTTAATTTGTTTTCGCAAATATACAGATTATTTCTAAATCCTTTCGTAACTTTCCATAATTTTTTCATCCTTATCAATTCTCAACAAAAAATAAAGAAAAAACAGGTTTGCTTGCATTGAGTCTGCATTGAGTCTGCAACGAGTCTGCAACGGGATTATCTAAGTAATAGATTAACAAGTCTACGAGAAACCTTTAAGGAGCACAGACGATTTGCAGGGACAACTCGTGCGCTCCTCAGGTAAATCTCGTGTAATCATTATCAAATATTCAAGACTAATACAATTTTATTGGGTACTTTATGGGCTATTTTGTGCTCGTTTCTTCTTTTGCCTGTCTGCACTATTGAATTGTTTGATGTCTTGGCGCATCATTTGTTTGCATTATTTTATGATTTTGTCCTATAGTGTGCAAATAAATGTTCAATATTGCGTCTTGTTGTGTACTCTTTGGGCGTGTTTTGCGATTTTTGATACTATTTTGCAAAAAAATATGCAGATTTATTCTTCGAATTGCTTTGGAACTCCATATATTTGCAGCGAACATTAAAAACAAAAAGAAAGAAAGTAGTAATTTAGAACATTTTATTGAACAAGATTTGATAATTTGTTAGGGTCATCATAGCAATGATCCAAATAGAGATTTAGTGAACATTTAATTTATTTACGGGGATAAAATTTTGTATTATGAAAAAGGTCGTATCATTGTTTTTTGCATTATTTGTTGTATTAGGTAGTGTTTTTGCACGTAATGCTAAATTAGATTTTGCACGTATAGCTAAGGGTAGTGCAACACCATCACTTAGTTATCAGGTTGAGGGCGTGAATTTCGATTTTGACTGTAAATCAACAAATAAAAGAGCTGCTGGAGGTTTGAATCCTAATGGCAGATATCTTAGTATAGGTGATTATGGATGTCCTCTTAATATGGATTTTACTGTTCCTACAGGAAAGTCTATTATTTCAATAAAGTTTGTTGGAAATGTAACTCCTCTTCTTAAAGCAACAATTTCAAGTGATGCTTTTGAGTGCTCAGAACCAGAAGATGGAGTTTTGGTATACAATGTTAAGTATGCAAATGTAAATGCAGTGTCCATTACTCTTGCTACAGGCCTGAAGTTTAACATGTCTGTTTATAGTATTGAAGTTGAATATGGAAACATTGTAAGTTCCGTTACTTTGTCAGATACAAAGAATTTCAATATTACAGATCCAGATACATATGCCTCAAAGATAACTTATAAAAGGTCTATGACTGATTATTTGTGGGGATCATTATGCCTTCCTTTTGATTATACTGTAACTGGTGATGAGAATTTTGATCTCTATTATTTAAGTAGATCTAAAGGTGAAAACTACGTATTTAATAGATATAATGATGGTCGTGTGATAGAAGCAGGAACAGTTTGCTTTATTCGTCGCCATTCTAATGTTTCTTCTGTAACAATTACTTCAAATGGTAAGATAAAAAATGAAGTGTTTGAGAATGGGTTGACATCTCATAACTGGTCAACAGTGGATGATGTGGATTATGATTTCCATGGAACAGTTGTTAATACTTCTATCAGCAATGGTTTTGTTTTCAGCAAGGATTGCATTTATGAGGTTACTAAGACTGTTGCAGTAAAGCCATATCGAGGATGGATCGTTCCTAAGAATGCTACCGCTGCTGCAAGATTGAGAAATATGTCTTTCGAGGATATTCCTGTTGTAGAAAGTGAAGCTGTTACTTCTGTTGACGAATTCTTTGCTCCAGAAAATGAAGAAGAGGCTGTATTCAATATTCAAGGTGCAAAAATTGGAGAGTTGCAGAAGGGATTAAATATCGTCAAGGTTGGAAATTCTGTTAAGAAGATTTATAAGAAATAAATATATGATACGATTGTTTTAGTTCATCTGCTAAATGATGTGACTAATGAGAGTAGGGGGGCAGGTGACTGTCTCCCTATGAACATACGGTTGTTATTCTAACTGTTTATTATTGTTCTTCTATGTGTGTTATGTGTTAAAAAGTGTTAAATACGAACAAATGTTTGGTCTCTGTATTTATCTTTTTAATTATATTGTTTAACTTTGTGTCGAAATATGTAAATATAAATAGAAATGGAAAAGAAATGTTATTTGGCTCCAGCAGTAAGATATAATGCTGTGCTTCGTACATCTTTACTTGCAGGCTCAGGTTCTGGTACTCCAGGCTCAAATCCTGGTGGCGTTGGATCAGATGGAAACTCTGACGGAGGTTCATCTGCTAATGTGGGAAAAGGAGATGGAGAAATGGGCGAAGTCGGCGCTCGAAAGAGATCTGGTATGCTGGATATGTAAAAATAGAGTGTTTATTAATGTATTCTGTTTGAAAAATGTTTTCCCAAAATATTGTGAGTTTTGTCATTAATCTTACATAAATTTTTATTCATTCTTACTTAAATATAAACAGCATTTTTTAAGGAATACGATTGTTAAAATAATTAAGTATAATATCTTATGAAAAAATCAATTGTTGTTTTGACAATTTTGAGCTTGTTCAATTGTTTTTCTGCAATTGCTCAGACTCAGTACAATTGTAAGGACGGTATCACTTATGAGTTTACGTCAGATAGTGTAGAGGTCCTTGGCCAAAAATTTGAAGGTAAAACAAAGGTAACTTTGAGTTATAGTGAAGAGGATTTTAATGATTATGGTGAAGTCTATCTTAATATTGTGTTGGATGGTGACAATGTTGAGTCTGGTACTGTAAGAAATATTTACTTGAAACCACATAGATTAATTAACAGAAATGCGACTTCTGTCAGTTTCTTCAATGGGGAGTCTTATATTCAGGAAGATGAAGATGGCGAATCTGAGATAGAAGATGAATCATTTGAGTATTCAGTAGCAGATTATGACTGGTGGGATTACGAGTATTTTAATATTCTTGACTACGATCTATACTGGAGTCCTTTGAAGAAATATGTATTAGGAGAATCAGGTTACTATAAAGGTACTGATGTAAAGAAGACTTTTCGTCTTACAGCGGATGTAAATGGAGTCGCTGTTAATGATGATGCCTTGTATATAGTTAAAAAAAGAAAGGATGCATATCCAGTTACAAATTTAACTATGGAGATTAATGGTAGTAACATAAAGAATAATTGTGTTGCAAATTATTATGTCAATACTTTACCAAAGGGCTTCTTATCAAATACGAGTGTAAATAAGGTTAATTTTGGACCTATTAAGTATATTGAAACTGGTGCATTTAAGAATGCTCAGGTTGAGGTGTTTGTCGTAGTAGATGATTTCCGTAATTTCAAGGTATACAACGGTTGTCTCTATAATTATGATATGACAACTTTAATCGCTGTTCCTTATCGTAAGACAGGTATTGTTGAAATACCTTCTTCTGTTGTGAAGATTGCTGAAGGTGCAATGGATATGGTTCAAAATGTTACAATTAAGAGTTCTAATCCAGATATTAAGTATTCTTCATCTGACTTTAATTCTACTAATAATAATAAGGTAGTAAAGCCAAGTGATAATATTGAGTATAAGACAGGTGTTATATCAACTCCACTTGAGTATATTGTCAACAGCAGTAAAGGTATAACAGGTCGATATGTGACTCCAAAAACTGCAACAACTCTTTCAAAGAGTATGGTTGAGAAGCTTATCGCTAACATTAAGGGTAATTCTGAACTTATGCAGGGTGTCTCTTATATTGACTTGACAAGTTGTAGCGCTCCTGTTGGTGCAGCTTCTAATTTCGGAGAAATTTCATTGAACGGTCTTAATAAGAACTGTCTTCTTTTCTTACCAGCAGGCATTGAAGCAAATGGAACAAATGTAGTTGTTGGTGGTGAGTGCGAAAAGTTGGATATCACTCGTGATTCAAGCTACCCATTTGAGTCACCTTATGATTTCAATGCAAGCGAAGCAGTCATTAATGGAATGAATGTAGGAAATAATTACATTGGTGTTGTTTTCCCATTCGATTTCGCAACAAATAATACAGTTTACCTCAATGGTACAACTTCTATGGATGTGAAGACTGCTTTCAAGTGTGCTTCATTTGATAATTATAATCCTGCTGAAGATAAGATCACTATGAAGATTGGAACTGGTGCAACTGCAAATGTTCCTTTCTGGATCAAGAATAGAAAAGATGGTGCAACTTGGAGTGTTATTTCATTTGAAGATGTAAAGGTAAAGGCTACTAAGGGCAATGCTATGGCAACAGCAGAGTCAAATGGTGTCTATATGGCTGGTACATATTTTGCTGTAACAAATGATGATACTTATACAGATGTTAATCTTTTGGGTCTTAAGAATAATGAGATAGCAAAAGCAGGAGGTGCTACCTTCAAGCCATTCTCTTCTTTCTTTGTTAATACAAATTCAAATACTTCTAGTGTGAGAGTTCGTGTTATTGATGAAGATGGTTTCGAAGAGGATCTTAATCAGGAGGCAACAGGTGTTCAGAATGTAGAAATTGCTTCTGTTACTGTAAATGGTAAGTTAATCCAGGTTTCAACAGAAGATGCGATGAATATAACTGTAGCTTCTGTATCAGGTGCTGTCATTTTCAACGAGGTTGTTTCTGGAACTAAGACAATCGAGGTTGAATCTGGTGTATATGTTGTAAATGGAAAGAAAGTAATTATAAAGTAATTTTGTATATATGAAAAAGTGTTATGTTGTGCCATCTTTTGAGGTTGTTAATTATGAACTCTCAAATATGGTATGTGCTTCTCCTACATTTGAAGTAAATGAATCTGGTACAGAAGCAATTGTTGGTGGTGTTACTGACGCTCCTGTGTTAGGTGAAGATGATGAGTTTGATGCTCGTCAGCGTGGAGGTGATTTTGGATCTCTCTGGTAATTACTAAAAATATAGTATCATAGATTAATAGCGTAGGTAGTTTTTTCTACCTACGCCTCTATAGTTTTGTTATATTATTGACTTCTTCAATTAAATTATTTTTTTTCTTTGTGCCTTCTTTAAATTGATTTTTTTAATGTCATTTATAAGGTAATGTGAGATAAATTTAATTGAAGAGATAAATAATTGCGTATTTGTTTGGATGATTAAATAAAAGTCCGTAACTTTGCACCCGCAAATCAAAAGGATGGTCCGGTAGCTCAGTTGGATTAGAGCAACAGCCTTCTAAGCTGTGGGTCAAGGGTTCGAATCCCTTCCGGATCACTTCGGTTTATAGAGGAAATGATATGTTTCATTTCCTCTATTTTTATGTTTTTGCTTCATCATTATTTGTTTTATTTGGTCGTTTTTATATGAATAAAATAACTCGAATAGTTCTTACAGGCGGTCCTTGCGCGGGAAAAACAAGTGCTCTTGAACGTATAGTCGAACATTTCTCAAGCAAGGGGTATAAGGTTTTCACGGTTCCAGAAATGCCTACTTTGTTTACTCAGGCAGGTATGAACTATCTCACAAAGAACCAGGATTTCTTCTATGAAGGAGAAAAGGCAACTCTCGAAATGCAACTTGCTTTTGAGGATAAGTTTTACTCTATGGCAAAGACAATTAAAAAACCTTGCCTCATAGTTTGTGATCGTGGTTCTATGGATATTTCTGCCTATATGTCTTCTGACATGTGGAATAGGCTTATAGGACTCGTAAATATGTCTTCTGAGGCTCTTTTAGCTCGATATGATGCTGTCTTCCATCTTAGGACTACTGCGCATGGTAGTGAAGAGTTTTACACAACAAGTACTAATGCTCAACGCTACGAGCAGGCAAATGAGGAAGGTATGAGAATAGCCCGTGAACTTGATTTGAAAGTTTATAATGCTTGGCAAAAACATCCATACCTGAGAGTTGTGGAGAACCAGGAATACTTTTCCCAGAAAGCAGATGTGGTAATTGCTGAAATAGAGAGTGTTCTTTAGTCTTTTTTCTTTGTCGTGTGATAATAATGCATTATCTTTGTACTATAATTTATTAATATCATAATTACTTATGGGAAAGATTCAAACAATGCTTCCAAAACTTATTATGGAAGCTATGAAAGAGAAGAATCCGATAAAGAAGAATGCGTATACTAATCTTAAGTCTGCATTCTTGAGCTATCAGACTTCGAAAGAGTGTGTTAAGGAGTGTGAGGTTGATGAGAATGGTGTTCGAATTATTCCTGACGCTAAGGAGATTGCTATAATCAAGAAGATCTATACTGAACTTATAGAAAATGGTAAGCAGTATAAGCTTGATGAGTATCTTGAAGAAGCAAAGTATTATGAACCATTCATGCCTCAGAGTGCTTCAAAAGAGCAGGTGGTAGAGGCTATTAATAAGTATATTGCTGAAAATGGTGCTTATTCTCAGAAGCAGATGGGACTTGTAATTAAGTATGTAAAGTCACAGTTTGAGAATGTAGATGGTGCTATGGTAGCAAGTGAAGTTAAGGCTCTTATAAGCGAATAAAGTTTAATTGTTTCTGTCTTTTTATTTGATAGAGACGTAATTTATATATATTGTGAAAAATAAATATTCTGTTCCAAAAATTGATGTAAAGGTTAGTGCATTACGTATGACTATACTTGCGGGTTCTGAATCAGAGTCTGTTGTTATAGGTGATAGGCCTATATTGGATTCAAGTCAAGAATTTGACACTAAGGTTAAGGGTAATGTTGATTAGGTAAATGGTGTGGTTCGTAAGTTCTAAGTTTTGAGGTTTTAATTGTTGTGCTTGTGTGTATTTAAACATTCATTTCTACCTCCAAAACCTCATAACCTTATAACCGATCAACCGCCCAACTGGTAATCTAATAAGAATGATTCCTGTAGTTTTGTGAATTATTATTTCTACAAATACTATAGGAATCATTCTTTGTTCGTTTAAGGCTGTGTGTCTTTATTTGTGCTTTTAAAAGAAAAAGGGCTACCCCGTTGCATCACGCAAAAGAATAGCCACAACACAAACACAAAATAAAACACGACAAAATCTACAATTTGTGGGCAATTAATTACCCCTTGTAGATAGAATTATATCATATTTATATGAATTTCTATTACTGTAATCCTGCTTCGCGGAGGTGTTCCTGCCACTTCCATGCAGATGCAAGAATCTC
>JAZUHP010000092.1:0-6213 GCA_045641785.1 Bacteroidaceae bacterium
ATCCAAATGTAAAGCAGGATGTTGTTGAGGCTGCAGCTAAGATGATTAACAACAGCGTCAAGCCATTTGCTTTGCTTGGTCAAGGTGTGGAACTTGCTGGCGCTCGTGAAGAGGTTCAGGCTTTCTTGGAAAAGGCACAGATTCCTTTTGGCACTACATTCCTCGGACTTAGCGATATGCCTTCTGACCATAGTCTCAACAAGGGTATTCTTGGAATGCATGGAAATTTGGGACCAAACGTGATGACAAACAAGTGCGACCTCTTGATTGCTATCGGTATGCGTTTTGATGACCGTGTGACAGGTAACCTTGCAACTTATGCAAAGCAGGCAAAGATTATACATTTTGATATTGATGCTTCTGAGTTCAACAAGAACGTGAAGATTGACCTTGCTGTACATGGCGACTGCAAAGCAACAATTCCTGCTGTTACTGCGCTTCTTGATGAGGCAAAGCATGATGCATGGATTGAAGGATTTAAGCCTTACGAGGAGAAAGAGTTTAATAAGGTGATAGATAAGGCAATCAATCCTGCTGATGGTCCTCTCCTTATGGGTGAGGTTGTTCGCAAGGTGAGTGAAGCAGCTAACAATGAGGCAATCATGGTTACTGATGTCGGTCAGAATCAGCTCTTTGCGTGTCGTTACTTTAAGTTCACAAAGCCACGCTCTGTAGTGACATCTGGTGGACTTGGCACTATGGGCTTCGGACTTCCTGCAGGCATTGGTGCTACCTTTGGCGCTCCTGACCGTACTGTGTGCGTGTTCTGTGGCGACGGTGGTCTGCAGATGACAATTCAGGAACTTGGAACAATAATGGAGCAGGGTGCGCCTGTCAAGATAATACTCTTGAACAATAACTTCCTCGGTAATGTTCGTCAGTGGCAGGAGATGTTCTTCAGCCATCGCTATTCTTTCACTCCGATGACAAATCCTGATTATGAGCTTATCGCCAAAGGATATGGAATACCATCAAAGACAGTCATTGAGCGCAAGGATCTTGATACCGCTATTCAGGAGATGCTCAGCACACCTGGACCTTATCTCTTGCAATGTGCAATCAAGGAAGAAGACAATGTGCTTCCAATGACACCTCCAGGTGCAAACATCGACGAAATGCTTCTTGAAGTATGAAACGAACTTTCGGAGGACAATGTGGCGAATGCACATCATGCGGAAAATGTGACAGAGTGCTGAATCGCGACAAGGCTCCAGCCCGAGAAATAATAAAAGAAACTCCCGTAATGGAACAAGATAAAGAAATAAAATTATACACATTCCTCATTTACTCAGAGAATATAGCAGGACTTCTCTCTCAGATTTCCGCTGTGTTTACTCGTCGTCAGGTAAATATCGAGTCACTCAATGTATGTGCAAGCAGCACTCCGGGCGTTCATAAGTACACGGTAACTGCAAATTGCGATGAAGAGATGGCAATGATGCTTGTCAAGCAGATGGAGAAGAAGATTGATGTGCTTCAGGCATTCTATTTTACTGATGATGAGATATTCATCAATGAAACATGTCTGCTGAAGGTGAGCACGCCAGTTATGCTTGATGATCATAACATAAGCCGCATTGTGCGTATGTTCAACGCTCGTATTGTTGAGGTCAATCCTACATTCGCAACAATAGAGAAGACAGGAATGACATCCGACATTCTTGCTCTCTTCGACAGCCTTAATGCAATCCCGGGCTGTGTGCTTCAGTTTGTACGTTCTGGTAGGATAGCAGTCACTAAGTCAAAGATTGAACGACTTGACAACTATCTTGCGCAGCGAGAGAAGGAGAGACAGGGGTAGGGTTGCAAGCTTGCAGTTTCTGTCTTAATCTATGGCTGCAGCTTTTCAGCAGCATCTGTAGTATATAACATGTGAATTAATAATATACATTATATTAAACCCGCAGAGCATGCTCTGCATAATACAAAAATCAAAATGGCAAAAATGAATTTTGGTGGCGTTATCGAAGAGGTAATGACACGTGAAGAATTCCCACTCGACAAGGCTCGTGAAATCCTTAAGGACGAGACTATCGCAGTTATCGGTTATGGTGTTCAGGGTCCTGGTCAGGCTTGTAACCTCCGTGACAACGGTTTCAACGTAATCGTTGGTCAGCGTCAGGGCAAGACTTACGAGAAGGCTATCGCTGATGGATGGAAGCCAGGTGAGACTCTCTTCTCTATCGAGGAGGCTGCTGATAAGGCATCTATCGTAATGTGTCTCCTTTCAGATGCTGCTGTAATGTCAGTATGGCCAACACTTCAGAAGTATCTTACTCCAGGTAAGGCTCTCTACTTCTCTCATGGTTTTGCAATCACTTGGAGCGACCGCACAGGTTGTGTTCCTGCTAAGGATATCGACGTTATCATGGTAGCACCAAAGGGTTCAGGTACTTCACTCCGTACTATGTTCCTTGAGGGTCGTGGTCTTAACTCTTCATATGCTGTTTACAACGATGCAACAGGTAAGGCTCTTGACCGTACTCTTGCTCTCGGTATCGGTATCGGTTCTGGTTACATGTTCGAGACTACATTCCAGCGTGAGGCTACTTCAGACCTTACAGGTGAACGTGGTTCACTCATGGGTGCTATCCAGGGTCTTCTCCTTGCACAGTATGAGGTTCTCCGTGAGAACGGTCACACTCCATCTGAGGCATTCAACGAGACAGTTGAGGAGCTTACTCAGTCACTCATGCCACTCTTCGCTCAGAAGGGTATGGACTGGATGTACGCTAACTGTTCTACAACAGCTCAGCGTGGTGCTCTTGACTGGATGGGCCCATTCCACGATGCTTGTAAGCCAGTTGTTGAGAAGCTCTATGCTTCAGTTAAGTCTGGTAACGAGGCTCAGATCTCTATCGACGCTAACTCTAAGCCTGACTATCGTGTAGGTCTTGAGAAGGAGCTCGCAGCTCTTCGCGAGTCTGAGATGTGGCGTACTGCTGAGGTAGTTCGTCAGCTCCGTCCAGAGAACAACTAATAGAAAGATGATTGTACAGCCTTATCCTTTTAATATTGGGTAAGTACAAATGTCAAAATATAAAGGTCATTCGGGAATACCGAGTGACCTTTTTTGTGTCTAATAGTCATTATACCCGCACCTGTCCGTCTTCAACGGGAGCACTTGTCTCGGCTGTTTCCTACAAAGCGACATTTAGTCGCTTTGCTTGACGGTCGCTACCTTCGTAACAGTTCAAAAACACCCCTCATCAACCTATGCTAAATCAACTGGAGTTATTATTTTACTATTATAAAAAGGTGCAAAATGAACTATATTATCATGACTTAACAATCAAAAAGTCGTAATTGTATTATATTTCCTTTGAACATTATACATAAATTGTTATATTTGCAAAGCAAAAAAAAGTAGAGTCTATATTTTGCAACTAATATATGAAATTAAGAGATATCCTGAAAATAGTGTCCTTTGTTCTACTCCTTTCTGGAATTTTAATGAGTCTAAAGTATCCTGTCCTAGGTGTATTGGAACGTTTTGACCTTGTTAATAATATCATAGGAAGTTCAGCAATAGCGTATTACGGCAGTATGGCTGGTCTGATTGATGTAGTCATATATGTCATTTTTGCGCTATATGTAAATCAGTTGGATTCCAAGTTTCCGAAGGCACATTTTGGTAGGTTCTTCCGTATTGACATAGCTGTTACTATAATAAACGTGATAATACTCCATTTATCATACGAGAACCTCATATTGGGATATGTTCCGAAAATCATTTTAGAGGCATTGGCATGTGTGACAACTTTCTTATGTGGTCATTCTATCTATCAGACTCTGAAGAACAATGCGATGTGTAAGATTAGAGCCAGTTACTGGTTACTTTCAGTACGTCATGTAATATATTTTTGTGTGTTATGTGTTCAGTTATTCTACCTTTCAAATTATGATGGCTATACTCCAGAACAATTTGGCACAACAAAATGGGTAATAGCACAGTGGGTATTGCTTATGCCAATACTTTTGGCAAGCAGAGCCTTGCTATTCTGGGGTACGATGGGGATAAAGACGCATCATCACCGACATCGGGCGGACTAAGTGCCATGTATTTTGAGCATCTATTATTAAGATATTCTACAAAATTGTTTCATACCTGTATACTAATACTTCTTGTTTCTAATTGCTATTTGATTAATGCTAATGCAGATTAGCTACGTAATATCATAAACAATTAAAAATTAAGATGCTAACAGTTACGTTATATTATCTACCATGTCTTGTATGTTTAATGTGGTCCATAATTATCTTCCTTAGAAAAAGGAATAGATCACAGAATTACGTACTGGCAGTTCTTGGTATAGGTGTAGTGTATTATACAGCCTTTGCCGTTTATATATCACCATCGACAGACTATCTTATGATGGTCAAGCTTGATGCACTTTGTCAATTCATGACACCATTATGGATGGCCTTTCATCTGTTATATGTTGAATCACACTTGAAGGCATCATTGTTTAATGATGTTGTACGTCATAGCCTTTTTGTTCCGGCGTTCATACATGGAGGAATAATGGCTGTTGTGTATTATATGATTAGTTTTGAGCATGCTGCAGATTTCTTGATGATGTATGACAAAGCAACCGCCTTGGGTGTTTCTTTCTTTGAAAACACACCAGAGGGCTTTACCGATGGAATATACAAGTTGTATCACATAACAGCTATTCGACAGTTTCATTTCATTTGTGTTGCTTTGTGTACCTGTACATCAATTGTGGGTCTTATCGTAATGAAAAGACAGGGGTACAGATTCTCTTCAATAGTACGTTTCTTGTTTAATAATGGTGCTCTGACACCTGGAGCTGCAACAAGTGTCATACTTATTATTATTATCCTGCTTCAATGTCCATTAATGCTGTTTGGACGTTCATTTGTAATGGCAACACCTGCTTTAGGTCTTTTTATGTCAGTATTTGAGGCAATATTCATCTTTTTCCTCGGATATATTGAATATATGAGTAATATAAAATCCTTCACGTTGAAAAGTATGGCAAATGTCGATTTCTTCCCTGGAGGAACAATGGAAAAGAACATAGATGTCGTAAAACAGGAGGTGATTGAGGATAAGAAAATCAGCATCAATGAAGATGAAGCTGAAGAGATTCAGATACTGAATGTTAAGATACGTGGACTGATGGACCGTGTACAAAAAGCGTTTGAGGAAGAAAAGGTATATAAAAATCCAGACCTTACTCTACAGATGCTTGCAGATAAGTTGAATACCAACAGAACAACATTGTCCACAGTACTGAAGTTCCAGTATAAGATGACATTCAAGGAATACCTTGCGCATTGCAGGATAGAGAAAGCAAAGCAATATATGCTTGAGAATCCTGACGAGGTAATGGAATCAATTGCTGACAGGTGCGGTTTCGGTGGTGGCTCTAACTTCTCCCATAAGTTTAAGGATGAGGTTGGCGTTAGTCCTAAAGCTTGGCTTCAAGCACAGTTGGGAGAAAAGAGAAAGACTAGCAAAACTTAATTCAAAATAACTTAGTGTAAAATCAATATTGTGTTTTCTGCTGTAATATATAACATACCATGTATTGTGTGCATACTGTGGGCACTGGTGTATCTGTTCCGTAAAAAGACCAGATCGCAAAAAAGCCTGCTCGTTATGCTCTTGATAGGTGTATTCTATTTCTTCTCATTTTCGATATACATCTCTCCATACACAAACTATAGCTGGATGGTTCGTCTTGACTTTGTCTGTGAACCGCTCGTTCTCGGTTTGCTGGCACAGATGGTTATCTATGCTGAAAGTCATATACCTCGACCTATATTCAAGTATTCGTTTCGTCATCTGATGTATGCACCTGCAATGATACATCTTGGCGTTATATTCGTCCTTTATTATTTGATGTCATTTGAACAGGCAGCCTTGTTTACGGAAGCGTATGATAAGGCAGCTACGCTTGGAGGTGATCCGTTTACCCATTTGCCTGCGGAATATACAACAAAACTTCACCACTTATACAGGTTGATAGATTTTACAGCATACTCTTACATCTGTCTTGCTTTTGTCATAGCAATTGTGACAGTATGTGTAATATCATCGATGAAGCAGAAAAGTACGTTTAAGAATATCTTCAAGTTCTTTAAGCATGAAGACTATTCTGCTGGCGTGCATATTATAAATCTGTTCATAATAGGTATTCTCTTGTTTGAAATGCCATTGATTGTGTTTGGACGTTCTTATGT
>JAZUHP010000093.1:0-2515 GCA_045641785.1 Bacteroidaceae bacterium
GCAAGCATAATACATTCTTCTATTATGCTATAAAGGTACAAAAAAAATCGCACATATGCAAGTTTTTGCCTACATATGTGCAATCTTATTTTTACACCTCAGCAATCAAGAGGGTTTTTCAGTGCCCTCCTTTTGAGCTTCCTTTTTTTTGTTGCGGAGAGAGAGGGATTCGAACCCCCGGTACCTCTCAGTACGTCGGTTTTCAAGACCGATGCAATCGACCACTCTGCCATCTCTCCAATGTGATTGGCTTGGTTTGATGGCACAAAGGTAAGTGGTTTATTTTAATCGTGCAAGAATTTGCGTTCTTTTTTCCGTGCTTAAGTATTTATTTGTACTTTTGTATGAGTATTTCAAGAAAAAAAGTAATTGGTCACATGGAATGGACAAAGGAACTACGTGATTTCATTGTTGAACATAAGAATGATGATACAGATTCACTCATATTCTCTGCTTCACGATACCCAGGCATTGATATGCCGTTTGTCGTAGAACAGATAGAGGCACGTCGTAGACTCAAAAACAAGCTTCCGGAATGGTATGCCGTGAGCGATGACCTCATAATGGGGGGTAGGGTACCGGCAGAGCAATGCTCGTCAGAGACTACTGCCAAGTATAAGCGTGGACTTGTACTTGGCAATTCGTTGTGTGACCTTACTGGCGGAATGGGAGTGGATCTCTACTATATGAGTCGTGGACTTGATAGGGCTGTCTACACGGAGCGCCAGTCTCATTTGTGTGAGGCTGCAAGACATAACTTTTCGATTCTCGGTGCAGGAAATGTGGAAGTGCGTGAAGGAGATGGACGTGACCTGCCTCTTCCTGACGTAGACACCATGTACCTTGATCCTGCACGTAGGGCAGAGGATGGAGGACGTGTGTATGAGGTGTCGGACTGTGAACCTGATATCGTGGCGTGGCAGGATGAGTTGCTGAGTCATTGTCGTCATCTTGTATGTAAAGTTTCGCCTATGGTCGACATACATAGAACAATTTCACGTTTGCGCGGTGTGACAGACATTCATATTGTGGCTGTGAAGGGCGAGTGCAAGGAGGTGCTGATAGAACAGGGCGAACGTAGGACTGGTGTAGAGAAAGATTCTCTGACACCTAATGCCATTGCCATTCATTGTGTCGACTTCCTTGCTTCCTCTACGATTGAGCATCATTTCGATTATGATAGAGAGAAGGGCTCGTCTATTGTCTTTGCAGAGGGGGTCGGTGAATACCTTTATGAACCCGATGTGACATTGATGAAGGCATGTGCTTTCCGTCATCTTTGTGATGACTATGGCGTGAAGAAACTGGATGCAGATGTGCATCTGTACACTTCAGTTGAACTGGTTGAGACTTTTCCCGGTCGTAGGTTCGTAGTAGAGGAGGTGATGGATTTCTCTTCCAAGTTGCTGAAGACATTGAAACGCTCCATCCCACAGGCAAATATCACGTCACGTGGCTTTGTTCTTACTGCAGACGAGTTAAGGAAACGCTCCGGTATAAAGGACGGTGGAGACGTGTATCTGTTTGGTGCCGTGTCGGGAGGAAGAAAGGTGATAATCAAATGCCGCAAGGCGTAAGAAGATATAATTTATGAATAAGAACATTTTAAGGGGCGCCGTTGCTGTCTTGTTCTCTGTACTTGTCGCTATGCCTGTTTCTGCGTGGGACAAGAAAGGTCATGATATAACAGCCGCAATAGCGCAGAGACATTTGACTTCAAAGGCAAAGAAAAAGATTTGTGAACTATTAGATGGTAAGTCTATCATTTATTGGGCACCATGGATGGACGATGCGAGTAACTCTCCTCAGTACAGGTATAGTAAGACTTGGCACTACTTTGACGTGGTGAATGATATAGACTCTTCTCCACGTGCAGAGAGTGGTGACATACTCTCTGCCATACCTGCGCAGATTGCAACGCTAAAGCAGAAGGAAGCTTCTCGTGAAGAGAAGCGGCTTGCACTTAAGTTCCTTGTGCATCTTATGGGTGATCTTCACCAGCCGTTGCACATAGGTAATCCAGAAGACAAGGGAGGCAATACCATAAAGGTGAACTTCTTCAATCGTGAGACATCGCTTCATTCTGTATGGGATGGCAGTATGATAGCACGTGTTCATGACTGGAGTTATACGGAATGGGCAGACCAACTTGACGTACTGGCTGCTGACAGTGTAAAGGCTATTAGTGCTGGTAGTATTGAAGACTGGGTGATGCAGAGTCACGAGGTTGCGGTGGATATATGCAATGATACTCCTGCAGGTTCCAAACTGTCCTTTGACTATGCTGCCAAATGGAGAGAGACAGTAGAGGTACAGCTTCTTCGTGGCGGTTTACGTCTTGCTCGTGTTCTCAACGATATTTTCTCTGGAAAATAAGTGTATGTATTTGTGTAGTGGAGTCATCCAATGATCCTCTATGCATTGCTCGGGCAAAACACAGTCTGCTTACGACCTGCTTACCACATTTGGCGTATGCAAGGCGTGAGGAGACTGTGCTTTCCTTGGGTGCTGGTAA
>JAZUHP010000094.1:0-78687 GCA_045641785.1 Bacteroidaceae bacterium
AGGCAAACGATTCTGACATTTATTACTCGTAATTTCACCATTAAAGATATACAAACTACCTTTACCACCTAACACCCGAAGAATACATACATTTTGCATAGAGACTGCATTGAGTCTGCAACGAGTCTGCAACGAGACTATCAAAATACAGGCTTAATTTTCGTTCCCGACAGGCTACAAAATCGCTTCGACATTGTTCTGATTTTGTTGATTCTTTGCTTTAGGTTCGTTCTTTCTTCGTTCTATTCTCGTTCCTGAAGCGAAGTTAGAATGGACTTACATCTAACCTACGGCGACGCGAAATCGAACTAAAAACGGTTCGAAAACGTATGTAAAACGAGTTAATAACAAACAAGTTACATCCTAATAGTTGCTTTAGTAATAAATCATTGTCCATAGTCATCTAAGTAATAAAAGTTTGGAGCAAAGATAATACATCAAAGTGCCTTTGTCAAGAGTTTGGGGCATTTTTTTGTCAGGTAAACATTAAATCCATAAAGTCAATAATATCTTAACGTGAACTCGATGAATTTAATCGCTTGCGCGATAATTTTCGTCGAACCCAGGTTATCTTAAACTGTAAGTTTGTCGGATTATTGAAAATAATACAACGATTACACGAGGAGCACTCGAGGAGCACTCGAGGTGCCTACACAAAATCGTGTGCGCTCCTCGAGTAATACTCGAGTAATCCTCGTGCAATGCTTGTAGTCTTACTGTATAATGACAGCGTGGTTGCAAGGTTTACATTTTATCGTGAGTTCGACAAAAATTATCGTGCAAAGCGCGGACTAAGAAAAAAGGTTCTTCTTCAATTTGGTTGAAAACTATTTATCGCGCAAGCGCGGACGAAAGATGCGGTTAAGCGAATACAGAATCAAAAGATATTTTGAATTCTGTTGAACGGTAGCATCTTGGACAAAGTCAACAAAAACCTTTAAAAACAAAGAAAAACAGATAAAAACCATTTTACTTTAACTGAAAGCAAATTATGCAGAAAATTATTCAGAAAATTTGCTGAACAATTTGCTGACTAATTTGCTTTCAGTCACATCTATAAGCTAAAAGGGAAGAGAAAACATTTTTTTTCTTAATGTTCGTTCTTTCATCTCAACAAAAAAAGAACCGATTTAGCGAATACGAATTGCAAAGGCTTTGCCCTTTACCAACATGAAGCATCACACTTTGTCACTCAACTCTATCACTTCCAAATCCTTGATTTCAGAACCGTCTATAGTAAAACGAACAAGTGTGCGAACTTTATGGAAGCCAGACTGACCTGCCGCACCGGGATTGATATGCAGACAGTTGATGGTTTTGTCATACATCACCTTCAACAAGTGAGAATGACCACTTACAAACAACCTTGGCGGCTTTGAAAACATCGTTCCACGAATAGAAGGGTCATATTTGCCTGGGTATCCTCCAATATGCTTTATAAGCACATCCACTTCCTCACAATCAAAACGTAAACGTTCTGAATACTGGTAACGGACATCACCAGAGTCTATATTTCCATATACAGCTCGCAAAGGAGCAATAGCAGACAGTTTCTCTGCTATCTCCATGGAACCAATATCTCCAGCATGCCATATCTCGTCACACTCAGAGAAATACTTAGTGTATCTATCGTCCCAATACGAATGAGTGTCTGACAGCAAACCTATTCTTTTCATTTTCCTTATGATTTACCACATTTCGGAAACAAAGGTAAGGAAAAACAATACAATTACCTTTCAAATATAACCAAAACAAAAAAAATAACTTATATTTGCACGTTTTTTGAATGAAATGTAAGGATGAGCAATTATACAGAAGATGGACTCAAAGGGAAAAATGCATTCGACACAAGCAATGCATCAGGAATAGCCAAGTTACTCCTGCTGTTCTTATGGGTACTGCTGAAAAAACTGTTAAAGTTCTTATTGAAATGTGTCATACTGTTTTTCTACAAGCTTTACAAAGGCACCAAATGGTGCATCAGCTGGTGGACAGATGATGACACAAAAGAAAAAAGAGCAGAACTGTATACGGGAATAAAGAAAATATCATTACAGTTCTGGAAATGGACACGTGTTGTCGCTGCGCTCCTGGCAAGTGGAGTAATGCTTTTTTTCAAAGTTCTTGTCAATGGAATAATCCATACGAGAACTACATTGAAGAGATGCCTTGCGACAATAAAGAGATGGCTAATCATTGCCAAAGAGACTGATTACAAAACCATATTCAGGGAAAAGAAAGCCTTTATGGCTAAATCCATCAACGACTTCGTCTCCGAGAAAAATGACGAGGAGGACAAGCAGACAGAGGAAGAGCTTCTGAGGGAGTTGGAACAACAAACAAAGAAGAAAAACAATGCTTTTGAAGACGCAATGGAGAAGCTAACAAAGTACTTGAGCTAAAGTACTCTATTTTTCGAACAGCTGAATACTCGAACATATAGCATGAAAAGAATAATTCTATTATCAATCATTACAATCTTTTCTTTAGTTCAGGCACATGCCGTACTTAAAGAAAAAGACTTGAACAGGACTATTGAAGTCCTAAAACTTGAACTCAGGAACAACCATATAAAGCAGAGGGAGTTCATGAACATGATGGTTGCACAACAGGAGATGCAACATGCAAAACTTATCGACTACATGCAGAGAAGTGAGCAGATAGGTTTGATGCTTTATTCACAAAAGAACGATTTCACCTTTGACATCGCTTATGCATGTCAGGAGGCGACTTTGCTATATCGTGAGATGATGACAGCCAACATGCCTTATGATACCTATAAGGAAAGTATCCTAAGAGAAGTGGCTCGTTATGACAGTCTTATCTTTGCGCTTCAGAAACTGCCACCTGCAATAGGAATGGCAAAGAGCGCCCTCAACTCTACGGACTCTTTACTGCTCCATATAGACAGCAAAGACGAACATGCTCATCATCACGAAGATGAGATATACCAGCTTTCAAAAGAAGAACAAGCTGCACGTGAGACTTGTCTTATACACGCAAAGTCTTTACGCAATAACCTTATCCGCATACTGAACTCTCTTCAAAGAGACAAGAAGCACTATGACGATGTCAACAACAAAGTGCTGAACTTGAAGCAGTATGCCGACTTCAGATACAAGATCCTTCAGGACAACATTTTCAAGAAGGGTGACGACAACTACTTCAAACTATTGAGTAGACTACCAAGAACATGGCTAAAGATCAAGTCAGACTTCACAGAAAAATACAGCAGACTCAATCCTAAGGTACGTCGTTTCTCACAATGGCGTGGTCCACAGGTTGTGTTTGTAAGTTTTGCCATGATCATTTACCTCTTCATTGCATCCGTTCTAAGCAACATCATCCTAAGATGGGTTGTGCCAAAACGCTTACGTACTGAGTCCTTCCAGAAGAAACGCCCTGCCTATATACTTGCACTGGGTATATTCATATTCTCCATCGCACTACTCATAGTAAAGTCTGCCTTTGCAGACAGCAGTCTCATTGGCATGGCTACTTCTCTGATGTTCAACATGACATGGCTTATGCAGGTGGTAATAATCTCACTCCTAATCCGTTTCCAGGGTGAACAGATTAAATACGGAGTGAGGATGTACCTTCCATTCATGGCGATGGCTTTTGTTGTCATTCTGTTCCGTATCATCTTGATTCCTAACAGTCTGCTCAACCTTATCTTCCCACCTACAATGTTGCTGTTTACAATATGGCAAGTTAGGGTGGCTCGCAAGACACGTTCTAAGGTGCCAATGTCAGACAGGTTCTATAACATCATATCATTGTTCACAATCATAGCGTCACTCATCATCTCATGGTCAGGATACTCTCTGCTGGCTGTGCAGATCATTATATGGTGGACCTTCCAGTTGGCTGCCATCCAGACAATCACATGTTTCTATGACCTGATGGAGATGTACGAGTTCAAGTATCTTGCTAAAAAGATTGTGCGCAAAGAACATTTCCACGAAAAAGACATAGACGAGACTATAATTGTCAAGAGAATGCACGAGGGCGAATATATTGCAACAACATGGTTGTATGACCTTGTAAACAAAGCAATCGTGCCTATACTTGCCGTGCTCTCTATACTTTTCAGCATAGTATTTGCGGCAGGCACGTTCGAGATGACACCTCTCTGCAAATTCATTTTCACGAAGGAACTGATAAATATACCTTTCATAACAATATCTCTCGACAAGGTATGTCTGGTTCTTGCACTCTACTTCATATTTAGATATCTCAACTACGTCATACGCTCATTCATCTACCTATACAAGAAGGCAAGTATCAGGGAAGCAAACGAGAACGATGAAAACAGCAATGTAGGAAACGCGGACTTCAACCGTACACTTGTCAAAAACGTTGTGGCTATTTCTGTTTGGGGTGCATACATCATCTTCGCCATGATACTTCTCCGCGTTCCACAAGATGGTATAAAGGTGGTTTCTGCTGGTCTCGCAACCGGTATGGGTTTTGCCATGAAGGATCTTCTCGAGAACTTCTTCTATGGAATTTCACTCATGACTGGTCGACTCCGTGTAGGTGACTATATAGAATGTGACGGTATACAGGGAAAAGTTGACAGCATAACATACCAAAGTACACAGATAGTTGCTGTAGACGGTTCTATCATTGCATTCCTCAACTCAAGTCTATTTAGCAAGAACTTCAAGAACCTGACCCGTAACCATCAGTACGAACTTATAAAGATACCTGTAGGTGTTGCATACGGAACAGATATCAAGAAGGTAAGAGAACTTATCCTTGAAGGTCTTGCCCCACTTGCAACAAAGACAGAAGATGGACGCGACATAGTGGATCCAGCAAAGGGCATAAACGTAGTATTCGCCGATTTCGGTGCAAGTAGCGTTGACCTATTTGTCACACAATGGTTGCTTGTCGATCAAAAAATCGCATACCAGGCAAAGGCAAAGGAGACAATCTACAATATCCTCAACGAAAACAATATTGAAATTCCGTTCCCTCAGCAAGACATATATATTAGGAATATAACGTCTGAAAAACTGCCGTAAACGAAATAAAATAGATGTAATTGGAGAGAAAAACAAAAAAATATAATAAAAGAGAGAAAAAAAAACGTCAAAAGTAAATGCCAATAACAAAAAAAGTATTACTTTTGCGACAAAACGGTGAAATCACAAAAAAATAAATCATATGGAAGTAAAGAAATCTAAAAAAGCGGACCTCGAAGGTCAGAAAAGCACAAGCTTGCTCATCGGATACGTAGTGAGCCTTGCTGCAATGTTTGCTGCATTCGAGTGGACAACACACGAGTACAAAGAGACTACACAGGTTTTCCAGACTGTTAGTTATGCTGTCGAAGAGGAAATCGTGCCTATCACACAGCCAATCTTCACTAACACTCCTCCACCTCCAGCAGATGCTCCACAGGTAGCAGAAATCCTTGACATCGTGGACAACGAGACTGAGATCGAGGAAACTCGTATTGAGACAGCCGAGGATACTAACGTAGCCGTTTCAGGTCCATCATCTCCACACTCAGGTCCAGTCATGATGGGTCCTCCAGCACCAGTTCAGGAAGACAATGACGAAGGTGAGGTATTCGACGTTGTAGAAGAGAACCCTTCATTCCCAGGTGGTGATGCAGCTCTTATGACTTGGCTTAACAAGAACATCAAATATCCATCTGCAGCACAGGAAAATGGTATTCAGGGTCGTGTACTTGTATCATTCGTCGTAAACAAGGACGGTACAATCGTAGAACCAAGAATCGTTCGTTCTGTAGACCCATCACTTGACAAGGAGGCACAGCGAGTTGTAACTGCAATGCCTCGTTGGAAGCCAGGTAAGCAGCGCGGTAAGCCAGTACGTGTAAAGTTTACACTCCCTGTAACATTCCGTCTCCAGTAATTATATTAGATTACTATAACAAGAAAACATAATAAAATGCCGCATACTATATTAGTTTGCGGCATTTTTTTAGAGTCTTCAACAAACAATCACACTCTCAAAATGTATACATTCAAGGAACTTACCGACAAGATAAACAACCACATAGATTCCGCACAATACAAACAGGAACCACAAGGATTGTACGAACCGATAAACTATATCCTTTCCCTTGGAGGAAAGAGAGTTCGTCCTGTACTAATGCTGATGGCATATAATCTTTACAAAGAAGACGTTGATTCAATAATCAACAACGCTGTTGCATTGGAGACATACCATAACTTCACTCTTCTCCATGATGATCTTATGGACAAGTCTGATTTGAGAAGAGGCAATGCAACTGTGCACAAAAGGTGGGACGAAAACACTGCCATATTATCAGGTGATGCAATGCTTATCTTAGCATACAAACTGTTTGCATCAAACTCATACAAGGGGGCACAAGATTTTCAGAAGAACCACCTTCACGCACAGAAAACATTCATAGATGCGACTCTTGCTGTGTGTGACGGTCAGCAGTATGACATGGAGTTCGAGACAAGGAACAATGTAACGGAGGCAGAATACATGGAGATGATACGTCTAAAGACCTCCGTCCTACTTGCCTGCGCACTCAAGATAGGTGCACAGTTAGCAAACGCACCAGAAAGAGATGCAGAACTACTCTACAACTTTGGAGAAAAGATTGGTCTTGCTTTCCAACTACAAGATGATGTTCTAGACGTTTACGGCGACCCACAAGTTTTCAAGAAGAAACTATGTGCTGACATTGTCGACAACAAAAAAACATTCCTTCTAATCAAGGTTCTTGAGAAATGTGAGGGGAAAGACAAGGAAGAGCTCACAAAATGGATAAGCAGCAAGGATTTCAATCCAGACGAAAAGATTGAAGCTGTCAAAAAGATCTACAATAAAGTAAACATATTAGAGACCGCAAACAACAAAATCAACGAGTTGTTCGCAGAAGCCATAACCAGCTTGGACGACGTGCATGTCACGGAAGACAAAAAGGCGGCTCTATATGAGTTCGCAAACAAACTTCTAAAGAGAGACCACTAACCCAGGTGGTTAAGTAATAGAAAAAGCAGTTCCTAATCATCAACTATTATTCGCTAATTGTTAAGTAACATGATTGATACTCACTCACACATAGATGGTCCAGAATTTGCAGAAGACCTGCCCGACGTTATACAGAGGGCAAAGAACGAAGGTGTCAGATGCATCTTCATCCCAGGTATATGTATGAAAGACATGCACAGGATATTTGAGCTTTGCAAGGAACACAATGGCTACCTGTATCCCATGATTGGTCTTCACCCTGAAAACATCATGGATGAAGACTACAACCATGTGCTTAACGAAATGGAGAATACAATTAGCAACATGATTTTGGACAAAGACTGCAGCACAAAACCGATTGCCATTGGCGAAGTAGGTCTCGATTTCTACTGGGATGACACTTACAAAAAAGAGCAGATAAAGGTATTCGAAAGACAGATTGCTTGGGCAGAGAAGTACGACTTACCACTGATGATACATGCAAGAAATGCCCACAAGGAAATGATGGAAATAATGGAGAAACATCGTCATTCAAATCTAAAAGGAGTATTCCATTGCTTTAGTGGTACCGAAGAAGAAGCGACGGATCTTCTCTCTTTTCCAGGATTCATGCTTGGCATCGGAGGTGTATGCACATTCAAGAAATCAAATCTTCCTGACGTGTTGAGGAGTAAAGTGCCTATGGATAGAATCGTTCTTGAGACCGATTCCCCATATTTGGCGCCTGTTCCTAATAGAGGAAAACGAAATGAAAGTGCTTTCATAACACATGTTGCAACAAAATTGGCAAGCATATATGGCGTGGAAAAGGACATTTTAGTGCAACAAACGTCAAAAAATGTAGCCAAAGTATTCTTAAAATGCAGTTTTTTCAATAAAAAATGAAAGTTTCTTTATTTTTAGAATAGTTGCAATTAAAAAAATCATTATTTTTGTGGTGTTTTATGAAGTCATTCAGCAAAAAGTTGAATCTTACCAACAAAAAGTAGGGAGAGATGCTCGAGTGGCTGAAGAGGCACGCCTGGAAAGCGTGTAAACGTCAAAAGCGTTTCGGGGGTTCGAATCCCCCTCTCTCCGCTGGGCATATAGCGTAATCCTATATGACTTCAGTACAGACAAGAGGGGGACGATACAGCATAAACGGCTTTTCGGAAAAACAACAAGAAATCAACATAATAGAGGAATTTAGAAGAAAATAAACAAATTAAATAAAGTATTAATCTTAAAAAATTACAATCACACAATGAAAAAAGTATTTGCAATTATTGCGTTGATGGGTGTCTTTACTTTCGGTATGACACAGTCAGTTTCAGCTCAGGACGAAGAGGCAGTAGCAGATTCTGCAGCAACTGAGCAGGTTGATTCAGCAGCAGCAGAGGCTCCAGCAGAGGAAGTTTCTGAGGCAGCAGACGAAACAGAAGTTGAAGAAACAGGTTTCTACAAGGGTGTTAAGAAAAAGTTCATCGAAGGTGATGCAGGCTTCATGGCTCTCGTATCTGTAGCCCTCATCCTCGGTCTTGCTTTCTGTATCGAGCGTATCGTTTACCTTTCACTTTCTAAGATCAACTCACAGAAGATGATTGAGGACATCGAAGAGGCTCTTCTTCAGAAGAATGACATCGAAGCTGCTAAGGAAATCGCTCGTGAGACTCGCGGTCCTATCGCTTCAATCTTCTATCAGGGTCTTCTCCGTATGAACGAAGGTGCTGACCAGGTTGAAAAGACAGTTGTTGCTTACGGTGCTGTTCAGGCTTCTAACCTTGAGAAGAACTGTTCATGGATCACACTCTTCATCGGTATGGCTCCATCTCTCGGATTCCTTGGTACAGTGTTCGGTATGGTACAGGCATTCGATGATATCCAGAAGGCAGGTGATATTTCTCCAACAGTCGTAGCAGGTGGTATGAAGGTTGCCCTCTTGACAACAATCTTCGGTATCATCGTAGCCCTCGTTCTTCAGGTATTCTACAACTACATCCTTGCTGAAATCGAAGGTCTTACTTCTAAGATGGAAGACTCTACAATTTCACTCCTCGATATCGTTGCAAAGTACAACCTCAAGAAGTAATTAATCACTTGGGCAGAAGGTGAATGATTACCAAAAATAGTTCATCTTCAAATTTACACATTTATTAATTATTAAAAGAGGTTTTACAATGGTTATTATAGAAAAATCTAAAGAGCAGAAGTATTCTGACTATGTACTTTGGGCTATCATGGCAATAAGTGCAGTAGTTTTAGTAATCTTCTTTGCATGGGGTTATGACACTCCTTACGAGGAGAACCCTGACTTTATCGCTCCAAAGTTCTCTGATGGACTTATCATTCTTCAGGCTGCACTTATCGTAATCTGTGCAATAGCAATGGTTGCAGGTGCAATTAACTCACTTACAGTTGGTGGAAAGAAGAAGAGCGAGATGTCAACAGTTGCAGATAAGGTATCAAACCCAATCGCTTGGGGTACATGTTTTGTTTCTATCGTAATAGGTGTTGTTTACGGAATCATGTTCCAGAACGAGTCAATGATTATCAACAATCAGGCTTGGCAGAATCCTACAGAGAGCATCATGGCAGATATCTGTATCTGGTCAATCGGAATTCTCATTCTTGGTACACTTGTTGCTGGTATCTACAGCATGGTTTCAAGAAAGTAATAAATCTTTAACTCAAGAAGCAATATTATGGGAAAGAAAAGAAAAATGCCTGGTTTGAACACCAGTTCAACAGCAGACATCTCATTCATGTTGCTCATCTTCTTCCTTACAACAACTTCTATGGACACTGATGCTGGTCTTGCGCGTACATTGCCAAAACCACCAGAGGACGAAACGAAGCAGAACGAGATGAAGGTTAAGGAACGTAACATTCTTAACATTCGTATCAATAAGGACAACTACCTCCTCATCGGTGATGACTACGCTACACCAGAGGACGTAAAGGAGAGAGCTAAAGCGTTTATTAAGAACGAGAACAATGATCCAAATCTTCCAGAGCTTATGCCAAAGAAGATCAAGTACCTTGGACGTTCGCTCATGGTAACTGATCAGCATGTAATCTCTGTGCAGACAGACCGCGGTACTGACTATGGTGTTTACATCATCGTTCAGGATGCACTCATCCAGGCTTACAACGAGCTTCGTGATGAATTCGCTATGGCAGAGTTCCACCATCACTACGAATTCTGTACTGATGACGAGAAGGATGCTATCCGTGAGATTTATCCACAGAAGATTTCTGAGGCAGAACCTAAGAAGTATGGTCAAGCATTATAAGAATTATGAGTAGATTTAGTAAAAGCGGCGGAAGAGAGATGCCTGAGATGAATACATCATCTCTTCCAGACTTGATCTTTACCATCCTCTTCTTCTTCATGATGGTAACATCTATGCGAGAGGTAACAATGATGGTAAAGGTGCAGAAGCCACAGGCTTCGCAGATTGAGAAACTTGCTCGTAAATCTTGTACTTCATTCATCTATATCGGTCAGCCAACAGATATGTTGAGAGGACAGTTCGGTTCTGGTACACGTATCCAGCTGAATGACAGATATGCGGAGACTAACGAGGTCTATGATTTCATTATGATGGACCGTGCAGGTATGGCAGAATCAGACAAGCCATTCTACACAGTTTCACTTAAGGTAGACCACCACACTCCAATGGGTGTTATCACAGATGTTAAGCAGGTTCTTAGAAAGGCTTACGCTTTGAAGATTGTTTACTCTTCTGATAAGAAGAAGCAATAAACTTCAAAAGCAAACAATAAATGAAGAGCAACTCTTTTGAGTTGCTCTTTTTTTATCTATATGCAAGTAAAACATTCAACACACATATAGTTATCTTTTTTTTTGTATCTTTGCAAACAAAAGATACTAAAAACATGAAACAATACTTAGACTTACTAAATCGGATCTTAACAGAAGGTGCACAAAAAGGAGACCGTACAGGTACAGGTACGATTTCCGTATTTGGTAATCAGATGAGATTCAATCTTGAAGAAGGTTTCCCACTACTTACAACAAAGAAGCTTCATCTGAAATCCATAATATACGAGTTACTTTGGTTCCTAAATGGTGACACAAATGCCAAGTGGCTACAAGAGCGTGGAGTCAGAATATGGAATGAATGGGCTGACGAAGATGGAAATCTTGGTCACATATATGGATACCAATGGCGTTCATGGCCAGATTACAATGGTGGGCACATTGACCAGATAACAGAAGTAATCGACCAAATAAAGAACAATCCTAACTCACGAAGACTTATTGTAAGTGCATGGAATGTAGCAGACATAAACAATATGAATCTCCCTCCATGTCACATACTTTTCCAGTTCTATGTGGCTGACGGCCGATTGTCTTTACAACTATATCAAAGAAGTGCAGACACTTTCCTCGGAGTACCTTTCAACATTGCAAGCTACGCATTGCTTCTCATGATGGTTGCACAGGTAACAGGTCTTAAAGCAGGTGACTTTGTTTACACAACAGGTGACACTCACTTATACAATGACCACATCGAGCAAGCCAAACTTCAACTTACTCGTGAACCTCGTAAGTTGCCTACAATGAAGATAAATCCAAATGTCAAGTCCATCTTTGATTTCCAATATGAGGACTTCGAGCTTTGCGATTACGATCCACACCCTCACATCAAGGCAACTGTCAGCGTTTAGACATAGTATGTAAATGACACCTAAAAATAGGACATAATGATTTCAATAATAGTAGCTATCGCAGAAAACAATGCCATTGGCTTTGAAAACAAATTGATATACTGGTTACCTAATGACCTAAAGAGATTCAAGGCATTAACAACAGGTAATACAATAATTATGGGCAGAAAAACTTTTGAGAGCTTCCCAAAAGGCGCTCTGCCTAATAGAAGAAATGTAGTATTATCTCGAACGGGAAAACCAGAAGACTTCCCAGGTGCGGACCTCTACCCCAACCTGGAGGAAGCTATCAAATCATGCACTGGCGACATCTACATAATCGGTGGAGCATCTGTTTACGAACAAGCATTCAATATTGCAGACAGACTGTGTCTTACATACATATACGACACACCAAAGGATGCAGACACATTCTTTCCTTCTTTTAACAAAGAAGAATGGGAAGAGGTGTTTAGAGAAGAACATGATACAGATGAGAAGCATGATTTTAGATATGCCTTCGTAGATTTAGACAGAAAAAAGGTTGGTTCTAATTAGAACCAACCCTTTATTATAAGATTTGCTTAAACCTGTTCTTCTTCTACATCATCATTCCACTTTGGTACTGGTATCTGACGCTTTATAGCTTCACGGAACGAGATTATAGTTTCCGACCTACTCAATCCTAGTGGCTGAAGTTTATCATGAATAAGACTCAATAGGTGACTATTATTCTTAGCATATACCTTTATAAACAAGTCATAACCACCTGTTGTGTAATGGCACTCAACAATCTCTGGAATCTTGTGTAGTCTTGCAACTACAGAGTCAAAAGTACTAACATCTTTAAGGTATAAACCGATAAATGCAATAGTTTCATACCCAAGGACCTCTGGGTTCATATCAAAATGAGAACCACGTAGAACTCCTAGACGAGTCAAACGTGTAACACGCTGGTGAATGGCAGCACCAGAGACACCACATATACGTGCAACCTCTAAGAATGGAATACGTGCATCGTCACCAACCATACTTAGAATTTGGTGGTCTAATTTATCTAATTGAAAATCTGACATCGACTTTGTATTTTTTATATTTATCGATGCAAAGATAAACATTTTTTCGTAAATAGCACTTTTCTGTAACAAAAAACAATATACGACATGAATTTACCATCAGATTTCATAAACTTAATGAATAATCAGATAGGGCAAGAGGAAGCATACAAACTTTCTGAAGCTATAGGACTAGCAACTCCAACATCAATTAGGATAAATCCTAATAAGATTTGCAATGCCACAAAGGATAGCGTTCTTGATGAAGAATGGGAGCCAGTCCCATGGTGTAAAGAAGGTCGTTACCTGAAAGAAAGACCTTCATTCACATTTGATCCTCTTTTTCATGCAGGCGCATACTATGTTCAGGAAGCATCTTCCATGTTCCTATACAATATTATTAAGAACTACATTGACACACCTGTCATAGCATTAGACCTATGTGCTGCACCTGGTGGCAAATCTACATTAGCACTTTCCACATTACCTAAAGGTTCATTCCTTATTGCTAACGAGGTCAACAAGAAAAGATGTCAGATACTTGCAGAAAACATCATCAAATGGGGTAATCCAAACACCATTGTTACATGCAATTATGCTGAGGACTTCAAGAGGTTCAGCGACACCTTTGACCTCATAATATGTGATGCACCTTGTTCAGGAGAAGGAATGTTCAGAAAAGATGAGAACTCTATCAACGAATGGAGCTTAAGCAACGTGGACACATGCTGGAAGAGACAAAGAGATATTATTGGAAACATTTGGCATTGTCTTAAACCTGGCGGAATACTTATATACAGCACTTGTACCTACAACCATTTTGAAGACGAAGATATCGTTAGTTGGGTAGAAAACGAACTTGGTGGCGAAAGACTCCCTCTATGCGACGAGAAAGATTGGAACATCACAAACGGGCACTTTTTCCCACACAAGACAAAGGGAGAAGGATTCTTTGTATGTCCAATAAGAAAGAATACAGACATAGAAAATGAAGAGAATTTCACTATTCCATCACAATGTAAAAGCAAGAAAAGCAAAACAGCCAAAGGCATAGAACTAATCAAAAACAATAGTCCTATCGCAAAAGAACTATCTTCTTTCATCATCGACAAAGACAGTTTCGCAATCTACGAAGATAAAGAAGAATACTACGCTTTTTCTGTTGAGTACTTGAATCTATTGACAGAAGCAAGAAATAGCTTAAAGGTTGTACATTCCGGGGTAAAACTTGCAACCACAAAGGGCAAGAACATACAGCCAGATCATAGCATTGCATTAAGTGCAATCCTCAACAAAGAAACATTTGAAACTGTAGAGTTGGACAAAGATCAGGCAATAGCATATCTCAGGACAGAAGCGATTACAATCAATGCAAAAAAGGGATTCATTTTATTTACTTATAAAGGTATTCCAATTGGTTTTGGCAAGAATATTGGTAACAGAGTCAATAATTTATATCCAGCAGAATGGAAAATAAGAAAAAATCATTAACTTTGCCAAATATTTTTTAGGACACAACCAACAAGGAAAAAGAATACACAACATGATAAATTTATATATCAGATATTTTGACCGCGAAGCAGTTGTTTCATCTATAGATGAAGCAATGGACTTTCTTTACTCTATAAACGAGATTAAGATTGAAACTAATGTTGCAAGTAGAATCAAAACATTTATGGACTCAAGCAACATTTATCCATTCCGTCTAAAAGTAAGCTACAGTAACTATGTCCTTTTCCTAAAGACAGAAGCAAATAATCTTGACGAGTTCAAAGAGTTTGAAATGATGCGCAAAGAACAGAAGGACAAGCCAATGACAATGGCAGACCGCAAACGTACGATTCTTGATGAGTTGAAAGCTCCTAATCCTGGATGGTATGAAGGTTCTATTTTATTCAAGAGAGTTGTCACTATCCCAGAAACAGGCAAATGTGAATACCAAGACACACATTTTACCGTACGTTGTAAGGCTGAAAGCGCTATGCACTGCTATGAGAGAATGATTGACAACCTCAAATGTCGCAAGGACGTAGATACAAGAAGTCAATTCCCATCTGCAAAAAGCCAGAACTTCACATATAGATTCCTTTGTGAAGCATAATAACATACAGGAATGACATAATAAAATAAAGTGCTCATTGGATATGATACCAATGGGCACTTTATTTTATAGCATTAACGTTTTACATCTCTAAAGAGTTTTTCGCACCGTACCTAATTTGTGAAACACAAAACAAGAATAAGACGTCACACTTTTTTAGCCACTATTCCTGATATGTTGTTCGTATAACCTTAAATTCAGTACGACGATTCAAGCCGTTACATATCTCCTGCTCTTCCTCTGACAAGTGAACAATAAACTCCTCCGTAAGTATATTTCCTTCCTCAAGGAAGTCATACTGAGAAGCCAATTTCCTTGTGACAGTCTTCGGTTTAGTTTCTCCATATCCTACAGCAGTCAAGCGCTCCTTGCTGATACCATGTTCAATAAGATATTTTACCACTGATTGAGCGCGACGCTGTGACAAATCAAGGTTGTACACATCAACACCACGATAATCGCAATGAGCGCCAATTTCTATTGTTACATTGGAATTGTCTGTTAGTAATGTAACAAGTTTGTCAAGTGATGTTGTGGACTCCGGAGTCAATTCTGCACTATCAAAACCATAGAAAATGTTTTCAATTAGAACTGGTACATTTATAGGAGGAAGAGGGAATTGCAATGTATATTCCTCGCTCTCTTCAGAAGCCTCCACCTTTAGTTCGTTCTTCACATTCAAGTAACCTTTGCAAGTACCCAAGAAGATATATTCCACACCTGGTTTTATAACTTGTGTAAAAGAGCCATCTCCCTTAACGCTTAGTTTCTCGTTTGTACCATCATTACCAACCATATAAACTAACGCAGAAGGAAGTTCATACCCATCTTTTTCATACACCCAACCTGTAACAGTCTGAATAATCTCGGGCAATTCAAAACTATAAATATGGTCATAGCCCTTACCATCGCCTCTATTAGAGCAGAAGAATCCTCTACTATGCATACCTTCGAATGTCATTCCAAAATCATCAGCACTAGAGTTAAGTGGGTATCCCTGGTTCTCTATATCCCAACCTACAGGAGCCCCACGAGGCTCATCATTATCCCCATATTGCGTTTCATCATCTTCTGGGTATTTCGGAATCGCTTTTATGATGTCAAGTCCTCCCATACCAACATGTCCATCACTTGAAAAAAACAGCTCTCCAGTTGGCTTAAACACAGGAAACATCTCATTTCCTGAGGTGTTTATAGGACGTCCCACATTCTCAACACCAGCGAATCCAGAACCAGTAATGCGTGTTCGCCATATATCAAGTCCACCTTCTCCTCCTGGCATGTCACTAACAAAATACAACCACTGTCCATCAGGGCTGATAGCAGGATGCGCAAAAGACGAAAGTGTATCTTTACTTATATCACATTTGGAAGGAGTTCCCCATGAAGCATCACTACGGCTACTCTTCCATATCTCTGCATAACGAGGATAATCAGGATCACTTGAGCAACGAGTGAAATACATAGTCTTTCCATCCGCACTCATACAGCTAACTCCTTCGTCATATTCTGTATTGACTCCACCCTCTATCGGTTCCGGAGCCTGCCACTTGCCCTGCTCATTCTTCTTTGAGAAGAACAAATCCGCAAACTTAACGCCAGTAATACCACTATCGTCATCTCCTTCTGTATCATCACGAGTGGTTGAAAAAACAAGTTGGTCAGCTTCTGCACTCACATACATAGGACAATAATCAGAACGACGCGAGTTAAACGATGTCTCTTTTTTTACTGTATACTGATTGGGATTATCTTTCCATTCTGGTGCAATCATAGCCGACTGCAAACCAACCTTTGCAAGTTCATTATCTGGATCTTGTTCCAGATACTGCGTAAAATTTTCTGCAGCTTGCTTATATTGTCCACTCTTTAACTGCTGCTGCGCCAAATAAAACAAAGCAGTACTATCACTACATTTATAGCGTACCGCATTCTGGTATGCAGATAAAGCCTTTTGAGTTGAACCAAATCGGCGATACGCTTCACCCATCAGGAATGCCCTGGCCGCCCTTTTCTCCTTTTCTTTAGCAGGAGTAGACGAATATGACTTTTTGAAATGCGTAGAAGCCATGTAATACTCACCTATTGCCATTGACTGTTCACCTTTCTTCTGCGCAACATTCGCATTAGAACAAGCAGCAAGCAATAAGAGCATTACATACCCATAAACAAAAGTAGATAGTATGTTAATAGAATTCCTACACATATTAATACAAACGCCACAAATGTGAATTTATTGTTCCCATGAGTGACAAAATACAAAATAACGTCTTACTCAAATGGCTGTCGGAACGTACATCCCTCTCTCCACATAGAACATCCATAAGCAGTTCTTCCCTTTATGATGGTACCCCGTTTACATACAGGACAAGGCATACCAATCATGTCATCAGGGTTATATGATGCCTTTATCGATTCCACATCAGCCTTCACAGATGGCTTAGAGTTCTTCTTTGGTCGGAAACCTGCAGGAGCTTCGCCTTTCGTTTCTACAGATGCAGAAGAAGGAGCTTCACTCTTCTTTGTTTCCGTCTTCTTACGAGTTGTCTTCTTCTTCAGATCCTCCTCTGTAGTAATTGCCACAGAACGGTTTGAGTTATCAGTGCGAACTGTTTGTACAATTTCAGTCACCATATCCTTAAGTTCCTGAATAAACTGACGAGCCTCATAAGTATGGTGTTCTATGTCACGCAGTTTCTTTTCCCACTGCCCTGTCAGTTCCGCACTCTTTAACAATTCCTCTCGAATGATGCCTATAAGTTCTACACCAGTAGGAGTAGCAATAAGATTTTTACGTTCCTTACGTATATAACGTCGTTTGAAAAGAGTTTCGATAATAGCTGCTCTTGTAGAAGGACGACCTATACCATTTTCCTTCATCGCATCACGTAGCTCTTCATTATCCACGAATCTTCCAGCAGTTTCCATCGCACGGAGCAAAGTTGCCTCCGTATATGGCTTTGGAGGCTGAGTCCACTTTTCTGCAAGCGACGGGATGTGAGGTCCAGACTCTCCCTTAGTGAAAGCAGGCAAAGCATTTGTCTCATCTGCAGAATCCACATTTGTGTTCTCATCAGACGTATTGCTATCTTTCTTATAAATGACTTTCCAACCTTCATCTGTAATCTTCTTTCCACTTGTACGGAACATTACTTTTTCTTCCGAACCTGTAACAAGAACTTCACCATATACAGTTGTGGTATCAAACTTACAGTCAGGATAAAAAACAGCAATGAATGCTCGTGCAATTAAGTCATACACATGCTTTTCGAAGTCAGACAGATTAACAGCAGGAACACCAGTTGGAATTATCGCGTGGTGGTCCGTCACCTTGCTTGAATCAAACACTTTCTTTGACTTTATCAGTTGTGTTCCTGCAAGTGGCTGTGTAAACTGCTCATACCCTTTTATTCCCGCTAATATGGAAGGACACTTAGGATAGATATCGTCAGAAAGAAAAGTTGTATCTACACGAGGATAGGTAGTAAACTTCTTCTCATACAGGCTCTGAATAAGTTGAAGAGTCTGATCTGCAGAGAAACCATACTTTCTATTACAATCAACCTGCAAAGACGTGAGGTCGTATAAACGTGGAGGCGCTTCTGTTCCTTTCTTCTTTTGTATATCAACAACAGTAAAAGGATTGTCTTTTATAGACTCCAACACAGCCTTTCCTTCGGACTCTGTCACGTATTCTATTTGACGATAGATTGGTCCCTTTGCCTTTACTGTCTTCCCCTGCTTCTGTGCCTCTTCAGCCTCAGCTTTTGCCTCTGCCTCAGCTTCTTCATCATGAGCTATAGCAGTAAATTTCGTATCGCGATATAAAGTTGAAAGTACAAAACTCTGTTTTGGTTCAAACTGCTCTATCTCCTGCTGTCGACGAACAATTAGAGCCAATGTTGGTGTCTGGACACGACCTATACTGAGAACCTGCTTGTTTTGTCCGTACTTCATAGTGTAAAGACGAGTAGCATTCATGCCAAGTGTCCAATCCCCTATCGCACGACTTAAACCGGCTTCATATAAAGACTGATATTCGCTTTGGTCCTTTAGGGTACTAAAACCTTCATTTATCGCTTCCGGAGTAAGGGAAGATATCCATAGACGCTTTACGGGACATTTAGCACCTGCCTTCTGCATTACCCAACGCTGAATAAGTTCTCCTTCCTGCCCAGCATCACCACAGTTAATGATACCGTCAGCGTTCTGCATCAGTTTCTCGATAACAGCAAACTGTTTTTTAATGCCATCATCCTCCTTAAGTTTTATGCCAAACCTCTCAGGTATCATTGGAAGATCCCAAACGTCCCATCTTTTCCAACGTGGTTGATACTCATGCGGTTCCTTTAGTTCGCATAAATGTCCAAAAGTCCATGTAACCTGATAATTACCACACTGCCAGTATCCATTGGAAGTACTACGGGAATCGACAGCAATTCCCTGTTTTGCGGCAAGAACATTACATATATCCCTTGCCACCGACGGTTTCTCCGCAATACAAACAATCATTACTTAGAAGCCTTATTTTGATCATGAAGTTGCTTTGCCTGACGAAGAATATCACTGGCAAAAATAAAATCTTCAAGTTCTTTATTTGTCGCATCCATGATATCAGAACAAGTCCCCTGCCATTCTGCTTTACCCTTACAGATGAATGTGATATTCTCACCTATTCCCATCACAGAATTCATGTCATGAGTGTTTACTATCGTTGTGATATTATCCTCATGAGTAATACCTGAGATAAGTTCATCAATGACGATAGAAGTCTTAGGGTCAAGTCCTGAATTTGGTTCATCACAGAAAAGATACTTTGGTTGAAGAACAATAGCTCTGGCTATGGCAACACGTTTCTGCATACCTCCAGATATTTCGCCCGGATATTTCTTCTCCGCACCTTCAAGATTCACACGAGCAAGACAATGTTTTGCACGCTTTACGCGGTCTTCGTATGGCAAATCAGAAAACATGTCAAGCGGGAACATCACATTCTCAAGCACATTCATTGAGTCAAACAGAGCTGCCGCCTGGAAAATCATTCCCATTTCACGACGAAGAAGAATCTTTTCCTTTTTCCCTAAAGAAACAAAATCTCTTCCATCATATAGAATCTGACCACTTGTTGGGGTAAGAAGGCCAACGATATTTTTCATCAGCACAGTCTTACCTGAACCAGACTGACCTATGATAAGGTTAACCTTACCATTATTGAATGTTGCATTTATATCTTTGAGTACATCCTTGTCTTCAAAGGACTTATATAAGTTTTTTAATTCAATCATTTTCTTTCTCCTACGTTAAAATACTTGTGAGGAATATGTCTGAGAAAAGAACAAGTATACTACTTTCAACAACAGCATCAGTACTTGCCTTTCCCACCTCAACAGAACCACCTTCAACAGTATAACCCTTATATGAAGATACAGATGTTATGATAAACGCATATACTACAGCCTTTATCATACCACACCAGAAGAACCATTGGTTAAACTGATAACGGAATCCCTCATCCAGCTCCGCCACAGAAGTATACCCCATCAAGGTTGTTGCATAAGAACCTAATATACCCGCCATAACACTAAAGGTAACAAGTATTGGCATGATAGTCATAAGACCTGCAATCTTTGGCAGAATAAGATAATTGGCAGAGTTCACGCCCATAATATCAAGGGCATCAATCTGTTGGGTGATACGCATTGTGCCTATCTCCGACGCAATATTAGAACCCACCTTACCAGCAAGGATAAGACACATAATGGAACTGGAGAACTCAAGCAACATGATTTCACGAGTCGTATATCCCACCACCATTCTTGGCATCCAAGGAGACTGGATATTAAGCTTTATCTGAAGACAGATTACTGCACCAATAAAGAATGATATGATGAGTACAATGGCTATGGAATTATAACCAAGCTGAAACATTTCTGTGACGTACTGCTTCATGAACATTCGCATACGGTCAGGTCTTGAGCATACCCTTCCCATAAGCTGAACGTATTGTCCCAAAGCTGTCAATGAAGATTTAACTGTTAGCATATATTTTACATTTTCGTGGCAAAATTAGAGAAAATATAGGAAAGTGAAGGCGTTTAACATAGTTTTTCTTTTAAGAAAGTGATTAATCGACAAACAATTTGTATTTTTGCCTTCAATTTTGAGTTATTATATGGAATTTGCAACAACCAACGCAGGAGACAAGGAGAGACCCGAATATTCGGACGATAGACAAGCTCTATACACTCGTCATCTTGTAAAGACATACGGAAAAAGAACTGTAGTAAACGATGTAAGCTTCAGTGTACGCCAAGGCGAGATTGTTGGATTGCTTGGACCTAATGGTGCTGGCAAGACAACATCGTTCTACATGACAACAGGACTTGTGATCCCAGACTCAGGAAAGACATTCATAAATGACGAGGAGATTACTCGTGATCCTGTTAGTACTCATGCACGCAAAGGTGTGGGTTATCTAGCACAGGAAGCAAGTGTGTTTCGCACCATGAGTGTAGAGGACAACATCATGACAGTCCTTGAGATGAAATACAAGTCCAAGGAAGAGCAGAGAGAACGACTTGAGAATCTTCTCAACGAGCTACACCTTCAAAAAGTAAGGAAGAACCTCGGCAACAGGCTTTCTGGAGGAGAAAGGCGTCGATGTGAGATTGCAAGATGTCTCGCCATTGATCCTAAGTTCATAATGCTTGACGAACCATTTGCCGGCGTGGATCCGATTGCTGTAGAAGATATCCAGTATATTGTATGGAAACTAAAGGATCGCAACATCGGGATACTGATTACTGACCATAACGTGCAAGAAACGTTGTGTATCACCGACAGAGCATACCTTCTTTTTGAGGGACGAATCCTTTTCAAGGGCACTCCACAGGAACTTGCATCAAACGAGATTGTACGTGACAAATACCTTGGAACGAATTTCGTTTATCGTCCTAAAGACTTCCATCTTGTCGAGGAGAAGCGACTCAAAGCATACGAGAACATAGAATAAAAACAGGCCGTCTATTTATTGTTTCATAATAGAGCAAATAGTCAAGCCACAATAAAAGAAAACATCATAAAGAAACATATAATTGAAATGACAAAAAAAATAATTGACGCAATAATTGAAGGAATACAAGAAAAGAAAGGACGTAACATTGTAGTTGTTGACCTCTCTGAGATTTATGACACGTTAACTAACTACCTCATAATATGTGAAGGCAACACACCTACACAGGTTTCAGCCATCACAGATTCTGTTCGTGAGTTCGCTCGCAAGAATGCAGGTGTTAAGCCTAGTGCATGCGACGGTACGCAGAACAACCTATGGGTTGCACTTGACTACTCAGAAGTGGCAGTCCACATCTTCGTTCCTGACGCTCGTGAATACTACGATCTTGAAGGACTCTGGGAAGATGCAACAATAGAAGAAATACCAAATCTTGATTAACGACCTAATGGATAAAAATGAGATGAACGAGGAGATGCAGAAACTACAACGCGACTCCGAAAATGAAAACAAAGACAAGAATCAGCGCAACGGCAATAAGATGCCTAAACCACGATTCAACTTCACGTGGCTTTATATCGCACTTATCGCTGGTATTGTGTTCATGTTTTTCACACGTAAAGAATCAAACGTTACCAAAAACATCGACTACACACAATTCAAGTCTTATGTAGAGAAGGGTTACGCAAGCGACATCTTGATCAGTAAGAGTGACCTTACTCTCAACATGTACATCAAGCCAGAGCACGATCGCGCAGTCTTTGGCAACAAGAACAACACTTCTTCACCAAGAGCCGTACATGTGGAGATCGGTTCTATCGTGAAGGTTGAGGAGTTCCTTGACTCACAAAAGGAACTTGGCAACTTCAAAGGCAATGTTGGATTTGAGCAGCAAGAGGAGTTCTTTATCAACTTGCTGATAAACTTTGCTCCTCTACTTATAATTATAGGTATCTGGTTCTTCATCTTCCGCAGAGTTGGTGGCGGAGGTGGCATGTTTGGTGGCGGTGGAGGAATCTTCAGCGTCGGCAAGTCAAAAGCACAACTAATTGAAGGAGAAGGAAGCAATGGCAAGGTAACATTCAAAGATGTTGCCGGTCAGGCTGGAGCAAAACAAGAAGTACAAGAGATTGTTGAATTTCTCAAGAACCCTAAGAAATACACAGATCTTGGTGGTAAAATTCCTAAGGGAGCACTTTTGGTTGGTCCTCCAGGAACAGGTAAGACATTACTTGCCAAAGCCGTTGCAGGTGAAGCAGGAGTTCCTTTCTTCAGTCTCTCCGGTTCCGAATTTGTCGAAATGTTTGTCGGTGTCGGTGCAAGCCGTGTTCGCGACCTGTTTAGACAGGCAAAAGAGAAATCTCCATGTATAGTCTTCATTGACGAGATTGATGCTATTGGTCGTGCAAGAAGCAAATCTGTTTCAATGGGTGGTAACGACGAACGAGAAAGCACATTGAACCAGCTTCTCACAGAGATGGATGGCTTCGGGACAAACAGCGGAATCATAATACTTGCAGCAACAAACCGTGCAGAGATCCTTGATAAGGCACTTCTTCGTGCAGGACGTTTTGACCGTCAGATTCACGTAGACCTTCCTGACCTCAACGAACGTAAGGAGATATTCATGGTACACCTTCGTTCTATAAAGATTGATGAAACTGTCGATGTAGACACGCTTGCACGTCAAACCCCAGGATTCTCTGGTGCAGACATTGCAAATGTATGTAACGAGGCAGCCCTCATCTCAGCTCGACGCAACCAGGAATGGGTTGACAAGCAGAGTTTCCTTGATGCTGTAGACCGTATCATCGGTGGTCTCGAGAAAAAGACTAAGCTACTCACAGCAAACGAGAAACGCTCTATTGCACTTCATGAAGCTGGACACGCGACAATATCATGGTTCCTTGAATATGCTAATCCACTTGTCAAAGTAACAATCGTACCACGTGGCCAAGCATTAGGAGCAGCATGGTACATGCCAGAAGAGCGCCAGATAACAACGAAAGAAGAGATGCTCGACGAGATGTGTGCAACTCTTGGCGGACGAGCAGCAGAAGAACTCTTCATTGGTCGTATATCATCAGGTGCAATGAATGACCTTGAACGCGTAACAAAGAGAGCGTACGGAATGATTGCCTACGCAGGTATGGGCGAGAAACTCCCTAACCTATGCTATTACAGCAATGAAGAGCAATTCACGAAACCTTATTCTGAGAAGACAGCTCAACTTATTGACGAGGAGGTAAGAGACATCATTGCACAGCAATATGCACGTGCTAAACAGGTTCTATTAGAGCATAAGGAAGGCCATGCGGAACTTGCCCAGCTCCTCATAGACAAAGAGGTTATCCTTGCAGAAGATGTTGAACGCATCTTCGGCAAGCGTCCTTTCACTTCTCGTACAGAAGAGATTCTTGCACTCAACAATGAGGAAGAGAAGAAGCGCAAAGCTGCTGATGGCGACACTTCTGACACTAAGTCTGAGATAGAGGAGCTTATCCGCCAGAAAGCTGTTGATGCAATCGTTGCTAAGGCAAAGAAAGCAGAAGAAGCCAACAAGGAAGGCGAGGACAAGAAAGAAGAGAAAGAAGGAGAATAGTTAAGGTTATATAAACAATGAGTGACAAACTAAAAAATTTCATCACGCGCGCTATCACAAGCATTGTATTCGTCATTGTTCTTGTGGGGTGCATACTCTGGCCAAATCCACTTGCGTATGGCATACTCTTCGGAGTCATTACAGCTATGACGGCTTGGGAGTTCTGTACAATTGTAAACAACAATGCAGACCTACAGGTCAACAGGTTCATTACGACCGTTTCATGCGTATACCTTTTCTACGCAGTAATGGGGTTCAATCTCAATATGGTAGGTTCGCAAGCGTTCATACCTTACCTTGTGAGCATCATCTATCTGATGGTGAGTGAACTGTACTTCGACAGGAAGAACAGTATCTACAATTGGGCTTTCGCTATGATGTGCCAAATGTATGTAGCATTACCTTTCTCTTGCATCAACACTCTCGCATTCCTCAACACTCCATCATACGGAACAGTTTACACTCCTGTTTTTGTACTGAGTGTGTTCCTTTTTCTATGGTGCAGTGACGCAGGAGCATATTGTGTAGGTTCTCTTATTGGAAAACACAAGTTGTTCCCACGAATCTCACCAGCAAAATCATGGGAGGGGTCAATAGGAGGCGGAATTATTGCCATCTTGGTAAGTTTATTAATTGCCAAGTATGATCCAACACATGCAATGGGAGAAGGTAGTCTTACATATCTCAAATGGGCAGGTTTGGCTGCAACCATAGTCATCTTTGGCACATGGGGCGATCTTGTAGAATCAATGCTCAAAAGAAAACTTGGCATCAAAGATTCAGGACACATACTACCAGGACATGGTGGCATGCTCGATCGTTTCGATAGCAGCATACTTGCATTCCCAGCCGCTGTAGTATACATCTACACATTAAGTATGATGCAATAAATAGTGAAAGTAAAAACAATACATACACTTTAAATTCAAAACTAATGACTGACATTCAGAATCCTGCAGTTGAGCCAGCAATGGAACCTGCAGAAGTTGTTGTGAAAACTGCTCCAATCCAGAGCAAGGAAGAAGTACTCGCACGCCTCGACCAGATTCTCGAGACAAACGAAGAGGTTGCACGTCAGGACCTTGACATTCTCAAAAACGCATTCTATCGTTTACAGAAACAAGCTACAGACGAAGCATACAAAGCTTATATTGAAGCAGGTGGTAATCCTGAAGAGTATGTGCCTGCCCCACTCGATGACGAGGCACAGTTCAAGGCAAAGATGAATCTCATCAAGGAGAAACGTGCTAAGGCAGCAGAAGAGCTTGAACAGTTGAAGGAGGAAAACTACAACAAGAAACTTGAAATCATTGAAAAGATTAAAGAAATGCTTTCTTCACCAGATGAGGTGAACCGCAACTATAATGATTTCAAGCAGCTTCAGGAACAGTGGAATGAGATAAAACTCGTCCCTGCAGACAAAGCAACAGATCTTTGGAAGACATATCAGATGTACGTAGAGCAGTTCTACGACAATCTCAAAATAAACAATGAGCTTCGTGCTTATGACTTCAAGAAGAATCTTGAACTTAAGACTGCAATTTGTGAGAAGGCAGAGAAACTGGCAGAAGAAAAGGATGTAATTGCTGCATTCCGCAGTCTTCAGCAACTCCATCAGGACTTCCGTGAGATTGGTCCTGTAGCAAGTGAACTTCGCGAAGAGATATGGACACGTTTCAAGAATGCTTCAACAGTCATCAACAAGCAGCATCAGGATTTCTTTGAGTCACGCAAGCAGAAGGAAGAAGACAACCTTACAAAGAAGACTGCACTCTGTGAAGAAGTAGAAGGTATGGATCTTGACTCTCTCAAGACATTTGCAGATTGGAACACTCTTACTGATAAAGTAATGGAACTCCAGAAGCAGTGGAAGGAAATAGGTTTTGCTCCACAGAAGATGAATGTACAGATCTTTGACAGATTCCGTACAGCATGTGACAATTTCTTCACACGTAAGCAGGAGTACTTCAAGTCAGTTCGCAATAGTCTCAACGATAACTACCAGAAGAAGCTTGCTCTTATTGAAAAGGCAGAATCACTCAAGGACAGCACAGATTGGAAAGCAACTACAGATGCACTTGTAGAACTCCAGAAGCAATGGAAAGAGATCGGTACTGTACCAAAGAAGGTAAGTGACGAGATCTGGAAGCGTTTCAATGACGCTTGCGACTTCTTCTTTGCAGCAAAGAAGGAAGCAACAAGTGGACAGCGTCAGGAACAGCAAGACAACCTTGCCCAGAAGAAGGCTATCATCGAACGCCTCGCTGCTATTGAGCCACAGGATCTTGAGAACGAACTCCGTGACAAGCTTCGCGCTGCACAGGATGAATGGAACAAGATTGGTCATGTACCATTCAAGGACAAGGACAAGCTCTACAAGGCATTCCGCGAGCAGATGGACCGTCTCTATGGTGCAGCAAATGCTAACGCTACTCGTCGTCGCGTAAATAAGTTCAAGAGCGACATTGCTGAAGGTGACACATCACGTATCCGCGAACGTCTCTACCGCCAGAAAGAGATTCTCACAAACGAGCTTAAGACATACGAGAACAATCTCGGATTCCTTAACCTTGGCAAGGGCGGAAAGGCTAATGCTCTCGTTGACGAACTCAACCGTAAGATGAATAAGCTTAAGGCTGACCTTGAAGAAGTAAAGGAAAAGATTGCAGCACTCAAAGAGAACTCATAACAAAGAGCTATACATCATAATAAAGGGAGGATGATTCGTTGAATCATCCTCCCTATTTTATTATTCATGTTTCTACAAATCCTCCAACAAAGACTTAGATAGAGATGTCATGAAGAATTGCAAGAAGGTTCCTATTTATGACACGGTTCTCCTTAATAGCACGAGAGAATGGGACATAAACGATCTCATCATTATCAATACCCACCATGACATTACGTAATCCCTTTAGGAGAGCCTGAATACTTGCAGAACCCATACGACTCGCAATGATACGGTCATGCGCACTTGGATGACCACCTCTCTGAAGGTGTCCCAAGATAGAGATGCGTACATCAAGATCAGGATACTGATTCTTTACAACATCAGCATAATGCATTGCACCACCAATCTTCTCATTAGCAGCAACCAAGACAATACTTGAGTTCTTTGCTTTACGGAAACCATTCTGGATGAACTGGTTCAACTGATCCTCTTCTATATCGACACTTGGAATGATAGCTTCCTCACAACCAGATGCAATAGCACCATTCAAGCAAAGGAAACCAGCCTCATCACCCATTACCTCAACAAAGAACAGACGTTCATGACTTGTAGCTGTATCACGAATCTTATCCACAGACTGCATGATGGTATTAAGAGCGGTATCATATCCAATAGTGGTATCAGTACCGCACAAGTTATTGTCAATGGTTGCAGGAATAGCGATACATGGGAAATCAAACTCCTGTGCAAAAATACGAGCACCATGTATTGTACCATCTCCACCAATGACGATAAGCGCATCAATCTCCTCACGTACGATATTCTCATAAGCCTTCTGTCGTCCCTCGGCAGACAAGAATGCCTTGCTTGGAGAAGACTTAAGAATAGTACCACCTTGTTGAATGATATTACTTACATTCTGTGTCTTAAATTCTACTATGTCACCGTCTATCAACCCCTTGTAGCCACGATACACAGCTTTTACACGCAAACCATTATATATTGCAGAACGAGTGACTGCACGAATAGCACTATTCATACCAGGCGCATCATTGCCCGATGTAATAATTCCGATAGTTTTAATCTCTGCCATAGTAGTAAGCAATTTTGTTGTTTGTGAATTATTTTATATTTGTATTCTATTTCTCAAGTAATCTTTGCTGACAAGCCTCCATCAACCACTTTGGGGTGGACGTTGCACCACATATTCCCACAGATTTGACACCATCAAGCCAGCCAAGATCAATCTCTGAAGGGTCATCAACCATGTGAGTACGTGGATTAACCTTACAGCACTCATTGTAAAGCACCTTTCCGTTCGAGCTCTTTTTCCCACAGACAAACAATATAAGGTCATGTTTCTCTGCAAAGAGTCGAATGTTAGGCATACGATTAGCGACCTGACGACAAATAGTATCAAAATACTCAAATGTGGCGTCAGCACTCATATTCTCTGAAATGTAGCCAACGATTTCTCTGAAACCATCAAGTGACTTCGTTGTCTGAGAATACAGTCGTATGTTGCGGGAGAAGTCAAGTTGTTTTGCATCGTCAAGGTTTTCTATGACAATAGCCTTGCCCTCTGTCTGCCCCACGAGTCCCACGACCTCCGCATGTCCATTCTTTCCATAAATGACGATCTGAGAATCCGGGAAAGCATTATAATCATTACGAATACGTTTCTGGAGATTAAGAACAACAGGACAAGTAGCGTCAATAATGGTAATGTTACGGCTTTTTGCTTTTTCGTAAGTTACTGGTGGTTCACCATGAGCCCTAAGAAGCATCGTTGTGTCATGAAGCATATCAATATCCTCATGTTCTACAGTAACAAGTCCCATATTCTTCAGTCGCTCACATTCTCTTCCATTATGTACAATGTCACCAAGGCAATAGAGGGACTCACTCTTAGCAAGTTCCTCTTCTGCTTTCTTAATAGCAGTTGTCACCCCAAAGCAGAAACCTGACCCATTGTCTATTTCAATCAACATATCAATAATGAATTATGAGTTCACAGTCCTTTCAAACTCTCTTAATAGCCACTCCTTCTGTTCTGGAATAGTCATATTTGAATTGTCAAGAACCAACGCGTCCTCAGCCTGACGCAAAGGAGCTGTGTCACGATGAGTATCGATATAGTCACGTTCCTGAACATTCTTAAGTATAGCATCAAAGTCCAAGTTCTGTTCACCCTTAGCCTTCAACTCATCAAATCGGCGTTGAGCACGGATCTCCGCAGATGCTGTGACGAAGATCTTTAGTTCTGCATTAGGGAATACAGCAGTACCGATGTCACGTCCATCCATGACAATACCCTTCTCCTTACCCATCAACTGCTGTTGCTGAGTAAGCAGTTCCCTAACAAAACTAAGAGCAGCAATAGGACTAACATGACTTGACACCGCCATCTGACGGATCTCTGTCTCGACCTTCACACCATTAAGATAGGTATCTGGTCTACCTGTTTCCTGATTAAACTTAAAAGAGATGTTTATCTTTCCAGCATCAATATCCGCTTTAAGTTCTTCCTCCTTTATACCCTCGTCAGGAAACAACCCGTTCTCCATAGCATAAAGAGTCACGGCACGATACATAGCACCTGTATCAACATACACGTATCCAATGCTCTTAGCCAAATCCTTTGCCATGGTACTCTTTCCGCAAGATGAGTAACCATCTATTGCAACTATAATCTTCTTCATATTTTAATCGTTCTTAATATCAAACAACCAGTATCACAAACACTCCGCCTATAATGATAGTGAAGCGTTAAGAACTAAAGACGATGCCGCCATGTGGTACTTGCCCCAGGCAGCTCCAATCTTAAACTTCTTTATATTTATACCAGCACCCAAACTAAGTCCTGCCCAATGAGCACTTCCGTCTGCAACTTTCATCTCCTTGGCACGACGGAAATTATATCCCAACGCTATCCAGGAGTTCTTTGATGGAAGGACATCTACACCTAATATAAAGTGCTGAATAAAGGTTCCCTTATATCTATTAGTGATGTCATCGAAAGTGAAAGACAAACGCAAAGGAGCATTTGCAAGACACTTGCTAAGACCAACAGACAAGTCAAAAGGTAGAGCCTCGTTTGTCTCGTACAACGGATCAACCTGTCCTCCGAGATTATGTCCCACAATAGACAACGACACACCCTTAGCCTCATCGCAATAGTTAAGTCCAAGGTCAACACCAAGAGCAACAGAAGAATAATCTGCATAACTTGAAGTCAACACCTTTGCAGAAACACCACCAGACCAATAGTCGGTAAGCATGTAAGCAAATGACCCCTGAACGGCAATATCCTTTGCAGAGAAAGACCCCAGTTCGTCACCATTGCCATTCGTCTCAGTCATAGAACCATAATTGAGCAGCAACGCACCAAGAGACCATGACGCCCTATCATTTATTGTTTTTGCAAAAGCAGCACCGAGTTTCTTTGTTCCACTAATATAAGATGTGTAGTCAAGATTCAGCATCTTGTCACTCACATTAGAAAGCAACGCAGGATTGTCAAACACCAGTGTCACGTCATCATCAAGTATGCTTACGTTTTGACCTCCCAAAGCTGCAGAATGAGCAGACACAGGGATTGTCAAAAATTCGTATGCCGTACTTCCACTCTGAGCCTTAGCACCCTGAGCAAACATGAACATGAATATGTATAACAATCTATAAGTCATCAATATCTATTTTACTTATGCAACAGTCTACTTGTTGCGAATATCATCGTAATAAGTGTCAAGCAATCTCTTAGCCGCAACGAAAGACGTCATCTTGCCACCCAGCACCTCAAGTTCTGTATTCTGTATAAGGTCCTTTACCTTAGGATTATAATAGAAATCATTCTTTAGGTGCTCATTTATACTTTCGTACATCCAGTACTTTGACTGTTCATTACGTCTATACTGGAAATAGCCGTTCTCCTTAACCTTGTCGATGTAGTCATATACCATCTTGAGAACCTCGTCAATGCCAAGCTCGTAGAATCCGGAATAGCATCTAACCTCTGGTAATACACCACTATCTGGCATTGGGAAGAGATGCAATGCGTTACGGAAATGACTTGCTGCAAGTTCCGCCTTATCCACATTCTCGCCATCAGCCTTGTTTATGACGATTCCGTCAGCAATCTCCATTATACCCCTCTTTATTCCCTGCAGTTCATCACCTGTTCCAGCAAGCTGTATGAGGAGGAAATAGTCAACCATAGAATGGCATGCTGTCTCGCTCTGTCCCACACCCACAGTCTCAACAAAGATATTATTATATCCAGCAGCCTCACACAGGATTATGGTCTCACGAGTCTTACGAGCCACACCACCAAGACTTCCTGCTGTTGGACTAGGGCGAATGAAAGATTTCGGATGAACCGACAACTTCTCCATTCGGGTCTTGTCACCAAGTATACTGCCCTTGGTCTTCTCCGAACTTGGGTCAATAGCAAGTACCGCAAGTTTTCCGCCATAGTTATTCAACAGATGGGTGCCAAACGCGTCAATACTTGTACTCTTACCTGCACCAGGAACACCACTTATACCTACTCTGACAGAGTTTCCAGAGAAAGGTAAACACTTTTCTATAACCTCCTGCGCCAAGACCTGATGATCAGGAAGCACACTCTCTATCAGCGTTACTGCCTGACTTAACATAGACACATCGCCCTTAAGAATACCTTCCACATACTCGCCAGAAGTGTACAACTGATGACGCTTCTTTCTCATTCGTGAAAGATAAGGGTTCACAATAGAAGGTTGAGCAACACCGGCATTTACTTGTAATCCGGCATACTCTGCAGCATTTTCTGGGTGTTCCATAGTCATATCTGATTATTTATGGCAACACAGGAAGCATCTCTATCTGCATCTGAAAGGTGCGACCTAATCACCACTATAGTTATTATTCAAACTTCACGTTTATCACCGCCTTAGGCATCATTGGATCATCGGTAATGATGAGTACACGTGGTTGTGCCTTAGACATTCCGAGGAATCGGCTATCAACGGCAATCTTCATCAGCACTTTTTCACCAGGAGCGATTGTTGTTGTTGGAATACTTACAGTTATTGCCCTGTTGAATGCCTGTATATTTGTGAGGTTAAGAGGAGCTTTCCCCCTATTAGAAATCTCCACCACTCCCTGCATCTTTGTCTTTATTCCCAACTTACCAAGTGTCTCCGGCTTTATACCAATCTTACCCACAGCATTTGCAAACTTGCCATGACTGTCAAGCACAAGATTTGTTGTAGATAGTTTCATCTTCGGTGCATCACTACCCTTTGAACGAGCATTAGGTTCTGACAGTTTCACAGTGGAGAGAAGTATCTCATTATTGGAACCGACCACATCACCAGGGAAACGAGCCACATATATTGATGTCTGGTTCAGTCCCAAGTCCGGAACCAAATCACCGTGAACCGTAAGATCGATAACACCAACCCTACCACGAGCCAGCATCTTTGGCTTTACCTGCATTGAGACATACGGTGGGAGATGCATCAACTGCGGTATGTACACTTCCTTTCCTGCATTATACACTTCCAGACGTATGTTTACGGAATCGCCTCCATGCACATCAGGAAACTCGATATTGTTTGTACTCAATCTCACATTGTCAACGATGTAAGGGAATCGTTCTTCTACATTCATTTCAAGTTTTGCACTTACATTTCCCTTCATCCTTACCTGTACCGGCTTTGAAGAACCGTTAGTATAGACATCAATGAATCTGTCGAATGTACCCAGCATCTTAGCATCATAGGTAACCTTGATCTCTCCCCATGCACCCTTTGCCACAGGTTCCTTTGGCCATTCTACAGAGAGGCAACCACATCCTGCATCAACATTTTCAATCTGCAACGGTGCCTTTTCTTTATTAGTAAAGCTAAAGGTTGCCGTCACTGGAGTTTTCCATATAGTGGTATTGGTAGACACAGTATTCGACTTAAACGAGATTTTCTGTGCCATGGCTCCATAGCTACCCAAAACAAATACTATAAGTGATATAATCTTCTTCATCTATAAATCATTAAACGCTTTATCCTAAGGGTTATTGCCCTTTAATTGTACAAAGGTATAAAAAATATTTACAACAACCATATTCCCGACAACAAATTAATCACTTGATGTTATTTCACAGAGACAAAAGCACAAAGTGTCAACCATTACAGCATAGCTAAAGACCTTCTTTTAATGCATCGTTCATCATCCGAGCACAACCCAATGGAAACATGCTCTGCTTACGACTTGCTTACGACAATTGTCGTAAGCAAGTCGTAAGCAAACCGTGTTCTGCTCGTGTTCTGAAAAGAGGAACATCAGACTCATGTACGTAACTATTTTCTTCACGAAGAATGACATTTTTATGCTTCTTTCTCCCACATAAATTATAAGAGCACAACTTTATCACACATTTTCTTGGACATTATAAAATATATCTGTACCTTTGTGCAAATTATGCAGAAACGCTTCAGATAACAGAATTTTATTTAGGCAAAAAAGAAAAAAATGGCGATCCTGTTCTTCTGCATGGACAGATGGCCTTCAAAATTCAAGATACAAATACATATATATATGAGAAAATTACTTCAAATCGTATCATTCATTTTAATTGCAATTACTGCCGTTTCCTGTGGAGACGACATAGACGTCAAGGTTGCACCAACAGAAACGGGAGAATATGTCATCAACGTCAACCCTGACTGGACAAACGACCAGCAAGCAGACGTCAAATTTGCGAACTCAAGTCGTATAATGACTATTGACCAAGTCAGATACTACCTTTCAAACGGTACTGCCACTTGTGAAGGTTTGACTTCTGTAGAAGGCCAGTACCCAAAGGACATCAAGATATTCGCAAAGATTTACTTTGAAGGCAAGTGCTACAAAGTGGACAAGGTGGAAGGATTTGACGGAAAGTTCATCAACTCCATCTATATTCCAGAGGGAATAGAGACAATCGGCGACTATGCTTTCCAGAACTGTAGCGTACTTCGTTCTGTTTCTCTTCCAAACAGTCTAACCAAGTTAGGAACAAGAGCATTCGAATCTTGCGAAGCACTTACTACAATACAGCTGCCTTCTTCTATCAAGGCAATCGAGGCACATACTTTCCAGTACTGCAAGAGTCTCATGGAGATAACAATCCCAGACAATGTAACATTCATTGGAGACAGCGCATTCTTCTATTGCCGTCAGCTTAAGAGAGTAGACCTCGGCAAGTCACTCAATCAGCTTGGTAACTCATGCTTTGACTCATGTACAGAACTCGAAGAAGCAATACTTCCAAACATCACAAAGATTATCGGAAACTACTGCTTCCGTGCATGTTACAGTCTAAAGTCATTCGACGTCCCAGACAGCGTAAAAACTATTCCTGTCTGCTGTTTCCTTGACTGCAAGTCAATGGAGAGAATAAGTCTTCCTGACTCTCTCAAATCTATCGGCACTCAAGCTTTCCAGGGTGACTCCCTACTCTCAAACGTAGATCTTCCACTCAATGTGCAGACTATAAAAGACCAGGCTTTCAAGAACTGTAGCAAGATTGTTTCTATCCGCATCCCTGACAAAGTAAAGTGTCTTGAGGCAAGTTGTTTCAATGGATGTAGCGACCTTGAGGAGATAAGTCTCCCATCAAAACTCGATTCTATCGGTTCCAACTGTTTCTTGAACTGTACTAAGCTGAGAAGAATCACACTTCCTTCAGGAATCAAGGAACTCAAGATGGTAACATTCACAGGCTGCCAAAACCTTGAAAGCATCATCATTCCTGAGGGTGTAGAAATCATCGGCGACTATTGTTTCAGTGGATGTATCAACCTTAAGAAGATTACATTACCAAGCACTATAAAGAAGATAGGAAACTCAACATTCCTCAAGTGCAACCACGAGACTTTGATATGCAAGGCTACAACAATCCCAGAGGTAAGCGATGAGACTTTTGATAGCGAGGTCCTACAAACAGGAACATTACTCGTACCACAGGAGGTTATCGAGGCTTACAAATCTAATAGCGTTTGGGGCCAGTGGGCAACAATCAAGTCTATCGAGGAGGAACAATAAGAAAACATAAAGAAACAATACCAACAAACAAAAAAAACAGGTCTGGGCTACATTGTTAACCCAGACCTGTTTTTTTGCTCAGCATGAACCATGTGCCAAACAAACATATGGAAACATACAGTTAAGTAACGACAAAACGACTTTTTATTCTACCGTTCAAAGCGCCGAAACATATTGCCACAACATTTATGCCTTGCCCTACGCAAACAAAGGAGAATAAAAAAACGCGCTATTTCTTTCTCATCGCCAAACAAGACATGGCAAATGCACCAAGCAACGGAACAAGTGCTGTTTGGAGAGCAAACACAATAAGAACAAACGTCTCTGCACTTTTACCCGCAACACCATACAGGATCAAGATTGTCTTCACAGAGAAATGCCAAGGACCTGCACCATTAGGCGTTGGAACAATAACAGAGATACTTCCTACAACAAAACTTACCATAGCAACAGTAAGTCCTAAATGCTCAGTGAAGTCAAAGCAATAGAATGTAATCCAGTAGTGCAAGAAGTAACTGACCCATATCATTACAGAGTAGAAAGCAAACAGCCACTTCTTCTCTACACCTTTCAATGACATGATTCCTTCTGTAACATTCACCATAGCCATCTTGACTCTGGACATAAAAGCAAAACGCTTAAGTACAACCCAAAGGAAAGCACAAGTAACAACAACACATATAGCTGTCACCAAATATCCTGTTGCAGTAAAGCTGTGCAATGTACCCATAATGTCTGTACCCGTCTTATCAAAGAACAGGTCAAACACCCTGAGTTGAAAGACAAAGACAACAGCAATCATCAGAAGCATGAGCAGGCTGTCTATGATACGTTCCGAGACCACCGTACCTATTGCCTTCGGGAAACTCACCCCATCATATTTAGAGAGAATGCCGCATCTGGTAAACTCTCCACTTCGAGGAATGACCAAACTACTGGCGTAAGACACGAATACTGCATAGATGCAATCTGAAAGACGAGGATGTTCCCCAAGCGGTTCCAAACTCTGTTTCCATCTCAAGCCACGAAACACTTGAGCACTGACACCAAATACCATGGAGAATGCCATCCACCACCAATTCATCTTATTTGTAAGAGTATCTGCCAGTTCTTCAAAATCATATTCACGGTACATCCAGTACAATATTCCGCCTCCTAAAACAAAAGGAAGGACACCGTTCAGGATTGTCTTTATATTTTTTTTATAGTTCATCTTGAAAATTCATTTACAAGGGCACGACTCTGCCAGGATTTAACAAAGGAAAATTTGGTTTTTCACTCACTAAATCGTACCTTTGCGTGCAAAGTTACAAATAAAATACGAGGTAGCAACAATGCCAGCAGTAAAACCAAAGAAATTCCTTGGCCAACACTTTCTCACAGACTTGAAAGTGGCCAGTGACATAGCAGATACAGTAGACGCATGCCCACAGATTCCTGTCCTTGAGGTAGGTCCGGGCATGGGTGTGCTCACTCAATACATATTGAAGAAAGATAGACCTTTCAAGGTTGTCGAGATCGACCGAGAGTCCGTCCCCTACCTTCAAGAGCATTTCCCCGAGCTTGGGGACAATATCATCGAGGCAGACTTCCTGAAGATGGATCTTGAGAAGGTATTTGACGGCAAGCCATTTGTACTTACCGGCAACTATCCATACAACATATCTTCACAGATATTTTTCAAGATGGTAGAACATAAGGAACTCATACCTTGTTGCACCGGCATGATACAGAAGGAAGTGGCGGAACGTATGGCGGCAAAGCCAGGAAGCAAAACATACGGAGTTCTTTCTGTGCTCATTCAGGCATGGTACGACGTGGAGTACCTCTTTACTGTTCACGAGAACGTGTTCAACCCTCCACCAAAGGTTAAGAGCGCCGTGATACGCCTTACACGCAATAGCAAAGAGACGCTTGGATGTGACGAAGCACTATTCCGCAGGATTGTAAAAACAGTATTCACCATGCGAAGGAAGATGATGCGTAATGGTATGAAACAGATTCTTGGCAAAGACTCTCCATTATTGGCAGACCCGATATTCAGCCTTCGCCCGGAACAATTATCAGTTGAGGATTTTATTGACCTTACGAACAAAGTAAAAGCAGCGCTATGAGATATTATTTGATAGTAGGCGAAGCATCTGGAGATCTTCACGCTTCAAATCTTATGCACGAACTGAAGAAAGAGGATCCAGAAGCCGAGTTTCGTTTTTTTGGAGGAGACAAGATGCAAGCTGCGGGAGGAACACTTGTAAAGCATTACAAGGACCTTGCATACATGGGCTTTATATCTGTCATCAGGCACCTCCCTACAATACTTAAAGGAAGGAAGGAGTGCAAGGCAGACATCTTGCAATGGAAACCTGACGTGCTAATACTTGTTGACTATCCAGGATTCAATCTAAACATTGCAGAATGGTTTAATAAGGTACGCAAGCAACAAGGCTGGAACTCTAAGATATTCTACTATATAAGTCCAAAGATCTGGGCATGGAAGGAACATAGGATAGAAAACATAAAGAGAGATGTTGACGAGCTGTTCTCTATCCTCCCGTTTGAGGTAGACTGGTTCGCAAAACGCAACTACCCTATCCACTATGTAGGAAACCCTTGCGTTGACGCTATCACGAAGTATTTCGCTGACACCACACGCCAACCTTGCCCAGAGCTGGAAGCCGTTAAGGAAAGAGCAAAGTTCGGAATAATTGCCATATTACCAGGTTCAAGAAAACAGGAGATAAAAGACAACCTGAAGATGATGATAGAAGCAGGGCGACGCTTTGAGGGATACAAGGTCGTCATTGCTGGTGCTCCTAACATAGAGGAGTCATTCTATAGGAAATACTACCCAAAGGATGTCACAACTGTACCTGTAATATACAACAGGACATACGATATCCTTAAAGATTCCGTAGCCGCCTTAGTAACATCTGGCACAGCGACGCTTGAAGCCGCGATTCTTAGAGTACCACAAGTTGTGTGTTACCGTCTACCATTCGGTGCAATATACTCTGCCATAAGGCCACTGTTACTTAACGTTCCTTATATATCATTAGTCAATCTCATTGCAGGAAAGAGAATCGTCTCAGAGCTTGTTGCTGACGAGATGACTATGCAAAGCGCAGGAAACCGTCTCCTTCTTATCATGCCTAAAGGCGTTCAACGCGAAAAGATGTTTCGCGATTACGAGATGATGAACGAGAAACTTGGAGGTCCAGGCGCTTCTGAAAGAGCAGCTAAACTTATGGTAGATATACTTAAAGGAAGAAACTGATTTGTATATCGCAAAAACATCTCTTATGACAAGCATGATATCTTAGTCATAAGAGATGTTCGCACAAAAAAAGGAAGCATAGATGCTTCCTTTTCTGTTGGGCTACCCGGATTCGAACCAGGACAAACAGGACCAGAATCTGTTGTACTACCCTTATACTATAGCCCAATGTTATGTATTTTGCATTCAGATTGACACCGTCATTTCCGAAATGCGGTGCAAAGGTATATCTTTTTCTGAAACGAGCAAAGCAATTTCCAATATTTTTTTGAAAACAGGTGCATTTTTTGTATCTTTGCATACGAATCAACATAAGAAATCATGGTAAAAGGCAAAAAACTCATACTTATATCTAATGATGACGGCTATCAGGCCACAGGAATAAACGCACTCATAGGCATGGTGCGCAAATATGGAGATGTGGTTGTCGTTGCACCTGACAGCGGACGAAGTGGGGCTTCTATGAGCATAAGCAGCAGTACCCCCGTAAGGAACAAGCTAATCAGGGAGGAAGCCGGCAATGAGGAAATGGGAGCATTAACCATGTGGTCATGCAGTGGAACACCAGACGACTGTGTAAAGATGGCTTTTGAGAATCTTTGTCCTCGCACACCAGACTTAGTCCTTGGAGGTATAAACCACGGAGACAACTGCGCCATCAACGCTCACTATTCTGGAACTGTCAGCATTGCGTTTGAGGGATGTATAAAACAGGTTCCCTCCATTGCTTTTTCAAGTGGACATACCGCAGCAGACGCTGATTTCAGCGGAATGAAATGCTGGGTGGAAAAGATTGTCGAGCATGTACTCGACAACGGGCTCCCTAAAGGTGTATGCCTTAACGTGAACTGTGGAGCGTTCAAAGAATTTAAGGGAATAAGAATCTGTCGTATGGGTATGGGAGACTGGAAAGAAGAATGGCAAAAAAGCACGCACCCTCACGGATGGGAATACTTCTGGATCGCAGGCTACTATGCTCCAACAGATGGTGATGATGAAGCAACAGATACCTGGGCGTTCAATAATCAGTATGTTGCTATCACCCCTCTACAACTTGACCTTACTTCATATAATGCAATAAAGGAGCTGGAAACACTAAAATAAAAGTTTAGCAACCTGCATTTTTTAATGCGCCTATGCAATAATAACAGATTATTATCTATATTTGCATACGTAACCAAATATTTGAATTATCAACAATACAACAAACACCAATATGGATATACAAGAATTATCGCCAAAGGCTGTATGGAAAAATTTCTACGCCTTGACACAAATACCTCGACCAAGTGGTCACGTTGAAAAAGTAGCAGCATTCCTAGTTGAATTTGCAAAGCAAAATGGAGCAGAAGCATATATCGACAAAGCTGGAAATGTAATAATGCGCAAGGGGGCGACTCCTGGATATGAGAACAAGGCAACAGTCGTTCTCCAAGCCCACATGGACATGGTTCCTCAAAAAACAAAGGAAAGCTGCCACAACTTCGAGACAGACCCTCTTGATGTTTATATTGACGGGGATTGGGTAAAAGCAAGGAATACAACCCTCGGAGCTGACGATGGTATGGGTGTTGCCGCTGCAATGGCAATCATTGAGGACACATCGGTAGAGCATGGTCCTATTGAGGTTCTCATAACTAAGGACGAAGAGACTGGCATGTACGGTGCATTCGGTCTTAAAGCCGGTGAACTCAATGCCAAGTACCTCCTGAACCTTGATTCAGAGACTGAAGGAGAGATCTTAACAGGATGTGCCGGAGGAATGGATGTTGTTTGCTCTATGGGCTATCAGGAACTCGATGTCAACAGCAATGACATGGAAGCATACAAGATCAGCATCAAAGGACTTCTCGGTGGACACTCAGGCCTCGAAATCAACGAAGGACGCGCAAATGCGAACAAACTTATGGCTCGTGTCCTCTTTGCTGTCGTCAACACAAACCTGGCATGGCTATGCAACTGGCACGGAGGCAATATGCGCAACGCCATACCTCGAGACGGAGAAGCTGTCGTACTTGTTCCTACTGCAAAAGTTGAAGAGTTCAACAAAATAATAGAAAAGGCAAGGGACTTATTCGTTGCAGAATATGGAGAGATAGAAAAAGACGGTATCATACTCAAAGCAGAAATATGCGAAAAGCCATCTAAGGCGATACCGATGGACATACAGGAGAACATAATAAACGCTGTACTTGCAGCTCATGATGGTGTCCTCCGTTTCATTCCTAGCATACCAAACCTTGTTGAGACATCAAGCAACCTTGCAATAATTAATATAGAAAACGGTAAGGCTGAGATTGCAATCCTTGCCCGCTCTTCACAGGATAGTATGAAGCAATATCTTTGCAACAGTCTTGTTAGCTGTTTCTCAATGGCAGGAATGCAAGTTAAGCTTGAAGGTGGATATAGCGGTTGGCAGCCAAATCCTAAGAGCAAACTTGTTGCAATGATGAGTGATGTATACGAGAAAATGTATGGCAGCAGACCTACCGTTACAGCTTGCCATGCAGGACTTGAATGTGGAATCATAGGTGTTAACTATCCAGATATGGATATGGCAAGTATGGGTCCTACCCTTCTTAGTCCACACACACCAAGCGAACGCTGTCACATACCAAGTGTGGAGAAATTCTACAATTTTGTTCTTGAGATTCTTAAGAATATCCCAAACGAATAATAATGTCGAGATATGGCATACAACAAAGATAAAGACCTAAGAATGTTCTACAACATCAAGCAAGTTGCCGAGATGTTTGATGTAACTGAGACTCTACTCCGATACTGGGAGAAGGAATTCCCTAACATCAAGCCCCAAAAGGGAGGCAGAGGCATTAGGCAATACACAAAAGAAGATGTAGAGCAAGTTCGCATTGTCTACCATCTCGTAAAGGAACGAGGAATGACATTACAAGGCGCAAGAGATGCCATAAAGAACAAGAAGGGCGTATCAAACGCTCAGCTTCAAGTTGTTGAGAGATTAAAAAGCTTAAGAAGTGAACTACAAGCTCTTAACAAGGAATTGAACAGCTTAGTATAAACATCATTAACAAACAATATAAATGGGTTAAAATGAAGTACATCATTTTAACCCATTTATATTTGAACGGCACAGATAAGTACTTTCAACACAAACACTGGGACATACACACATTCCCGGTATTGAAGCACTATATACGAGCCACCTCCTCGATATCTGGTATTTTCTTTAACGAATCAATAATCTTCTTCAACTCGCTTGTATCATGTACATATAGGCGAATCTTGCTTTCAAAGAGGCCATCATTACATTCAATCTCAAGTTTGTGGATGTTAAGGTTATGTTCACGTGAAATAACATCTGTCATCTTATTCAACATACCTGGCTTATCAATACCACGTAACGAGATAGAAGCCTCAAACTGCATAAAATTACCCATCTCCCAACGAACGCCAACTATACGGTTGCCTTGATTAGCTTTTAGTCGTTGAGCAACCGAGCACTGAAGCTTATGTACTATGACACGGTTACTCTCATCAACATAACCCATCACAGCATCACCCGGTATCGGTTGACAGCAATCACAGAGTGTATATTTGCTATATAGATTTGACTCTGTAAGAGGAAGAATCTTTTTCTTGTCAATGACAGGATTCTCTTTGCTAAGTTCTTCAATCTTTTGCTTCTTTTTGCCAAAAGTGAAGAATCGGAGCCAGCTATTTGACTGAGATTCGCTGTTTTGAATTTTAGCGACATCATCCTGTCCAAGAACAACCTTTCCTTGGGCAACAGCAATGAAGAGTTGATCAGGTTTTGACATCTCATGTAGTTCACACAATTTCTCCAAATTTGCAGTATCCTTGACAAGATTAGATTCTTTGAAGAATTTGTCAAGCATTTCCTCTCCTAAACGTCTTGCATCACGCTCTTCCTTTCGAAGTATCGCAAGAATCTTTGTCGTTGCCTTACCTGTTGTTGCAATATCCAACCATTCTCGTTTTAAGTGCTGAGCCTTTGACGTAAGCACCTCTATCTGGTCTCCACTCTGAAGCTTGTAATTGATTGGCTCCAGCTTGTGATTCACCTTGGCGCCAATACAGTGGCTTCCAACAAAAGTATGAATAGAGAATGCAAAATCAAGGACTGTGGCACCAGCAGGCATAGTTCGAATATCACCTTTTGGAGTGAACACGAAGACTTCATCAGCATAAAGATTGAGCTTGATTGTGTCAAGGAAATCCATCGCATCCGGTTGTGGGTCATCCAGAATCTCCTTAATTGTAGTCAACCACTTGTCAAGTTCATTCTCTGCTTCCTCCTCATTCTTTTCACCATCCTTGTATTTCCAATGAGCAGCAAAACCTTTTTCTGCAATCTCATCCATTCTACGAGAACGTATCTGCACCTCTATCCACTCACCTTTATTGGACATAAGTGTCACATGAAGTGCCTGATAGCCATTCGCCTTTGGACGAGAGACCCAATCGCGAAGACGATCCGGATGTGATTTATATATCTTAGAAATACCTACATAGATATTGAAACACTCATTCAATTCAGCAGCCAAGTCATTTGGTTCAAATATAACACGCACAGCAAGGATATCATATATCTCTTCAAAAGTGACGTGTTTATTCTGCATCTTATTCCATATAGAATAAGGAGACTTTATTCGCTGCTTTATTTCATATTTAAGACCAAGCGAATCAAGCTCTCTGCGTATAGGCGCAGTAAACTCATCAAATACGGTATCACGCTCAGCCCTTGTAGCTTCTAGCTTCTTTTCAATTACTGCATATTCTTCTGGATGCTCATAGCGAAAACTCAAGTCTTCGAGTTCCGTCTTGATACTATTCAATCCAAGTCTATGAGACAAAGGTGCATATATATAAAGAGTTTCGCCAGCAATCTTGTACTGCTTATTTACTGGTTGAGAACCCAATGTTCGCATATTATGAAGACGATCCGCTATCTTTATAAGAATCACACGAATATCCTCACTCATAGTAAGAAGCAGCTTCTTGAAGTTTTCTGCTTGAGCAGAGGCATGATCACCGAAAATACCTCCAGATATCTTTGTGAGTCCATCTACAATTTGCGCAATCTTGGGACCGAACATATTTTCGATGTCCTCAACGGTATAGTCTGTGTCCTCAACTACATCATGAAGGAGCGCAGCACATATGGATGTTGATCCAAGACCTATCTCTGAGCATACAATCTGAGCTACTGCTAAAGGATGCATGATATATGGTTCACCAGAAAGACGGCGAACACCATTATGTGCATGTTTAGCAAAATTGAAAGCCTTTGTTATTTTGTCAACTTTCTTACGATGCTTAGACGCAAGATATGCCGTTACGAGGTTATCAAAAGCCTCTTGTATCATCTTCTCCTCATCCATACCTGACAACTTTCTCCTTAGAATATAACAATATAAACTATTTCACACGAAGGTTCTGACCTTCTCGTATAAAATCACCTTTCAGATTATTAAGGCGTCTTATAGCAGCAACAGTAGTATTACACTTAGATGCAATAGTAGAAAGTACTTCGCCCTTTTTTACCTTATGATATGTTGCATTACCACCACGAGCCTTACTTCTTGAATTCTTAGAAGCACGACTATTAGCAGTTGTTTCAACCAGATCCTCAACTATTGGTCTGCGTACTATTCCATCTGAAGGCACTGTGTTTACGATATCCTGTTCTTTAGTAACATAAGTCTCAACCGATGATGACGGCAGACGAAGAGAATAGCCAGAAGGCACAATATCCCTTCTGTATTGCGGATTAAGAGCACGCAACTCTTCAACTGAAACTCCACACACGTTTGCTATCTGAGAGAACTTCAACTCCGCATTTACCTGCACGGTGTCTGATTCTGCTGGCAATGTCGCTTCATATGGAGTTATGCCATGCTCACAATAATAATTCATAATATAATTGGCAGCAATGAAGGCAGGCACATATCCTCTCGTTTCACGAGGCAAACGTGTATACACGCTCCAATAATCCACACCATCAGTATTGCCAGATCTGAGTATCGCTTTCTGAACATTACCTTCACCACAATTATAAGCAGCTATTGCTAGTCCCCAATCTCCAAACATGGAATACAAGTCACGAAGGTAACGGGCAGCGGCATCCGATGACTTCACTGGATCACGACGCTCGTCAACAAGTGTATTTATTTCAAGTCCATACCTCTTACCTGTATGTATCATGAACTGCCAAAGTCCAGCAGCGCCGACACGAGAAGTTGCAGAAGGTCTAAGTCCGGACTCAATCACAGGAAGATATTTTAATTCAAGAGGCAGATTATAACGCTCTAATGCTTCCTCAAATATTGGCATATAGAAATTAGAGCTACCGAGCATTACTGCTACTGAACGCTTCATTCTATTTGAATAAGTATCAATAAACTTTCGTGTTACATTATTAAGCGGCATCTCTATTGTTGTTGGGATGCGTAACAGACGACTCACAATAAGAGAATCATCATATGACAAATCTCTTATACTTGGATTAGTTATCAACTGCAAATTTTCTTTATTGGTATACTCCTCCATCAGTTCGTCCTCAGGCACAATCATACCTTCTGGCATTTCAATGTCCTCAGTCTTTCCATTTTCGTCTACTGTTACAACGTTTTGAGCGTACAAAGAAGACGATAAGAATACTAATAATGTAAATATTTTTAATCTATTCATACTTTTCTTTTTCTCTTGGCACTTAAAATTTCAAACTACAGTTTAGTCCGTACGACGAACCATTCATTGCTGGAATTCTCATCGCACATGACCTATCATTAATGATAGCAGGCGAAATTTTTAGCGTTAAATCGCGACTTATATCAAAACTAGACATTTCGGCATCGACATAAGCATCTACTATAGATATCAAATAGACACCTATCATACAGAACATGCTCATATCTCGATAACGTCTATAGAAATTCTTCTTTCTCTTGAAACTGTCTTTCAACCATGAAAGATTCTGTTTCACATTATATCCCGGCTGCAAGAAATTCATGAAGCTATTGGTATTATCATCATTATCCATAATATCAATATAAGCCTGAGAATAATCTCTATACATTGTGTTATTCCAATTCAACGCATAAAAGCAACCTAAGAAACCACCATATATTATTGGCAATTTCCAATATTTTTTATTATATATCTGCCCTCCACCAGGAAATGCTATCGCAAGCCACATAGCTTTTTTAGGATCAGGCACCATTTTATCCTTCACCTTCAGTTCTCGAGAAAACGCCAAAGAATCCTTTGATAAGGAATGCAAATAGCGAAGCGCAGAATCTACCACAACTGTATCAATCTTTGCAGAAACAACGTCATCAGATACTACAGTATCTTTTTTGTTTACGTTAGCAATAGAATCAAGTGGCGACAAGTTTTCTTTCTTTTGTAATGAATCTTCAACAATAAAGCTATCCCAACCACATTCGTTCATCACGAATGTGACACAATTACACGGCTTTGCATACATGGTAATGTACGAAAGCAATGATACAATAATGAGCAAAGCTCTATATGGCAATCGTTTTCCTTGCACTTCCAATTGTTCGTTCTTTATATTGTTACAATCCTTTTTTACAAGTAATCAAAAAATACACTATGCCTTTCCCACAAGACCTCTGCCTCACACCCATAGGGTCACAATACTAAGGCAAAAGGATTTGAGACTAAAAACGTAAGACAAAAGTATACAAGATACTTGTAGTACAAGGACCATTTCATTACTTGTCAAAGAAATGGCTACTTGTACCCATATTTCTTTTATTGATTACTCAAGAGTGAAACTATTCTACGCAGATCATCTTCATTCTTAAAAGAGAAAGTAACCTTGCCTGCACCGTTCTTAGAGCATACAACATTAACATTTGAACCTATCTTTGTCGACAATTCTTGACGTAGCCCATCAAAAACAGGAGACAAGACAGTGCTACTCTTGCTGAGCTTTTTATTGTCAGCATCTACTGCTTCATTGAGTTGCTTGATGATTTCTTCAACTTTTCGAACAGAATATCCCTTTTGCTGAATCTCCTTAAATAATTTCACTTGCTTCTTTGGATCATCCAATGCCAACAATGCTCGTGCATGTCCTGTATCTATCTGATGATTCTGCAAAGCGACCTGAACAGGAGCTGGCAACTTCAGCAATCGGAGAAAATTTGCAACTGTTGCACGTTTTTTCCCAACCCTTTCTGATAACTTTTCTTGCGTAAGTCCGTACTGGTCTATAAGATGCTGGTACGCCAATGCAATCTCTATAGAATTTAGGTCCTGTCTCTGGATATTCTCAATAAGAGCCATCTCCATAACATTCTCATCAGAAGCTTTACGTATGTATGCAGGAATAGTCTTCAGACCTGCTTTTTGTGACGCACGGAAACGACGTTCACCAGCAATGATCATATATTTGCCATCTTCCTGCTCTCTTAGCGTAATTGGTTGTATGATACCAATCTCAGCTATTGAATCTGCCAACTCCTGCAAAGCATCCTCATCAAACTCACGGCGTGGCTGATTTGGGTTTGCATGAATAAGCGAGAGTTCTATTTCATTTATTGTAGAAGACCCTTCCGGTCTAACCTCCTCTGTAGATATGAGAGCGTCAAGACCACGGCCTAAAGCTGGAAATTTCTTTGTTACTGCCATTTGTTTTTCTTATGTATACAATGATAGAAAGACTCTATGCACTGGTATAATTAAAAATAATTTGGAAGTGTCACGCTTACTCACGAGACATCAATTCACGAGCAAGCGAAATATAATTCTTTGCACCGATAGATGTTGCATCATAAAGTATACAAGGTATACCATGTGAAGGAGCTTCGCTCAACTTAACATTACGCTGTATAACAGACTTGAAAACCAACTCCTGGAAATGGCGTTTTACTTCCTCATAAATTTGGTTCGCCAAACGTAAACGAGAATCAAACATAGTCAAAAGGAACCCTTCAATTTCAAGATTCTTATTAAGCTTTGACTTGATAATCTTGATTGTATTCAAAAGTTTACTGATACCCTCAAGCGCAAAGTACTCACACTGTACCGGAATAATGACAGAATCTGCAGCAGTCAAAGAATTAACAGTTATGAGTCCCAAAGAAGGAGAGCAATCTATAAGAATATAATCATACTCAGAACGCATAGGATCAAGAATACGCTTTAATACGGTTTCACGTTTTTCAACATTCAACATCTCGATCTCTGCACCCACAAGGTCAATATGGCTTGGGATAATATCCAAACCTTCAATATCTGTTGTGTATATTGATTCATGAGGATCTGCAGAATTAATGATACAATCATATATAGAAGACTCTACCTGCTGAATATCTACACCAACGCCTGAAGATGCGTTTGCCTGTGGATCTGCATCAACAATCAAAACCTTCTTTTCAAGAGTTGCCAATGAAGCAGCCAAATTAATAGCTGTAGTTGTCTTTCCAACTCCACCCTTTTGATTAGCGAGAGCTATAATTTTTCCCATACTTAATTTCTTTTTTTCATTCACAGAAAGAACTATAATTATGCCCACGTGAACCAAAACATAGCAAAAAGGGTGCATAGACAAGCCTTTTCACCATACAATACAAACACGCAGATTGCAAAAAAATAGTCCGTCCTATTCTTACTCTATTTTTCGATTGCAAAGATAAGAAAATTCCGTGGAACATAAACATAATTCGTGAAACAATTTAATCGTCTATCACATAGTAATAGAGAATCTACAACGAATACAGAAGGGTCTACACTTTTTCAATTCAATACAAGGTGGAAAACAAAAGAACCTGATAAAATAAAAGAAAGAGGGCAACAAAGCAATACAAAAGAACATCGGGAAAAGAATAGTAGCATAAAAACACAAAGAGGGTCTAAAAAACCTCAGCACTATACATCGTAGACTACACCATGGCAATAAACGGGAAACAAAAAAAAAGGAGAGACGTTGTCTCTCCTTGTGGGCGTTGACGGATTCGAACCGCCGACCCTCTGCTTGTAAGGCAGATGCTCTGAACCAGCTGAGCTAAACGCCCTTAAGCATCGCTTATGTTGGTCGGGATGACACGACTCGAACGTGCGACCCCTTGGTCCCAAACCAAGTATACTACCAACTGTACTACATCCCGATACTCTCAAGTTCAACCCCTTTGTTGGTCGGGATGACACGACTCGAACGTGCGACCCCTTGGTCCCAAACCAAGTATACTACCAACTGTACTACATCCCGAATTTAAGTCCTAAAGACTTGTTTTAGGAGGTTGATTTCTCAAAAGCGATGCAAAGGTACGACTTTATTTTTATTCTGCAAACGTTTCGACGTTTTTTTTTCAAGAAATCGCATTTTTTCTAAGATAAAGCACGATTACACATATAAATCGCATTATTTCTTGTTAAAAACACAAAGATAACTTCAATAAATAGTTTTCATAACAAAAAAAGAAGGAGCACCAACTCCTTCTTTTTTTTATAATATTTATACATTAGAACGCAGATCCACCAGAATGCTTAGTCGCATCATAGATTACCGCATTATCTGTATCAACAAATACGTCTTCTGGTCCATACACATCAACATTAATGTCGATATCGCCAAAACTTACAACATACTTGAACACCTTCTGTACAACAGTATATGGAACAGTTGCACGTGAAGACAAGTTAGAAATTGTAATTTCTCCCTTAGGTGCATAAGTCTTAGGACCGAACTTTGCTTCCAAATACTTATTAATGAAACCATTTGAACGATAATCATAATCACATCCTGACCATACAAAGTATGTATACTTATGGTTACCAATCTTACAATCCAAGAGTGTCTGAGTTCTAACCTCATCCTCACCTACTTTCTTCACATTAGCCTCTGACTCGATAATGTAGTCAGAGAAATGCTTAAACTTAACGTCAACAGAGCCACCGTTCTCACTCAACTTAGCCTCATCCTGTACAGCATCTAAGCAACGGAAACTCATACCCTTCTCAAAATAAGGGTTTGAAATAGTTCCTAAAACAGGCTTATCTCCGAACTGGGCACCGTCAGGTGTACAAATAAGACTCAATACAGGGAACCACTCCTTACCTTCATTATTATTCTGGTCAACTCCAGTCATCACTGCTTCCTTAGCTGTAATTGTGAATATTGACTTTGGATCGATGCCTGAATTTAACGCCTTAACAACAGTCTCTCCATAAATTGTCATTTTGGCGTCAGTTATTGTACCAGCATATGGCTCTCTCTTATTCACCTTAGTATTCTCAATAACAATTGGATCACTAAGGAAAGAAGGACTTGTTGGATCTGTCAGTTCTTTTGCAGAACCTACAGAAACAGCATATGGAAGACCATCAGTTTCAACAGCAGAAGTTGGAATCTTTGCAAAGTTGAAACGAATCACCTTACCATTAGCATCGAGAGTCACAATCTTAGAAATCTCATCTTTTGTATATCCAGGTGTTGTTGTAGTAGCCTTGATTGTAATCTTCTCACCAATACCACCTTTACCTGTATACTGACTACTAGAAGCAACCCTCGCACCATTAATATAAATGTTTGCAGAAACATTACATACAACAGTATAGGTATAGTTCTCCGCTGGGAGGATTTCTCCAAGCTTAACGCCGTCATCAGTATGAGATCCACCGCCTGCAGATCCTGTGATAACAATTTCTGGGATTTCATTGCTAAAACAAGATGTAAGAACACTTGTTGAAGCAAGCAACATTGTTCCTAAAAGAAAATTAATTTTCTTCATAATCTTTTTCTTTATTATAATTTATTTAGTTTCTTTACAATTACTCAATTTTTCCGTCAAGATACTTTTTTACGTACTTGCCTATATATTCAGCCTGCCAATAATGAGCAGAATGATTCATGTCAGGGATATCCTCAAACTCGCGTCCCATACGCTCCCAAGTATACCTCCAATAAGAGACCATACTATATTGCATATCATAATACTCAGGAAGCTTAACACGGATAAGAGACTTTCTTAAATGCCTCTTTCCTCCAAAAGGTATTGCAAAATGGAAACCTCCATTATGTTCGCCACCTGTCAAAATTCCATAAAGGCCGATTGCATATTCTCCAAAATGCCTTGTCAAGTCGATACGAGTACCCCAATCTCCAAAATTGAAACGACCTGCTTCAACTTGCAACTGAAAGGAAGTAACAGGTTCATACAAAGAACACGTCAACATAGAACTGAAGACCGTTGGCCTACCAACATACCACTTATTATCATAAAAAAGTGAAGTGTAAGCATAACCAATATGAGCACCAATATCGAAATAAGAATTAACCTTATATTCAATATCCCCATACACACCCATAGCATCAGGATAAAAACATCCTCCAGCTACTTTTGCCCTCCAACGACCGCAATCAAATAATTCCTGACTAATGGATGCAACCCCAAGTCTAACATTCCTATGCGCATCGTTCTTATGAAGATTTGTATACAAAGGCACAATAGGTTGTATAATAATCCTATTTCCTTTCCATAACGTCGTCTCAAAAGATGGAGCGAAATAAACCCCAACCTCAAACAATTTATCGTAACTATGATTATTAAGCGTCACTATAGGAATAAGATTAACATCAATCTTCCCATAAGAACTCGCACCTGAGACAATATCACTCCCAAAACGACGATTTACCTCAGAAACATCATAGTCGACTTTTACATTCCAAACACTATCTTTAGATTCTGCATGTATGCAAACCCTAGATACTCCGTATTCTCTAACAACAACTTCAAAATGGTTGCAGTCAGGAAGAACAGACTTCATATTCTCTATAGCGACAGCAGGACCTCGGAAGGTACCTCTGTATGCAGTGTCATCAAAACCTGCAAAAAGAGTATCACCTGTAATCGCAACTTGAATATCCTCAAAGCCAAGACTTAAAAGAACTTGTCCTGCGAGGTTCACACCATCTTGCGCCTGAGCAGCAAAAATAGGCATCACAATTATGTAAAAGACAACCACTAACCGTTTCATACATCTAAACATAATTTCACCTTCGACATTCTTATAAATCTTAATCACTTTTTACATAAATCGCGACAAAGTTAAGCATTTATTCTTAATTATCGTTTCTTTTCTTCATTTTTTTAAATATAACGTCCACTAATTACATCAAAAAAACGTAAAGGCGAACTTCACAAAAGAAATTCGCCTTTACAATTATACTAAAAAGTCATTAAGGATTCATACCAGAACCACCATCATGACTATCAGAAACAAAGTCTACATGCTCCGAAACAGGTTTGTCATACACTTCAAACTTAAACGATTTCATTCCTGAGCACAATTCAAAGACGTACACTTTCTGGTTATATCTATAACGCTCTACTCCAGGTTCTTTTGTACAATGATAAGCGTGAGTTCCCGTAATAGAATTAGCTTTTCCACAATACTGCATCAAGAAACCAAGAACAAAAGGATTCTTCACATCTGTTCTAAACCCATATGGAGCCTCGTAATTAACACGAAGTTCATCCACCCTATTTGTCTCAGCGCAATGAACAGTCAACAAATCCGATGTTTCTGTCCTTGTTTCAACATACTTAAGACTAAAGTTAATAGTGAACACCCAGTAACTGAAATGAGGAATATCGACATTTGCACCCTCAGCATTAGTTGTAACCTTCAAGGTATCCTCTCCCATTCCATTAAAAGAGCAAGACAAACTTGTGCCTTCAGCTTCATTAGTCTCAACAGTCAATCTAATAGGATGAGCAGGGAAAGACACAAGAGGAGGAAGACACAAAGCCTGTACGACCTTTGCCTTTGTTGGCAATTTCACCTTACCAGAAACCAAGTCACTAGGATTCTTCAACGGGCTCAAATCGTCATCCTTGCAATACTCAAGATAAATGAGGATTCCGTCCCAACCTTTATCAACCAAGATCCTAGCTGTTTCCTTCTGCACAACAGCATGTCCCTTCAATCCTTCGGTCTGACTACTTGCATCCACATGAGTTATATCAGTAAGACTGACTTTAACTCCATGGATACCGCTTCTGTGAGGAATGTTAGGTTCTGTCATTTCTCCATCAGAACTGAAACATGAAGTCAAAACACATGTACAAGTAATGATAAGTGTACTTAAAAGAAAAACAAATTTCTTCATCGTTTTCTATTTATTATATTTCACTTTATTTTAATTCAATCACCGTTCAACATCTCCATTCAAATACTCCTGAAGATATTTCTTAATATAACGAGCTTGCCAATAGTTTCCAGAAAGATTCCTTGACGCATTAGGTTCCAATGTCCTACCACATTTCTTAAACACCCAGTCGTAATTTGCGACCATATTATACTCCCAATCAAAAAATTCAGGAAGTCTTAAACTTACAAGTCCCATTCTCTTCTGCTTTTTACCAGCAAACGGGATAGAGAAATGGAACCCACCATTATATTCTCCCCCAGCATATATGGCATAAAGCCCTATACTATAATCCCCATAATGACATATACCGTCTAAACGAGCACCATAATCGCCATACAAGAAACGTCCACACGTTAACTTTCCTTCGACAGACGAAAACGGGTCATAATAACTTGCAGTAAGCAGCGCACTAAACAAACTACCTTCGACATTAAACGAGCCATTGTCAAGCCACTGGCGTTTTACGGCATTCATTTTAAGCGACATATCAAAATTTCCAGTAAGATGTCTACCCAACTCAAGACCTACACCTATATAATTATAGTGAAAACATCCCAGTGAAGCACGTCCCCACCATTTCATGCTATAGAGAAAATCCTGCTGAAGATTAACAGACCCTAATTGAACCTGAGAATACTCTGGAGTAAACTCTGATCCATCATAGTTATTCGTTATAGGGATTATTGGTTGAACACACAAATGTCCGCCTTTCCACAAACAAGTTTCGACAGATGGTGCAATCATCAAATTATAATTGAAAAGCTTGTATGTGACATGATTATCCAATGACACAATCGGATACAAAGTAACATTCACTTTACCGTAAGAAGAATGAAAAAGCCTTTCACTTTTCAACTTCTCAGTTATATGTTCATCAGAATAATCAACATCCACTTCCCACTTACCTTGATTCCTCCCAGCATGCACAGCAACCTTTCCGACATTACCATCTTTAACGACCAATTCATAACGGCTACACTGCGGTGCGACCAAAGAGAGGTTTTTCAAGACAATTCCTATGCCTCTAAATGTGCCTCTATACACAGGGTCCTCATAAGAGACGAACATAGTATCATCATTTATTGATAAAACTACATTTTCAAGGCCAAGCTCACCAAGTTTCACATCTGCACTCTGCGCATACCCCCTGCAAGCAGAGAGTAGCATAAACAAAATCAACACACACACCTTCATAGTTCTAATATTTGATAGTATATTGATAAGTGAAACCGGCACTCACATCATTGAAAGCTCTTGTAAACACCATCAGATTCCAGTGTTTGAGAAGATTTAGCTCAACACCATAGTTAAAACCAGACGTATCATACTCAGCCATCACATGAAGACTTTTATATGCAACAGGACAGATATCGATGCCACCAAAAACACCATCATAGACTTTCCCGGCATCTATAGCTTTAGAGTAGCCAACAGAGCAACCAAGTGTAACAGCATCAAGAATCCCGAAATGCTTTGTAGTAACACCATAAACAGTAGAATAATAACTGTGCCCCATATTTGAAAAAAAATCGTTAGAGCCCAAAACTATACCCGGATACCATCGGTCCGACCTCTCCTGTAACGGGCAAACCCTAATTGTGAAAGAGCGATCTTGCTCACAATACGAATCAGAAGGCAATTCATCACGCATCTTAAGCAAAGTAGAACGAAATGTCAACTCAACAAATGAAAAAGGAGTAAAGCCTACAAAATAATCATACGTTGGGAAATCATACCCAAGTAGATTATCCGCGATATAATTAGCCCCACCTACAAATGTTTTACTTTCATACATGTCTGCTGTTGGAATATTCATAAGTCCCATTGACCCCAAAACCTTTTGAGCATATGTCGTACAATTCATGCACAAAACAAGCACAACAAAAGACAATAGTCTGGCAATATTTCCACAACAACACAAAAGTCGTCTTCTCTCGTTCATAATTTAATGGCAAATATAAAATTTACTATATAAATCGGTGCGAAGATAAGCAATTTTTCCCAAATAAGAAGAGAGCAACATACACTTTTTTCACTTTTGCCAATACATTTTTAGTAAAACAACGCATAACACGAAGAATTTGAAAAATGGACAAAACAAAAGAGGCGTTGTCACCACGACAACACCTCATATATGTTTCTGTATTTATTAAGCTAAACTTACAATAATTTTTTACTTAAGTTCAATAATTGCTCTACGGTTAAGAGTGTAAGGAGTTACATCGTTCACACCACCCGCACCGCGTGTTTCAATCTTATCTTGACTAACGCCAAGATTAACAAGTTCCTCAGCAACTGCCTTCGCGCGATTCTCAGACAATGTCTGGTTATATGCAGAAGAACCAGTCTTACTATCTGCTGTACCTGTAATAACGATCTTAGCACCTGTATTCTTTGCTGTTGTAGCAACAGCTTCGAGATTAATAAGATCCTTCTTTGAATTAATCTTAGCAGAATTGATATTGAAGAACGTTGAAACTATATTTGCCACAATAACCTTCTCTGTTGCAGGAGCAGGAACTTCTACAACATCAGGCTTCTTTGCCAACTCTGCACGAAGACGAGCATTCTCATCCTGTTCGTTTTGGAGCTGTCCACGAAGATCATTCAACTTTGCGCAAGCCTCTTCAGAAAGAGCCTCATAATCTTCTAAGTTCACAGCCTTAGACCAAGTATTTTTACCCCAGTTATAGCAAACACCGACTTCAATGTCAATAAGCTTGTTTGTACCATTCTTGTAACTACCATAAGACACATCAAAGAAATGGTCAGTTGTTATATTGTAGTTTCCTTCAAGATACACCCCAAGTTCATTGCTGAATCTCCACATAGACTGAATACCAGCACCTAAAACAGGAGTATACTTGTTCAAGCAGAAGTTACGAGCCACACCAGCTCTTGGAACGAGACTAAGATTCCAAAACCTGTTCTCATTGTAACCATAAATAAGGTTAGACAAATTAAAGAGATTCTCGTACATCAAAGTAGCGTAATTCTTGCTTGCTTTTGATACTTCATAATTATTCTTTGGAATTCCATTAATGTTTCTCCAGTCATCATTACCGCCAAAGGCTTCCCAATCGACAGTAATACGCATAGCATAGCCTGGAGTAAACCACTTACCAACGGCAAGAGATATACCATAAGTACGGCCATAATCCATCGCATCGCTAAAAGAAAAACCATTCTTATGAGCGATACCGACACCTACACCTACCTGTGTAAACCAGTTAGCCCAAAACGAATTAGTAGCCACCTTAGTATACTTGTAGTCAGCAGTTGCAGATGTTTCAAATTCACAGTCCTGAGCATTCGCCACAGAACTTAGCCCTATTAAGGCTAAACACATCATGAACTTTTTCATAATACAGAAATCCATTTATACAACAATTATTTTCATTCAATTTCTCTCATCGAAAGAAAAATGGCAGTCATAAAAACAGACATATACACATTTTCCTCACTTTATTTGGCACAAAGATAAAACAATTATTTAATATACGCCACATAAAAACGAAAAAAAATGACCAAAATTATTGATTTTTATGCATATTTTATCAAAACAGCTTATCTATACTCTTAAAATCGACTATATTATATATTTTTTTGCCGTCAGGAGTACGCGCATTACAAGACAAAGAGAACAAATCACAAATCAGCTTCCTCATCTCCACTTGTGACAGCAACTCTCCGTGGCTTATAGAAAAGGACTTTGCCATTCGCAACGCAACAATTTCTTTAACATTATCTATTGCTCCACCTTCCCTATCTCTTACCGAGCAGACCAGGTCATGAAGGAATGCATCAACATTCACATTCTGTATAGACGTTGGTACACCAGTTACAGAATAGCTACCACCTCCAAGATTTGTAAGTTCAAAACCCAACTTCTCCACATTATCCATAATAGAATCCAAGACAATGGCTTCTTCAGGATTGAAATGAAGCATCTCAGCGAACAACAATTTCTGTATAGGTGCAGAATGCTGTGTCACATTATTAATATATTGTTCAAAGAGTATGCGCACATGAGCTCGAGTTTGTTCCACAATCAAAAGTCCTGCTGCAGTTGGGAGCACAACATATTTACCTTTATATTGGAACATCGGCACAGAAGGGTCTATTGACACCTTTTCGCCATCTGCACTATATATATAATAAGGTGTAGAGTCCAAATCAAGCATTCCATCACCATTCGAGTCAGACGCGACCAAGTCTTCGTCGTTTATAGCAGAAGGCATTAAATCATCAGACGCAAAAAGATCATTATGGTCAGAAGAAGATAGTCCTTCATCTATAGTGTCATTCCCACCAATACCATCGTACAACTTCTCCCAATTCGAAGGGACCACATCTGACTCACTTCTACAGTCCTTAAACGGGTTAAAATCCGAAACAATACGTTTTGATGGGGAATACCCCGAATACTGTCCTGAAGAAGATGTTGAGAACACCGGTATTTCAGGTTTGCCCTCAACGTCAAAGTCTATCATTGGTGCATTATAGAATTTACCCAGCACCTCCTTTATACTAGCATAAAGCAATTGCCATATAGCCTGATCATTATCAAACTTTATCTCTGTCTTCGTTGGATGCACATTAACGTCAATAGAAGAAGGGTCGACAGCCATATAGATGAAAAAAGAAACCTGTTCACCTTTTGGTATAAGGTTATCATACGCCTGCATAACAGCACTCTGGAAGTAGTTATGCTGCATATATCTTCCATTCACAAAAAAGAAACGTTTAGCGCCTTTCTTTTTGCTCGCCTCAGGCTTTGCTACATACCCAGAAATTGAAACAATAGATGTCTCTGCTTCTATGTGCAGCAACTCCGAATCAATCTTTTTACCAAATATGTCAATTATACGTTTACGCACAGTCGTTGCTGGCAAATTGAACATATTCGCTCCATTATTATACAAATAAAACGAGATGTCCGGATTTACCAAAGCTACTCGTTCAAATTCCTGAACGACACTTGACAGTTCTGATTGAGAGGACTTAAGAAACTTCCTTCTTGCAGGTATGTTATAGAACAAGTCCTTCACAGAGAAATTGCTGCCGACAGGACAAGCATCTGGTTCTTGGGAAACAATCTTAGAACCTGCAATCTGGATAAAAGTACCCAATTCATCCTCTGCCCTTCTCGTTTTCAAGTCCACATGAGCGACAGCAGCAATAGAAGCAAGCGCTTCACCCCTGAATCCCATTGTAGAAAGATTGAAAAGATCTTTTGCATTACGAATCTTAGATGTTGCATGGCGTTCAAAAGACAATCGAGCATCAGTTTCAGACATGCCTTTTCCGTCATCAACAATCTGTAGATTAGTCTTTCCGCCATCAACAACAAGAACCTGAATACTTTTCGCTCCCGCATCCACAGAGTTTTCTACCATCTCCTTTACTATAGAAGATGGTCTCTGGACAACCTCACCAGCTGCTATCTGATTTGCAACCGAATCCGGCAAAACGTGTATTATATCTTCCATTAGAATGGCAATTCTCCAGTTATAATATAATTGGCTATTATAAGCAATATGATAATGGCACCGATAAGTACACCATATGACACAGGCTTCTTGCCACTTTGCTTTCTACGTTTCAGATGAGTTGTAGCTTCAACAAACTTTCCCCTGATATCCTCAGGGGAGAATTCCTTTGGAGGCAATATTCCCAACTCACGTTTTGCGTTCTCCTCTATCTGAGCAATTTTCTCTTTACGAGGATCATAATAGATGTAGTTATGGTTGAAACCACGAGGCTTACGTACAGAAAACATTCCCATATTCCAATAAAATTATATAGTTACACACATCTCCACTATTTCTCTACAGCACCAAAATTACTCATCGGCTGCGAGGAGCGGTTTTCTTTATCTCTCCAATTAAAAATATCGTCCTTGTCAGCAGGTCGAATATAGTCTAACCACTCAAAACGTGATAAGAACCTTCTATCTTTAGGTATACCTATAGGCGGATACATCGTTCCATTTGAAGTTGCCATCCAAATCTTTGAAGGCTTCTTCTTTTCCATATACATTATGGCAGTAGTTGTTTCGTTGTATACCATACCTATTCTTGTACCGTCATCTTCTTCCATGAAGTACGACACAAACACATTACCCACAGCCTCATTACGTTCAAGTTCACCATCCTTAAAGTAAGTAAACATTTCCTTAGACTCTATCTGATTATAAGACATCGAGTCCAGTTCCTCTGCCGTACAAGCTTTCCCTATGACATGAATCCAACTTATTGTACTGTCATTATTATATATTCGTATCTCATCACCCTTTACCTGTTGAGCCTCGTTCCATAGAACAGGATTGCCATACATATATGTGCAGGAATCCAGTTCATGAGTAACCATAGAATCACACACCGCCTGCACATCAATACGATAAGCTCGCACCTTATGGTATGCATGCAGATCATGATACACAGAATCGGTGTTGATGTTATACGTGAACATCTTTAACGTGTCAGCATGCACATACAATGTATCCTTCTGCGAAAATTCATATGCCACAGCACTATCCGTAGCAAGCGCATAACCCGATTCCTGACTGTAACGGCAATAGTTACATGTCAACATGCACATGTTCTCATCATCAGTAAGAATGACATTATTAAACGCCTCACACAAGTCCTTATCCTTATTGTAATGAAGACTGTCACCTACAATCTTACGCATGTCTTTAATCACATAAGACCTGTCAAGAAGATATGCCTGATTGCTTTTTGTGTCATAATCGCCTCTTTCCCCATATACAAATGTTCCATCATCAGATGTGATATTTGTAGGTGTCACGATTCTCGCTTTCTCCGTATCAGAATAATAATACAAAGTATCGGTAACCAATTTGAACTTAGGATTTGTGAGTACAACATTATTTGTAAAGAACGCTTCATGTGTGGGTACAGTATACTGTCCCCAATCACTCACAAGCACATTTTCGCCATCATGCAATGTACCACCAAAAGGATACATTCCCACATTCAAAACCCTATCATAGTCAAGGTAATCAGACTCCAAACGAGTTTTTCTATGGGTCAAGACAGAATGGCCTAAAGTATGTGCCTTCATGTCAAAACCATCATAAAGCAACGTATCGCAAATAAGAGTCAAGGTATCCCCCTGCCACATCTTCACATGCCCGTAAGCATTAAACGAGTTGTCGTCCTTGAAGAAACGTGCAGAATCACAATTAAGGTACATACCACTATGGTACAACTTAACATTTCCAACCAAGACATCGGCTCTCACATCCATCGGTGTCTTATACAACACATCAGAATGAAGAAGATGTATCCTGTCATCGCCCTTTGCTATAGGTTTTCTGTCATCAGGACTATATGCAAAAATAGCACAAAATGTTGATAGGCATATCATGCCTACCAACAATCTTGCACATATATTAGTATAATGTATCTTCATTCAAGAACACATTTACATTGCCCCGTACAACTTTGACTACTTAATCCATCCCGGATACTGGAACTCACAACTCTTCCACTCATCATTGATACGGACATAAGTTGTCTTCATCTTTTCACGGATCCAGTTGTCAATCTTCTCCGCAGACAATTTGTTAACAACAACATTTTGTAAAACCTGATAGTCATCAGTCATTGTTGCCCTATGGCCATTGATTCTATTCTTCAACTTCACTATAGCAACAACCTCCTTGTTCTTAGAGTTCACCATGACGAAAGGTTTTGATATCTCTCCGATATTTAGTCCCGCTACTACCTTTCCAACCTCAGGAAGAAGATCCTTGAACTCAAACTTAGGTGTTCCATACGAATCACTTTCCTGATTTGAGTTTACCATCACACCATAATTGTTTCGTGTGTCCTTGTCATCAGAAACATACTGTGTACACTCATCAAAAGTAAATGTACCTTTACGAATCTCGTCAGACAACGAATCCAACTCATTAATGGCAGTTGTCAATGCCTCGTCTGACACCCTTGGTTTGCGAAGGATATGACGTACATTTATCTGATCACCCCTCTTCTCGATAAGTTGTATGATATGGAAACCAAACTCCGACTCTACAATCTTCGAAACTGTCTTTGTATCGGTAAGGTTGAACGCTACATTTGCAAATTCAGGAACAAGCATTCCCTTACCCGTGAAACCGAGTTCACCTCCCCTTCTTGCAGAACCAGGGTCCTCAGAATACATAACCGCAAGAGTAGAGAACTTAGACGTTCCGTTATTTACTCTCTCAGTATAGTCACGAAGATCTGCCTTTACCCTATCTATCTCCTCCTGCGAGATCTTTGGATTGCGGACAATGATTTGTACCTCAACCTTTGTAGGAACAAAAGGTATACTATCTTCTGGCATGTCCTTGAAGTAACGACGGACCTGCGCTGGAGTAACCTTGATGTTCTTGACAAGTCCACTACGAACTTGGTTCATCATCTCGTCATCCTTAATAATTGTATAGAGCTGTTCACGAAGTTGAGTAATACTCTTTCCAAAATACTCCTCCACCTTCTCTTTCGAACCTATCTCACTAATATAATAATCTATACGTTTATTAACAGACTGAAAAACATCATTATCAGACACCTCGACACTGTCTATTGCTGCCTGATGAAGGAAAAGTTTCTGTACTGCAAGTTGTTCAGGAATGACACAATAAGGGTCGCCCCCCCATCTCTGTCCCTGAGCTAAACCATCAATACGGGCCTGTTCCACATCAGACTTAAGTATAGCTTCATCTCCAACAATCCATATAACCTCGTCTATTACATTATTATGCTTATCGTTTTGGGCATAAACGCAAGAGAAAAGGAATGAGAGCAATATTGTAATATAAAAGTTTCTTTTGTTCATATGTCTAAATCAATTAATGAGCATTTACCGTATTCACTACTGATTCGTCAATCTCAACCTTATACTTGTTTCTTAGTCCCTCAAGCCATTCTACCTCAAGCATTGTCTGGTATTCTGTCAACACCTGACCTCTAACATCTCTATATGAGCGAGGTTTTTTTGCAACCTTTCCGAATACACCTGTTGCCTCAAGTCCTTTTGTTGGTTTCAACTCGCCTGTCTTAAACTGAAGTTTGTCAACATTAGCATTGTCGCCCTTCTTATAGATACCGCGCTCTATTCTAACAAGTTTTACTGAGTCGTTGTTGAATGTTGAAGTCAATGTCTTTGCCCACTCTGACTCTGGAACGCCCTTCAACTTTTTCTTTGCTGCAGCAAGAGTAGCATCGTCCTTGGCATGAATAATTATACCACAGAAACGAGGTGAATCCCACGTGAAAAGATTCTTGTTGTTATTAAAGAAGTTAGAAAGTCCTTCCTCATCATTCTTCGCCTTGTTCCAAATCAGGTCATTCATGATCTCATACATTAACGTTCCGTCATAGTATTCCTGCGACAAGTTCTTGAGATCAGAATCTTTCTTCATAAGGTCTGCACAGATACTCTCAATTACGTCATCACGATCTACACCTTTCAGTTTAGCGATAGAATCAATGTAGTTATTTGCTGAAGCCTCCTTCACGCCACGCTGCTCAAGGAACTTGATGATGTTGTCATGGTGGAACTCATATGGCTCAAATGGATGACGGTCTTCCATCTTAATAATATGCCAACCTACAGTAGACTTGATTGGCGCAGACATCTCGCCAATCTTCAAAGCATAAGCGGCATTCTCAAAGTCCGGTATCATCATTCCTTTTCCAAACTGTCCAAGTGAACCACCATTCTGTGCGCTACCCTTGTCATCAGAACACGCCTTCGCAACTTCAGCAAAATCTGCTCCTCCCTTGAGTACATTATAGATGGAATCAATACGAGCCTTAGCGGCATTAGCCACCTCTGTAGAAGCATCTTGACGAACAAGTACAAGGATATGTGAAGCTGTGAGCATATCGTCTGTTCCGAAACGCTTTGCTGTATTTTCATATGTTATACGTGCCTCACGCTCGATGAATGCAGTATCTACGATATTAGGGAGAACCATCTGTTCCTTATAGCCCAATAGTTCCTTACGAATACTTGAGATGGTGTCATATCTTGCTTCCTCTGCAGCGGCAACCTTCAATTTGAAGTCTACATACAAAGGAACATACTCCTTGACACTCTTCTTGTCTATAACTCCCTCAGAATTATTCTTGTTAAAAGAATACTCAAATTCAGAGCGGGTAATAGTTTTACCATTGATTGTCATTATTACAGGATCATTTGCCTGGGCCATGATATTTGCACTAAGCATTAGACTCAATGCAACAGCATTTATTCTTTTCATTTTTGTTCTTATTTCTTAATTTTCTGCGAAGTTACGCAAAAAACACGAATAATCTATCACACGAAATGTTATTAAAAGTGAAAGAATAAAAAAACACACAAAATAATTACAGCAATTTGTATTTTAAGGCCTCTACAGGTATCTGTAGCACTTGCACAATCTTAATTTATTCACATAACTTCACAAATGGAACAAAGTACGAATTGGTTACTAGGTGACTCCGACAAGACTCCGTATCTACCCCATCGGATGCCCATCGCATCTCCATCGGATCTCCATCGAAACGATGGACATGCGATGGAGATGCGATGGACATCCGATGGAGATGCTCCGAAGGAAACTCGAAGGAGGACCGTATGCACCTCGTAGGACGCTCAATAAAAAAGCACGCCAAAGAAGATATACTCCTTTGACGCGCTTAGCACAATTATAATCTATAGAGATTTATGTCAAATACCTATTACTGTGGACGGCTATAGTTTGGAGCCTCACTTGTAATGATAACCTCATGTGGATGACTCTCAAGCACACCAGCATTTGTGATGCGAACAAACTTAGCATTATGAAGTGATTCAATATCCTTTGCACCACAATATCCCATACCAGAACGGAGTCCACCAATAAGCTGGTAAACGACTTCCTGAACTGTTCCCTTATAAGGGACACGTCCTGCGATACCTTCTGGAACAAGTTTCTTTGCCTCCTTAACACCGCCCTGGAAATAACGGTCTGCTGAGCCCTTCTCCATAGCTTCAAGAGAACCCATACCACGATAAGACTTGAACTTTCGTCCATTGAAAAGGATTGTATCACCTGGAGCTTCTTCTGTACCTGCAACAAGTGAGCCAATCATAACTGAATATCCACCGGCTGCAAGAGCCTTAACAACATCACCAGAATAACGAAGTCCTCCGTCAGCGATGAGTGGCACTCCTGTTCCCTCAAGAGCACTTGCTACATCATATACCGCACTAAGCTGAGGAACGCCTACTCCGGCAACAACACGTGTTGTACAGATTGAGCCAGGACCAATACCAACCTTTACAGCATCAGCGCCAGCTTCAACAAGAGCCTTGGCTGCTTCACCTGTAGCGATATTACCAACGACAATATCCACATTAGGGAAATTTTTCTTAGCCTCGCGTACCTTCTCAATTACACCTGCAGAATGGCCGTGTGCTGTATCTATGACAATAGCATCAACACCAGCCTTAACAAGAGCCTCCATACGAAGGAATGTATCAGCAGTTACACCAACACCAGCAGCAACACGAAGACGTCCCTTTGAGTCCTTACATGCCATTGGCTTATCTTTTGCCTTTGTTATATCCTTATATGTAATAAGACCAATAAGCTTGTTATTGTCATCAACCACAGGGAGTTTCTCAATCTTGTGTTCAAGAAGTATCTGTGAAGCACTTTCAAGATCTGCCTGCTGATGTGTAACAACAAGATTTTCCTTTGTCATTACCTCATCAATCTTACGACTCATATCTGTCTGGAAACGTAAGTCACGGTTTGTAACAATACCGACAAGAGTATTTACGTCGTCAACAACTGGAATACCACCGATATGATATTCTGCCATCATATCAAGCGCATCCTGAACTGTAGAGCCACGCTTAATAGTAACAGGGTCATAAATCATACCATTCTCAGCTCGCTTTACAATAGCAACCTGACGAGCCTGTTCCTCGATAGACATGTTTTTATGAATTACACCGATACCGCCCTCACGAGCAATGGCAATAGCCATAGGCGCCTCTGTAACTGTGTCCATAGCCGCAGTTACAAATGGAATCTTCAATTCAATGTTACGAGAAAATTTAGTACTGAGTGAAACCTCACGAGGAAGAACTTCTGAATATGCAGGAATAAGGAGCACATCATCATAAGTCAATCCTTCCATCACAACTTTATCTGCAATAAATGACGACATATTATTAAAATTTTATTGCGTGCAAAGATACGCATTTTAAACGAAGTGAGAAACAAAAAAACGTATTTTTTCCCTAATTAGCCATTTCAGACATAAACTTGACACGTATTAATCGAAGTTCTTCTTCGGAATAATCACCATCGAGTTCCTTCATTGCCTGATCAATGTTACCGGTCTCATTCTTTCTGAAGTGATCAAAAATCTCGTCTACAGAATCATCATCCATCACCTCTTCAACAAAATAGTCAATATTGATTTTTGTTCCGCTATAGACTATTGCTTCAAGTTCATCCAGCAACTCATCAAACTCCATTCCATTTGCTCTGGCAACCTCTTCAAGATCGATCTTACGGTCTATACTTTGAATGATATTTACCTTTGCTTTTGACCTGTTGGCAACAGTTCTGACACGCATATCTGCCGGACGGATAATGTCATTATCCTCACAGTGACGCTTGATAAGTTCACAGAACACTTTTCCATACCTCTTAGCCTTTCCTGCGCCCACTCCCGGTATATTCTGAAGTTCATCCAGAGTGATTGGATAGAGTGTTGCCATCGCTTCAATAGAAGCATCAAGGAATACCACATAAGGTGGCAGATCATGCTTCATGGCTTCCTTCTTGCGAAGATCCACAAGCATTGAGTATAGTATTTCGTCTGCGACACCTGTTCCGCCCTGTTCCATAGACTCTTCACTTTCATCCTCGAAGTCATTATCCTCAACTACCATGAATGACGTTGGTTTCTTTATGAATTTCTTACCAAGTTTTGTAACCTTGAGGAGACCATAATTCTCCACATCCTTCTCAATAAGTCCTTCCAGTTGACCCTGATGGATAATTGCATTCCACAGCTTAACCTCCACATCAGCTCCTGAGCCAAACTCGTCAAGCCTGTCATGCTTGTGCTGCAGGACAGTCTCTGTCTCATTTCCTCTTAGAAGATCAATTATATAATCAATCTTGAAGTTTTCTTTAACAGCAATTATTACCTTAAGAGCCAACAAGAGATTCTCAGAAGCCTCTATCTTCTTCTTAGGATGCAAACAGTTGTCACAATTTCCGCAATTCTCGGTCTCGTATGACTCACCGAAATAATGGAGAAGTAATTTTCTACGGCAGACAGAAGATTCACAGTAGGAAGCAGTTTCTCTAAGCAACTGGCGACCTATGTCCTGCTCTGCAACAGGTTTACCTTCCATAAATTTCTCCAACTTCTGCAAGTCCTTATTTGTATAGAACGCTATACACTTGCCTTCACCACTATCACGACCTGCACGACCAGTTTCCTGATAGTAGCCCTCAAGACTCTTTGGAATATCATAATGAATGACAAAACGCACATCTGGCTTATCTATACCCATACCGAATGCTATTGTTGCCACAATAACATCAATCCTTTCTTTAATGAAATCGTCTTGAGTAGCAGACCTAACAGAAGAATCCATTCCTGCATGATATGCAGAAGCCTTGATGTCATTAGCCTTGAGAATGCCAGCCAATTCTTCAACTTTCTTACGACTCAAGCAATAAATGATACCACTCTTACCTGGATTCTGCTTGATATACTTTATAATATCCTTATCAATGTTCTTTGTCTTCTGTCGTACCTCATAATACAGATTTGGGCGATTAAAAGAAGACTTGAACTCTGTTGCGTCAACAATACCCAAATTCTTCTTGATATCACCACGAACCTTATCTGTTGCAGTAGCCGTAAGAGCAATGATAGGGGCATTGCCAATCTCTTGAATGATAGGTCGGATACGACGATATTCAGGACGGAAATCATGTCCCCACTCTGAGATACAATGCGCCTCATCAATAGCAAAGAAAGAGATCTTCACAGACTTAAGGAACTCTACATTTTCCTCCTTAGTCAACGACTCAGGAGCAACATAAAGCAACTTGGTCTTTCCTGATACGATATCAGACTTTACCTGTTCAATACTGGACTTGCTTAAAGACGAATTAATGAAATGAGCAATATTATCCTCTTCGCTTATGTATTTTATCGCATCCACCTGATTCTTCATCAAAGCGATAAGTGGAGATATGACAATAGCTGTGCCTTCCAATAGAAGTGCAGGCAACTGATAGCAGAGGGATTTTCCTCCACCAGTAGGCATCAAGACAAAAGTATCTTTTCCCTCAAGAAGATTATTAATGATAGCTTCCTGGTCTCCTTTGAATGAATCAAATCCAAAGTAGTACTTAAGCGATTCTTGTAGTGTTGCTCTTTTATTCATATCTTTTTACAGATTATTCTCTTTGTTAGACAAAGATATGGTAAGAATAATTAATTTGCAAATTTTATAGAGTAGTTCTTGCATTAAGCTCTAACAGACTATTCGTTTCTTGCCTGCATTGCTGCCATATTCGCCTTCTCCACCTTTGACTTTGCATAGTCAAGTGTTACAACATACTCTTTCAAGTCTTTTGATGGAATATCAAACATGAGTTCAAGCATTATTGTCTCAACAATAGAGCGAAGTCCTCGTGCACCAAGACTATATTCAACAGCCTTCTCGACCACATAATCAAGAACAGAATCCTCAAAAGAAAGTTTCACGCCATCAAGTTCAAACAGCTTAATATACTGGCGTACTATAGCATTCTTAGGTTCCGTGAGGATGTTTCTCAATGCTTCCTTTCCCAATGGTTCAAGATGTGTAAGGATTGGCAAACGTCCGATAATCTCTGGTATCAATCCAAAAGACTTCAAGTCCATTGGAGCAATATACTGCATAAAATTGGACTTGTCTATCTGGGACGAATTACGAGAAGCATCAAATCCGACGACATGAGTGTTAAGTCTTTGAGCTATTCGCTTTTCAATACCGTCAAATGCACCACCACAGATAAACAGGATGTTCTTTGTATTCACCTGAATGAATTGCTGCTCTGGGTGTTTACGTCCTCCATACGGTGGGACATTAACAACTGATCCTTCAAGAAGTTTAAGAAGTCCTTGCTGAACGCCCTCTCCACTAACATCACGAGTAATTGAAGGATTGTCGCTCTTACGGGCAATCTTGTCTATTTCGTCAATAAAAACGATACCTCTTTCAGCCACTTCTGGCTTGTAGTCACATTCCTGAAGAAGCCTTGACAGTATACTCTCTACGTCCTCACCGACATAACCAGCCTGAGTAAGGACTGTTGCATCGACAATAGTAAACGGTACGACAAGCATCTTGGCAATAGAGCGGGCAAGAAGTGTCTTTCCCGTTCCTGTACTTCCAACCATAATTATATTGGATTTCTCCAATTCTACCTCATCATCAGCAGCAGGATTATTCAATCGCTTATAATGATTATAGACAGCAACAGACAAAGCCATCTTTGCATCATCCTGACCAATCACATAACCATCAAGATACGCCTTGATATCCGCAGGTTTAGGAAGTTCAATCTGCTCGTTCTTATTTACTTTTTTCCTGTTCTCACGCAATATATTATTTGCCTGAGAAGTACATTCATCACAAATACAGCCATCAAGTCCTGTAATCAGAAGGTTAACTTCCGACTCACGTCGCCCACAAAAGCTACATTTTCTTATTTTAGGTGGCATTTTAACTAATCAAAAGTAAAACAATCTTTTATTAATTCTTACGTACAAGTACTTCATCTACCATACCGTATTCCTTAGCTTCAGCAGCAGTCATCCAGTAGTCACGGTCAGAATCGGCCCATACCTTGTCAAAAGGCTGATGGCTATGATCAGAGATAATTGTATAAAGCTCCTTCTTCAACTTCTGAATCTCACGAGCTGTAATCTCTATATCACTTGCCTGTCCCTGAGCACCACCAAGTGGCTGGTGAATCATTACACGGCTATGTGGCAAGGCAGAACGCTTACCTTCTTTTCCTGCCACAAGAAGTACTGCTGCCATGGAAGCAGCCATTCCTGTACATATAGTCTGAACATCGCAGTTAACAAACTGCATTGTGTCGTAAATACCAAGTCCTGCAGAAACACTACCACCAGGAGAATTAATATAGATACTGATATCTTTTCCGCTATCAACAGAATCAAGATACAGCATCTGAGCCTGAAGTACATTAGCAGTATAGTCATTAACCTCTGTTCCAAGGAAAATGATACGGTCCATCATAAGACGAGAGAACACATCAAGCTGTGTCACGTTCAACTGACGCTCTTCAAGAATATATGGATTTAGATATCCTGCCTGTGCTTTTACAACATCATCAAGCACCATACTATTAATTCCTAAATGTTTTGTTGCGTATTTCTGAAAATCATTCATCATATTTATATATAATGTGTAATTGTTATTAAATCAAGTAAAAATACCTCAAAATGCACAAAGCACACTAATCACATAGGCGATATAAAGCAAAGGTATAAAAAAAAGTGATAAGAATAAAAAATTCTTACCACTTTTTTTCATATATTTTTTATTGGCTTAGACAAAAAGCCAACAATCACATGTCTTTCCGGACATTACGCATAGGATTATTCAAACATCTTATTGAATTCCTCTGCTGTTACAGTCTTCTCGTCAAGCTTAACTGCCTCCTTAACTGCGGCACCGAGCTTAACCTCTACGCAACGGTCGATAAGGTTGTCAACTGTTTCACGCTTCTTAAGCATCTCCTTGACAGAGTTCTCAAGATACTCATCTGGAATATTAAGCATTCCATACTGAGCGAACTGCATCTTAGTAACTTCCTTAGCCATCTCCTTAACATCGTTGTCGTCAACCTTTACCTCGAACTTAGCAACGAGCTGTTCCTTGATAAGGTGCCATGTGAGCTGCTCAAGTGATGCCTCATATCCATCATCTACCTTCTTCTGGTCACCCTTAACATTTGCAAGCATGATCTTCTTAAGCTTCTCATCTGGGAACTCAAGTTTGCCAACCTTATCCATCATGTGCTTACGTACATCAAGGATAAACTTGTAGTCGCTATCCTTAGCGAACTGCTCAGAGATTGCCTCCTTAATACGAGCACGGAAGTCTTCTTCTGACTTAACCTCACCACCTGGGTAAACAGAGTCGAAGAGAACCTGATCAAGTGGACCTGCAACGAAACGAGTGATCTCAGTGATCTGAAGGTTGAAGTCTCCCTTGTGGTTAAGAGCATCTTCCTTAGCAACCTTAAGAAGTGAAGTAAGTTCTGCTTCATTCTCGTTGTATGCAACAGAAGGATTAAACTTAACGACATCATTTACCTTCACGCCGTTGAAGAGAGCCTTCTGATCGTCATTCTTGAAATACTTTGGAAGAAGAACAACATCCTCTGCTGTTACAGGGTTCTCAACATCGAGCTCAGTGATTACACCCTTTACCATGTCGTTGTCCTCGTAAACCTGATCCTCAGCAAGCTTCTGGTATGAACCTCCACGCTGACGATACATGTTCACCTGATTCTCTACCATCTCATCACCTACCTCTACATTGTAGTAAGCGATCTTATCTCTCTTGCTAAGGTCTGCCTTGAACTCTGGAGCGAGAGCAATGCCAAACTTGAATGTGAAAGTAGCACCCTCAACAACGTCGATCTTCTCGTCTTCGATTGGGAGTGGCTCACCAAGCATATTAACCTTATTGTCGCGAATATAGTCGAAAATACTTTCCTGAAGAATCTTGTTGATTTCCTCTACGAGGATAGATGCACCAAACTGCTTCTTTACAAGACTTGCTGGTACCATACCTGGACGGAAACCAGGCATATTGATCTTCTTGCTTGCTGCCTTAACAGCCTTAGCATACTTCTCTGTATAATCAGCTGGTTCAATAACAGCTGTCAGCTCTGCATTGACCTTGTCAATGTTCTGCAATGAAATATTCATTCTTTATTCTTTTTATTATGATTTTTGTACAATTATCTATTTTTCACGAATTGCCTACGGGCAAAGCGACTGCAAAAATACTACTTTATCCTCTAACAAACAATTTTAGAGAGAGTTTTCTTGCTTTTTTAAGTCTTTTTAGAACTTTAGCAATCCTAATTCGTTCACAAAGATTAGTATAATACCAATTGGCGCAACATATCTGACAAGGAACATGTAAACTGGATATATGTTCTTATTAATAGTTCCTCCATTTGTCAACTCATCACGAACAACGCTCTCATCCACAATCCATCCTACAAATACACACATGGCAAGACTTCCGAATGGCATTAGCAGTTTGGCAACAAGAAAATCAAACAGATCAAAGAAACCAAGTCCACAAACTGTAACTTCTTTCCATATACCAAAGGAGAGTGAACACATGGAGCCAAACACAACACATACAGAAGCAACGAGCAATGCAGAAACAGGGCGACTGATTCTCATCTCTTCATGAAAATACGAAGCCGACATCTCAAGCATAGATATGGAAGATGTCAATGCTGCCATAACAAGAAGCAAATAAAAGAATATAGAGAACACATATGCCAAAACTGGAGCATTGCCAAACACTTGCTGAAACACATTTGGTAATGTAATGAACACGAGTGAAGGTCCTGCATTTGGTACCATACCAGGAATAGAATATACGGCAGGGAAAATGATCAAACCTGCCATAAGAGCTACCAACGTATCAATAGAGGCAACACTTATACCATCCTTGACAAGATTAACGTCCTTGCGGAAATAGCAAGCGTAAGTACATAGGCAACAAATACCAACACTCAACGAGAAGAACGCCTGTCCCATAGCTGATAGTACCGTAGAACCTGTAACCTTTGAGAAATCAGGGTTGAAAAGGAATTCAAGACCTCGTTCTGCACCAGGAAGACTTAAGGAGCAGAATACAAGGATAACAATAAACACAAAAAGGACTGGCATCATTATCTTTGCCCCCCTCTCTATGCCCTTTTGAACGCCCATAGCCACAATGCCAGCTGTCAACGCAACAATTACAGCCATCCATATTATTGGACTTACTGGATTGGAAGAGAACGACACAAAGTCTTCTGCAAACTGTGACGAGGACTTTCCTACGAACCCATTCATTCCTGCTTCAAAAGAATAGAACAATGTCCAACCAGCAACAACAGCATAATAACTTAGTACAAGTACACCAGACACAACAGGCAGGAGTCCCATCCATTTCCACCCTTGCTTTCCATTACTCATAGAAACAAAAGAATGCATTACATCCTTGTTTCCATGACGACCAATGGCAAACTCCGTAACCATAATAGGCACTCCAAGTACTACCATGAAGAAGACATAGATCAGAATGAAGGCTGCACCACCATTGGCACCTGTTTCCGTAGGGAAACGCCATATATTACCGAGTCCTACCGCAGAACCTGCAGCAGCAAGTATAGCACCAGCCTTACTTGCAAACACAGAAGGACTACTATTCTTAAAAACCATTATTACGTGTTTTGTTGTGTTTTGCTAAAATTAGTTTCTTGCCCTAATCTTCCAGACATCGCCTATCTTCACCATCTTCTGTGAGAAGACATCGCATACGCTGTCCGAAAATTGCAGTTCATAGTAGATGTCACATACTGTATCAGAACTGAATGCGACATCTACCACTGTCATTCTATGTATCGTTCCTCTTTCCTGCTCTTGCATATCCTGATGCTGCGCATATGTTTTAATCAACACATCGCGCTGCACAGAATCCATTTTGCAGCCATAGTCAACACATTCAAAATACTCTTCAAACTGATGGGCATTTAATGCATTCATAGCTTTCTCAAACGACTCTGTTACCGCCTTTTGAGGAGATTCTTTTTCTCCGCATCCAAAAACTAACACAAGACACAGAAACAGGAACAAGTAGTTTCTCATATCTCTTTACTTCTGACGAATATAGACATTGATAGGAGTTCCCTTGAAATCCCAATGAGAACGAATCTGGTTCTCAAGGAATCGACGATATGGTTCCTTAACATACTGTGGCAGATTTGCATAGAACACGAATGAAGGCACACGAGTTCCAGGAATCTGCATACAATACTTTATCTTGATATACTTGCCCTTGAGTGATGGCGGTGGAGTAGCCTCTATTATCGGAAGCATAGTCTCATTCAACTTAGCTGTAGAAACCTTGTTTGTACGAATAGAATACACACGCTGAGCCTCCTCAAGAACTTTGAATATACGCTGTTTTGTGACAGCAGATGCAAATATGATATTAAAGTCAACAAATGGAGCAAACCTGTCACGAATAGCGTTTTCAAAGAACTTTATCGCCTCATTCGACTTATTCTCCACAAGATCCCACTTATTCACAACAACAACCAGTCCCTTCTGGTTCTTCTGGATAAGCTGGAAGATATTAATATCCTGACCCTCAATACCTCTTGTTGCATCAACCATAAGTACACAAACGTCAGAGTTTTCTATAGCACGAATAGATCGCATGACGCTATAGTACTCCAAATCCTCTGTAACCTTGTTCTTCTTACGGATACCAGCAGTATCTACAAGATAGAAATTGAAGCCAAACTTCTCATACTTAGTATAGATAGAGTCACGAGTTGTTCCTGCTATATCAGTAACAACATTACGGTTATCATCAAGGAATGCATTCACAATAGAAGACTTGCCCGCATTCGGACGTCCCACTATAGCGATTCTCGGAATATCCTCTTCTATTACCTCACTCATCTCCTTCGTAAAGCTACCGACTACCTTATCGAGAAGGTCACCAGTACCACTACCTGTAAGCGAAGATATACACATAGGTTCACCAAGTCCTAAACTATAGAACTCGGCAGCATCATAACGTAACTCATTGGAGTCCGTTTTGTTACTAACAAGAATTGTTGGAATATCACTTCTACGAAGAATGTTTGCAACAGCTTGATCAAGATCTGTAACACCAGTCTTCACATCAACAAGGAACAAGATAACGTCACACTCTTCAATTGCTATAAGAACCTGACGTCTAATCTCCTCCTCAAAAACATCATCAGAATTAACTACCCAACCACCAGTATCTACAACAGAGAACTCCTTGTTTCCCCATTCACATTTTCCGTACTGACGATCACGTGTAGTACCTGCTTCGTCACTTACAATAGCGTGACGAGTCTTTGTCAAACGATTGAACAGTGTAGACTTACCCACATTTGGGCGTCCCACTATTGCTACTAAATTACCCATATATTATTCTCACGAATAGAGAGCCGTAATCACCTTAAAGGTTAATACTATCCATCCCCAGACGGCTCACCCACTCCTTCAGAATGGGCTGAGAACAGACTTCATTTATTATTTTAATCTGGATTATATCCAAACAAGTTTAGTTCCTTGTCTGAGTTTCTCCAGTCCTTGCTTACCTTTACGAATGTCTCAAGGAACACACTCTTTCCGAAGAACTTTTCCAGACTCTTTCTTGCTTCTGTAGCCACTTTTTTAAGAGCACGTCCACCATGACCAATGATGATTCCCTTTTGAGAGTCCCTCTCAACAAAGATAACCACATTGATATGGATATGAGTGTCATCCTCCTTGAAGCTCTCCACGCCAACCTCAACAGAATAAGGGATCTCCTTGTCGTAGTAAAGAAGAATCTTCTCACGAACAATCTCACTCACAAAGAAACGAGCAGGTTTGTCTGTCAACTGATCCTTTTCAAAATAAGGAGGGCACTCTGGAAGAAGTTCCTTGATACGTTTCAAAACAGGTTCCACATTAAACTTATTAAGTGCAGAAACAGGAACTATCTCTGCATTAGGCAACACACTATGCCACTCCTCAACAAGTTTAATTAGATTCTCTTGATTTGTAAGGTCTATTTTATTTATAAGCACAATGACAGGAACATCTATCTTTGACACCTTCTGAAGGAAATCGCTATTCTTGTCAAACTTCTCAACTGGATCTGTCACGTACAAAAGAACATCAGCATCCACCAAGGCACTCTCAGAGAATGCCAGCATAGATTCCTGAAGCTTGTAGTTTGGCTTCAACACACCAGGAGTATCAGAGAACACTATCTGCACCTCATCGTCATTAATAATTCCCATAATACGATGACGTGTAGTTTGCGCCTTGAAAGTGGCAATAGAGATTCTCTCTCCAACAAAGAGATTCATAAGTGTTGACTTTCCTACATTTGGATTACCAACGATATTAACAAATCCAGACTTGTGCATATACTAATAGTTATTAAAAAAGCGCACCGTCACATAGCGATGCGCTTTTTATAAAAGTTTAATTATTCTGCATTGTTGCGTTTTGCATACCACTCTTCACGACTAATCTTGCCTTCCTTGTAGAAATCGGCAGGAGTGTCAGCAAACTTGCTTCCATCGTAACCCCAAATCATATAAGAAGCACCCCAAGTGAATCCTGCACCGAATGCAGTAAACACAAGCTTGTCTCCCTTCTTGAGTTGTGGCTCATACTCCCAAAGAGCAAGCGGAAGCGTTCCACCAGAAGTGTTTGCCATATGATCGATATTAATCATCACATGATCTTCATCTACGCCAATACGACGTGCAACAGCTGACTCAATACGAACATTTGCCTGATGAGGAACAACCCATGCAATATTATCCTTTGTGAGACCATTACGCTCACAAATAGTTTCAACTGCATTTGACATATTTGTTACAGCATGCTTAAATACTGTACGTCCTTCCTGATAGACATAGTGTTCACGATTGTCAACAGTCTCGTGACTTGGCATCTTAGCAGAACCACCAGCTGCCATATGTAATGGATCATATCCCTTTCCGTCAACACGGAAATATGTATCCATCAAACCATACTCTTCAGTTGTAGCTTCCATCAAAACACATGCTGCACCATCACCAAAGATAGGGCAAGTGTTACGATCCTCATAGTTTGTCATTGATGACATATGATCACCACCACAAACAATGATTCTCTTATGACGGCCAGAAGAAATAAGACCAGCTCCAACCTCCATTGCATAAAGGAAACCTGAGCAAGCAGCTTCCATATCGAAGCCAAACGCATTCTTCAAACCACAATTACCAATTACAAGCGAAGCAGTAGATGGGAAATGATAGTCTGGAGTAGTAGTAGCAACAATCAGCGCCTCAATAGTATCTGGGTCGACCTTTGTCTTCTCAAGAAGCTGTTGAACAGCTTTTGTCATGAGGTAAGAAGTTCCTGCACCCTGTTCTGGCTTAAGGATGTGACGTGTCTTGACGCCAATACGCTCCATAATCCATTCATCACTTGTATCAACGATTCGAGACATCTCTTCGTTGTCCAGGATATAATTAGGTACATAACCACCTATACCTGTAATCACGGCATTAATCTTTTCCATACTTTAGGCCTTGCTGATTATATTTATTGTAGAATTAGATAGCAGCTTCCTTAACGATTGCAACCTTACCTCTGTAGTATCCACATGATGGACAAACAGTGTGATAAACATAGAATTCACCGCAGTTTGGACAAACAGCAAGTGTTGGAGCTACTGCACCGTCATGAGTTCTTCTCTTTCTAGTTCTAGTCTTTGACTGTCTTCTTTTTGGATGTGCCATATTACTTTACTTTTTATTTGTTAATTAAATTCTTTAATGCTTGCCATCGCTCATCTATCTGCTCAGGCTGTTCAGAATCTTCGCTCTCATCATCTTCATAACTGCTTCGGGCAGCCTGATGCTTGCTGAGTTCTTGCATCATCGCTTCATCACATTTCCCAGGTTCATGACTACACGATATCGGCATGCTAAGAGCTATAAATTCGTAGATGTATTGTGCAAGGTCAATATAACCTTCTGCCTCAGGAACAATAACACAATCACCTTCATCAGAGTACTCATCACCAAGTTTAACAATAAGTTCATCTGTGGTATCGATCCGCAATTCGAGATCCGCAAGACAAACGTCACAAGGAACAATTACATACCCTTCCGAATGAATGTCAAACTTAAACATTGTACCAGTGCAACGACACTTTATTTCTGTATTGACGTTACCCCTGTCAAGCAATCCATCTATAGCAGCAAAAAAATCATCACTTTCATTACAAGTGATAACCTTACCGTCAAGCTGAGAGCTCAACAAATCTATCTGATATGTACCATTCGTATTCATTCAGCGTGCAAAGATATAAAATAAATAAAACATGAGAAAAGTTTACTTCATCTTTTTTAAATAGACAAAGCATTTTAATCATAGTAATGTCTCAAAAGTACTAAAATGTAGTAAGTTGAAGTCAACAAAAACAGATTAACAGCACATACTAAGTGATGATTATATACTCCGAGGCAACTCAATTCTGAACGTAGTACCAACACCCAATTCAGAAGACTTAACGAATATCTTACCTTTATGATATTGTTCTACTATACGTTTTACGAGGGAAAGTCCAAGTCCCCACCCCCTCTCTTTTGTTGTGAAACCAGGCTTGAACACATTATTGAAATTTGACTTTTGAATACCTTTTCCAGTATCACTAACCTCCACAACAACGAAATTAGTATCTTCAGTAACAGATATCTTAATAAACCCTGCACCTTCCATAGCATCAACTGCATTCTTACACAGATTCTCAATGACCCACTCAAACAAAGAAGGCACAAGGTTAACGATGACTGGGTCCGAAGGCATATCGACATCTATCCTTACCTTGTTAGATGTTCTAAGATCCATATACGAAGCAACACGAGCAACAACATCATTCAGTTCCTCAGGTTTAGGTTCTGGTAAAGAACCTATCTTTGAGAACCTATCAGCTATACGTTCAAGACGATTTATATCATTCTGCATCTCAGGAATAAGGCCATCATCAGGATATGTTTCCCTCAACACCTGATACCAGGCCATCAAAGAAGAAATAGGAGTACCTAACTGATGTGCCGTTTCCTTTGTCAGTCCCACCCACACCTTATTCTGTTCAGCCCTTGCTGCCGCAAACAAGGCAAATATAGATACCATGACAAAAATAACGACAACAGCAAGTTGAACAAAAGGATACGCTTCAAGTCTCTTAAGCATCAGAGACTCATCATAAAAGATATTAAGATAATCTTTTGTAACAGAACCATCGTCGTTCACTACATCAGGCAAGTCAATCTTAATAAACTGGCCATCTTGTCTCATTCTCTTTGCAATAAAGTTTAATTGACTAACAGAATCCTTCTTATTTGAAAACTCGTTTTCAACATTCCTATAAGCAATAACATTACCATTATTATCTTCTACAATAACAGGAATAGAATTATTTCCATTAATCACTTTAAGTACAAGATTCAAATCTGTATTTTCGTCTGCACTATTCAGAGAGCGCATAGCTTCAGCCCACACCTCAACACTATTTATCTCACCAGCCTTAAGATCACTTATGAGATAATTAGATGTTAGGAGTGACAGAAAAGCAATAAATATTGCACAAATAATAAGGAGAAACTTAATGTTTCGTATACGATCAAACCAATTCATATCGCAAAGATATGAATTAAAATTAGAATAAGAAGAATTATTAGAAAAGAAAGAGTAGAAAAAGGCAAAGACCCTAAAGACACTATAGTCCTTAGCCTAAAGCTCCTGACCTAAAGACCTTAAAGACTCTAAAGTCATTAGCCTAAAGACCCTGACCTAAAGACCCTAAAGACTCTAAAGTCATTAGCCTAAAACCACAGACCTAGAGACCCTAAAGACTCTAAAGTCATTAGCCTAAAGCCCCTGACCTAGAGACCTTAAAGACTCTAGAGTCATTAGTCCTAATGTCTCTAAGGACTCTAAGGCCCCTAGTACCCCCCGCAATAAAGCACAAAAAAGAGCCTCCAGCGTATTGCTGGAGACTCTCTCAAGAAGGCGGCGACCTACTCTCCCACATTGCGGTGCAGTACCATCGGCGCGCTCGGGCTTAACTTCTCTGTTCGGGATGGGAAGAGGTGGAACCCCGAGGCTAAAACCACCCAAGTATTTCTCTAATTCAT